>UQLW01000020.1 GCA_900542005.1 uncultured Eubacteriales bacterium
ACCAAGGGAAGGCGGCGGCATCGCGTCGTCTGCGTACAGATGCTTTTCCAGCTTGCGCTTGACCCGCTGCAGCGCGTTGTCAATGCTCTTTACATGGCGCTGCAGCTCGTCGGCAATCTGCTGATAGCTCTTTTCATCCAGATAGCTGGCCAGCACCTCGCGCTCCAGATCGGATAACAGCTCCTGAATCTTACCCTCAATGGCCGTGCGGTTTTCCGCGTTAATCATCAGCTCCTCGGGGTTCTGGCTGCGGGCAGAGGTGATTACGTCCAAAAGGGTGCGGTCGGATTCCTCCTCATAGAGGGGCTTGTTCAGGGAAACATAGCTGTTTAGGGGCAGGTGCTTCTGCCGGGTAGCCGTTTTGATGGCTGTGATGATCTGACGGGTAATGCATAGCTCGGCAAAGGCATGGAAGGTACACAGCTTGTCGGCGCGATAATCGCGGATCGCCTTATACAGGCCGATCATCCCCTCCTGAATAATATCCTCCTTGTCCGCCCCGATGAGAAAGTAGCTCCGCGCGCGGGAGCGGACAAAGTTTTTGTATTTGGCGATCAAATAATCGGTGGCGGCGCCGTCGCCCGTCTGGGCGATGGCGACAACCTGCTCATCGGTCAGACCGCTGTATGCCTGGATCCCGTTTTCCTCCGGGTTGGGATAATAGACCACTTGCCCACCTCACCTCTATGCTTATCCACTTTGATTATAGACAACCTGCCTGTTCGCGTCAAGCTTTACCGGAGGGCAGCGGGGCGCGGCGGGCTCAGGGGCTGGAGGATTCGGGAAATCCCTTAGAAATGCTTTACAAAACCGGACAGGCATGGTATTATATCAAATGGGTTTTTGCCCAATAACCATCGGCGCGGACCGACGAGCATTCCGGCGTCGCTGCTGGGCTGATGGCGTTTATGAAATGGAGGATATATCCCATGGAACGAGTAAGCAAATCGGAAACCATTGCCCGCTACAAGCTGCACGACACGGACACCGGCTCCCCCGAGGTTCAGATCGCCCTGCTCAGCGAGCGCATCGCCCACCTGACCCAGCACCTGAAGGAGCATCCCAAGGATTTCCATTCCACCCGGGGAATGCTGAAGATGATCGGTAAGCGCCGCGGCCTGCTGAATTACCTCAAGGCCAAGGACATTGAGCGCTATCGTACCATCATCCGCGAGCTGGGTATCCGGAAATAAAAAAATATGCGGCAATAGAGCGGGCGTTGTTCCGCTCTATTGTTTATGAACATGGATTGCCTGCGTGCGCCCGCGCAGGCCTATCACAATGGCAGATGTAAAATGAAGATAGATGATGAAGGGAGAACCTCACCCATGTACAAGTGCTTTGAAATGGAGCTGGGCGGCCGCAAAGTAACGGTCGAAACCGGACGCCTGGCCGAACAGGCCAACGGCGCCTGCCTGGTGCGCTGCGGCGATACAGCCGTGCTGGTCACCGCCACCGCTTCCAAGTCTCCCCGGGACGGCATTGACTTCTTCCCCCTAACGGTGGATTTTGAAGCCAAGCTGTATTCAGTGGGCAAGATCCCCGGCGGCTTTATCAAGCGCGAGGGACGCCCCCCGGAAAAGGCGATCCTGACCTCGCGGCTGATGGACAGGCCGATCCGCCCGCTCTTTCCCAAGGGCTTCCGTAACGACGTGCAGGTAGTGGCGACCGCGCTGAGCGTGGATACCGATATCCCGCCGGATGTGTATGCCATGATCGGTTCTTCCATCGCCCTTTCCATCTCGGATATTCCCTTCCAGGGGCCCACGGGCTCCGTTGTGGTGGGCTATGTGGACGGCCGGTATATTACCAACCCCGGCGCCGCCGACCGCGAGCGCAGCCTGCTGAACCTGACGGTTTCCGGCACGCGCGATGCGGTGATGATGGTAGAGGCCGGCGCGCAGATGATTTCCGAGCAGGAGATGCTGGACGCCATCCTTTACGCCCATGAGGAGATCAAGAAGATCGTGGCCTTCATCGACGGTATCGTGGCCGAGGTGGGCCAGCCCAAGGGCGATTATCCCATGAACCATGTGGATGAAGCCGTGGATGAGGCGGTACGCGCCTATGCCACCGAAAAAATCCGCTGGGCCATGGATACCTTTGACCGCAAGGAGCGCCAGGCCCGCGAGGACCAGGTGAAGGCGGAGACGCAGGCCTATTTTGCCGAGCGCTTCCCCGACGGGAAAAAGGATATCGACGACAGCCTGTACGCGATCACCAAGGAGACGGTGCGCCGCCGCATTGTGGACGAGGGGATCCGCCCGGACGGCCGCAAGCTGACGGAGATCCGCCCCATATGGGGCGAGGTGGGCCTGCTGCCGCGGGCTCATGGGTCGGGTATTTTCACCCGCGGGCAGACGCAGGTGCTCTCCATTGCTACGTTGGGTCCGGTGGGCGAGCAGCAGAAGCTGGACGATATCACCGACGAAGAGTTCAAGCGCTACATGCACCAATACAACATGCCGCCCTTCTCCACCGGCGAGGCGAAGCCCCTGCGCAGCCCCGGACGCCGGGAGGTAGGCCATGGCGCCCTGGCCGAGCGCGCGCTGCTGCCGGTCATTCCCGATGAGGAGAGCTTCCCCTATTGCATCCGGGTGGTATCCGAGGTACTGTCCTCCAATGGCTCCACCTCGCAGGCCTCGGTCTGCGGCTCCACCATGGCCCTGATGGATGCCGGCGTGCCGATTAAGGCGCCGGTGGCCGGCGTAGCCATGGGGCTCATTCAGGACGAAAAGACCGGTACCATCTCGATCCTGACCGATATTCAGGGCCTGGAGGATTTCCTGGGCGATATGGATTTCAAGGTGGCCGGTACCGCCGAGGGCATTACCGCCATCCAGATGGACATTAAGATCAAGGGCATCAACCGGGAGATCCTGGAACGGGCTTTGGAGCAGGCGCGCCTGGGCCGCCTCCATATCCTGGGCAAGATGCTGGAGGTCATTCCCGAGCCCCGCAAGAGCCTGTCGCCCTATGCGCCGAAGATCATCGCCTTCTCCATTGATCCTGAGAAGATCGGCGAGGTGGTGGGCCCCCGCGGCAAGAACATCAACAAGATTATTGCCGATACCGGCGTGAAGATTGATATTGAGGATGACGGCCGCGTATTTATCGCCACCAACGACGAGGCGGCCGCCGCCAAGGCCCGCGGCATGATCGAAGCCATTGTCAAGGTCATTGAGGTGGGCGAGATCTACTACGGTAAGGTGGTACGGCTGATGAACTTCGGCGCCTTTGTCGAGCTGCTGCCCGGCAAGGACGGCATGGTGCATATCTCCAAGCTGGCGGACCACCGGGTAGAGAAGGTGGAAGACGAGGTGAAGGTCGGCGACGAGATCCTGGTGAAGGTGGTCGAGATCGACGATAAGGGCCGCGTAAACCTCTCCCGCAAGGGCCTGATTGAAGAGGAAAAGCGCATCAAGGCAGAACGCAGCCAGCAGCAGTAAGCGCTGCAGCCGGGAAAAACAAGGGCCGCCCGCTCCTTTTGGGGATCGGGCGGCCTTTTCACTTTTCCTGATCCAGGGGCAATACGCTGGATCAGGGCTGGATTTCGGTAAAATAACCTGCCTCGTGGTAACGCTTCAGCGCCTCGGAAAAGCGTGCCGTCATAGCCTCCTCCAATGCGTCCAGGCCCATATTGGCCAGCTCGCCCTGGAGCGCTTCCCATCGCTGCGCCACGTCTTCGTCGCTCTGGCTTTCTGTGACGATGGCATATACGGCGTCATCCCAAGCCTTAACCGCAGCGCGGTAGGCGGTATCATCGCTGCTGTCCACCAGGGGCAGGGCAAACTGGAGGGCCGGGCACTTATTTTTCGACAGGTCCTGCTTGTAGCGCAGGCCGGCCTCGATGCGCTGGGCCCGCATGGCCAGGGCGGTGGGATTGGTGAGGTAGGCGGCCGGGGAAGCGTCCAGGATGCCGGCTACCTCATCGTTGCCGGTAAAGGTCCAATATTGCAGGCCGTTATCGGGGACAACGCTATGGCCGGGCACGCCGCTGTCATAGCCGTCGGTTTTTTCGTTCTGATAGGCGGCGGTATAAGCGATCAGGCCATTTTCATCCCGCGTGTAGTGCTCACCCTCCACGCCCCAATGGGTCAGCTTAGCGCCCTCTTCCCCCTTCAGGAACTGCATGAAATAGATGGCCCGGTCTGGCTGCGCGCAGGTCTTGGTGATAAATAGAGCGCTGATCAGGCGGCTGCTCCCGCTGATGTCCGGTGAAGCGGTGGGCGACGAATAGGCCCAGGTGGCCTGGTTGTCGGCAATGGCCAGCTGTTCCTTGCCCTGATAGGTCAGAGGATCGGCCAACAGGGTCCAGGGCCAGGGATCGTCCTCCGTGACGGTGGAGGCGTAGATCCCGCCGTCAGCATTGTATTCCCTCGTGGCGGTGAAGACCAGCGTCTGGGATAGATTGCCCGATAGCGTTTCCGTGACCCAGGTACCGGCGCCGCCCAATGGATCCTGGGCCAGCTCCTCCGGCGTGGGCATGGCGACCAGCCCGTTGCGGTACCACCGGCTAAGCAGGGAAAGATAGTCCAACCAGCCTTCTTGGCGAAGGGGCGTGCAGACTTTACGCTGCGTTTGATCCCAATATAGGTCGCGGTAAATACCCATCCAGCTGGGCAGCGGGCTTTCCGTGGGGCCCAGCATGGCCAGCGGCGCCGGGCCGCCGGCAGGCGCAGAATCTGTAAGCAGCGCGTCCAGCTCCTCGATGGAGGCGGGAAGGGCGCGGCCGTTTAGCTGTTTTTGGTTAAAGTTCAGCGTCCAGGGCGGATCGATGGGAATGCGGGGGTCAGCGTATAGGCTATTGTTAAAATAGCCGTTGCGCAGGGTGTAGATTTTTCCATCGCCGGCTTGGTTGTTGAGCTGCTGCAGCGGATCCACGTCATCCCAGAAATCGGGGCAATAGGTTTCGGCCAGCTCATTCAGGTCATAGCATAGGCCGCTATCCTCCAGAAACCGTGCATCCTTATCCAGGCGGACGCAGACAAGGTCGGTGAGATTGCCGGCGGCAGCCAGCGCCTGAATGTCCGGCGGATTGAGAAAGCCCTGCTGCTGGATATCCAGCTTGACGCCGGTCAGGTCCATCACCATCCTGGATACAGCGTCCTCACCCCAGGCAGGCGGCTGAAAGGGCGGCTTACTGTCCTCGGTGATTTGGCTGGTCATGGTCAAGGTCACGGGCTCGGTGTGCTGTTTCCAGGTGGAAGAGGCCATATCCGGGGCCTGCGTTTGCTGTCCTGCGCTCTCCGCTACCGGAGCCGTATTCCCCGGCGGGCCAAGGCCGGCACATGCGGCCAAGGGAAGGACAAGGGCGGTGGCCAGCGCGAGAATCCATGGCTTTCGTTTCATGCTTCGGTTCCCTCCTATCGTGGGTATATTCAGCTTGCGCGGGGTGAATCCAATGGGGCAGGATGGTTTACCCTATGGCTGAATTTCGGTGAAATATCCGGCTTCGTGGTAACGCTCCAGCGCCCCGGCAAAGCGCTCGGTCATGGCCGCCTCCACGGCGTCCAGCCCCATATTGTCCAACTCCTGTTGCAGGGCTTGCCAGCCTCTAGCGGCCGACTCCCGATCGGGGCTGGAAAGAATCAGGGATTCCACTCCCAGGCGCCAGGCCTCCAGGAGGGCCCGGTAGGCAGCGTCCTCATCGGTACCAGCCTCCGGCAGGGCGAATTGAAGCGCCGGGCATTTGTTCTTTGCCGCATAGGCCTTGTAGGCCTTGCCGGCTTCGATGCGCTGGGTGCGGATGGCGAGCAGGGTGGGATTGGTTTGGTAGGCAATGGGCGAACCGGCCAGGAGGCCGTATACCGTATCGTTGGCCATAAAATCCCAGTATTGGAGGCCGCTCTGGCGCAGCTGGCTGTTCCGGTAATCGCTGTCGAGCTCATCCAAAACACGACGATTATTCTGATAGGGCGCCTGGTAGACCGGCAGGCCTTCTTCGTCTAGGATGTAGTGCTGCCCCTCGATACCCCAATGGGTCAGCTTAGCGCCCTGCTTGCTCTTGAGAAACTGCATAAATAGAATCGCGCGATCCGGCTGCTGGCAGCAGCGGCCGATAAACAGGGCGCTATCGGCGTCGATCCCGTGACCGGCGGGGGAAAGCAGCAGATGATTGCCATAGGCCCAGCTAGCCTGGTGATCCCAGGCGGTCATCTGATTCTCCCCCTGATAGGTCAGCGGCTCTGATGCCATGATCCAGGGCCAGGGATCATCCTCCGTGATGGTGCTTTGATACAAAGACCCGGCGCGGTTGATCCGGTGTGTCGCTGCCAGCACCAGCGTCTTGGGCAGAACATCATCAAACCAGGAAGGCGGAAAGCCATAGGGACGGATAAGCTCCGCATCGCCGGCGTCTGGGAGGGCCAACAGGCCCTCCCGATACCAGCGGTTCATGAGCTGGATGTAGTCCAGCCAACCGGGATCGGCAAAGGGCGTGCATACCCTGCGCGTCTGCTGATCCCAGGATAGGCCGCAGCCAATCCCCATCCATTGGGGGATAGGGTTCAAAATCACGTCGGCCATTGCCATGGGTGGGACTTGCTGTTTATATGCAGCCAACAGCGCTTCCAGCTCCTCGATGGAGGTGGGCAGCGGGCGGCTGCCCAGCAGCGCCTTGTTGAAATTCAGCGTCCAGGGGGGAAGGAGAGGAATACGGGGGTCAGCATAGAAAGCGTTGCTGAAATAACCGCTGCGCAGGGTATAGACGTGCCCGTCCGCCGCCTGGTTGTTCAACTGCTGCAGGGGGTCGACATCATCCCAGAAATCCGGGCAGTATTGGGCAGCCAGCTCGTCCAGTGGATAGCAGATCCCGCCGTCCTCCAACAGCCGTGCGTCTTCAGCGGCGGATACGCAGATGAGATCGGTGATTTCCCCGGAGGCGATCTGGGATGGGATGTCAACCTCATCCTTTCCCTGATACCGGATATCCAGCTTGACGCCTGTCAGGTCCATCATCAGACGGGAGATGTCATCCTCACCCCAAAGGGGCGCATGGCCAGGTTCCCCATTGCCGGTGATCTGGCTGGTCATGGTCAGGGTGACCGGAGCGGTATGCTGCTTCCAGGTGGGAGCGGCCATATCCGGCGCCTGCGCCGGGGGAGGGGACGGCTCCGGACCGGCGCAAGCGGCTAGGGACAGGGCGAGAATGGCAATCAGCCGCGAAATTCTGCGCTTTTTCATCGGATCGATACAGCTCCCGTTTATGCTTGATTAAGCTGATTGTAACATGGCTCATGATTATATGAAATATTTATGATTATAATTTTTATATTGTCAGAAATTCAGACTCAATTACTCGGTAATATACGGGCAGCGGTATACCCCGAAGGAGAAGGACAAAAAAAGCGTTCGCTTTCTGCGAACGCATGGGGAATTCCGCTTATTGGGCGCTATACGTTGATGCGGAAGAGCACCACATCGCCGTCCTGCATGACGTACTCCTTACCCTCGGAGCGGATCAGCCCCTTTTCCTTGCAGGCGGCCATAGAGCCCAGCTCCTTGAGGGTATCGAAGGGCACCACCTCGGCCCGGATGAAGCCGCGCTCAAAATCGCTGTGGATTTTACCGGCGGCCTGGGGCGCCTTGGTGCCGATGGGTACGGTCCAAGCCCGGACTTCCTTTTCGCCGGCGGTCAGGTAGCTCATCAGGCCCAGCAGACGGTAGCTCTTTCGGATCAACCGGTCCAGGCCCGACTCCTCCAGACCCATCTCCTGCAGGAAGGCTTTGCCCTCCTCGGGCTCCATGGAGCTGATTTCCTCCTCAATGGCGGCAGAAACCACCACCACCTGGGCATGCTCAGCCTGGGTGCGCTCCACGACCCGGGCTACCAAAGGCAGGGCGGAAGGATCCTGGCCGAGATCGTCCTCCGCTACGTTGGCCGCGTATAGGGTGGGCTTATAGGTCAGCAGGCAGAGCAGCTCGGCCATCTCACGGCCCATATCGGTGAGGGCCTGGGCGCGGACCGGTGTGCCTTCGTCCAAGCCCTTGGCGATAGCCTGCAGGGCCTCCACCTCGTCCTTGTAGCGCTTATCGCCGCCCTTGGCCGCTTTGCCGGAGCGCTCGATCCGTTTTTCCACGGTCTGCATATCAGCCAGCAGCAGCTCTACCGAGATGGTTTCCATGTCGCGGACCGGATCCACAGAACCATCTACATGGACAATATCATCATCCTCAAAGCAGCGCACTACCTGCACGATGGCGTCGCATTCGCGGATATGGCTGAGGAACTGGTTCCCCAGGCCCTCACCCCGGCTGGCCCCCCGGACCAGGCCGGCGATATCGACAAACTCCACCGTGGCAGGGGTATACTTCTGGGGATGGTACATGTCTGCCAGGTAGTCCAGCCGGCTATCGGGCACGGCCACGACGCCCACATTGGGCTCGATGGTGCAGAAGGGGTAGTTGGCGGCCTGGGCGCCGGCCTTGGTGATGGCGTTAAAAAGGGTGCTCTTGCCCACGTTGGGCAGCCCCACAATGCCGAGCTTCATATGCGTATCTCCTTTTAAGCGGGTAATAAACGGATGCTTCGCCTAGCTTACCACAATTCGCCGCCTGCTTCAAGGCGGGCGGGCTGCGAATCAGGCGGAAGAACCCGCCGTTTCCCCACAAAACGGCCCCGGAGCACTCCGGGGCCGTCCGATTTTACTTGGCGTAATTATCGAAATAGTTCTGGATATAGACGATGGGCGTGCCCTTATCGCCGCTGCCGCTGGTCAGGTCGCAGAGCGAGCCGATCAGGTCGGTCAGGCGGCGGGGCGTGGTGCCCTGCGATTCCATCTGCCCCACCAGGTTGTCGTCCTTTTGGCGGATATAGTCGGTGATGGCCTGCTTCAGAGCGTCGCCGGAGAGATCGGCGAAATTGTTGTCCGCCAGATACTTGAGCTTGATCTCGTTGGGCGTGCCCTCCAGGCCCGGCGTATAGGCCGGGGATACCACCGGGTCGGCCAGCTCCCAGATCTTGCCGACCGGATCCTTGAAGGCGCCGTCGCCATAGACCATGACCTCCACCGGCTTGCCGGTAGCCTGAGTAAAGCGCGCCTGCACCTCGAGCACAAAACGGTCCGTCTCCCGGGGGAAAAGCTTGACCGTGGACTCGGTAGCCTTGTTGGAGCCCAGCAGGCCATAGCGCTCGTTATAGCCGCCGCCCTGACGGGGCGCGGTCATGATATCATCCAGCCCGTATACCAGCTGTGCGCCGGCCGCCTTCAGCAGCCGCTTGGTCCGCTGGCGGGTATGAATATCGCAGGTCAGCACGCTGCCGGTATAATCCAGGATGCTGCGGCAGTTATTGGAGAAGAGGATGGACACCTCGGCGCCTTCCTCGGCAATGAGCTGCTTATAATAGCTGACGTAATCCACGCCGGTAAAGGGGTGGATCTGCTGGCCGAACAGCTCGCGATAGCGCGCCTCGGTCAGCACATCGGTATAGGGATCGATACTCTTTTCATCGAGAAGATCCTGGCTGACCAGATGATTGCCCACCTCATCGGAGGGATAGGAGAGCATCAGCACAATTTTCTTTGCGCCCCGGGCGATGCCCCGCAGGCAGATGGCGAAGCGGTTGCGGCTCAGGATCGGGAAGATGACGCCGACGGTAGCGTCGCCGAATTTTTCCCGCACATCGGCGGCAATGTCGTCCACCGTGGCATAGTTCCCCTGGGCGCGGGCCACGACCGCCTCGGTGACGGCGATAATATCCCGCTCGCCGGGCGCAAAGCCCTCGGCCTGCTGCGCCTGGAGCACGGCGTCCACCACAATCTGGGGGAGATCATCGCCCTCACGAATAATCGGGGCCCGGATGCCCCGCGAAATGGTGCCAACCTTACGTTCCAAAGTGATACATCCTTTCCAATGCGCCAAGCCATGGCGGCCTACGCAAGATAAGCCGCAATGCATACGACAAGCTGCGGCTAGTTAACAGTATACCATAGCGGACTGCGGCTGAACAGCCCTGAAAAGATTTTTCGCCGGTTTCCCCAACAAATCCGGACGGCGCGGCGCCGGAAAGGAAAAAGCCCCCGGCAAAGGCCGGGGGCAGCGGGAGCGGGCGCTAGCGCAGCAGCGACAGAGCGACGAAGAGACCGGCCGCCAGAGAGGACACCAGGGAGACTACGGTGATCTGCGTGTTGATGGAGGGGCCGGCCGTATCCTTAAAGGGATCGCCCACCGTATCGCCGATGACGGCGGCCTTATGGGCATCGCTGCCCTTGCCGCCGCAATGGCCGGCTTCGATGTACTTCTTGGCGTTGTCCCACAGGCCGCCGGCATTGCTCATCAGCATGGCCAGGAGCAGGCCTGTCACGATGTTCCCCATAAGGAAGCCGCCCACAGCCTCGACGCCGCCGACAAAGCCCACGGCAAGGGTACCCAGGATGGCCATGAGGCCGGCGGGAATGAGCTCGCGGATTGCTCCGCCGGTGGCGATGTCGATGCAGCGGTCATATTCGGGGTGGACGCCTTCGCGCCCCTCCTTCAGCCCCGGAATGGTGGAGAATTGCCGGTGGATCTCCCCGACCATCTTTTGCGAGTTGCGGTCGACGCCCAGGATCAGCATAGCGGAGAACACCGCCGGAATGGCCGCGCCGATCAGCGCGCCGAAGAAGACGAGGGGATCCATCAGGTTAAAGCTGACGGTTCCGCCCACGGAAAGCACCGTCTCCCGGAAGGCGCCCAGCAGCGCGATCACGGTCAGCCCGGCCGCGCCGATGGCAAAGCCCTTGGTGATGGCCTTGGAGGTGTTGCCGGCCGCGTCCAGCTTGTCGGTGATCTCCAGCACCTCATCGCCCAGGGATACCATCTCGGCCAAGCCCCGGGCGTTGTCGACGATGGGGCCATAGGCGTCGTTGGAGATAATCATGCCCACCACGGACAGCATCCCAATGGCGGCGATGGCGATGCCGAACATGGGGTATCCCCCGCCCAGCGGCTCGCAGAGCTTATAGGCGGCCAGGGCGGCCACGCCGATGCCGGCCATGGAGGGCAGCGTGCTGAGCAGGCCATAGGAGAAGCCGGAGAGGATGGTAAAGGCAGGGCCGCTCTTACAGGCCTCGGCCACGCGGGCTACCGGCTTTTTGTCGTCGCCGGTAAAGAATTCACTGGTGAAGCCGATGATCACACCGGCGGCCATACCCAGCATAGCCGCGCCCCAAATGCGCAGGGAATAGCTGCACACAAGACAGGCCGCCAGGGTGAACAGCGCGAAGAGCAGGCAGGTCAGATAGGTACCGCCATTCAGTGCCCGGCCGGGATCCCCCTTTTGCCCAATGCGGGCTGCGAGGACGCCGACGATGGAGGCCAGCAGGCCCAGGGCCCCAAAGCAGAAGATGAGATCGATGAGCCCGAGGGGAGCCGCGATTACGATGGCGGCAGCGACGGAGGCAACGTTGGAATCAAAAAGGTCGGCGCCCATGCCGGCTACGTCGCCCACATTATCGCCCACATTATCCGCGATGACGGCAGGATTGCGGGGATCATCCTCGGGGATGCCAAGCTCGACCTTGCCGGTCAGGTCGGCGGCAATATCGGCCGTTTTGGTAAAAATGCCGCCGCCAGCCTTGGCAAAGAGGGCCAGGGAGCTGGCGCCAAAGCTGAAGGCCATGATGACGTCGGAGCTGCGGGTGATGAGATAGAGCAGGGCGGCGCCCAGCAGCGAGGAGGCTACGACAGCCATCCCCATGACCGCGCCGCCGCGGAAGCCGGCCATGAAGGCCGGGGCCAGGCCCTGACGGGCCGCGGAGGCGGCGCGCACGTTGGCGATGGTGGCGATGCTGATGCCCACATAGCCGGCAACGCCGGAAAGAAAGGTGCCAACCAAATAGGCCAGCGCCATTGCGGCATTTTGCCCAGCCCCCTGCCCGCTCCAGATGGGGGACGGGAAAAAGGTCAGAATCAGCACCGCGGCGACGCCGCAGAAGACCGCAAGCGTGCGGTACTCGCGCCGCATGAAGGTAAAAGCGCCGCGGCGGATCAGCGTACCGATACGCTCAATTTCAGCGCCGGCGGTGGGAAGGGATTTAACCCACCGGTAAAAGTAAGCGGCCACGGCCAGCGCGGCCAGGGAAACGACGATGGAAACCATTGCCCAAAGCATCGGATCATCCTCCTTTTGAATGGAAGGGACAGCAGGGCCCCTTCGTTATGGATCAAACCGATGGCGGCAGCGGTGGGGCGCGCCCGGCATGGCGAAGGCCAAGGCGGCCCTCCAGCACCGAGGGGTGGGTCGGGGCCGCGCAGCTTTCATGCCGGAGCGGCAGCGCGGGCGGATAGGCCGGCGGGCACGAGGGCAGCGCCGGGAAAAAGCGATGAGCGGGCATCCGCTCGCAGGACGGGGATTCCCGCAGGGACTCGCCGGCGGCCATACAATAAACCTGGACCCGGCGCGCTGCGGACAGCAGGCGGACGGGCCCGGGCTGCGATCGTTCAGCCGGGGCGGAGGAAAGCGGCAGATATTCGGTGTACAGCAGGCAAAGGGAAAAAAGGGCGGCAACAAGCAAGGCCCCAAGACGCCGGGCCGGACTCCCCTTTATCCGCTGCGGCATGCTGCTGCTTCCTTCCATGGCCATTCTTCCCTTATTCTATTATTCCATAAGGAAAAGAAGCTGTAAAGATCGGGAAATGCCAGAAATATATCCGATTTTTTCCCTATGAACCCCGGATGGGGAGGACAGGGGAAAACAAGAAGGGAGAAGCCGGCCGGCTTCTCCCTTTGGGGGCTAGCGTCATGATGCGTTAAGGGGATAGGCCAATTCATAGCGGCCGCTGCCCAGCGTAAGCTCCACACCGTCGCCGCTGGCTTGCGCGTCGCGCAGCCCTTCACAGGCGGCAATGGGGCGCCCGCCCTCGGTTAGCCCGGAAAGCTCCGCCTGCTCCAATACGACGGTGGCATAGGTGTTTTCCGGAATCTGCAGCTTGACGAGCATGCGGCCATCCTCGCGCTGCCAGCGCAGGGCCAGCCGGCCATAGCTGGTTTCCAGCGAAGCCTGCGCCCAGGCCAGCTCCGGAACAAAGCGGGGATGGATCACGCTATGGTGATAGGCGGGATCGGCCTCGTCCAGATCCAGGCCCACGGCATAGCGGGTCATCCATTCCGCCACGCAGCCATAGGCATAGTGGTTATAGGAGTTCATATCGTCGCTCCAGAAGCTGCCGTCGGGCCGTATGCCGTCCCAGTGCTCCCAGATGGTGGTCGCGCCCTTGGTGATGGGATAGAGCCAGGAGGGGAAATCCTTCTGCATGAACAGGCGGCAGGCCACGTCGTGGTAGCCGTGCTCCGACAGCGTCAGAAGCAGATAGGGCGTGCCGACAAAGCCCGTATCCAGATGGTAATCATTCTGCGCGATCAGGCGTACAAGCTCATCGGCGGTGCGTTGGATGTGCTTATCCTCGACAATCCCGAAATGCAGCGCCAGCACATGGGCTGTCTGGGTGGCAATCGCCAGGCGGCCGGTGGGCGTAATATACTCCCGCCGGATATGCCGCAGGATCTTTTCCCGCATCTTGTCGTACCGCTTGGCATCCTTGGCCTGCCCCAGCAGATGGGCCGTCTTGGCCACCAGCGTGACCGAATACAGATAGAAGGCGCTGGCGATATAGTAAATATCGGTCAGCCCGGTATAGCTTTCCTGTCCCTCCTTGGGGTGGGCGTCCAGCGCCAGCCAGTCGCCGAACTGGAAGCCGGTATCCCACAGATTGCGCTCGTCGCCGGTGGCGCGGATGTACTCGACCCAGGCCTTCATAGAGCTGTATTGCTGCTCCAGAATACGGCGGTCGCCATAGCAGCTGTAGAGGGTCCAGGGGCAGATTGCCGCTGCGTCGCCCCAGGCGGAGCTGCCGCAGTTCTTTTCACCCAGCACGTTGGGCACCACATGGGGAACCGCGCCGTCGGAGCGCTGGTCAAGCTTCAGGTCATGGAGCCACTTGGTAAAGAGGGGCGCAGAGCTCATGTTAAAGCAGGCGGTACGGATGAAGGCCTGGGCGTCGCCCGTCCAGCCTAAGCGCTCGTCCCGCTGGGGGCAGTCGGTGGGCACGTCGACAAAGTTGCCCTTCTGCCCCCATACGACATTGTGATAGAGCTGGTTCACCATGGGATCGGAGCAGGCAAAGTCGCCGGTTCGCTCCAGATCAGAGTGGATAACCACGCCGGTAAAGTCGTCGGGGTCTACCGGGCAGGGCCAGTTCTCCAGGCGCACATAGCGGAAGCCCATGTGGGTGAAGGCCGGTTCATAGCTGGCCCGCCCACCCCTGAGGGTGACGGTGAAATGGGGATCGGCCCGGCGCAGGTTGCCGGTGTAGAAGTTCCCGTCCTTATCCAGCACCTCCGCATGGCGCAGCGCCAGGGTGTGCCCCTGGGAGCCCTCCACGGTGAAGCGCATGACGCCCACCATATTCTGTCCCATGTCCAGCACCGTTTCGCCCCGCGGCGTTTTCAGCACGGCGACCGGCTTGAGCAGCTCCTGCGCGCGGGCGGGGATCCCCTCCTGGGCCACAAGCGTATCCAGAGGATGGTCGATCTCACGGCAGGAGGCCCAATCCCCATCGTCAAATCCCGGCTGATCCCAGCCCGGCAGCTCCAGCCGGGCGTCATAGGTCTCGCCCAGGTAGAAGTCCGAGGTCACGATGGGACCGGTATGCCATTTCCACTGCCCGTCGCTGCACAGCAGCACCTCCTGGCCGCCCTCCAGGGTAACGGCCAGCTGAACCAGCGCGGCCAGCGTATCGCCATAGTTACGCCCGGCATGCTGGCGGATGACCTGGCCATGATACCAGCCGTCGCCCAGCATGACGCCCAGCGCGTTCTCGCCCGTATGCAGCAGGTCGGTCACATCGTAGCACTGGTACTGGACGCGCTTGTCATAGCAGGTCCAGCCCGGCGTGAAATAATCGGCGCCCACGGCCTGGCCGTTGATGCGCAGCCGGTACAGGCCCAGGGCGGAGGCATAGACGCGGGCGGAGCGCACCGGGGCGGCCAGCAGGAAGCTCCGGCGCATCAGGGGCAGCCGGGTCATTTCAGAGGCCGGCGCGCCGCCGGCGATCCATCGGGCCTGCCAGCGCCCGGCATCCATCAGGCCGGTTTCAAAGCTGCTCCAGGCGCTCCAGCAGCTTTTCTCCGCCTCCGTGCAGGCGCGAACGCGCCAGCGGTAGGCCCGGCACGCCTCCAGCGGCAGCCCCTGATAGGCCACGAGGTTGGAACGGCTGCTGTAGACCTTGCCGCTCTGCCAGACCAGGCGCCCGCCCTCCTGCTCGGCGACCTCAATCTCATACCGGCTCTGCTCCACGCCGCGCCGGTCGGAGTCCAGCGACCAGGAAAAGCGGGGCGCAACCACATCCAGCCCCAGGGGATTGCTGCGGTATTCGCAGCGCAAGTTAACGACCTGTAGCATGGGGTTCCTCCTGTTATTTTTTGGGTTCCTCCGGGTCCTTGCTGGCGTCCAGCAGCCGGGTGCATACCATCTTGTGGGCGGTGGCCTCCAGAGAAAGCAGGGAGAGCAGCATCATCTTTTCATAGCGGGCGCCCTCCAGGCCATGCTCCTTCAGCCGCCGGGCGATCCGTTCCTCCCGCTCGCAGTTGGCCCTTGCATATTCGGCCCGGTATTCGTCGGCCAGCTCCTGATAGATATCGTAAAAAGCCTCCAGCTGCTCGTGATCCTTATCCTGCATGATGGCGAAAAAATCGCCGATATCCTGAATGGAGAGCACCTGCTTGAGCAGGAAGATATAGATAAGCGTGATCAGGTGGCGGCGGGAGTAGCGCTTTTTATCGGGGCGGGGCAGGATGCCCGCCTTGGCGTAGTTATTAATCATGGTATTGGTGAATACCTTGTCCTGCGGGTCCCGTGCGAAGGCGCGCATCTCCTGGTCGAAGAAAGAGACGACCTGCTCCATGTACAGATCCACCTTGGGGATGTCGCGGGTCTGGATCAAGGGCGTTTGAGCCACCTCCTCGATCAGCCTGCGGATCTCCTCGCGGGCGTCTTCGTGACTTCCATTACGATTTTCCTGCATCCTGCGCCTCTTTCCTTTCTTATGCCGGGGGAAACCTCCCCATTTATCCTTTCCCATTTTATCATAGCGGACGGGCCGCCGCAACGGGACGATTTTGACCTGTCGGCGGCGCGCATGCACGCGGGAATTTTATCCTTGAGATAAAGAATCCGCGATGCTACAATACTTTATAGGAATAACTTTCGACGAGGTGATCGCATGGCGCAGCAAGCCTTTCCCCGTACGACGGTAGCCGGGGTCTCCCTACCCCGCATGATCATGGGCAGCAACTGGATCCTGGGATATTCCCATACCAGCGTGGCGGCCGACCAGTATATCAATACCATGAACCGCAACCGGGAGTCCATCGCCCAGATTGCCCAGCGCTTTCTGGCCTGGGACATCAACGCCGTCATGGCCCCGATGAGCGACAACCCGGTGATGGAGGATGGGATCAAGCTGGCCGAGGACCGCACGGGCAAGGGGATGATCCGCATCGACACGCCGATCCTGAACGTGGACGACAGCGCCCAGGGACGCCGGGAAGCCCGGGAGCAGATCAAAAAAGCGGCCCAGGGCGGCGCGGCCTTTTGCCTCATCCATCATTCCTCGGCCGAGCAGCTTGTCAATAAAAACCTGTCGGCCATCCCACGGCTCCCCGATTATCTGTCCATGATCCGGGAGGAGGGGATGATTCCCGGCCTTTCGGCCCACATGCCGGAGCTGATCCTTTATTCCGATGCCAACGGCTATGATGTGGAAACCTATATCCAGCTCTATAACCCGATGGGCTTTTTGATGCAGGTGGAGATCGAGCAGGTCAGCCGCATCATTCACCGGGCGAAAAAGCCGGTCATGACCATCAAGCCCATGGCGGCGGGCCGCTGCTCCCCCTATGTGGGCATCACCTTCGCCTATGCCACGCTGCGGGAGCAGGATATGGTTACGGTGGGCTGCATGACGCCGGATGAGGCCGATGAGGATATTGAAATCGGCCTGGCGGCCATCGAGCGGCGGCTGCCTGAGCTGGAGGCCCGCTCCTCGCCCAACAAGACGGCGGTGCTGGACGGCGGGGCCAACAAGTACCATACCTTTTAGATACCGCAGCAGCCCCCGGTGCAGAGCCGGGGGCTGCCTATGCGCGGCGGGCGGCGCCCTGCCGCGGTGAAAAGGAGACAAACCATGGAAAAAAGGCTGTTCACCTCAGAATCCGTGACCGAAGGGCATCCTGACAAGCTCTGCGACCAGATTGCCGATGCGATTCTGGACGCGCTGCTGGCGCAGGATCCGGCGTCGCGGGTGGCCTGCGAGGTGACGGCGCAGCCGGGCGCGGTGCGCATCATGGGCGAGGTGACCACCCGCGCACGGGTAGACTATCCGGCCCTGGCACGGCAGGTGATCCGCGACGCCGGCTATACCCGGGCTGCCTATGGCTTTTCAGACAGCTGCGCGGTCGCCTGCTGCCTGCACCGCCAATCGCCGGATATCGCCCAGGGGGTGGACCGGGGCGCGCCGCTGGAGGCCGGAGCGGGCGACCAGGGGACCGTGTTTGGATATGCCTGCCGTGAAACCAGGGAGCTGATGCCGCTGCCCATCGTCCTGGCCCATAGGCTGGCCCGGCAAACCGCCGCAGCCCGGCGCGAGGGCCTGGTCGAGGGGCTCCGACCCGACGGCAAGACCCAGGTAACCGTGGCCTATGAGGACGGCCAGCCGGTTCGGGTGCAGACGATTGTGCTTTCCGCCCAGCATGACCCGCAGGCCGATACCGGCCGCCTGCGCCGGGCCCTGCGGGAGCAGGTTGTGGATCAGGCGGTCCCGGAGGCGCTCATCACGGCCGATACCCAGATCCTCATCAATCCCACCGGCCGCTTTGTGCTGGGCGGTCCTGCGGCAGACACCGGGCTGACCGGCAGAAAGCTCATGGTGGATACGTACGGCGGCTATGCCCGGCACGGCGGCGGCGCCTTCTCCGGGAAGGATCCCACCAAGGTGGACCGCAGCGGGGCCTATATGGCGCGGTATATCGCCAAAACCATTGTGGCGGCGGGCGCAGCCCAGCGCTGCGAGGTCCAGCTGAGCTATGCGATCGGCGTGGCCCAGCCCGTGTCGGTAGCCGTGGACACCCAGGGGACCAGCCGGGCCGGGGACGCCCCGATTACGCGATGGGTGGAATCCTACTTTGACCTGCGGCCCGGGGCGATCATCGCCCGCTTCGGCCTTAAGCGCCCGATTTACCGGGCAACCGCCTGCTATGGACATTTTGGCCGCAGCGGCGCCGCCTTCCCCTGGGAGCAGGTGCGGCAGGACGACTGCGAGGCGCTGAGAAGGGCGCTGCAGGGCCTGTGAAGGCCGCCGGGCAGCGTGGGGCCGCCCCTTTCCCCGCCGCCGGTTATGTGATATAATCATACATGCTGATACAGCGGAAGGAGAGAGAGTATGAAACACGCTAAAAAGCTCATGGCGGCGCTGTTTGCCGTGGTCATGCTGATCGCAATGACGGCCTGCAGCCCGCAGATGACCCTGGAGCAGAAGATGCAGAAGGCCCTGGAAAATATGAACAGCATGAAGAATGCGGATGCCGACATGAGCATGGATCTGGAAATGGGCATGATGGGCATGACGGTCAGCATGCAGATGAAGGGCAATATCGTAACCTTTACCGATCCGGTAAAGATGAAGATGGATATGACGCTGAACGCCCTGGGCCAGGAGCAGACGATGGAGATGTATGCCCAGCAGACGGAGGAGGGAATTACCACCTATGCGAATGCCGCCGGTACCGGTTGGCAGGTGCAGCAGCTGAGCAGCGAGGAGTTCGCCGAGCAATACAGCAGCTCTATGAACGGCTCCGCCGACGTATTCCTGAAGGCGATGAAGGATTTCACCCAGGCCGAGGGCACGGAAGAGATCAATGGACGCAAGACCATCAAGGTGGAGGGCATGATCAACGGCGCTGATATTGCCGAGGCCCTGAAGGCCTCCGGCATGATGGACGCTATGGGCTCGGAGATGGGCGCGGCCGACCTGGACATGGAGCAGCTGGAGGAGCTGACCCAGGACATGTCCGGCATGAAGATCACCATGTGGCTGGACGACGCAAAGTATGTGCCGGTTAAGTTTGAGATGGACATGACGGAGATGATGAACGCGCTGGTGGAGAAGGCGATGGAGGGCGTCGACAGCACGGAAGAGCTGGGCGTGGACCTGAACATGCAGATTAGCAAGTGCCGCGTGGAAATCACCTATAACAAAATCAACGACGCGGAAGATTTTACAATCCCCCAGGAGGCGCTGGACGCAGCCAAGTAAAAACGCAGCAGGAAAAAGGACGGCCTTCGGGCCGTCCTTTTCTGCTGCAGCGCCGCCTGTGTCCAGGGCAAAAAGCGGCGGTTTATTTCATCCTTCCCAGGGTAAAGTCGACGTGGAAGCGCTGGCCGCCGGTCAGCGGGGCGGGGATCATCCCATTTTCCAGCCCCAGCCGCATGGCACAGGGGGATTCGGCGGTAAAGGGCGTCCAGGGGGGCAGGCCCTCGCCGTTGGGGTCGCCGGTTTTGGCGAAGTTCGCCCAATAGTCGGCCATCAGGTTGGAAAGCTCGAAATCCTTGCCGGTCAGGGGCCGCCAGCAGCGCAGCAGCGTCTGGAAAACGTACCAAAGCTCAGCGGAATGGAACGCACCGGTCAGCTGGAAATAGGCGTTCGGATCCAGCTCGCCGGGCATCTGGCGGTCAAAGTAGTAGACATAGGCGGGCTGGCGGCCCAGCTCAAGCTGCTGCTCGGCAAAGGCGCGGGTGGCGCAGTGCATGCTGCTGACCTGGGCGGCCTCGCGCGCGGCGTCTTCGTCGCTGGCAATGCCGCAGGCCTCCAGAAAGCGCCCGGCCAGCGCCTCGCCGTAGGTCTCATGGGCATAGCGGCGCATACCGGCCAGATCCTGCACAGGTATGCCCTTGAATTCGTCGCAGGTATTGCCGATCAGGTAGGGGATGTCGCTGTGCTCGCCGCGAATCTGAATGGGCGAGGTGCCGTCGGGCAGCACATAACCGTCCACATTGGGCCCGAGGGAAAGGCGATGCTGGGCGGCAAGGGCCACAAGGGCCGCAGGCTCCATCCGGCGCAGCTCCTCCAGGCTCTGGGCGCCCGCCAGCTCTTGCAGGGCGAGGCCGGTCTTTTCCGCCTTGGCCAGGGGCGTGTCATCGATAGCAAAGCAGCCGATGCCGCCGCCGCTCATGGGGATGGCCTTGGCGATATCCCCGCGGCTTAAGGGCGAGGTGATCAGGGTGAGCACGCTCTTGGCGCCGGCGGACTGGCCGAATACGGTGATGTTGTCGGGATCGCCGCCAAAGGCGGCGATGTTGCGGCGGACCCAGTGCAGCGCACAGATCTGATCCAACGTGCCATAGTTGCCGGATACGCCCCGCTCGCTTTCAGCGGACAGCTCGGGATGGGCCAGGAAGCCCAGGACGCCCAGCCGGTAATTGATGGTGACGAGGATGCAGCCGCGCTTGCAGAAGCCCTCCCCGTCGAACTCCATCTCAAAGCCATAGCCGCCGGTATAGGCCCCGCCATGCACCCAGAAGAGCACGGGGAGCCTTTCGTCGGCGGACTGGGCCGGCGTCCACACGTTCAGATACAGGCAATCCTCGCTCATGGGCTCCTCGACCGGGTAGAATTCCTTGGTATAGGGGAATTCCGGCGTATGCGCCCCCTGGTAAGCGATGCAGGAAAAGCGGTCCGCGAGGCGTATGCCGGTCCAGTCCTCCGCCGGCTGGGGCGCCTTCCAGCGCAGGGGGCCCACCGGCGGCTTGGCATAGGGGACGCCCTTGAAAACCGTATAGGCGGGCACGTTGCCGGGCACGCCCTGAAGGCGGCCGTTCTCCACAGTAACCTGGGTTAAAGGCATAGCGGTTCACTCCTTTTATCGGGATAACTTAAGTATTTCACATTTGCTTTTGCGCGTCCATGTTCAAATTTGACGAAAACACGGCGAAAATACGAAAGGCAGGCCGAACGGCGTCCTCCAGCCGGTAGACGCTGGCGCGGCTGATGTGCTATGATGAACCGGGGACGGCTTGCGCCGGCCCCGGGAAGAATGAAGGGGGAAAGGAAGATGGAAAGACAACGGATAGCCCAGGCGCTGGCAGCTCATGGCTTCAGGGAAGGCGGGAACGTCTTTTATGGCGTGGTGGATGGATACCCGGTGATGGCGGCGCTGCTGGGGAAGGAACAGATCTATGCGGTTACGGCGACCTTTACCGTGAGGCAGCTGCCCGCAGGCGCGCAGCGCAAGGCGCTGCTGAAGGCGCTGAAGGCGCAGGCCGCCGTGAACCAGGCGCAGGGCCGGACGGCGGCGCTGACCTGGCAGGAGAAAAAGGGATACCGGCTGGAGGAGGTCGTGGAGCTGCTGCAGGCGGCGGCCGGGACGCTGAAGGCCCATAGCGTGGAGGAGCCGGAGGACCGATGCCCCATCTGCGGGCAGGGAGAATGCGACGGCTATATCCGGTATGACGGGCGGTATGAGGTGATCCATCAGCGCTGCATCAGCGGGATGAAGGCCGAAGCCCAGCAGCAGGCGGCGGCCAACCAGGGCAGCTATGTGCTGGGTATCGTCGGCGCGCTGGTGGGCGGTCTGGTGGGCATCATCCCCACCGTGCTGTCCATATGGCTGCTGGAGCGGATCTGGAGCCTGCTGTACGCACTGATCCCCCTGGGCGCCTATTATGGATATAAGCTCTGCGGCGGGAAGATGAACCGGGCCGCCCTGGCTACGTCGATCATCGTTTCGATACTGGACGTTTATGTGCTTCAGCTGGTGCTGCTGGTGATCGGGCTGATCGTGGAATACCAATGCTCGATGCTGGAAAGCCTGCAGCTTCTGCGGAGCGTGATAGGCGACGGGGAATTCTGGGTGAGCCTCACCACCAACGCCTGGGACTCCTTCCTGTTCCTGGCACTGGGGATCTGGATAGCCTGGAGCCAGATCAGCCGCACCCACAAATCGGATCTCAAGGGCATACAGGATGTGATGGCCACCATGACCCTTAAGGAAGGCGTCCAGCCGCTGGAGCAGGAGGAAGATGCGGCGCAGCAGCAGAGCCTGGAAGGATAATACCGCCGTGGACGGTATGAAAAGGGAGCGAAAAGCTTAGCTTTTCGCTCCCTTCTTAATACACAGGGCGCTATTGGGGGCGGCAGTAGCGGTAGGCCTCGCCGCCCTTTAAGGTGTCGCCGTTGCGGGTGAGAAGTTCGGTCACGGTGACAAAGGTGAAGCCCTTTTCCCGCAGCCCCTCGATGATCTGCGGTACGGCGGCCACCGTATAGTCATGGGTATCGTGCAGCAGCACAATGTCGCCGTCGTGGGTATCGTTCAGCACGGTTTTGACAATCTGGGCGGTATCCTTGGTGAAGCTGTCAGCCGGCTCGACGGACCACTTGATAACAGGGACGGTCAGCTGATCCCGCAGCTTATAGGTCGTGGCGCCATAGGGCGGACGCAGCAGCGTGGGCCGCACGCCGCAGGCGCGCTCCACCGCGTCAGCCGTTTTGTTGATCTGCTCATTAACCTCATCCATGGAGATCTTGGTGAGGTTTTTGTGGTCGTAGGTATGATTGCCGATCTCATGTCCCTCCTGGTGGGCGCGGGCTACCAGCTCAGGCCGCGCGTCCACGTTGACGCCCTGAACGAAAAAGGTCGCCTTCACGTCATACTGCTTCAGGATATCCAGCAGGTCGGCCGTGGTGTTCTTTGCCGGGCCGTCGTCAAAGGTGAGCGCTACAAGCTTTTTGCCGTCGCCGGCGGGCTTGCCGCCCTCGGGCGCCGTGGTGGCGGGCGTCGTGGCCAGGCTCTGCCTGGCTGCATCTACCTGCTGGGCGGACACCTGCGCTGTGACAGCCTGGCCGGAGGGCGCCGTGATGACGAGGGCCGCGCCGTCAGCCTGGGCAATGGCGTTATCCCAGGCGGCGCCCTCGCTCTGCAGCGCGTTGATCAGCCAGGGCTCCTCCTCGCTTACGGCGGCGCCGGCCGCGGCCTGCGCCCGCAGCTGGGGGGATAGGGCGTCCTGGATTTCGCCGGTCAGCTGGTAGCCGCTCAGCGGGCTGGCGGGCTGGCCGGTGGCCTTATCATAGCTGGATAGAGAGATGAGAGGGGCTTGTCCCTGGCTCTGGCGGAGCGAATCCTGCTGGGAGAAGATGACGCTGATGATGCCGCCGGCGCTTTGGGTGACGGCGCATTCCAGCATAAACCGCATCGGCGGTTCGCTCTGGGCCGACGCGGCTTCAAATTCATCCATACGGCGGCGGGCCTGGGCGGCCAGCTCATCGTCCAGGGCCTGAAGGCCGGTAACCGGGACGTGGGCAATCTCCAGCCGGTTTTCGTCGTGACGGCGAATCTCCATAATCTGAATGCCGTCGTAATTCTGGCCCGGCACCCAACCCATATCCAGGGACATCCAATCGGCTGGTTCCGGAGGCGCGGCCTGGGCGACCGGGGCCTGTTGCGGGGCGGAGCAGGCGCTGAGCATAAGGGCGAAGGCCAGCAGGAAGAGCAGGGGACAAAACAGTTTTCTACGCATGCGGATATCCACCTCAGGTATCGTTCATTCGAGGATAAGACGTAGAAAAAAGGGATTTAATTCCCGAAAAACGTTGGAAAAAGAGGAAAAATGACGAAGGCGCGCCAAAGGGCGGCGCATTGACGGAAAGGGCGAATTGTGAAATAATAAGAAAAACGGCAAAAAGCCGGGCAGGCAGGGGGCGAGGCAGATGGCGACGGGCAAATCCCGCCAGACCAAGCAGCGGGAGACGATCCTGGCCGTCCTACAGGAGGCAGGCGCGGCGCTGAGCGCCGATCAAATCTGGGAGGCGGCGCGCCTGCGCCTGCCCTCCATGGCCCTGACCACGGTATACCGGAACCTGGACCGGCTGCTGGAGCAGCGGCTGATCAGCGCGGTGCTGCTGCCCGACGGAGGGGCCACCCGCTACATGCCGGCCGGCGGGCACCGGCATCACCTGGTATGCATGGGCTGCGACCGGACCATCGACCTGCCCAGCTGCCCGCTGGAGGCGGTGGAGGCGGAGCTGGAGCAAAAGACCGGCTTTTCCATCGCGCGGCACAGCCTGGAGATCTACGGCTACTGCGCCCAATGCCGCAAGCGGCATCAGGAGCGGGACCACGAAACGACCTAAGAAGGACCGGAAGCCCGGCCCTTTTTCTGTAGGATCAGGGAGGCGCGCTATGTTTGGGGTGATCTATGGGATTGCGGTTAACCTGCTGGCCCTGGCGCTGTGCGGCCTGGACAAGGCCAGGGCCAGAAAGGGCGGCTGGCGAATTCCGGAGCGCACGCTGCTGAGCCTGTGCGCGCTGGGCGGCGCGCCGCTGTTCTGGGTGGGCATGCGGCTTTTCCACCACAAGACGCGGCACAGGCGCTTTGCGGTAGGCGTGCCGGTCATGGCAGTATTTTGGATCGGGCTTATGGCCGCCTGGCTGGCGGTGGGGTAAAGGAGGAAGCATGAAGCTATTGCACACGGCGGACCTGCACCTGGGGAAGCGGCTCAACGAGATCAGCCTCCTGGAGGATCAGGCCGGCATGCTGGAAGAGCTGTGCCGCCTGGCGCGCCAGACGGGTGCGGACGCGCTGGTGATTGCCGGGGATATTTACGACAAATCGGTGCCGCCGGCTGAGGCGGTGGAGCTGTTCAGCGATTTTGTTTCATCGCTGGCTGCCGACGGGGTCATGCTGTATGCGATAGCCGGCAACCATGATTCCGGCGAGCGCCTGGCCTTTGCCCACAGGCTCCTGGCCCGCCAGGGCGTGCATTTTGCCGGCCAATATGACGGGCAGATTATGGCCGTATGCCAACGGGACGAATATGGGCCGGTGAATTTTTACCTGCTGCCCTTCCTCAAGCCGGGCCGGGTGAAGCGCTGGTTCGGCCAGGTGGAAAGCTATGAGGACGCGGTACGGGCCGTACTGGAGGCGGCGCGGGTGGACTTCTCCGGCCGCAATGTACTGGTGGCCCACCAGTTCGTCACGGCGGGCGGAATGCAGCCGGAGCGCTCGGAATCCGAGACTGAGCCTGTCGCCGTGGGCGGCGCCTACAGCCTGGACGTTTCAGCGCTGGAGGGCTTCGACTATGTGGCGCTGGGCCATATCCACCGGGCCCAGGCCATGGGGCGCCCGGCCGTACGCTATGCCGGCTCGCCGCTGAAATATTCCTTCTCCGAGGCCCGGCATGACAAGAGCGTGATGCTGGTGGAGCTGAAGGAGAAGGGCTGCGTGGAGATGACGGCGCTGCCGCTGGCGCCCAAGCGGGACATGCTGGTGGTGGAGGGGCCGCTGGAGGCCCTGCTGGCCGCCGGGGAGCCCAGCGACAGCTTTGTCCGGGCCATATTGACCGATGAGGGGCCGGTGCTGGACGCTGCGGCCCGCCTGAAGACGGTCTATCCCAACCTGCTGCGGATTGATTTTCCCGCCGGCCCCCTTCAGGCGCAGGGAGATCTGGCGGCCGACGCCCAGGCGGTGGAGCAGCTCAGCCCGCAAGAGCTGCTGGAGAATTTTTTCATCGCGGTCCAGGGACGGCCCATGAGCCGGCAGCAGCGGGAGATGGCCCGAAAGGCGCTGGAAGGAGGGGAGCGGGATGCGGCCCAATAAGCTGATGATGGAGGGCTTCGGCCCCTATGCCAAGCGGGCGGAGGTGGACTTCGACCAGCTGGGCGGCGGCCTCTTTTTGATTACCGGCGACACCGGCGCAGGCAAGACCACCCTGTTCGACGCGCTGGCCTTCGCGCTGTACGGCGAAGCCAGCGGCTCCAACCGGCCGGTGGCCTCGGTGCGCAGCGATTATGCCGAGGCCGGACGGCGGACCTGTGTGGAGCTTACCTTTACCCAGCGGGGGGAGCAGTACCACATTCAGCGCATGCCGGCCTATGAGCGGCCGAAAAAGCGGGGCACAGGCACCGTAATGACCGTGGCGGAGGCCACGCTGACCCGGCCGGACGGCTCTACGGTTACCGGATATGGGCAGGTAACGCGGGCGGTAACCGAGCTTCTGGGCATGGAGGAGCGGCAGTTCAAGCAGATCGTCATGATCGCCCAGGGCGAATTCCTGAAGCTGCTGCTGGCCGACAGCCGGGAGCGCTCGGAAATCTTCCGGCGCGTCTTTGCAACGGACGGCTACCGGCGCGCCCAGCTTCTGCTGAAGGAGGAGGAGAAGCGGCTCCACGCCCAGCTGGAGGAGGACCGGCGCGGCCTGCTGCAGCGGGCCGCGGGCTTCGCCCCGCCGGAGGAGAGCGATTGGCGGGGGGCATGGGCCCAGTGGCTGAAGGAGGAGGCGGTTTATGACCTGCCCCGGGCCCTGGAGGCGGCCAAAGCCATGCTGCAGGAGGATGAAAGCGCCCTTGAATCGCTGAAGGAAAGGGCTTGCTTGCTGGCGCCCAGGCTTAAGGCGGCCCACGGCGCGCTGGAGCGGGCGCAGCAGGCGGAGCAGGACCGCAGGGAGCTGGACGAAAACCGCAGGGCCTGGGCGCAGCTTCAGGCCGAGGCGCCCGGGCGGGAGCAGGATCGCTTCCGCCTGGCCGAGGACCGGCGGGCCGCGGAGCTGACCGACGGGCCTGCCGGGAGCGCGCGGCTGGCCGGGCAGGAGGCCGAGGCGGCGGAGCGGGAACTTCAGGCGCGGGTCCAAAGGCGCGAGGCGGCCCTTACGGCGTGGACCGAATCGCTGGCCGCGCTGGAGCAGGCCAAGCGGCAGCAGGGGGATCTAGCGGAGGCTGCGGCTCAGGCGGCCGCCCTTCAGGAGCGTATGCCGCTGTACCGCCAGCGGGACAAGCTGAAGGAGGAGGCGGAAAGGCTGGCGGCGGAGGCGGCCGCTGCGCTGCGGCAGGCGGAGGAGCTGGCGGCCCGGCGGGCGCAGGGCGAGGCCTATCTGGAGGAGCAGCTGCAGCAGGCGGAGCGGCTGGCCGTGAGCCCGGGGGAGCAGGAGAGCCTCGTGCTCAAAACTGGGCAGACGCTGGAGCGGGGCCAGCGGCTGGAAGGGCTGGGCCGGCAGCTTGGCGAGATCGCAGGCCTCCGGGGGATGAAGCGCCGGGCGGACGCCGCCTACGCCCAGGCTGACGCTGCATATGCCCGGGCGAGGCAGCGCCATACCCAGGGGCGCCAGCGGTTTTATAGGGCCCAGGCGGCGCTGCTGGCGGGGACGCTCCAAAGCGGGGAACCCTGCCCGGTCTGCGGCTCCCGCACGCACCCGGCCCCCGCCCAGCCGGGCGAGGACTGCCCTGGCCGGCAGGAACTGGAGGAAATGGAATACCAGGAGGAGCAGGCCCGGCGCGGCCTGGAGGAGGCGGTGCACAAGGCCGGCTCGGAGGGGGCGCGGCTTACGTCAGCGGTCAAGGCGCTGCAGGGCCAGCTTCAGCAGGAGGGCCTTGCGGCAGACCTGGAGGAGCCGGAGCTGCGCCGGCTCCTGGAAGAAAACCGGCGGCAGGCCCAGGCGCTGCAGGATGAGTCCGAAGCGCTGGCGCTGCAGGCCCGGCAGGCGGAGCAGGCGCGGGATACGGCCCAGCGCGCCCGGCAAAAGCTGGCGGCCCTGGAGGAGCAGGAGCGCGGGGCGCGGGAGAGGGTGGACGCAGCCCGGCAGGCAGCGGACGGGGCGCAGGCCCAACTGGAGGGCCTTGCCCAGGCCCTGGACGGCCTGGATGGGGCGCAGGCCCAGGCCAAAAGGGAGGCGCTGCTGGCCCGCTGCCGTCAGGGGCAGGCGGCGCTGGAGCAGGCCCAGGCTGCGATGAAGCGGGATGAGGCCGCCCTGGAGCGGGCGGGGGCCCTTTGCGAGGCGGGCGAGCGCCAGGCGGAGGCGCGGCGGCGGCAGGCCCAGGAGGCGCTGGAGCGTTACCGCGCGGCTTGCCTGGAAGGCGGATGGGAAACCCCGGAAGCATGCCAGGCCCAACGGCTTTCCCCCGAGGCGCGCAGGGACTTGGAGCAGGCGGTAGCCGCATATGACCGGCTGCGGCAGCAGCTGGAGCAGCAGCATGAAGCGCTGCAGGAAAGGCTGCGGCGCTTGGGCGGGGAGCCCGTGGAGGAAGCGGCGGCGGCAGCCCAGGGGCTTCAGGCCCAGCTGGAGCAGGCCAATGCCCGGCAGGGCCGGCTGCGGCAGCGGCTGGAGCAGAACCGCCTGATCTATGAGGCGCTGTGTCAGGGCGCGGCCCGGCAGGGTGACGCCCTGGAGCGCTACGCCCAGCTCAGGGAGCTGTCGCAGACGGCCAACGGCGAGCTGGCGGGCCGCCAGCGCATCACCTTCGAGCAGTATGTGCAGGCGGCCTACTTTACCCAGGTCATCGCCCAGGCCAACCTGCGGCTGGCAGCCATGACCGCCGGCCGCTATGCGCTGCTCCGGCGGCAGACGCCGGCCGATCTCCGCAGCCAATCGGGGTTGGACCTGGACGTGCTCGATCACTATACCGGCAAGACCCGCACGGTCAAATCCCTTTCCGGCGGCGAGTCCTTCCAGGCCTCGTTATCCCTGGCGCTGGGCTTAAGCGACGTGATCCAGCGGCTGTCCGGGGGCGTGGAGGTGGACGCGCTGTTCATCGACGAGGGCTTTGGCTCCCTGGACAGCCAGGCGCTGGAGCAGGCGATGGACGCGCTGGCCTCCCTTTCCGGTGGCCGCTGCATGGTCGGCATCATTTCCCATGTACCGGAGCTGAAGGAGCGCATTGAGCGGCAGGTTGTGGTGGAGCGGGGCCGGGCGGGCAGCCGCCTTTGGGTGAACGCGTAACGCCGGCCTCCGGGGTATGGCCGCCAGGGGCCGGAATATGGTAAACTATGAGCATCAACACCGGGAGGCGTCATCATGAAGTGTACATCCATGTGGAGCTACCGCTCCTACCGGCCGCTGGACTGGCCGCAGCCGGCGGTTGAGCTGATGCGGCTGGCCCCTGGGCCGGATTATCTGGAGCTGGACTATGGGCCGGAGACGGCGGTTGAGGCGCGCTGGCGGGGAGCCAGCCAGGGCCGGACGCGGCTGGACGGAGGCCATGGGCGGCTGGAGGGCTTGGCCCCCGGCGCCGGTTACGAGCTGTCCCTGGCGCTGCCCGGCGGCGCATTCGGCCCCTGGATCCCCTTCCGTACCGGCTTTGTCCCCGGCCAAGTCGTCAATTATCTGCATCCCCAGGATGAACGCTACAGCTTTTCGGGCCGCTATCTGTGCAGCCCCAGCCTGGCCGTGCTGCCCTCGGGCGCGCTGGTGGCGTCCATGGACGTGTATGCGCCCCGCGAGCCCCAGAACCTGACGCTGGTGATGATCTCCCGGGACGGCGGCGCCAGCTGGCGGCCCCGGTGCCAGCTGTTCCCCTGCTTCTGGGGGAAGCTTTTTGTGCACGCCGGCGCGCTATATATGCTGGGGGTGTCGACCGAATACGGCGACCTGCTCATTGCCCGCAGCGACGACGAGGGGGCGAGCTTCAGCGCGCCCACCCGGCTGATCCCCGGGAGCGGGCGGTCGGCCCGGGGCGGCGTGCACCGGGCGCCCGTTCCGGTGGTGGAGGCGGGCGGCCGCCTCTATACCGCCGTGGAATGGGGCGGCTGGGAGATGGGCGGACACGCCTCCGCCATGCTGTCGGCCCCGGCCGGGGCCGACCTGCTGCAGGCGGAAAGCTGGCATGTGACGCCCCTGACGGGGCAGGACGCAGCCTGGCCTGGAGCGGCTGATGGCCCGGCTAAGGGTATGCTGGAGGGCAACGCCGTGCCGGGCCCCGACGGCCGCGTCTATAACCTGCTGCGCTATGCCATAGGCGGCTGCCAGCCTGACCATGACCGGGCGGTGATGCTGGCTTGCCAGGGGCCGGACGAACCCCAGCGGTTCGTGCGGGTGGTGGATTTCCCCGGCGGCGTGACCAAGTTCTGCATCCGCCGGGACCCGGAGACAGGCCGCTATGCGGCGCTGGTTAACCGCATTACCCGCAAGGACGCGCCGGCGGCACGGAACGTGCTTTCGCTCTCCTCCTCCGAGGACCTTATCCATTGGCAGGTGCATGCCGACCTCATCGATTACCGGGACGCAGATCCCGCCCAGGTGGGCTTCCAGTATCCGGATTTCCAAATGGTGGGGGACGACCTTTTGGCGCTGAGCCGTACTGCCTTCAACGGGGCCCACAGCTTTCACGATTCCAACTTCATCACCTTCCACCGGATCCCCAATTTCCGGGCGCTGTACCAGCGCCGGGTGGGGGAAGCATGAGCGGCCGGCGCAACATCGGCGTGATGGCCCATGTGGATACGGGCAAGACCACGCTGACCGAGCATCTGCTCTACCGCACCGGCGCGATCCGCAGCCGGGGCAGCGTGGACGAGGGGACCGCCCATTCCGACCGCATGGCCGTGGAGCGCGAAAGAGGCATTTCAGTGGAGGCTACATGCGTGGCTATGATGTGGCGTGATACGGCGATCCACCTGATCGATACGCCCGGGCATGCCGATTTTGCCGCCCAGGTGGAGCGTTCCCTTTGGGCGCTGGACGGCGCGGTGCTGATGGTATCGGCGGTGGATGGGCTGAAGCCCTATGGCGAGCTGCTGTGGGAGGCGCTGGAGGCCGGGCATATGCCGCGGCTGATCTTCATTAACCAGTGCGACCGGCCCACCGCCGACCCTGCCGCGGTGCTGGAGGCCCTCCGGCGCAGGCTGGGCACGGCGCTGGCGCCGGTGCCGCCGGATTTTGCCGGCTGCGGCCCAGAGGACGCGCTGCCGGAGCCGCTGCTGGAGGCGCTGGCCGACCTGGACGACGCCCTGGCGGAGCGCTATCTGGCGGGCGAAAGGGTGACGCGGGCCCAGGCCGAGCCGCTGCTGGCCCAGGCTGTGCGCGGCTGCCGGCTGACGCCGGTGCTGCAGGGCTCAGCCGCCCGGGACCAGGGGCTGGAGACGCTGCTGGACGCCATGGTCGATTGGCTGCCGCCGCCGGAGCCGGCGGGAGAAGCGCTTTGCGGCGTGATATTCGGCGTGGAGCAGGACCGGCAGCTGGGCCGGGCTGCCCATGTGCGGCTCTTCTCCGGCCGGCTGGCGCCCCGGGATGCCCTGGAGTTCAAAGGGAACGCCGCGAAGATCACCGCCATCCGCACGCTGCAGCCGGCGGGGCGCCGGGACCTGCCCGCCATGGAGGCGGGGGATGTGGCGGTGGTCTATGGCCTGCCGGACTGCCGCGCCGGCGATATTCTGGGCGATGCATCGCAGCTGCCCCGGGACCTGACACCGGGCAAGCTGATGGAACCGCTTCTGATGAGCCAGGTAATCCCGGCGGGCGAGCAGGATATGCCGGCGCTGCGCCGGGCGATGGATGAGCTCTGCGCCGCTGACCCGCTGATGCGGGTTCACTGGTCCGCTGCAACCCGGCAGCTGACCTGCGACGTGATGGGGGCCATTCAGCTTGAGATCCTGGGGGCGCTGCTCCGGGAGCGCTTCGGATTGGACGTGGCCTTTGGCCCGCCCAAGGTGGTATATAAGGAAACCGTGGCTGCGCCGGGCGAGGGGATAGCCGTCTATACCATGCCCAAGCCCTGTTGGGCCATCCTCAAGTTCCGGGTAGAGCCGCTGCCCCTGGGCAGCGGGGTACAGTACGCCTGCATAGCCTCCCCCGCGCGATTGCCCTACCGCTACCGGCGCCAGGTGGAGCAGACGATCCCGCGGGCGCTGCGTCAGGGTATGCTGGGCTGGGAGGTCACTGACGTGAAGCTGACCCTGGTGGATGGGGAGGACCATCCCATCCATACCCATCCGCTGGATTTTGTATTGGCCACGCCCTGGGCGGTGATGGAAGCCCTGCAGGACGCGGGCAGCCAGCTGCTGGAGCCCATGCTGCGCTGCCGCATTACGGCGCCCCAGGCCCTGGGCGGCCGGGTGATGAACGAGGTGCTGCTGATGCGGGGCGAGTATGAAGCGCCCCAAACCGACGGGGAGACGACGACGGTGACGGCGCGGCTGCCGGTGGCTGAAACCCTTGAGCTGCCCCGAAAGCTGGCGGCGATGACCGGCGGACGGGCCGTGGTGGCAAGCCGCTTTGACGGCTACCGCCCCTGCCCGCTGGAGAAGGGCGCAACCTGCCCCCGGCGCAGCGTAAGCCCGCTTGACCGGGCAAAATACATCCTGGCCATGCGCAACGCCCTGGAGGGCGGGCTGCGGGACGAATAAAAAGGCGCGCCGTCCCAACACAGGAAGCCGGTAGGGACGGCTTCTTTTTTTGTGAAAAATTTGCCGGAATGAATCTTGACAAAAATAGTTGGGTATGCTACAGTAACAACGGATCAAAACTGATTAAATTAGTCGGGTATCATTCCGGGCAGGACAGAAAAAGGAAGTCAAATGAAGCTTACCACCAAATCACGCTATGGCATGAACGCCATGTACGAACTTGTAAAGCGCTATGGCGAAGGGCCGGTGCCGCTGAAGGTGATCGCCGAGCGGCAGCAGATCCCCGAGCCCTTTCTGGAGCAGCTGATGAACCAGCTGCGGCGGGCGGCGCTGGTCAGCTCCTGCCGGGGGGCCCAGGGCGGGTATTGCCTGTCCCGGCCGCCGGAGGCAATCAAGGTGGGCGAGGTGCTGTATGCGCTGGAGGGCTCCATGGCCCCGGTGGACTGCCTGCTGGACGATGACAGCCCTTGCCGCAGCGGCGGGTGCGCCGGAAGGGTGCTGTGGGAAAAGATTTACGCCGCCATCACCGAGCTGGTGGATCACATGACATTGGCCGAGCTGGCGCAGGAATACAGCGACAAGCAGGAAGGATAAAGAATGGATCGGATTTATATGGATCACGCCGCCACCACGCCGGTGAATCCGGCGGTGCTGGCGGACATGCTGCCCTTCTTTACGGAGCAGTTTGGCAACGCTTCCTCGGTCTATACCGAGGCGCGGACGGCCCGGGCCGCCGTGGAGAAGGCCCGGGGGCAGGTGCAGCGGGCGCTGAATATTGCCCGCGAGGACGAAATCTATTTCACAAGCGGCGGGACGGAGGCCGACAACTGGGCGCTGAAGGGCTATGCCCTGGCGAACCAGGCCAAGGGGCGCCATATCGTCACCACCAACGTGGAGCATCACGCTGTGCTGCACACCTGTGAATTCCTGCAGAAGCAGGGCTTTGAGGTCACCTATCTGCCGGTGGACAACCAGGGGCTGATTACAGCCCGGCAGGTGGCGGAGGCCATCCGGCCGGACACGGTGCTGGTATCGGTCATGTTTGCCAACAACGAGATCGGCGCGGTCAACCCGATTGCGGAGATCGGCGCGGTATGCCGGGAGAAGGGCGTCGCCTTCCATACCGACGCGGTACAGGCTGTCGGTGCGGTGCCCATCGACGTGCAGGCCATGAATATCGACATGCTGTCGCTTTCCGCTCACAAGTTCTACGGCCCCAAGGGCGTGGGCGCGCTGTATGTGCGCAAGGGCCTGCGGATGGAGAACCTCATCCACGGCGGCGCGCAGGAGCGGGGCAAGCGCGGCTCCACCTATAACCACCCGGGCATTGTGGGCCTGGGCGCGGCCATCGAGCGGGTGACCGCCGACATTGAAGGCCATAGCGCGCGGATCGCCGCGCTGCGGGACCGGCTTCTGCAGGGCCTGAAGGCGAACATCCCCGAGGTGACGGTCAACGGCTCCATGGAGCACCGGCTGCCGGGCAACCTGAATGTCAGCTTCAAGTATATCGAATCCGAATCGGTGCTGCTGCACCTGGATATGGCGGGCGTGGCCGCTTCCAGTGGTTCGGCCTGCACCTCGGGCTCGCTGGATCCCTCCCATGTGCTGCTGGCCATCGGCGTGAAGCACGGCGACGCCAACGGCTCCGTCCGCTTCTCGCTGGGCGAGGGGAACGACGAGCGGCAGGTGGACCGCGTGGTGGAGCTTTTGACCGGCATTGTGGCCCGGCTGCGGGCCATGTCCCCCCTGGATGCGGATCATCCCGACAACGAGGATGAGGAAGGAGTTTGTCATGTACACGGATAAGGTTATGGATCATTTTGTCAATCCCCGCAATGTGGGCGAAATCGACGACGCCTCCGGCGTGGGCCAGGTGGGGAACGCCAAATGCGGCGATATTATGAAGATTTTCATCAAGGTGGATGAAAACGACGTCATCACCGACGTGAAATTCAAGACCTTCGGCTGTGGCGCGGCCATCGCCAGCAGCTCCATGGCCACCGAGCTCGTCAAGGGCAAGACCGTGGACGAAGCGCTGCAGATCACCAACAAGATGGTGATTGAGGCCCTGGGCGGCCTGCCGCCGGTGAAACTGCATTGCTCCGTGCTGGCCGAGGAGGCGCTGCACGCTGCTATTGCCGACTACCGGGAGAAGCACCCCAAACAGGAAGGGTAAATATGCTGTTTTAGCGCCTATCGATAAAAAAGGCCAGCAACCGCATGATTATCATGCGGTTGCTGGCCTTTTGAACACGGTTTGGGACAGGAAACGGGATAAAAAATAAAGCACAAGGATATGATAAGCATACCGTGAAGAATCAGGAAAGGATAAAGGCACCTTTTGATTACAATTCACAAAATCATATAGAGGCAGCTTATACGCGAATCCAATAACGCTTCACAAACACCCTTTCATCGCTATCATACAAGGTGTCTTCTAATATGCCGCCGTTTTGTAGAATAACACGTTCAGAAGCCACATTATCCTCATCGCAGACAGCGAGAATCATATGAAAACCTAATTCTTGGGCTAATTGTAATCCTAACTTGAGAATTTGCGCAGCATATCCGCACCTCCGTTTTGACGGCTTTACAGCATAACCAACGTGCCCACCGAAATGTAATAGATATTCAGTCAACTCAAATTTAAGGCTGAATACGCCTACCATTTCATCTCCAGCATAGCAAAGGTAAAAGTTTTCCCTTACATATCCTTTGGGAAGATTCTTGCCGGATTTTCTGTTTTGCATTGCGCAAAGCCAGGCGTCATAATTCTTATACCCTCCATAACCGATACAGGTTTCATGGTTTTGCTCAAATTCATTATAGAAGGCTAATACATCGCTTCTGTTTTTCTCAGTAGGCATAATAAGGGTAAGCATGCGTTTCCCTCCTTGCGCTTGCTATATTTACCGTTCGGTTGTAAGCATTCCCCATATTGCGACTCTCCCGGGATTATATAAAGCATAATTTCAATGTCCTCCCGGTATCCGGCAAACATAAGTGTGATAATTTCAGTATAGCATGCGCACAGCGAATAATCGATGGGTGAGTATGGCAATTAGGGGAATCGACACAGCGTTGAGGGATGGAAGGCAGCGTCTAATGAACAGATAGAATGGACAAGCTTGCGCAGCACAAAAGCGCAAGCCTGGAACAGCGGACGGCCGGTAATTGCGGTATCATACAGCTAAAGCGAGGCAAAACGTGCAATACCAGGATATCATCGAGGAAAGCGTGGCATTTATCAGGTCACATATTGAGCAGGAGCTGACGGTCGAACGGATCGCGGCGCAGGTTGGGTATTCTCCATTCCATTTCTGCCGGATATTTGCGATGGCAATGGGGATGCCGCTGATGCAATATGTGCGGCAGATGCGGCTTGCGCTGGCCCGGAACGAGCTGGGCGGCGGCTGCAAGGTGCTGGATGTGGCCATACGGTATGGCTTTGAATCGGCCAGCGGATTCTCCAAATCCTTTCGCAGGGCGTTCGGCTACTCGCCCACCGCCTATACGGTGCGGATGCGGGGCGTGGATCACCGTTTCCTGCTGGATATCGGCGAGGTGATCGAACCGCCAAGGCTCCTGAGGCGGGAGGCTTTCCGCGTCGCCGGCTACGGCATGGACGTCCCTATTGCCGACAGCTTCACCCAGGCTGCGGCTGCCTATTGGGATGCCTACAATGGCGGGCAGCTGGAGGCGAAGATGTACGAAATACTCCAGCCGCCGCGCCATGGCGAGATAGGGCTGTGCATGCCGGGAAACGACGGACAGGCCCGGTATTTGTTCGGGGTGATCGTCGATGATTTCCATCGCGTCCAGCCGGACATGGTAACGGCCGAAATACCCGGCGCAGATTATGTGGTCTTTACCACGCCTCCGGTCAACAATACGGCGACCGCCGCCACCTATGACAAGGACCCACTGTCCATTGCCGTAAAGGAAAGCTGGCGCTACATCTTTACCCGCTGGCTGCGGGAGAGCCGGTTTCAGTTGGACGAGGGTAAGCAGGTCTTTGAGTTTTACGATGAACGATGCCACGGCATGGAAAACGCCATCGCTGAAATCTATATTCCTATCAAAGAAAGCGGAGGTATGGATGACTGCCATGAAGAACTACTACGGAAGCCTATGCACGGAAATGTATGAAATCCTGCACCCAGCCGCGCCCCAAGACGAACTTAACTTTTATCTTTCCTATGCGCAGCAGGGACAGAAAATATTGGAACCGCTGTGCGGCAGCGGCCGGTTCCTGGTGCCCTTTATGGAGCGGGGATTCGATATTTGCGGCATGGATCTTTCCAAAGAAATGCTGGATAGGCTCAGGGAAAAGGCTCTGGACGCCAGGGTGGAGCTGGCTTGCGCCGAAGCATACGACTCGGCGGAGCGGTTTGACTATATCTTTATTTCCTCCGGGTCGGTGGGTCTGTTTACCGATATGGGGGTATGCCGGAATATCCTGCGAAAAATGTGGGAGCTGCTCAAGGAGGGCGGCCGGTTTGTATTCGCCGTGGATACCGTCGCCTGCCGCTGCCCTGACCATGAGGAGGCCGGGCCCGGCTTGGCCGTCAAAACAAAGGAGGGCTTTGACCTGATAACCAGGGGCAGGGATCGCTACGATGAGGCCACGCATACCCAATATAGCCCCTGCGTTTATGAGCTGTACGACGGGAACCGGCTTTTGCAAAGCGAACCGATGGAATTTCAGATTCATCTGTATGAGCTGGGCGAGATGGAAGCGATCCTGGCGGAGATAGGCTTCCGCCAGGTCAAGGTGTATGCCAGCTATGACAAAAAGCCGGCTACCTCCAACGAGGAAGAAATGTTCCTGTTTGAATGCGTCAGGTAGCCGGAGCGGCTGCGCTTGCCGGTAGGAAACAGGGCCGGGATTTCCCGGCCCTGTTTCCTTTCGCCCGCGGCCGGCGCCTGCTTCCGCCGCAGGTGAAGGGGCGCTTGACAGCGGCCGGCCGCTGCCTTATTATTATGTCATACGATATATCGTGAGACATAATAGCGAGGGAAGCATGAACACACAGCAGGGGCCGATGACAGAGGCCATGTATTATGTGCTGCTGGCGCTGACAAAGCCGGGGCACGGCTACCGGCTGATGGGCGAGGTGGAGAAGGTTTCCGGCGGCCGGGTGTCCATGGGGCCGGGTACGCTGTACGGCGTGCTTACCCGGATGAAAAAGGAGGGGCTGATCCTTCTGACCGAGGATGACGGGCGGCGGAAGGTATACCGCATCACAGCCGCCGGGCGGGAGGCGCTGGCCCGGGAATACGCCCGGCTGAAGGCCATGGTGGCCGACGGCAGGCAGATGGAGGAGGACAGCGATGCGCAAGCGTAAATATAGCCTGAATATGCCCTTCTGGCAGATCGGGGAGGCGGAGCACTGGTATGCAGACCAAGCGGCCAGGGGCTGGCTCCTGCGGAAGCGGGGCGCCTGGCTTACCTGTTTTGACCGGGGCGCGCCCCAGCGGCTTTGCTACCGCATCGAGCTGGCGGAGGAGAATGACGCCTTTGCCGAGCAGAAGGCGCTGTATGAGCAGGCTGGATGGCGCTGGGTCACCGGCCGGGAATGGATCCAGGTTTTTGCCGCGCCCGAGGGCACCGGCGAGATCTATACGGACTGCTATGAGCAGGCCTGGACGCTGCGGCGGCTGCGGGCAAGCTGCTGGCGGTGCCTGGATGCCGCGCTGGTCCTGGCGGCGGGGCTGCTTCCCCTGGCGCTGTGGCGAGGGGGCATTCCCTGGCTAAGCCTGTGGGCCCAGGGGCTTCTGATGCTGCTGCTTCTGCTGGGTCCCCTGTACCTGAGCGGGCTGCTGGAGGCGGCCATGGGATTTCGGGCGGCCTGGCGCCTACAGCGCAGGCTGCGCAGCGGCAGGGCGATCGACCACCGGGCGCCCTATCGCGGAGCCCGCCGGGCCAAGGCTATCCTGTGCGCCCTGGGCGCAGCCTCTACGCTGGCAGGGGCCGCCCTGGGGCTGGCCATGTGGCGCTTTAGCGGGGAAGGGCCGCTGCCGGAGGGAACTGCGCCGGTGATCCTGATGGAACGAGTGGAGGGGCCGGGCTACCGGCGCAGCCATGGAAGCGATAGGATGCGAATATCCAATAACACGCTGAAACAAGCCTGGTCGCCCTTTGCCATAGGCTATACAAGCCGGGAAACCGGTGAAGCGGAAGGCTGGATGATTCAGCGGGCCCTGTATACGGGCTTCCCTCAATGGGGTGGGCAGCTGGCCCGGGAGATGATCCCTCAGTATGCCATCGGGCCGGAAGAAGATTTTGCCCCGCTGGAGGGAACCGCGCTGAGCCTGTGCCTCTACCGGCAGGACGGCCCGCTACTGGAGATGGCGGCAGCCTGGCAGGGGAACGCGCTCTTTTTGAGCTATTGGGGCCAAGCGGAGCCCGAGAGCCTGGCCCAGGCGGCTGCGGAGGCGATGACAGCCTGGGCCAGGCAGCGGTAAAGGAGAAGGTATGGAAAAGTGGGATTTGTTTGACCGGGGACGCCGGCCCCTGGGGCGGACCCAGGAGCGCGGCCAGCCCCTGGAGCCCGGCTGCTACCATCTTGTGGTAGCGGTATGCGTGGTGGATGGGCGGGGACGTATGCTCCTGACCCTGCGGGATAAGGCCAAGCCGGTGTATCCCAACTGCTGGGAGAATACCGGCGGCGCGGTGCTGGCCGGGGAGACGAGCCTGGAGGGCGCGCTGCGGGAGCTGCGGGAGGAGACGGGCCTTGCGGCCCGGCCGGAGGCGCTGCGCCTTCTGGATACCGCCTGGGGGACGTCTTCGGCGGTGGATATTTACCTGTATGCCATGGCGGGCACGGCGCAGATCCGCCTGCAGCCAGGGGAGACGGCGGATTACCGCTGGGTATCGCTGGAGGAGCTGGCGGGCATGATGGATGCAGGGCTTATTGCCGCGCCCATCGTGCCGCGCCTGCGCCAGGTGTGGCACGCGCTGAAAGCTGCCATGACGGAGGCCCCGGGCTTTAGCGGATAAGGCCGTCCAACGCCAGCGCAGCCTCAAAGGCCAGCCCCAGCACCTGGTCGCGGATATGGACGCCCTGCTGGGAAAGGCCGCGCTTATCCCAGGCGGCGGCGTCCAGGTTATCGGCAGAATAGAGGAACGTGGCGAAGGAGAAGCCGCGGAAGGCCGCGCAGGCGGCCAGGGCGGCGCACTCCATCTCCACGGCGATGGCCCCCGCAGCCCTGCGGCGGGCCATTTTACCGGGAGTTTCGCGGTAGAAGGCGTCGGTGGTCCAGACCTTTCCGCGATAGTAGGGCAGGGAGAGCCGGCCGGCACATTGGGCCAGCAGGGCCACGCCGCCGGGATCAAGGGCGATTTCTCCGGCGGGCGGCGCATAGTGGTAGCTGGTCCCCTCATCCCGGATGGCAGCGGTGGGCAGGATGATCCCGCCGTCCTGGATGGAGCGGTCCAGCACGCCGCAGGAGCCGAAGGTCAAAAAGGACTGCGCGCCCAGCGCGTGGAGCTCCTCCAGCGCTCCTACGCAGCAGGGAGCGCCCACCGGGGCTAGGAACACAGCGATTTCCACGCCCTGGTAGGGGACGGCCAGCACAGGCGTTTTGCCGTTGGCACAGCCGATCTGCGTGAGCTGCCGGACGCCGGGCAGCTGCTGGATGCTGCGGAAAAGATCGCCGGAAAAGGGCCCGATGGCCACCTGGGGAAAGCCCTCCAGCGGAGCAATGTGGCTCTTGGGCTCGATGATCGCTTCAGCGGGATCGAATTCTGATAAAAGTATCGGCATGGGAACCTCCTTCTGTCAGGGATAAGGCGTTAATCTGCCCGGGAAGAATAGGCGGCCGGCGGGGCGCCTAGGGCAGGGGCGACATGTTCCTTCGGAATTGTGAGGGTGAAACGCCGGACTTTTTCTGAAAGGCATGGGAAAAGGCGCGGGGGCTTTCATAGCCCACCGCCCGGGCCGCGCTGTGGATGGGCACGTTCTGCAGCAGGAGGCGGCGCGCTTCGTACATGCGCATATTCATCAGATATTGGTAGGGTGTAATGCCCAGGGTCTGTGTGAACATGCGGATAAAGTGCTCCGGCGTATAATGAAAATGGGCGCTGATGCCGTTGATGTTCAGGCCGCTGCTTCGGAAATGCCGGCGCATATAGGCGATCACCTCGGCCAAGGGGGTATCCGCCTGGGGCAGGTGGGCTTGCTCCAGGTATCGGGCAAAGGATTCGACAGCCAGCTTCCCATACCCGGTATCCTGCTGCCCGCAGCGGAAAACCGAAGGGAGAAGCTGGGCATAGCCGGCGAGCGGGCTGCCCGGGAGGATGGGAATTTCCACCAACGCCGGTATGGCCTTGGGATAGTAGTCAATATGAAACCAGGTGCAGGAAAAGCCCTCCTCCGGCCGCTGCGGGGCCATGGAATAGGGCGTGGACGCAGGGAACAGATAGAGCCTGCCCGGCTCCAGCACCCGGGTGATCCCGCCCTCGCTGTAGGCAATGCGGCCGGCATCCAGGAAATATACGCGGCAATACCCGGCCGCCACGGGCTCGTCCACGCGCCAGTTCGACGGCTGGGGGCCGCTGCCGTTCATCAGGATCATCATGGGATGGGCCTCCAGATCAATTTTGATGCCATTATATCAGAAAATCCACGTTTTTTGTTCAATTTTATTGCTATATAATAGGGCTATACCAAAATGAACCTGGAGGGCCAAGCCCGTGATTACGCAAAAAGAAACCAACATTCTCCGCGCACTGGGGCAGAAGTATATGGAGTATGCCCAATCCCCCCGGCAAAAGCAGCTGGAGCAGCTGTGGATTGCCCACAACACGGGACGGGGCCAGCGCCCCATGGTGCTGATCGATCAGATCCCCTGGCATGAAATGGATGTGGACGGCAGCCTGCAATGCCAGGTGGAGGATCCCTACTGGAGGCAGGTAGAATGCGGCCTGCGCCGGAAGCTGTACCAGGTTCAGCACATGCCGGCTGATATGCTGCTTGTTCCCTATATCCTGCTGCCCCGCATCCTGCAGGATCCACGGTACCGGGACTTTGGCATCACGGTGCAGGAGCACATTACCCAAACGGACGTTGCCAGCGACGTGGTGTCCCACGCCTATATCAAGCAGTTTGCATCCATGGAGGACCTGGGGAAAATCCAGATGACCCGCCTAAAGGGCGACCGGAAGCGGCAGGATGAGGCCATGGAGGAAGGCCAACGCATCTTTCAGGGCATCGCGCCCCTATACTGGGAGGGGGTCAGCCTGCACTGCGGCCTGTGGGATACCATCAGCCAGTGGCAGGGCGTGCAGGAATGCTATTTCATGCTGATCGACGAGCCGGAGCTTCTCCATGCGATGATGGAGCGGATGACCCAAGCTATGCTTAGCCTGATCCGGCAGGGCAATGAGGAGGGGCTTTTCGATGTAGCCAGCGGCGTGTGCCATTGCTCCCATACCATTACCCAGCCCTTTGGAACCGGTATGGAGGACCGGCCGGGCCTGGCCTCCAATAGCTGGGCCTTCGGCCTGGCGCAGCTGTTTTCCTCCGTATCCCCCGAGGTAACCGCAGAGTTTGAAATCCCCTATATGAAGCGGATCTTCCAGGAATTTGGCGATGTTTACTATGGATGCTGCGAAAGGCTGGACGACCGGCTGGAGCTGGTTGCCGAGCTGCCCAATGTCCGCAAGGTTTCTTGCAGCCCCTGGAGCGACCCGGAACGCTTTGCCAGCCAGCTGCCGAAGCGGCTGATCATGTCCAACAAGCCCAACCCAGCCCTGGTGGCCAGCGGGAACCTGCAGGCCATGAAGGAAGAGCTGGAGCAGGTTATGGCGGCGGCAAAACGGCATCAGCTGGGGCTGGAGATGATTCTCAAGGATAACAGCTCGGTTCATTACCGCCCGCAGCTTCTGTGGGAGTTCAGCCGCATGGCGCTGGAGCTGGTTGAGAGTTGGTAAGGCGCGTACCCCCGGATACAACCAGGGTTGCCGGCGGCAGGCTGCCCTGGTTTTTTGATGCCCGGCAGTTTTTTTGCCGGTGAAAGCCGCGCCTTTACTTTGCCATGAAGGGGAATTTGGATTATACTAAAGACAGCATAGCGCGCGGGCATATCCACAAAAGGAAAGAGGCGCGCTGCCTACAGAGCGGGCGGAGCCTGCCGGATCAAGGAGGGAAAAGCAATGACCATTCAACAGGTAATCGACGCAATCTTGGCCTACCATCCCGGGCTTTCGCAGGATAAGCCCACCTGCGACGGATTCAAGTGTGGGAACCCTTCCGACGAGTGCCGGGGCATCGTCACCACCTGCGCGGCTTCCATGGAGGTGATCTGTAAAACGATTGAGCTGGGGGCCAACCTGATCCTGGTACACGAGCCGACCTTCTACACCCATATGGATCCGGTGGAATGGCTGGCCGGAGACCCGGTATATGAGCAGAAGCGGCGCCTGCTGGACGAGCATGGCATCGCCGTCTGGCGGGATCATGACCATATCCATGCCCACCGGCCTGACGGGATCTTCACCGGCGTGATGGCGGAGCTGGGCTGGCTTGACTACCTGGAAGGCGAGGGCTTCCAGGGGCGCATACATCTGCCCAAGCCGGTGACGGTAAGGGAGCTGGCCCTCTATGTGAAGGAGAAAATGAACCTGAACGCGGTGCGCTATGTGGGCAATCCCGACGCCATGGTGCAGAATATCGCCTTTGGCGGGCATATGTGCTTTGGCCCGGAGCAGGATGCGACCCGCCAGATCATGAACCCGGCGGTGGATGTGGTCATCCCCGGAGAGGTCGTCGACTGGACGGCCATGTCCTATGCGCGGGACGCGGCCCAGCAGGGGCGGAATAAAGCCATCCTGAATGTGGGCCACATTTCCTGGGAGGAGCTGGGGATGAAGTGGATGGTCAACTGGCTGCGGCCCCTGGTGGGGGCGGATATGCCCATTACCTTTGTCCCTTCGGCGGATCTATATAGCTTTATCCAATAAGCTTCGGGCAGGGGAAAAGAAAAGGAGGCTGCAAAGGCAGCCTCCGCTTTTCTGCAAGGAGACGCTATCCCAGCGCCACGTCTAAAATCATCATAATGAGGAAGCCCAGCATCACTCCGGCGGTGCCGGAGTGGGAGTGCTCGCCCAGATGGGCCTCGGGGATCAGCTCCTCCACCACCACATAGATCATGGCGCCGGCGGCGAAGGACAGCATCCAGGGCATAAGCGAGGCGATGGAGGCGGCCAGCAGCACGCCGATGAGGCCCGCCGCCGGCTCCACTACGCCGGAAAGGGCACCGTAGAGGAAGGAGCGCCCGCTGGAAAGCCCCTCGCGCTTTAAAGGCAGCGAGATGGCCGCGCCCTCAGGAAAGTTCTGAAGGCCCATGCCCAGCGCCAGGGCCAGGGCCGCCGGCAGGGTATAGCCTGCGCCACCCTGGCCTGCCAGGCCGAAGGCCAGGCCCACAGCCAGCCCCTCCGGAATATTGTGCAGCGTAACGGCCAACACCAAAAGCGTGGTGCGCCGCAGCGAATCGGCGTGGAAGCCCTCCGGCTTGTCGCCGTCCACATGCAGGTGGGGCATGAAGTGGTCCAACACCAGCAGGAACAGCCAGCCCAGCACGAAGCCTCCGGCCGCCGGCAGCCAGGCTGCTCCGCCCTGCTCGGCGGCCATATCCATGGCTGGGATCAACAGGCTCCATACCGAGGCGGCGATCATCACCCCGGCGGCGAAGCCCAGAAAGACCCGTTGAATACGATGGGGAATGCCGCGGCGGAAAAGAAAGACCGTAGCTGCGCCGAGGGCGGTCATCATGCAGGTAAAGCCTGTGCCCAGCAGGGCGGATGCAACCGGCGTCATTATGTACCTCCTTTTGGTCGTGGATAAACCTTGTTTTCATCATACCGCAAACAGCCTGAATGTCAACTGCTGCGGCCTATCCCATAGTATGGCTTTCTCAAAAGAAAAGCGCCGGCTGCCGGCGCAGGCGAGGTGAAAATCATGTCCGGTTATACAGGTATACGGCTGTGCGACCACCCGGAGCGGCTTGATGAGGCGGCAGAGTGGTTCGCCCAAAGGTGGGGCATTGCGGAGGCGGCTTACCGCCAAAGCATGCAGGCGAGCCTTCACCCCAAGGACGCCGTACCCCAGTGGTATCTCGTCCTGACGCCGCAGGGGCGCGTTGCGGCGGGCGCGGGCGTGATTGAGAACGATTTCCATGAACGGCGGGATCTTGCGCCCAATGTATGCGCCCTGTTCGTGGAGCCAGAGGACCGCGGCCGGGGAATCGCCGGCGCCCTGCTGGAGGCCATTCGCCGGGATATGGCCCAGGCCGGCTACGCACGGCTTTATCTATTGACGGATCATACAGGATTTTACGAGCGTTATGGCTGGAGCCTGACGGCGATGGTTCCGGACGTCGAAGGCGTGCTGTCCAGGATGTATGAGGCGCCAACGCTCCCTTAGAGGGAAATACAGAAAAAACAGCCCGAACAGGGGCTTCCAATAAAACAGTTTTTGAGGGCAGCCGATCGGCTGTCCTCGTTTTTCTTGCATATAAGCTAAAATTTGTATAAAATCAGATTGACAAATCAGCATTTTTCTGTTGTATCGAGGAGACTTAAAATGCATAGAGATGGAAAATGGGCTAAAAACATTATAGCCTTACAAGATAATGAAGGTAAATGGGGGTGTTTCCATTCGCTTTCAAAATTTTATGATTCGCCGATAACAACTGAACAGGCGCTCCGCAGATTAGAACGCCTTGGTTATACGATTGAGGATAAGTGCATTCAGAATGCAGTAGCGTATATGGATGACTGTTTGAGTGGAAGAAAAACAATTCCTGACAGACGAGAAAAGTTGCATGATTGGGACATTTTTACTTCCTTACTGTTGGCTGCTTGGATTAGAAGATTTGTGTCGGACAATCCAATAGCAAATATGGTAGCTAATAAATGGGCAAGGGTGATAACACGTGCTTTTTCAAACGGGACTTATAACCATAAGGAATATGTATCAGCCTATCTTGATATTTTCGGAATGAAGCCAAACGGAGGCAGACTTATAGATTTTTGTAATTATTATCCTGTCTCTATGCTGTGTGATTGTCTTGATGAAACAACTGAAGCAGAGTTTTTAAATTTTATTCTCAATAAAGACGGAGGCATCTATTATATTTATGATAACAAATTAACCGTTTTACCCTCACGCTTTGAAAGCAGAGCGGCCAGTCGCTACATTGGAGCAATAGAATTACTTGCAAAATATAAATCCGCGAAAAGCCAACTGAGATTTGTGGCAGACTGGTTGTTAGATAACAGAAATGAAAATGGAAAATGGGATATGGGGAGGATTGTAAACGACAAAGTATATTTTCCTCTTTCGGATGATTGGAGAAAAAAAGAGACGAGAGAAGCAGACTGTACAGAACGAATTGAAGCATTATTAGCAAAAATTTTGTAATAATGCGTTTGTAAGTTCCCGTTTGTCGAACTGATTAAGGGCGCACTTCTATACGCCTTACGGCATACCGTGCGAGTACGATTTTGCACCGCATCAAAGCCTCCCTCACCAGAGGACTCCAACGTACCCTGTCACAAATAACAGAAACCTACCTATGCTCAAAACCATAGGTAGGTTTAACTGTTTTATTGGAGCGCTCCAAAGGGGCTACTTTTTTTCTATATGCTTTGGGCTTACGCCTTACCCACAGAGCCGAAGAGCTCCATCTTTTCCTTGACGGTGGCGCGGATGGCGTCGAAGCCGGGGGCCAGCAGCTTGCGGGGATCGAAGCCCTTGCCCACCTTGTCCTTGCCGGCCTCCACATATTCGCGGGTGGCGGCGGCAAAGGCCAGCTGGCATTCGGTGTTCACGTTAATCTTGGATACGCCCAGGGAGATGGCCTTCTTGATCATATCGGCGGGGATGCCGGTGCCGCCGTGAAGCACCAGGGGCATACCGGGGGTCTTGGCCTGCACCTGGGCCAGGACGTCAAAGTTCAGGCCCTTCCAGTTGTCGGGATACTGGCCGTGGATGTTGCCGATGCCGGCAGCCAGGAAGTCCACACCCAGCTGGGCGATCATCTGGCATTCGTTGGGATCGGCCACCTCGCCGCCGCCGACCACGCCGTCCTCCTCGCCGCCGATGGCGCCAACCTCGGCTTCGACGGAGATACCCTTCTCATGGGCCACGCGGACGATCTCCTTGGTCTTTTCAATGTTCTCCGCGATGGGGTAGTGAGAGCCGTCGAACATGACCGAGGAGAAGCCGGCTTCGATGGTCTTGAAGGCGCCCTCATAGCTGCCGTGATCCAGATGCAGGGCCACGGGCACGGTGATGTTCAGATCCTGCAGCATACCGTTGACCATCCCCACCACCGCGTGGTAGCCGGTCATGTACTTACCGGCGCCCTCGGACACGCCGAGGATAACCGGGGAGTTCAGCTCCTGGGCCGTCAGCAGAATGGCCTTCGTCCACTCCAGGTTGTTTATGTTGAACTGTCCGACGGCGTACTTGCCCTCGCGGGCCTTGTTGAGCATTTCCTTTGCAGATACCAGCATGGTAAAAACCTCCTGTTCATTGGTAAAACATCCGATACGCCCATTATAGAGGATTGTTAGACAAAAATCAAACCCTTTGCCCCATTTCGGAGCCCTCTGCCAGCGGGACGCTGAGGTGGTGGGATCCGGGCTCCAGCGTCTGGCGGCGGCCGGCAAAGAGAAGCTGGGCTGTCGCCGCCGGCGGCAGCCCGCTTGCAGTAAACGGGGCGGCTGGCTGAAAGGAGGATGGACGAAAACGGGCAGGATATGATACGCGAATGAGCGTCCATGATCCTGCCCGTTTTGCATCCGCCGAAATCTAAGCCTATGCGAGAGCCATATATCCTCTCAAGAAATGAGCATTCTGCCTAAAGAATAAGACCATACTCCATTGCCATCCCGCTGAGCCGTACAATCCCTCAAGAAAATGGCCCCGATACCGGAACGCCATTTCTGGGCGTCGAAAGTAGTAGAAGCCGACGTCCCATCGCTGGAGTTTGCACCCGGCAAAGAGGAAACTGCCTCCTCGTTGGTTGTAATGGTAAAAAGGATCCCATCCGTCCAGACAAGGCGCTCACGATCAATATATCCTTCGTCACACAGATCTTCCCAGGTTCCTTCCACTAATATCAACTCATGTTTTCCGGCAAACTGGCGAGCTATAGCGGCACGATCAGACTGAGAGAGATGCGTCAGGCCGGACAAATCCACGCCAAGGTATTTCAAGCCGTTGTCGCTGTTTAATCCGGCGTCAATATTCCAGAGATCCTCTAAAACCTGGAGGTACAACTCGCAGCGCCCATCGTCAGGCGTTACAGCCGGCGTACAGGCAGATAGCAGTAGCAGGATAATCAGGATAAGAGATAGACATAGATTCCTCATGATACTCCCCCTTTTTACGCGGCGATAGGTGTTTTTTGGTCAATAGCTACAGCATACTATCAGTATAATCTGATAAATAGGCAATTACAAGACGGCCGCAGATGCTTTTTAAAAGGCATTCGCATCTGCTTATTACCCTACAGGCGGGAGTACTGCTTCTGCCCTTGGCCGCCAGCGAGGATGGATTTCTACGCTTTATGGAGGGCTATCGCCTGGGCTTGCTGCTGGACCAGCGCCAGAGGCGTCTCATGCACGGGGACGTTTTGGGATTGCGCATGAACGACGGTAAACAGGGCGGCAATGTCGTATAAGCCGGACTGCTGTGCGCGATAAAACGCCAGCGCGGAGTCCTTGCCGCTGCTCCAGTTCATATAGGCTTTCATTGGTTTCTCCCTTTCTTTTCTATGCAGCGCTTTGGTGCAGCCGCCGGTAATGACGCAGAAATCCGACAAAAATCGAGAAATAGGCTTGCACCCAAAATGCTACATGGTATAATTTAATTGATAAAAACGACAAACCGCGCAACGGGTGCGCGCTTGCCAGAGCCTCCCCTGGGCCCCGCGCCTGCAGGCGGCGGCGAATCAGGGCTATCGCCACGCGAGGGCGGCCGGCGCGGAAAGGAGCGTCGAAATGGCACAGCAGAAGGATAGGGCCTGCGTTCTCGAGCAGCTTTTCTTTGGCCGCATCCATCCATACGAGGATTATCAGCCCTTGCCGGAGGCCCGGGCCTACCAGGAGCAGGCCGGAAAGCTGGAGGAGGAGTTCCTCCGGGGGCTGACCGACGAGCAGCAGAACCAATACCGCCGCCTGGAGGAGCTGCTCTCCCTGGCGGCCAGCGAGGACGGGCTTCTGCGCTTTATGGAGGGCTATCGCCTGGGCTTCCGTCTGGCGCTGGCCGGGCTCCGTGACGACGCATGAAAAAGGGCCGGCTTTTTCAAGGGCCCGCCGCAGGAAAAGCGGCGGGCCCTTGGCCATTAAGGAAAAAGCGCGATCTTCAATCCAATGAGGATCAGGATGATACCGCCGGCCAGCTGAGCCTTGTCGGCAAGGAAGGTCCCCAGCTTATGGCCGAGGATCACGCAGGCCAGGCTCATCACAAAGGTGGTAGAGCTGATGACGGCGACGGCGTAGAAGATGGACACGCCCAGGGCCGCCATGGAAAAGCCCACCGCCAACGCGTCGATGCTGGTGGCTACGGCCTGCACAAGCAGCATGCATAGGAAGCTGCGCCCGGTACATGAGCAGGCCGGCTCGTCGCCGTCCTCGCATTTGCGGCTGTCCCAGATCATCTTGCCGCCGACCAGGGCCAGCAGGCCGAAGGCCAGCCAATTGGCAAAGCTGGAAACCCAGCCGGCGAAAAGGCTGCCGGTGTAGTACCCAATCAGCGGCATGATCCCCTGGAACAGGGCGAAGGCCAGCGCCACGGCCAGGGCCCGGCCCCAGCTGATGCGCTTCATGGCCAGGCCGTGGGTGGCCGATACGGCGCAGGCGTCCATGGAAAGCCCCACGCCGGTGAGCAGAAAGTCAAAAAATCCCATGCTGTTTCTCCCGTTTCTTTCTTTTCATATAAAAAGAGACCTCCGGCGTATGCTTCATACGCCGAAAGTCTCGCTGCCGCAAACGGTCACAGGGCCAGGCCTCAAGCGGCCAGCATGTTGACCCTGCGAAAGAGCTACTCCCTTTCAACGCCCTCTATTATATCGGAAAAACGGCTTCCGCGCAACCGGGTAAACATGATATAATCCCATTATCGACAAAAAAGTTGCCCGGATCAGCCTTCCGGAAAGGACGGGAAGATGCTTATCGACCAGATCAAAACCAGGGCGCCCTGGCTGTGGGTGTCCCATAGCCGGCAGGCCAACCAGTGGGCCGCCTTCCGGGCGCGCCTGTATGCTCACGGCGGCGCGGCCATGGCCACGGTCGCCGCCGATACCAAGTATTATCTATATGTCAACGGGCAGCTGGCCGTCTTTGAGGGCGGGCTGAACCGCGGCCCTGTGCCCGGCGGCGCCTATGGGGACCGGATCGACCTTTCGCCCTACCTGAAGCAGGGCGAAAATGTGATCGCCGCCCTGGTATGGTATTGGGGCAACGGCGGGCGCAACAACGTGGACGGCGGCTGCCCGGGGTTTTATTTTGCTATGGATGAGGGAGAGACCCCGCCCTTTAAGGGGATCCTGCATCCAGCCTACGGCTCTACCGAGCCGCCCTGGCCGTCCTATCTCTACGGCGGCCATAATATAGGGTATGACGCGCGGCGGGATATCGGTGACTTTACGGCGCCGGGCTTTGACGACAGCCAATGGCCGGAGGCCGTGGAGGTGACGGGCTCGCCCCTGTATGCCCGGCCGGTGCCGCCGGTCCTGGCCGGAGAGCCCCGGGAATATGCCGGGCTTTGCCGCCAGCAGGGCCGCATAGTGGCCCGCCTGCCCTATGGCGCGCAGATTACCCCCTGCTTTACGGTGCGGGCTCCGGCGGGCTGCGTCATCAGCGTGGCGACCGACCGCTATGTGGTGCCCGGCGGCCCGGGCGACGATCATCACGTCTATAACGGCCACCGGGTGGAATACATTACCCGCGAGGGGCTGCAGCGCTTTGAAGGGCTCAACTGGCTCTATGGCGAGAAGGTCATCTACCGGATGGACCCCCGGGTGGAGGTGGTGGAGCTGGCCTACCGGGAGAGCGGCTATGATACCCGGGTGACGGCGGCATTTGAAAGCAGCGATCCGCGCCTGGACAGCCTGGTAGAGCGGGCTCAGCGCACGCTGCTTATGTGCATGCGGGATAACTTTATGGACTGCCCGGACCGGGAGCGGGGCCAGTGGATCGGCGACGTGAGCGTGCAGGCGCCCCAGGCCCTGATGACCCTGGATGAACAGGGAAGCCTGCTGCTGAAGAAGGCCATCTGCGATTTTATATGCCACCGCAGGGGCGCGGCCCTGGTGGGCAATGTGCCGGGCATCCACAGCACGGAGCTGCCGGCCCAGTCGCTGTGCGCCATTTCCCGGCTGGGCATGGTCGCCGAATACACAGCCTTCACCGGAGACGGGGAGCCGCTGGAGCTGGCCTATCCGGCCATGGAGGACTACCTGAAGCTCTGGGATATGGCGGAGAACGGCCTGGTCATGCCGAGGCCGGGCGATTGGTATTGGTTTGACCACGGAGAGGGAATCGACGCGCCGGTGCTGGAGAACGCCTGGTACTACAGCGCCCTGTGCTTCTATATGGATGCCGCCGGCCGGCTGGGCCGCCGGCCCGATCCGTCGCTGGCGGCCCGGAAGGAAGCGCTGCCGGCAGCCTTTGAGCGCGCCTTCCGCCGGCCGGACGGCTACCGCTCCGGCGAGGCTCTGGACGACCGGGCCAACGCCCTGGCCTTTTTGACAGGGCTGGCCGCCCCGGACAGCTATCCGGCCCTGGTGAAGGCGCTGGACGCCGTGCGCCAGGCCACGCCCTATATGGAGGCCTTTGTGCTGGAGGCCCTCTTCGGGCTGGGGCAGGCCAGGATCGCCTATGAGCGTATGATGGACCGCTACCGCCGGATGCTGCATGCCGGCGGCTCGACGCTGTGGGAGGACTTCGACGTGCTGGGTACGCGGAACCACGCCTGGAGCGGCGCACCGTTGACCGTGGCCTACCGCCACCTGGCGGGGCTTTCGCCCGATGGGGAAGGAGGCTGGCTTGCCAGGCCCATAACGGGGCTGCTGGACCGCTATCAGGTGACGCTGCACACGCCGCGGGGTACGGCCCGCCTGGAGGTCGACGGGGAAAGCATTTGGACGGAAGGCCCGGTTCGGGTGCTGGAGCGCCGGGCCGCCCCATAGGCGGAAGCTGCCAATTGCTGCCGAACCTGGCCGGATCCAGGGGATTATGGTATAATAAGCGGGGCCGCCTGCAGGCGGGCGGCGGTAAGGAGAAACGCCATGTGGTGCAAAGAGAGACTGACGGACGACCTGGCCGGGCTGGGCGTGCATAGCGGGGATACGCTTTTGGTGCATTCCTCCATCAAAGCGGTGGGCCCGGTTGACGGCGGCGCCGACGCGCTGCTGGACGCCCTGCAGGCGGCGGTGGGGCCGGAGGGGCTCCTGGTGCTGCCCACCCATAGCTGGGCCTATATCAACGAGCTGAATCCGGTCTTTTCGGCAGCGGACAGCCCCTCCTGCGTGGGCATGCTGCCGGAGATTTTCCGCCACCGGCCCGGCGTGGTGCGTTCGCTGCATCCCACCCATTCGGTGGCGGCCTGGGGGCGGGACGCCGCCGCCTTCTGCCAGGGCCACGAAGGCTTTGATACGCCCTGCGCCTGGGATTCCCCCTGGGGCCGCATCGCCCAGCGCGGCGGAAAGATCCTGATGCTGGGGGTATCGCTGGCGCGCAATACCTTTGTGCATGGCGTGGAGGAGTGGAACCGCATCCCCAACCGGCTGACCGAAAGCCGCGAGCCCCTGGTGACGGTGGACGAGGCGGGGAACCGCATTCCCGTGCCCTCCCGCCGCCATATCGGCGATGTCTCGGTCAACTACGATAAGCTGGACCGGCCGCTGCTCTGGACGCAGACGGCGGTGACCGGCAAGGTGGGCGACGCCTTTTCGTGGCTGATCGACGCGGAAAGGCTCAGAAGGCTGGTGTCCGGCCTGCTGGCCCGTAATCCCGACCTGTTTATCGACCATGAACCGGTGCCCGAGGCCTGGTACCGGTAAAGGAGGCGCTATGATTACCCTTGAAAGCCCGAAGCTCCGGGTGCGGATCCGCCCGGTAGGCGCGGAATATGACAGCATCGTGCGGCTGGATACCGGCCTGGAATACCTCTGGCAGGGCGACCCGGCCTGGTGGGACCGTAAATCCCCCATTCTGTTCCCCTTTGTCGGCGTATCCAGGGGCGGACAGTATACCTATGAAGGCAGGACCTACCCCATGGGCGGCCATGGCTTTGCCAAGGATATGCCCTTTGAGACGGTGGAGCAAAAGCCGGAAAAGGTGCGGCTGCGCCTTGCCTCCAGCGAGGCGACGCGGGCCGTCTATCCCTTCGATTTTGAGCTCTTTGTCACCTATACGGTGCGGGACATTACCCTATCCTGCGAGTATGAGGTGGTGAACCGCACGGCCGGCGATCTGTATTTTTCCATCGGCGCCCATCCGGGCATCAACCTGCCGCTGCTGCCCGGGGAGAGCTGGGCGGATTATGATATCGTCTTTGAACAAAGGGAGACGGCGGATACCTGGTGCTTCCGCAACGGCGGTGTCCAATGGCAGACCGAGCCCTGCCTGGAGGATACCGATACGCTGCCCATCACGCCCCATATGTTCGATGAGGACGCCCTGATTTTTAAAGGGCTTAAATCCCGGTATGTCAGCTTTGCCGGCCGCACCAACGGCCACAGGGTCACCATGGATTTCCACCGCTTCCCCACGCTGGCCTTCTGGTCGGCGGGGCCGGACGCCCCCTATATCTGCATGGAGCCCTGGTGCGGCCATGCCGATATGATCGACCATGACGGCGAGCTGACCCACAAGGTGGATGTGGAGCGCCTGCTGGAGGGCGAAACCTTCCGGGTAGGCTATACGCTGCGGCTGGATTAGTCCCATGGCCTTGATCAAAAGAAGACAGCGGCGCAGGCGGCAGGGAAAGCGGGACCGGATCATCATGATAGCAGCGGCCGCCCTTTTGGCCGTCGTGATAGCCGCGGGCTTCTGGCTTGCCCGCAGCCGGCCGGTGGCCCAGCCCGAGCCCTGGGAGAAGAACGTGGTGGCCCGCCAGGGGAAGGCCCTGTCCGTGGCCTGGGCCTACCGGCCCACCGAGTTCGATGTACCCCAGGGGGTGGATGTGCAGGCGCCCACCTGGCTTTATGTGGAGGCCGACAGCCTGGGCAAGCCGGTTCTGCACAGCCTGAATGATATGGGCTATACGGGCTTCAATGCCCCGGCCTATGTGCAGGCGGCCCATGAGGCGGGGGTGGAGGTATGGGCCACGGTGGTGAGCTTTGACGCGGAGCTCTCCCGCCAGGTGGTGGCCGATACCCAGTCGCGCACCGAATTTGTGGCGGCGCTGGCCCAGTGGGCGCGTACGGCCGGCGTCGATGGGATCTGTTTTGACTTTGAGCAGATGGATCCGGCCGACAAGGCCCTGTATACGGAGCTGGTGAAGGCGGCGGATCAGGCGATGCCGGGGCTGACCCTCGCGGTGGCGGTCACGGTGCCGCTGGGCTATGAGGATGAGGATAACTGGTACCAATGCTATGACCGGGAGGGCCTGGCCGGGGCGGCCGATTACCTGGCCCTGATGTGCTATGACGCCCACCGGGAGGCGGTGCAGCCGGTGGCGCCCCTTTCCTGGGTGCGCCGGGCCGTCGAGCGGACGCTGGCAACCATCCCCTCCAGCAAGGTGCTGCTGGGAATTCCCTTCTACGGGGTGGATTTTTACGCTCCCCAGGGCAGCGAGCAGGAGCCGGAGCACGCAGCCATATCGGCGGCCGCCATGGAAAAGCTGCTGCGGGAGGGCTCCATCACCCGGGGGGAGGAGCAGATCACCGTGGACACCTGGCAGGACAAGGGCTCCTGGCAGGAGGACTGGTCGGTGATGTGCTATGAATTTACCGATACGGCCGGACGCTTTCACCGGGTCTGGATGGAGGACGCCCGTTCCCTGCAGGAAAAGGGCGCGCTAATGGATGAATACGGCCTGGCCGGCGCAGCGGTGTGGCAGCAGTCCCAGGGGACGGACACACTCTGGAAGGCGCTGGCGGAGATTACCGCAGAAAAGGAGCCTGTGACCGATGAATAAGCAATGGACCCGCAGCCGCAGGGACCGGATGGTCAGCGGCGTGTGCGGCGGGCTGGCAGAGCTGATGGATGTACCCTCCTGGCTTATCCGGGTGATCGTTGTGCTGGCGGCGCTTTCGGGCGAGCTGATGCTTCCCCTGCTGGTCGCCTATGGGGTGCTGGCCTGCGTGCTGAAGGAGAGCCCCCAGGAAGGAAACGGGCGCGATACGGTGGACGGCCAGCCCGGTTCAGCCGCCGCCGCGCCCGGCAGCGATGGTATCCAGGGCAGGCCCGGCGGCCTGTGGGCCCTGGTTGGCGCGGCCCTGGTGGCCTGGGGCGGCCTGATGCTGGTGCGCGAAATCTTCCACATCTCCCTGAGCCGCTATGTGCTGCCGGTGCTGCTGATAGCGGCCGGCGCCGCGGTAATCGTATGGGCGCTGCGCAAGAAGCAGTAGGGGCGCGGGGAAAAGAAAAAATGATGAACACGCCCCCTAGGGGCTTGAGGTGAAAAATGACCGAGCGTTATGACGTCATCATCGTTGGGGCGGGCCCGGCGGGAATCTTTACCGCCCTGGAGCTGGCGGAACAAGCGCCCGATACCAGGGTGCTGCTGGTGGACGAGGGGCCGGAGATCGATAAAAGGGCATGCCCCGCCCGAAAAACGGGCAAATGCGCCCACTGCGAGCCATGCGCGATCCTTCACGGCTGGTCCGGGGCGGGCGCCTTTTCCGATGGCAAGCTTTCGCTTTCGCCGGAGGTAGGCGGGCGGATTACCGACTATATGCCCAGGGAAAGGGCCCAGGCGCTGATCGATTATGTGGACAGCTGGTACCTGAAATTCGGCGCGCCCGAAGCGGTGCACGGCCGGGACGACCCCAAGGTGGAGGAGATCGCCTATGAGGCCTCGCGGCACAATGTGCAGCTGGTGCGCTGCCCTGTGCGCCATCTGGGTACGGAGCACGCCTTCGATGTGCTGCGGGCCATGTACATTGCCCTTAAGGCGCATAGTAGCTTTACCTTCCGCCCCATGACCCAGGCCAGGGATATTGTGGTTGAAGGGGGGCGGGCTGTGGGCCTCGTCCTGGAGACGCGGGGCGGCGCGGCGGAAACGGTATATGCCGGACGGATCGTTGCCGCGCCGGGCCGCGCCGGCGCGAAATGGCTGACCAGCCGCTGCCAGAAGCTGGGCCTGGAGACGGTGAACAACGAGGTGGATATCGGCGTGCGGGTGGAGGTGCCCAACGCGGTGATGGATCATCTGACCCGTCACCTCTACGAAGCCAAGCTGGTCTATTATTCCGATACCTTTGAGAGCAAGGTGCGGACCTTCTGCATGAATCCCGGCGGCGTGGTGTCCGGCGAGTATTATGAAGGGGGCCTGGCGGTGGTCAATGGCCACAGCTATGGCGACACAAGCCGCCGCACCGGCAACACCAACTTTGCCATGCTGGTTTCCACCCGGTTTACCGAGCCCTTCAACCAGCCCATTGAATATGGGCAGTATATCGCCCGGCTGGGGAATATGCTGACCGGCGGCGGCATTATGGTGCAGCGGCTGGGCGACCTGCAGCTGGGTAGGCGCACCACCTGGAGCCGCCTGAAGAAATCGACCACTGTGCCCACCCTGGCTACGGCCGTACCGGGGGATCTGTCCTTTGTGCTGCCGCAGCGGCATTTGACGTCCATCCAGGAAGCGCTGGCCGCCTTCGATCACCTGGCGCCGGGCCTGAACGCCAAGAATACGCTGCTCTACGGCGTGGAGGTGAAGTTCTACTCCTCCAAGGTGATGGTGAACGACCGGTTCCAGACGCCGGTGGAGGGGCTTTATGCGATTGGCGACGGGGCGGGCATTACCCGCGGGCTGATGCAGGCTTCGGTGACCGGCGTGGTGGTGGCCCGGGATATCCTGGGCCTGCCGCTATGACGGCCGGGCGGCTGACGGCGGTCCCGGTGCAGCAGCTGCCGGAGCCGCTCCGGGCGCTGGCCGACCCGCAGAAGCCGCTGCCTGAAGCTGTACAGGCGGCCTATGAGCCGCCGGCCCATGAAAAGCTGAACATGGCCCGCCTGGTGCTTTGGTTCACCCTGTCGATCGGCGGGCTGGGGCTGATGTTTTCCCTGCTCATCAACCGGTCCAGGACGCTGTACAGCGCGATTGTGCTGGTCATATGCATTGCCGGCCTGCTCTATGTGCGGGCCTGCTACCGGCGCCATTCGGCCTGCGGGGGGGATACCCGGCGCCTGGGCGTCTATGTGCTGCCGGAGGGCATTCTGCAGCTCTCAGCCAGCCGGCAGGGGAGCGTGACCGCTGATTTTGTGCCCCGGGAGGCGGTGGAGGGCTTCCTGTTCCAGCAGGAGGCCGAACCCTATCAGGATACCCGCATCCAGGTGCAGCTGGAAGACGGGCCCTGGCAGGCCTATGCCTTTCCCAGCGTGGGTATGCTTCATCCGTGGCATCAGGCGAAATTGGAACATTGGATGCATAGCGGCAGCTTTGTTTGGGAAGAATACAAAAAACCGAAAAATCCCCAGCCTGAAGCTTGATTTTTGCAGCGGTTGAAGCTATAATAATGAAGTTCTAAAGATGATTTTTCGGTTTTGCCGTACCCGTAGGTTTGCCGGTGCAAGTCCGCAGCCGGGCCCTGTGCAATGGGCCGCTGTGAACCATGTCAGGTCCGGAAGGAAGCAGCATTAAGCGGATGTGTCCCGTGTGCCGCAGTCCAGCCTGGCCGCGGACTTGTGCCGGCAGGCGATTGCGGGCCGAGCGGCATTTTTTCAAGGGGGCTGTTCTTTGCAGAAAAGGGGCAGCTTCTTTTTGTTTGTCCAGGAGCATTTTATGCAGGCCGTAATCAGACGGCAAAAGCGCCGGAGGGAATCTGAACAGCCCTCCGGCGCTTTTGCTTTGCGGCCCTCTATCCCAAGCGGCCATTCGGTGGACGGGTACGGCGAGGGCTTTGTTCAGGCCCCTAGCCGGCAGGCGCCTGCAGAAAACCCACGCCGGTCAGCATGATCCCCTCGGCCATGCGGGCCACCTCCTCCACCGGGGCGGCCATCCCCTCGGCCAGCCACTTCTGCAGAAGGCCGATGCAGCCGGAGCTGACAAAGGCATAATAGTATTCGATCTGCCGGGGCGTCGCGTGGTGGAAGAAGCCGGAGTAGTATTCAAGGCACTTTTCACGGCCGATATTGATCAGCTTCAGCGCAAAGGCTTTATCGCCCCAATCGCCCAGGGTGACGGTGCAAAGATCGGAATTGTCCTTCAGGCATTGGAAAACGCCGGCTGTAATCTTGACAGGTGTCAGCTTGGGGTCCGGCTCGGCGATAAGCGGCGCCATGGCGCGCTCGAAATCGGCCAGCATTTCAGCCTCAATCGTGCGCAGCAGATCATAAATATCCGTATAATGGCTGTAAAAGGTACCGCGGTTGATCCCGGCCAGCTCGCACAGCTCCTTGACGGATATGCTTTGGATGGGCTTTTGGCTCAGCAGGCTGGTGAAGGCCTTGCGGATGAGCATTTTTGTAACTCGGGTACGGTGATCATTTGTTAACTTTTTCAACGCTTCAGCTCCTTTTGAACAGGCAATGTCGGTTCTGTCGCCTTTTTATACGAGAGACGCCCATACTGTCGGTTGAATTCCTTCCCTTTTTCGATCATAATACAGATGGGGAAGAAAATCAACATCGTGTTCAATAAAAGAAAGGAGCGTATTGGACATGAAGATGATTTATATAATTACCGGGGCCAAGGGCCATCTGGGCAGCACCCTGGTACGGATGCTGCAGCGCCAGGATTGCGAGATCCGGGGGCTGGTGCTGCCGGGCGAGGCGGCAGAAAATCAGGGAAACGTCACCTATTATCAGGGAGACGTGCGCCGGGCAGAGACGCTGCGCCCGCTTTTTGCCCATACCGGGGGCGCGCCGGTGACGGTGATCCATACGGCGGGGATTGTGGATATATCCAAGCGGGGCTCGGAGCTGCTCTACGATGTGAATGTGAACGGCACCAAAACGCTGGCCGCGCTGGCCCTGGAGGAGAATGTCCATCGCTTTGTCTATGTCAGCTCCGTCCACGCCATTGCCGAGCATAGCGGGCTGCGCGTGCTGCGGGAGGTTACGCGCTTCAACCCGGAAGAGGTGGTGGGCGGCTATGCCAAGACAAAGGCCGAGGCCACCCAGGCGGTGCTGGACGATGTGAAGGCGGGCCTTCGGGCCGTGGTGGTGCAGCCGTCGGGCATCCTGGGGCCCTATGACGCATCGGGAAACCATCTGGTGCAGATGGTCAGCGATTATATCCGCGGACGGCTGCCGGCCTGCGTGCAGGGCGGGTACGACTTTGTCGACGTGCGGGACGTGGCCCAGGGATGCCTGCTGGCCGCGGAAAAGGGGCGCATCGGGGAGTGCTATATCCTCTCCAACCGGCACTATGAGGTGCGGGAGGTGCTGGCCATGGCCCGGGCGGTATGCGGCGGGCGGCGGCTGCCGGTGCTGCCCATGTGGATGGCCCGGGCCGCCGCGCCGCTACTGGGCTGGGCTGCCCGCCTGCGCCGCCAGCGGCCGCTGTACACCGCGTATTCGCTCTATACCCTGGCCAGCAACGACAAATTCTCCCACGACAAGGCCACCCTGGAGCTGGGCTACCGGCCCAGGGACCTGTACCAGACCGTGGCTGATACGGTGGCGTGGCTGAAGCAGCAGGCGGCCGCCGCCGTTCCCAGGCCCCAGGGCGTGTAATCGCAGGGGGCGCCTGCGTGCTCCCGTGGCGCTTTACC
>UQLW01000021.1 GCA_900542005.1 uncultured Eubacteriales bacterium
CACCAGCACCATCCCCGCCCCGGAGGGGAGCGACAGCACCAGCAGAGAGGGCAAGGCCATCCCCCTGCCCGTGATGGCGGGCGGCAACGCTTCACCCGCCCCGGACGTACCGCCACCCGATATGGTAAAGACCGTTGGCGGTACGACCTTTGATATTTATTTCCATTTCAGCCAGACCAGCCGGGAAACCTTTACCGACAAGGTACTGCGCCTTATTCAATCCGATGTTGTAACCTCATAAAAATAATTTACTTTTTTCTCTATCCTTATTGACAAAACCCGAATGGTCCGGCCGGGATTATATGCTGATGCAGAAGCCCGCGAAAGCGCTGTACGATGCACAGCTAAACTACGATTTCCTGCCGATCGACGCGATCATGGAGCAGGCACAGGTGAGAAACGGCGCGCTCTGCATCGAAAAGATGACCTATCCCGTCCTGATCATCCCCTTCTCCGCATGGCTGCCTGCAAGCTTCCTCAGCCGCCTGGCCGCCTTGGAGGCGGAGGGGCTCCGGCTGGTTTTCGTGGACGGGCGCCCCGAAGGATACACAGGCGGCGAGATCGTCTCGCTTATCGGGCTTCCCCGCCTTGTCCGCAGTCTTGGCACAGCCTCCGTGACGCTTTCCAAGCCCTTCCCGCAGCTGCGCACCTACCATGTAAAACGCGGGGAAGCGGATGTGTTCATGCTGAACAACGAATCGATGAGCGCACCTTTCGACGGGGAAATTTCCCTGCCTGTCGCTGGCGAAGGCGTTAAAGCCGACCTGCTGCTGGATGAGATCTCCCGCATTTCCGGCGGCAGGATCCGCCTGCGCCTTGAATGCGGGCAATCGACGCTGCTGGTCTTTGGCGAGCCGGTGGAAAACCTCCGTGAAAAAGCGGCCTATACGGAGGAAAGCGAATTGCAGCCGCTGTGGACCTTATCCCTGAAGCCTGCGCTGCCCGGCGGTGAATACTCCGCTCCGGTGCCGCTCGATCAGCTATACAACATCGCCGGCGCCAAGGGAGACGCCTCCTTCTCTGGCTGGATGAAGTACGAGGCTGACTTTGAAGCCAAAGGCGCACGCGCCATTGATCTGGGTATGGTCGGCGAATGCGTACATGCATGGCTGAATGGCGTCGATCTGGGCGAACGCATCGACCGGCCCTATGTGTATGATATTGCCGGCGCGGTGCGTGAGGGGAAGAACCATCTGGTACTCGAAATCAGCAATAACCTGGTTCACCAACACATGGATTCCTTTTCGCAATTTGTGCAGATTGCTCCCTCCGGTCTCATGGGGCCGGTCAGGCTGCTGAAGTAGAAAAGCCATAGGCTGTTATCGGTTCAGAGGGCTGCTTTGCCCTATGGGAAACCAGAGGATAGGATCAAGGGCCGTGTACCAAATTGGTACACGGCCCTTGCCTTGGGATGAAAAGGGCGGCGCATAAAGCGCCGCCCTTTCGCCATTTCATGGTATCACAAGCCCAGCAGCCACGTCCACAGCGGCACCACCGGCAGATACAGCAGGGTGCTCAGGGCGACGGCCAGGGAGGCAAAGCGCTCCCGGCCATGGTAGCGGGTGGCGAAGATGGCCGTATTGACGGCGGTGGGCGTACCGCCCACCAGGACCAGCACGGCCGACACATCCATGGGCAGCCGCAGCAGCCGGCAGAGGATCAGGGTAATCAGCGGGATGGCCAGCAGCCGCAGGCCCGTAAAGCCATAGAGCATCTTGTCGCCCAGCAGGTCCTTCAGCGAGCATTCCGAAAGGATCGCGCCCACCACGATCATGCTCATGGGGCCGTTGCAGGCCGAGAGCATGGAGATGGGCTTTTCCAGCACCCGGGGGAAGCGCAGCGAAAAGCAGAACATGACCACGCCGATCACCACGGAAATCAGGGTTACATTGGTCAGGATCTTTTTCACGCTGGCCTTTTCGCCGGTCCAGATGTGTACGCCCAGCGTCCAGGTGAGGATATTGAAGGTAGCCACATAGACCGACGCATAGATGACGCCGATTTCTCCCAGCAGCCCCTGCATGAGGGGCAGCCCCAGAAAGCCCGTATTGGCAAAGGTTACGGCGTAAATGAGCACCCGCTTGAGGTCCTCCGGCTGGCTGCGGAAGAGATACTTGCTCAAAAAGTACGAGCCGATCATCACCAGCGTGGAAACCGCCGCCACAATGCCCATATTCACCAGCACCTGGCTGGAATATTCAAACTGGAAGGCTTCCAGGATCATGGCCGGCGTGGTCACGAACAAAAGGATATTGGACAGGCTGCGGCGCACCGCCGCGTCGCAGTATTTCAGCTTTCCGCACAGCGCGCCGACCATCATTAAAATGAACAGGGCCGCCGCTTGGATCAGGGCGTTTTGCATCTTCTTCCCCCCTACAGGTTCAGCCCGGTCAGCCGCGCGTGGCCCGCGCCCAGCTCCACCGTAGCAAATTTCGCATTATAGGCCGCAAAGCCCAGGAGCGCCCCGCTGCTGCCGGTAATCAGGCCCGACAGGAGCATGGAAACGACGGTTGAATGGGTAACGACCAGGATACGCTGGGCGCCGGCATATTGCGCCCTCAGGCTGGCCAGCGCATCCATCGCCCGGTCATAGACCATCTGGTTGGTCTCCGCGCCCGGCAGCCGGAAATAGATGGGGTCGCGGTTTTCCAGCCAGGCGTCCATCAGCTCCGGCCATTTCTCATGGGCCTGCTTAAAGGTATACCCCTCCAGGATCCCCATGTTCACCTCGGCAAAGCCGGGATAAATCACCGGCTCGCACCCCGGGACAGCCAGCCGCGCCGTCTGCTGGGCCCGGATCAGGTGGCTGGAGGCCACCACATCCGGCTGCCAGCCCCAGCTGCGCAGGCGCTCCCCGGCCGCCTCGGCCTGCCGCTCCCCTTCCTCGGTCAGGGGGATATCCAGCTGCCCGGTAAAGGCGCCCCGCAGGTTGGTCTCCGTCTGCCCATGGCGCATGATATAGAGCTGCTGCATCAGGCTTCCTCCTCCTGGGGCCGGTATCCGCCCCAGAGCACAGCAGCCTTGGTCATAAACTGCTGCGGCCTTTTCTGAATTGCCGCAATAAGCGGCCGGTCCGCGGCCAGGAAGCCGTCCGGCCTCAGCTGATCCGGCGTTACCCATTGCACATCCACCGGGCCATCCAGGCAGCGGGGCACCTGCCCGCCGGGCAGCCCGCACAAATACAGCAGCATGGTCACAGTCCGCTGCGGATAGGCGTGATGGATCACGTCAAAAACAGGGCCCACCTCCACCTGAAGCCCCAGCTCCTCCTGAAGCTCCCGGCGTACCGTGTCCCTGGGGTCCTCGCCTGTCTCGATCTTGCCGCCGGGGAACTCCCACAGCAGCGTCTCCCGCTGGGCGATCAGAATCCGGTCGCCCCGCAGAATCAGCGCCGCCGCCACATAGGTGGTCAGATTCATGCCTCTCCTCCCTTTCTACCCTAACCTGTCCATTATACAAAACCCCGCTGGGGGATGCAACGGCCCAGGCCGGAATTTACCGGGGAAAAAGCGGCCGGCAGCTTAGCCGCTAAATATAGTCTGAAAAGTATGCCTTCTCCTTGGGAATGACACGCTCCAGCAGGTCCATGGCATGATCGCTGCCCTCCAGCCGTTCAATCTTGCGCAGATAGGAGGGGCGCTTATAGCCCATCAGCATGGCGGTCAGCGTGCCGATATCCAGGGTAACGGCGTCCCCGCCCGCCCTTCGCTCTACCTTCAGCGCGCCGTCCCTGCAAAAGGTTACCGTGAAGGGGCCGTTGTTCCATTCCAGCACCGGGTCCTGCACGATGAAGGTCAACGCATCATCATGGTCGTGGTCGGAAAACTGGTACTGGGCCAGGAACGCCTCAAAGTCGACGATGCGCGCCATGATATAGGGCCGTATCGTCTCCTTGATCTCGCTATCCTCCAGCATGAAGGCGATGGTATGGTTATAGTAATTATTCCCGACCACCTCGTTGATCATCGATTCATGGGCGGAGACATAATGCCACAGCCCCTTATGGGCCTCCTGGTTCAGGTAGACCATCTCCTTGATCTGAAAGACCTCGTTCTTGATCAGGTAGACCAGGTAACCCATGGCTTCCTCCTGGGCGCTGTAATAGACGGCGACCATCTCGTCCTCCTCGTCCCAGCGCCAGTATTCCTCCCAGGCCAGCTCGTCCCGCAGCAGGCAGCCGTGGGTCTTCCGGGCGAACCGGTTGTGCAGGGCCAGAAGGTCGGGATCGTCCAGCTTTACCCGCCGGACGCGTCCGGGCGCCTGCTCCAGCCGGGGCAGCTGCGTGTCCCGCAGGCGGAAGGTCATCTTGTCCGATACAATCTCCCACCCCTTGTGCCGGTACAGGGGGATCGAATAGGGATACAGCAGCGAAATGCTCTGCCCCCGTTTGCGCATGTCCATCAGGCAGCGCCGGATCAGCGCCGACATCAAACCCATCCCTGAATATTCCGGATAGGTGGCGACGCCGGTCACATAGCCCACCGAATACACGCGCCCCTGGATATTCACCTGCATCGGGTAAACGGAAATCTCCGACGCCAAATGGTCGCCCTCAAACCATCCCAGCACCTCAGCCGCCTTGAGGACCGGCGATTTGGAATTTTTGATCTCGTCCTCATCCCAGCCAACCTTATGCAGCTCCTCGTCGGTCACCTGAAAGGCATAGCGAAGCAGATCGTTATACTGTTCAAGGTCCGCCTCGGTCAGCTCCCGCATTACCATGTGGCTTTTGATATCTTTCATAACGCACCTTCCTTGTTGCCGATAAGGGTAGTATACCATAAAGCCCCGCCCTTTTTCACCCCGCCGGCCGCGCTGGCCAGCCCTGTAGAAATTTTGCATTCAGCCCTTGACAAGGTGCGGGGAGCGTTGTATTATTGTATTAACCACTTAGTACAGTAATACAGTTACAGGAGGCGAGGATATGGCATGGGAACTGCGGCAGGACCGCCCCATCTACCTACAGCTGATTGAAACCATCGAGCAGCGAATCATCACGGGGCAATATCCGGCGGGCAGCCGGCTGCCCGGCGTGCGGGAGCTGGCGGCAGAGGCCGGCGTGAATCCCAACACCATGCAGAAGGCCCTCAGCGAGCTGGAGCGCCGCGAGCTCTGCTTCGCCCAGCGCACCAACGGACGGATCATCACAGAGGACGAGGAAATGATCAAGCAATTACAGCATCAGATCGCATTGGAGCAAATTGACGAATTTCTGCGGAAGATGAAGGACATCGGGCTGACCCGGGAAGAGGTCGTCGCCCTGATGAATACGAAGGAGGAAGCGTAAGATGGAAGCACTGTTATCCTGCCGGGATCTGGTCAAGCGCTATGGCGCCAAGACCGCCCTCCACGGCTTAACGCTGACCGTCGAGCCCGGCCGCATTGTCGGCCTTTTAGGGCCCAACGGCAGCGGCAAGACGACCCTGATCAAGCTGGCCAGCGGCCTTTTGACGCCCACCAGCGGGGAGATCGTCATCGCCGGCCATGCGCCGGGCGTGGAAACCAAGGCCCTGGTTTCCTACCTGCCAGAGCGCAGCTATCTCAGCGACTGGATGCGCGTGGAGGATGCGCTGCGGTTCTTCTGCGATTTCTATGCAGACTTTGACCGCCGCCGCGCTGAGGATATGCTGCAGCGGCTGAACATCGCCCTGGACGCGCCCATTAAGAGCCTGTCCAAGGGCACCAAGGAGAAGGTGCAGCTGATCCTGGTCATGAGCCGCAACGCCAGGCTCTACCTGCTGGATGAGCCCATCGGCGGCGTCGACCCCGCGGCCCGGGATTATATCCTGCATACCATCATCAGCAACTATTCGCCCGAATCCAGCGTGATCATCTCCACCCACCTGATCAGCGACATCGAACAGGTGCTGGACGAGGTCATCTTTATCAATCAGGGGCAGCTGGCCATGACCGCCTCGGTGGATGAGATCCGCCAGGAGCGGGGCATGAGCGTAGACGCGCTGTTCCGGGAGGTATTCAAATGCTAGGCAAGCTGACAAAATATGAATTCAAGGCGACCTGCCGGTTCTTTTTGCCGCTGTACGGCGCCCTGCTGCTGCTGGCGGCCATGGCCCGCCTTTCCCAGTGGATCATCACCTACAATGAGATCGGCCTGCTGCAGTATTTCAGCAATATCTTTACCTTGGTCTATGTGCTGGTGGCCATCGCCATCTTCGCGCTGACGCTGATCGTCATGATCCAGCGGTTCTATAAGAACCTGCTGGGCGACGAGGGGTATCTGATGTTCACCCTGCCGGTCAAAAGCTGGCAGCTGATCACCTCCAAGCTGCTGACCTCCCTGGTCTGGATGGCCGGCTCGGTGCTGGTGCTGTTCGCCTCCTTCTTCATCCTGATCGATGTGGAAATGCCCACCTTCCGGGAATTCTGGCAATCCTTCATCCAGGCCAACCAGGCGATGCTGCAGGAGATTCACACGCCGCTGTGGCTGCTGTTGCTGGAGCTCATAGCCGTCATGGCGGCCGGTTCCGCCGCCAGCGTGCTGATGATCTATGTATCCATCGCCCTGGGCCATACCTTTACCCAGCGCCACCGGCTTCTGGCCAGCGTCGCCGCCTATGTCATCGTCTCCATCGTCCTTCAGACGGCGGGCACCATCCTCTTTACCTTTTCCCTGAACGTCCCCTTTATGAACTGGCTGCTCTCCCTTACGCCTGGATCAGCCCTGCAGCTGGGCCTCGGAACCGTCTTCGCCATCAGCGCCGTTACCGGCGCCGCCTTCTTTGCCATCACCCAGCTCCTGCTGAAGCGTCATCTTAACCTGGAGTAAGCCCAATATAGCCAAAGCAGCGCCGCTTAGATGCGGCGCTGCTTTTTTATGCGGCTTCGTTTTCCCCTCGCCTGCCCTCTGCTGTCATGGTCCTGTCTCCTGGGGCAGGGCAAAGGTGACCGTCACATCGCCGCTGCCCAGGGCCTGCTGCCATCCATCCAGGCTGTCCATGCGGCCCAGCCTGGTATAGCTCCATGCATTCGTCCCATAAAATACGACGATTTGATCCCCATTGTACAGCATAATATCCCCTGCCTGGGCGGTGATCGGGCTGTCGCTGGCCGGCAGGCTTTGCCCCAGGCCGCCGACCTTCTCAAAGCCGGCATAATCCCGCATCGCCAGGGTTAGGGGGCCTTGCCCCAGCAGCCTGGCAAAGGCGCGGGCCGCCTCGTTGTCCGCCAGGGTCGCTGTAAAGCGCTGTTCGCCCAGCCATATATCCATATGCATCCCTTCTTCCTCCGGCCTATGGGTGCGGTCGTTTTCCGCCTGCTCTGCCGGCGCCCCAGAGGCCACCGGCCATGGGGTCCGGCGCTCCCCTGCCGTCTCCTCCTGCAAGGGCTGCCCTCCGGCGCAGGCGGCCAGCAGAACCGCCGTTATCAGGATCAGGGCCATTCTGGCGCACTGTTTCATGCCGGCTCACCCCCATGATTCGTCCCAGGGCACAGCGGGCCTGCCCGCCATGCCCCGGGTTTTAGGCGCAGCTGCATGGGGCTGCCGCCATAATCTCGCCATGCGCCTCGGGAATATCCCGGATGATTTCACCCACGGCCGGCGCCTGGATGCGGCCGGAAAGCGGATTTTTGATGCTGATGATGGGGGCGGTCAACGTGGCCTCCACCTGAGAGCGCTCAAAGGCCAGGTCCGTGTCCACCATCTCACAGTCGATCAGGCGGAGATTCCTGCAGTAGCACAGCGGCTGCGTGCCAATAATCTTACAACGGATCAGCGTCAGGTTCTCGCTGTACCAGGCGAGGTATTCGCCCTGGATTACGCTGTCCCTCACGGTTACGTTCCTTGCATGCCAGAAAGCGTCCTTGGTCTGAAAGCGGCACCCGTCAAACAGAGAATTCTTTATATATTGAAAGGAATACTTGCCCTCAAGCCGCACCCCGCGAAAACGCAGCCCCTCTGCGCGCAGCATAAAATACTCGCTGTTGACATCGCAATTCTCCATGTCCATGCCCCGCACGAACCATCCGAATTCCGGGGAGATCACCTGGCAGCCGGACATTTTGATATCGCTGCACTCCCGCAGCGCCTTGATACCATGGATTTTCGTATCCCGGATCATGGCGTCCCGGGTATACCAGAGGGCGGCGCGGCAAAGCTCCGTCATCTCCGAGCGGTCAATCTCTAGGCCTGTATCGTGCCAGAATGGGTAGCGCAGGTTAAAGAAGCAGCGGTCCACCCAGAGGTTCTTCCCTTCCTTCAGCGCGCTTTCTCCATCGGCGGGCCCGTCGAAGGCGCAATTCATCACATGCAGTCCCTCTGCCGCATAGAGCGCACGCTCTTCGTCGAAGGTCTGGTTCTGTATCGTTTTCATCCTTATTCTCCTTTCGCAAGATTGAAAGCCTCCGAATTGGGCGATTTCTGTATCCGGTATACGAGATAGTCCAGGCAATCGAGGCATCTCTGCCGCCGGTGAATTTCCTCCAGCAGCGCCCGCCGCTGCTCTGCCAGCAGCTTGAGCCCGCGCTCCTGGCTGCCGCTCAGCAGCGTCTCCAGGATGCTTTCGGCAGCCTGCGGACTGCATCCGGCATCCTTTAGGGTAAGCAGCACATCCTCCCGGGGTAAACAGCATCCCATGCAATTGCTCCTTTCTGCGCCCGCCGCCCGAAAAACAGGACCGCCCCAAACGCATCTTCCTCTTAAGATGAGTATAATTCCCTCGGCCAGTTATAGCAAATACTTCTATTAAATAGCTAGCCATGTCCTTTAGGCATAGTTTTTATCCCTATCCATCCTTGCTTGACAGCCATGCCGCCCCATGCTACCTTGAAGGCAACAAGGAGGCGGTATGATGGAGCTTCGCGTGCTTCAATATTTCCTGGCTGTCGCCCGGGAGCAGAGCCTGTCCGGCGCGGCGGAATTTCTTCACCTTTCCCAGCCAACCCTTTCCCGGCAGCTCAGGGATCTGGAGGATGAGCTGGGGAAGCAGCTTTTCATCCGCGGGAACCGCGGCATCGTATTGACCGAGGAGGGGATGATCCTGCGCAAGCGCGCAGAGGAAATTGTCGAGCTGGTACAGAAAACGGAAAACGAAATCTCCCTTTCCGATGAAGCCGTCGCCGGAGGCGTCTGTATCGGCGCCGGCGAATCCGATCTTAACCGGTATCTGGCGCGCGCCGCCCGCCGGATGATCGCCCGATATCCATGGGTCCGCTTTCATATCTCCAGCGGCAACGCCATTTTTGTCATGGAGCAGCTGGATAAAGGGCTCATTGACTTTGGCCTTTTATATGGCGCTATCGACCGGACAAAATATCATTCAGTCCGTATCCCCTTTTCCGACCGGTTCGGCGTGCTGATGCGCAAGGACGCTCCGCTGGCCCGGAAGGCCTTCATCACCCCCGAGGATCTGGCGGACAAACCCCTTATCGTGTCCCGTCAGGATGAGCGCGACGGCTGGCCCGTCCTGGCCCACATTGCTCAGGACCCCTCCAAGCTCAACATCGTCGCCACCTATACGCTTCTGTTCAACGGATCCCTGCTGGTCGAGGAGGGCCTTGGCTATGCGGTATGCTTTGACAAGCTGATCAATACCACCGGGGACAGCCCGTTATGCTTCCGTCCCCTGCGTCCCGATCTTGGTTCCTCGCCCAGCATTGTGTGGAAAAAGTATCAGCCGCTAACAAAGGCCGCGGAAAAATTCCTGGAGTATTTGCATCAGAGCTTTCATGCCGCTGCGGAGCCGGCCGGGCTCCATGGCGGGCATCCACCAGATAAGGCCTGAGGCGGCCCCGAATCGCAATGCGCGCCATCCGGCGCGGGGCTCCCCTCGGGCTGATTCTGCCCCATGCGTTTTCCCCGCTGCAAGCTCCTATCTGCTCTGCATCCGCCGGCAGGCGCCTTGTGCGCGCCTTTTCCATCCGTTATACTTAACTCCATCACCTACAGGAGGGCACCGATGAAACCTCAGCTTCCCCATATTGATCCCCTGCCCCATCCCAGCCTGGCAGAAGCGCTGCTGGCAGCCCAGTGCGACGACGTGCCTGTCGCCGGCCGGGCCTTCTCCGGCCAGGCTCTGGAGGGGCTCTCGGCCCGCCGGCCCGAATTTGCCGGATGCCGCTTTACCGACTGCACTTTGGCCGGCGGCCGGATGCAGGGCGCCAGCTTTCAGGATTGCGAATTCATCCACTGCGACCTGTCCAACCTCTCGGCAGGCGAGTCCTTTTTGCGCCGGGTGCTGATGCGGGACTGTAAGCTGGTGGGCGCGGACCTGTCGCTCTCCAGCCTGCAGCATATCACGCTGTCCGGCTGCGAAGCGCGGTATCTGAACCTCAGCCAAAGCCGGATCCGCGACGCATGCTTTACCGGCTGCCGCCTGGACGAATCCGCCCTCTCCCAGGCGGCGCTCAAGGGCGTCGTCTTTGACCAGTGCCAGCTCAACCGGGCCGATTTCTTTGAAACGCCGCTGAAGGGCATCGACCTGTCCGGCTGTGAAATCGCCGGCATCCAGCTCTCCGGCAAGGAGCTGGCCGGCTGCATGGTAAGCCCCCTGCAGGCCATGGCGCTGGCCCAGCTGCTGGGCTTAATTGTCAAAGAGGACTGGTAGCGCGCATATGTTTGAATAACCCCGTGACAAATTGCGCCGGCGGCCGCCGATCGGTCAATTTCAACCATACTCAAGCCCGCAAATGCAGCTATACTGTGAGGTAGAAAAGGAGGCGCTCATGAACCTCGAAAAGATGCTGGCCTGCCGCCCCTCCCCCCGCCAGCTGGCCTGGCAGGCCATGGAATATTACGGCTTCATTCATTTTACCGTCAACACCTTTACCGGCGCGGAATGGGGCGATGGCAGCGAGGATCCCCGCATCTTCGCTCCCAGCAGCCTGGATTGCAGGCAATGGGCCCGCGCCGCCCGGGAGGGCGGCATGAGCGGGCTGATCCTGACGGCGAAGCATCACGACGGCTTTTGCCTCTGGCCCAGCTGCTACAGCCGCCATACGGTAGCCCAAAGCGGATATCCCGGCGATGTGGTCGCCGAGTTCACCGCCGCCTGCCGGGCGGAGGGCCTGAAGGCCGGCCTCTATCTCTCGCCCTGGGACCGTCATGAAAAAACCTACGGCTCCGGCAAGGCCTATGACAACTACTACTGCGCCCAGCTGGAGGAGCTGACCACCCAATACGGCGAGCTGTTTTGCATCTGGCTGGATGGCGCCTGCGGCGAAGGGGAAAATGGCAAAAAGCAAGCCTACGATTGGGAGCGCTATTACGCCGTTGTCCGCAAAAACCAGCCGCAGGCCTGCCTGTGCGTATCGGGTCCCGATGTGCGCTGGTGCGGCAACGAGGCGGGACGCGGGCGGGAAAGCGAATTCTCCGTGGTCAGCGCCGCTCAGAATGGATACCGGGGCGACAAGACCCTGCCGGATCTTGGCAGCCGCAAAGCCCTGGGAGAGGGCGACGTCGTCTGGTATCCCGCCGAGGTCGATACCTCCATCCGCCCGGGCTGGTTCTACCACGAGGAGGAGGTGCCCCGCAGCCTGGAGGATCTCACCCAGGTCTACCTGAATTCCGCCGGCGCCAACGCCTGCCTGCTGCTGAACCTGCCGCCGGACCGCCGGGGCCTGCTGCCCGAAGCGGATGTGGCGCGGCTGAAGGAGCTGAGCCAGGTGATCGCCCGGCTAAAGGGCGGCGTCGTGGCCTCCGCCATGGCTGAAGCCCGTTTCCCCGCCAGCCGGATCACCCACGTCACCCTGCGCGAGGATATTGCCCAGGGCCAGCGGGTGGAGGCGGCCTATGTGCAGGCCCGCATCGACGGCCAATGGCGGACCGTCGCCCATTCAACGGCGATCGGCTACCAGCGCATCCTGCCCTTCACCCCGGTCGTGGCCGACGGCGTGCGCCTTCGCATTGCCGCCACCCGGGCCCGCCCGCAGCTAATGCCCTTCACGGTACACAGCGCGCCCTAGCCCCTAACCAAGTTCCCCTGACAGGATAAAGCGATAAATGCCATTAGGAGGTTGCCCATGAGTCTTATGTATCAGAACATCACCCTGCAAGCCGCCGATCTTGGCCCTGTCAATCCGCTGCCGGATCTCTCGGCCGGCGGCGACATCCACGCCCATATCCCGCTGGGCAAGACCATCTCCCCCGAAGAAGGGCAGTACATGGGCTGGGGCAAGGTATACGGTATCGCCCCTTATCCGCTGCAGGATGGCTATGACCGCGACCGCAAGGCCCGGGAATATCCTGCCGTTATCCTGGAAAACGATTATCTCAAGGCGGTATTCCTGCCCACCCTCGGCGGCCGCCTCTGGCAGCTGTGGGACAAGGAAAAGGAGCGGGACCTGCTCTTTACCAATCCCATTCTCCAGCCGGGCAATCTGGGCCTTCGCAACGCCTGGTTTGCCGGCGGCGTTGAATTCAACATCGGGATGACCGGCCACACGCCCTTTACCTGCGCGCCGCTTTTCACCACCACCTGGAAGCGCCCCGACGGCACGGAGGTGCTCCGGATGTATGAATTCGAGCGGATCCGCCAGGTGACCTACCGGATCGACGCCTTCCTTCCGGAGGACAGCCGCTTCCTTTTCCTGTCCATGGAAATCGTCAACACCCGCAGCGAGGAGGTGCCGATTTACTGGTGGAGCAACATCGCCGTGGAGGAGACGCCCCAAACCCGCGTTATCGTGCCCGCCGCCAAGGCCTTCCATTGGGGCTATGAGGGCGTGCTGGATAAGCAGAGCGTGCCGGTAACCGAGAGCGAAAAGGTCGACCTGTCCTATTCCATGAACGCGTCCTACTCCTTGGATCTTTTCTTCGATATTGTACCGCCCCAGCGCCCCTTCATCGCCGCGCTGGACGAAAAGGGCGGCGGCCTTATCCAATGCTCCACCCGGCGGCTCATCGGCCGGAAGCTGTTCATGTGGGGTACGGGCTCCGGCGGCAACCGCTGGCAGGAGCATCTCTGCGGCCCTGGCCGCCGGTATCTGGAGATCCAGGCCGGCCTGGCCCATACCCAGCTGGAGTGCCTGCCGCTGCCGGCCGGCGCACGCTGGAGCTGGCTGGAGGCCTACGGCGCCATGGACGCCGATCCTGCCGTCATCCATGGGGACAGCTATCCCGCGGCCTGGAAGCTGGTCGATGAAAAGCTGCAGGCCCAGCTTCCCATCGAGTATCTGGATCAGCTGCTGGAGGCGCTGTCCGCCGAAGCGCCCAAGGGCCTGGCGCCGAAAACCATGGGCGCCGGCTGGGCCGCCCTGGAGGAGCGCCGCCGCGGCACGCCCCTTAACGGGGAGCTGAGCTTTGAGGGCTCCATGACCGGCGAGCAGGCCCCCTGGCTCACGCTGCTGGAAAAGGGCGTTTTCCCCCGTCCCGACACCGGGGCCGTGCCCTGCGACTGGCAGACGCAGGCCGATTGGCTGCCCCTGCTGGAAAAGGCCCGCCCGGGCAGCAACCATTGGTACACCCACCTGCACCTGGGGATGCTGTATTTTGCCCAGGGCGACTGGGCTTCCGCCCGGGCCCATTGGGCGGCCAGCGCAGTGCTGACGCCCTCCGCCTGGGCCTGGCGGAACCTGGCGCGGCTGGATATGCTGGAGAACAAGCCCGAGGCCGCCGAGCACTACAAAGAGGCGCTGCGCCTGCTGCCCGGCCAGCGGCATCTTACGCTGGAGGGCGTGGCGGCGCTCATTGAGAAAAAGGATTATGCCGGCGCCTGGGAAATCCTCAGCGCCGTGCCTGGGGAGCTGGCCTCCCTGGGGCGCCTGCGCCTGATGAAGGCCCGGACGCTGCTGGGCCTGGGCCGTCCGCAGGAGGCCGTCGATATTCTGACCGACGACACGCTGACCATTGCCGATTACCGGGAAGGCGAAGATTCGCTGACCGGCCTGTGGAACGAGGCTGCCTGTGATCTGACGGGCCTGCCCTTGGAGGAAGCGCTCCAGCGGATGCCCCTGCCGCCCCACCTGGATTTCCGCATGCGCACATAGCCCCCTGCCATTTATCATCCACGCGCCTATCCGCCTGTGCGGATAGGCGCTTTTTCTTGATCCAAGCAAAGATCCCGGCCCCGCTGGCATCGGGGCCGGGATCTTTACTATGCTTGCACTAGGAAGGGGCCTGATATCAGGCGGACTGCGCCTGGCGCGCCCTGTCCGGCTCTGTAAGGCCGCTGCGGGCGGTATCCATCACAGCCCAGGTGCGTTCACGCAGCTCGTGCATCTGGGCCCGGCGGCTGAGCTGGGCTGCCGGATGCTGCGGGGGGCAGATGCGCACGGTAATGAGCGGCTTTCTGCGGAACAGCCTGCGCCAGCCCGTCACCGGCCGGAAGCAGACCACTACCGGCAGCACCGGCGCGCCGGCGTCCACGGCCACCCGGAACGCGCCGTTCTTAAAGGGGCGCAGCTTTTCATAATAGGGCCATAGCGCGCATTCCGGGTAGAACTGCACATACTCGCCCTCGCCCACCGCCTGGCCCATCTGCTCCATAAAGGGCTGCAGGTTCTGCGGGTGGTCGGGGATGGGTACGCCGCCCAGCAGGCGGATCAGCTTGCCCACCAGCCCCATCTCCTCATTGGCCTGCAGGGTGGTAATCTGTACCATCCGGGGGAAAAGCGCCAACGACACATACAGGCTGTCCAGCATATGGGCATGGTTGCAGACCACTACCGCCCCGTCCAGCTCCGAGAGGTTCTCCCGCCCTTCAATCCGCACGCCCGTACCCAGCCAGTTCAGCGGCGTCAGGATCAGCATGGCCAGAAGCCGGATCAGCCCCTGTCCCAGTTCAAAGAGTGGGTTATGGTTGATATAGGCCGTGTCCGGAGCCAGAAGCCGCGGCGATTTCTTCTGTGGGTGGAACAGATGGGTATCCGGCGCCGGAAGCTTCGCCCGTTCATCCTCAATGGTTTGGCGGTATACCTCCTCAATCTGGGCCACCGAGGCCTCCACCGAAAAGGATTCGCCATACTGGGCATAGCGCCGGGACATCTCCGCCCGCTGCTGGGGATGCTCGATCCAGTAGTCGATCTTCCGGGCCAGGTCCTGCGGGTCGCCATGGGCAAAGAGGCTGCGTTCATCCAGGGCAAAGGCCCCGGTGGCCGAGTGGGGCGAATCGCTGATGACCGGCACCAGACCGCAGGCAAAGGCCTCGATGCAGGAGATCGCCTCCGATTCCACGTCGGCTGCATGCACATACAGGTCGCTGGAGCGGATCACGTTGACCAGGTCTTCCTTGGAATAGTAATCCATCACAGGCCGGTTGGGCAGCTGCTCGCCCAGGCGCTCCCATTCATACTGCTGCGGGCCGGTGCCCGCCAGCACCAGCTGAATCTTGCTGGCATAGCGCGAGGCAGCCACGGCCTGGATCAATACGTCCTGGCGCTTCTCCACGGAATACCGCCCCACCATGAGGATCACAATCTTATCCTTCCAGGCTGCCGGGCGCGTCCCCTCGCCCGGGGTGAAGATGGGATCCACGCCATTGGTAATCGGGTGCAGCGCGGCCTGGTAGCCGTGCTCCTCCAGCTCCCTGGCCATAAAGGGCGTGGGGCAGTGGATATGATCCACCTGGCCAAACACCCACCGCTCGAAGAGCTTATACAGGGCATCCGCCGCCCACTGGCCCCGCAGCCCGATATTCCAGGATACATGCTCCGGCTGCATATGGAAGGCGGCCATCACGGGAATATTCATCTGATGGGCGACCTTCACCGCCTGCTTGCCCAGCAGCAGCGGCAGGTACACATGGACGAGATCCACGCCCTCAAAGGCCCGGCGCAGCACCGTCTCGTCGCCCTTGGCCAGGACAAAGCCCTCCTTTTCGATCAGCCCCTGGAAAAAGGGAATGTGCATGGCCGGGACATGGTAAATGTCGGGCCCCTTACGGGAACCCGCTGTCACAATCCGTACCTCGTGACCCCGGGCGCGAAGGCACTCGACAAAGCGCTGCGCCGAAACCGACGTACCGTTGGAATGGACGTCATAGAGGTCGATGACAAGTGCAATCTTCATATTCCTTCTTCTCCTCCGTCCGGATGGCATGGCTTCCCTCATGCCTCCCGGTAAATTACCTTTATCATACCCGGTTTTTATGATTCCCACAATCCAAAGGCCGCCCATTACCCCCACATAGCCCGTTCAAATGTCGGCTCATGGGGACGAACGCCCGGCGAAACCGGGCGAAACATCGCTCCAGCATCTTCCTTTTATCCGGTGGATTCAGTATAATAAGGATAGCGTATGGACAAACAAAGGAGGTATGATCCGTGAAATTATCCGTATTCGCTGTCTGCCTGGCCGACCGCCCGCTGAAGGACGCGCTGGCCTATCTCAAGGGAAAGGGCGTCCAGGCGGTGGAAATCGGCTGCGGCGGCTTTCCCGGCAAGGCCCACTGCGACCCCGAGGTTCTGCTGAAGGATCCCGCCAAGCTCGCCGAGTTCAAATCGACCATCGAGGATTCCGGCATTGAGCTGGCCGCGCTGAGCACCCACGGCAACTGCGTCCACCCCGACCCTGCCGTGGCCGCCGCCTTTGAGAAGGATTATCACAACGCCGTGCTGCTGGCTGAGAAGCTGGGAATCGACCGGATTGTGACCTTTTCCGGCTGCCCCGGAGGCTCCCCTGCCGACCGCACGCCCAACTGGGTAACCTGCCCCTGGCCCGATGACTTCAGCCAGATCCTTGAGTATCAGTGGAACGACGTGCTGATCCCCTATTGGAAGAAGGCCTCCGCCTTTGCCATGGATCACGGTATCACCCGCATTGCGTTAGAAATGCACCCCGGCTTCTGCGTCTACAATCCGGAGAGCATGATGAAGCTGCGCAGCGCCGTGGGCGGCACCATCATGGGCGCCAATTTTGACCCCTCCCATCTCTTCTGGCAGGGGATCGACCCGGTGGCCGCCATCCGCTACCTGGGCGACGCCATCCACTTCTTCCATGCCAAGGACACCAAGATCGACGCCATCAACACCGGCGCCAACGGCGTGCTGGACACCAAGCACTATGCTGATGAAATTCATCGCGCCTGGATCTTCCGCTCCGTGGGCTATGGGCATGATTACCAGCTCTGGAAGGATATCGTTTCCAACCTGCGCATGGTGGGCTATGACGACGTCATGTCCATCGAGCATGAGGACTCCCTCATGACGCCCATGGAAGGCCTGGAGAAGGCGATCACCTTCCTGCAGCAGGTCATGACCTTTGAGTCCAAGGGCGAAATGTGGTGGGCATAGGAAAGAAGGCATAGCTGCCCGCCCCTATCCTTGTACGCCGCAGCGCGTAATAGAAAACCGGCTCTGAGAGCCGGTTTTTTTATTGTCTCCATCATCTTCTTATGGGCGCGAGTATGCCGCCTTTCGATAGCAGGCGCCCCATAAAGGAAGGCAGCGCAGGCCAGAACCCCTTTGTCAGTCAAACCATCCATGAGCATCCCATCGCTGAAATTACCAAATCCGCAATTATAGACATTGAATCACAATGTCAAACAACAAACATGGACACGCTTGCAGTTTCTTCTCTTGACATCAATTTGTGATTGATTATACTAATTATGGGGTATTTTAACAATTTTGTATCCCAAAAGCGGACCAGCCCGCAAACTTTACAAGGAGGAAAAGGCAGATGGGAAAACGATTACTTGCCAGCATGCTGGCCGTCTGTGTAGCCGTCGTGCTATTGCCAGGCATGGTTTTCGCCAGCACGGATGACAGCAGCAGCACGGTCCCTTCCACCACAGCTTCCATCAGCACTACCCCCAGCGCGCCTGGGGATGACAGCGCCGACGGCAGCCTTGATGGGGACGGGACCCCTGACGACAAGGCAGGCGAAACTACGACGACCACCACCACGGCTCCTGCCGCTACCGAACCTTCGGCAGCGCAGGCGATTCAGAGCCGCATCGACGCGCTTCCAGAGGCAGATTCGCTCTCTGGTATGGACGCTGAGCAGCTTGCACAGCTTCAGAAAGAGGTTTCCGAAATCTATGCCGCCCTTGACGGCCTTGCCGAAGGGAAGGATACCCTTGATACCGCAAAGCTGGATGCGGTGTCGGCATATTTTTCAGCCGCCGCCAACAGCGCCCCCCGGCGCGCGGCGGTACGGGAGGCCGGGATCGACACCATCGACAAGCTGAAGGCCGCGCTGGAGGCCGGCGGCACCGTGGAACTGACCGACGATATTACCTATGATACGCTGGTCGATATTACGATCACCCAGCCCGTCACGCTGGATCTGAAAGGCCATACGGTGGAAGAAACCTATGGCGGCAGCAACCATTTCCTGATGACGATTCAGGGCGGTTCCCTGACCCTGACCGACTCGGTAGGCGGCGGCGCGCTGATCGCCAGCCACGCCTCCTATGGCTACGGTATCCAGCTGTTCAGCAATTCCACCTTCATCATGAACGGCGGTACCATCCGCACCAGCCAGGAAACCGTGGATCTCTATACCGGCGTATCCAATGTTAAGGTGGAAATCAACGATGGAAAGCTGATCTCTACCGCCGACAACACGCTGGGCATCCGGGGCAGCCAGAATGTGGATGTGGACATCAATGGCGGCGTCATGGAATCGTCCGGCCGGGTAGGCTTCTATATCAGCAGCTACCAGAAGGACGCCATTGACCTTGACATCACCGGCGGTTCCATCGTCAGCAACAGCGGCAGCGCGCTGCAGATCTACAGCGGCGCCAATGTGACCGTCAGCGGTAATGCCAGCATCTCCGCACCTAGCTCTACGGCCATTCAGCTGCAGGGCGGCGTCACCGGTTCAGAAGCCACGCTGACCGTGAATGGCGGTACGATTACCGGGAGCGGCTATGGCGTCACGGTAGACGACGCAGCAAAGCTGACTGTGAACGACGGCTCGATTACTGCTAAAACTGGCTCGGCAGTATGCGCCTATGAGGACGCCACCGTGGATATAACCGGCGGCCAATTGACCGGGGCGTCGGGTAGAGACGCCATCAAATCCGGCAGCGGCGACTCACCCTCGATCACCGTGACCGGCGGCACCTTCAGCAGCAACGTGGATGCCTATATCCCCGATGGCTTGGGTGTTCAGCAAAATCCCGACGGCTCTTTTACCGTTACCCGGCTTGACGTGGTATACCTGGGCGGCACAGGCGCATCGGATACCAACACGGGCGCCGATGCGGCAAGCCCAGTCGCAACGCTGGATAAGGCGCTGTCCATCCTGGCTGAGGGCGGCAAGGTTGTGGTAGGCGGTACAGTCTACCTAACCAGCGATACGGCGCTTTCCGGCCTTACCTTCGAGCGGTCGGCCGGCTTTACCGGCACCCTTCTCAGTGTATCCAACGCCAAGCTGACGTTGGACGGCGTAACCTTGGATGGTAAGAATTTAGACGCTAACGGCAATTTGGTCTCGTTGAATAGCAACTCTACTTTGAACATCGCCGAGGGCGCTATTCTTACAAATAATCAATCGACCGCTATCATGGCATTGGGGAATTCTACCGTCAATATGACCGGCGGCAGCATTGAGAACAATTCCGGCGTTGACGGTGGCGGCATCTATGCTTACGGCGCCACCCTGAACCTGACCGGCGGCACGATCGCTAACAACAGCGCCTCCGCTGCCGGCGGCGGGCTTTGCATCCTGGGCGGCTGCACGGTGACGCTGGACGGCACGCAGATTACCGGCAACACCACGCCGCACCGCGGCGGCGGCGTATATGTGGAGGGAATGGATAACGGCCCCACGGTCTTCACCATGAAGAGCGGCACGATCTCTGGCAACGCCTACACGGAAGAAGGCTTTGACGGCGCCGGCATCTGCGCCTGGGGCAGCGGCTACGACACCATCGTCGACATTCAGGGCGGTTCCATTACCGGCAATACCGGAGCCGATGGCGAAGATTCCCCCGGCACCGCAATCTCCCTGAACGGGAACGGTTCGTATCCCAGCCTCAAGCTGAGCGGCAGCCCGGCCATCCAGGGCGACGTATTCCTTTGGGATGACGAGACAGAGGGCCCCGTCATCCAAGTCGCCGGCAGCTTCACGCCGGCTAATCCTGTCAGCATCGGGGCCAACTGGCTCACTGAGGGCACAACGGCTGTAACCTATGCCGCAGGCCTTGAGCCCGATCTCAGCCAGTTTGTATCTGTCGAAGAATGGATGGGCCTGGCCCAGGACGGGCAGGATCTCAAGTGGATCGAGCTCAACCGGGTTGTCTTTAAGACCAGCAACAATCAAACGACCTATAAGTCGGTTTATGTTCAGCCCAATGGGAAAATCCCGGCCGATGCAGCGCCTGCGCCCACCCTGGAAGGCTATACGCTGGCCGGATGGATTCCCTACGGCGGCAACACGCTGTGGAATTTTGAAACCGATACCGTCGCCAAATCACCGATGACGCTGCTGGCCGCCTGGAAGCTGAATCCGCCCACGGTGACCCTTTCCGCCGATAAGACGGCTGTGCATACGGGCGAAAGCATCACCCTGACCGCTGCTGCGGACCATCCGATCGAAAGCGCAGCCTACAGCTACGCATGGTATCGGGACGGCGTACTGCTGGACGGCGAGAGGGCCTCCACCCTGACGGTTACAGAGAGCGGCAGCTATTCGGTCAAGGTTGCGGCCACGGTTGGAAAGCAGACGTCGGCGGCGGAAAGCCAAGCGCTTGCCTGCACGGTTGAGGCGCACACGCCTGGCGGCGATTGGCAATACGACGCGAATAACCACTGGCATGCCTGCGCCGTGTGCGGGGAACCCCTCGATCCGGCTGCCCATGAAAGCGATGGCGGCCAGATTACCACACAGCCCACGGAAACCACAGAAGGCGTGATGACCTACAGCTGCAAGGTATGCGGAAAAGTGCTGAAAACTGAAGCGATACCTGCCCATGGCCATAGCTATGATGAAAAATGGAGCATGGACGCGGCCGGCCACTGGCACGCCTGCGCCGTGTGCGGCGACAAGGCCGATTACGCAGGCCATACTTGGGGCGCCTGGACGACCGTGAAAACGCCTACGGAAACCGAGGCCGGCAGCCGAGAGCGGGTTTGCTCGATCTGCGGCTATAAGCAGACGGAGAAGCTGGCTGCCACCGGGACCACGCCGCAGACAGGCGATCCTCATCAGACCACGCTCTTTGTGAGCCTGATGCTGGCTAGCGTCGCAGGCCTGGCGGTCGTTATCGCTATGAAAAAGCGCGACCATTCATTTGGAAAGCGCTAATCCCCGCAAAAAGCAAAGGGTTCGGCGGAATCTTCCGCTGAACCCTTTGTTTATATTGCGTTGCCCCCGTTTTAGTTGCGCAGGCTGTGGATCGGCGCGGGGATCCGCCCGCCCCGTGCGATAAAGTCCTGGCAGCCATAGCCGTTGACGCCCATGCAATAGGCATGGCCCAGCAGCCCGCCGAACTCCACCCGGTCGCCCACACCCTTACCCGGCACGGGGATAATCCGCACGGCCGTGGTCTTTTGGTTGATGACGCCAATCGCCGCTTCATCGGCGATGATGGCCGAAAGGGTCTCCGCGCTGGTGTCGCCGGGCACGGCGATCATATCCAGGCCGACGGAGCACACGCAGGTCATGGCCTCCAGCTTTTCCAGCGACAGCGCGCCGATGTGCGCCGCCTCAATCATGCCGGCGTCCTCACTGACGGGGATAAAGGCTCCGCTGAGGCCGCCCACATGGTTGGACGCCATCACGCCGCCCTTTTTCACCGCATCGTTCAGCAGGGCCAGCGCTGCGGTGGTGCCCGGCGCGCCGGCGTATTCCAGCCCCATCTCCGTAAGGATATGCGCCACCGAATCGCCCACGGCGGGCGTGGGTGCCAGCGACAGATCCACAATCCCAAAGGGAACGTTCAGCCGCTTGGAGGCCTCCTGCGCCACCAGCTGCCCCACCCGGGTAATGCGGAAGGCCGTGCGCTTGATGGTTTCCGCCACCACGTCAAAGCTACGTCCCTTTACCTTCTCCAGGGCAGATTTCACCACGCCGGGGCCGGACACGCCCACATTGATGACACATTCCGGCTCGCCCACGCCATGGAAAGCGCCGGCCATAAAGGGGTTGTCCTCTACCGCATTGGCAAAGACCACCAGCTTCGCCGCGCCCAGCCCGTCCTGCCCGGCCGTCAGGCTGGCCGTCTCCCGGATCACCCGGCCCATCTGGGCTACAGCGTCCATATTGATGCCCGTCTTGGTGGTGGCCACGTTCACCGAAGCGCAGACCCTCTCCGTCTCGGCCAGGGCCTGGGGGATAGAGGCGATCAGCGCATGGTCGCCGCCGGTATAGCCCTTATGCACCAGGGCGCTGAAGCCGCCGATGAAGTTCACGCCCACCTCGCGGGCAGCCCTGTCCATGGCCTGGGCCAGCGGCACATAATCCTGCGCGCCCGACGCCTCGCCCACGATAGCCGCCGGCGTTACCGAAATGCGCTTGTTGACAATGGGGATGCCCAACTCATCCTCGATGGCCTCCCCCACCTTCACCAGGTTCTGGGCCTGACGGGTGATCTTCTCATATACCCGCTGGGCCGTTTCCTCCATGGTGGCCGCCGCGCAATCCCGCAGCGAGATGCCCATGGTAATGGTTCGGATATCCAGGTTCTCCTCCTCAATCATGCGGAGGGTATCCATAATCTCTCGTTGTTCCAAATTGATCATGCGCCTTACCTCATACCCGGTGCATGGACCGGAAGATGTCCTCATGCTGAATGCGGATGGAGAGCTCCATCTCCTCTCCCAGCCGGTCGAGCGCCTCCTTCAGCTCGTGGTAGGAGGTGGTAAGGCCCTGGGTATCCACCAGCATCACCATGGTGAAGTATTCCTGCATAATGGTCTGGTTGATATCCAGGATATTGACGCCGTACTTCGCCAGCAGCACCGCCACGTTGGCGATGATGCCCACCTTGTCATGACCGACCACCGTCACAATTGATTTGACCATTTTGTCCTCCTTGCCTTGTCTGCCGGCTTTTGCCGGATATGTCCTTATTTTATCTGTTTCCGCCGCTAAGAGCAACAGCAAATCCTACTGAATCCCCGGCCCAAATGTGTCCCTTTTATCTTCCGGACGCCTTCCCCACCGGCTTTAGCTTCGCCTGCCCTTCTGCTGTATTGTTATATAATTATCATCATCATTGTAAGCCATGGGCTGAAATGGGATAATTTTCCTATAATCCGAAACCCTTTTCAGCTTATTTCATGGATTCCGAATATTTCATCTTATCCTTTACTCATTTTTGTTATTTTTTTAACGTTAATTTCTTGACATTCTTCTCTGGCAGCGATACAATAAGCATGCAGGCAAGCGATGCACGCCTGCAGGTTACGCATCAAATAAATTTTCGATATAGGAGGATCGATCATGGCACGCTTTACCTTACCCCGTGATATCTACTTTGGTGAGAACGCCCTTGACGAGCTTAAGGTGCTCAAGGGGAAGAAAAAGGCTTTCATCGTAACCGGCGGCTCCGCCATGCAGCGGACCGGCTTCCTGGCCAAGCTGGAAAAGGTGCTGCGCGACGCAGGGCTGCAGGTCAAGACCTTTGAAGGCGTCGAGCCCGACCCCTCGGTGGAAACCGTGATGAAGGGCGCCGCCGCCATGCGCGAATTTGAGCCCGACGTGATTGCCTCCATCGGCGGCGGTTCTCCCATCGACGCGGCCAAGGCGATGTGGGTCTTCTATGAGCACCCGGAGCTTACCTTTGACGATATCAAGGATCCCTTCTCCATTCCCCCGCTGCGCCAGAAGGCAATCTTTGTGGCCGTCCCCTCCACCTCCGGCACCGCTACTGAAGTGACGGCTTTCTCTGTGATTACCGACTACAGCAACAAGGTCAAGTACCCCCTGGCGGATTTTGAAATTACCCCCGATATCGCCATTGTGGATCCTGCCCTGGCTGAAACCATGCCGCCCAAGCTGACCGCCCACACCGGCATGGATGCGCTGACCCACGCCATTGAGGCCTATGTAGCCACGCTGCATTCGCCCTTCTCCGACCCGCTGGCCCTGAAAGCCATCTCCATGATTTTCGACAACCTGAAGGATTCCTATGACGGCAACATGGAGGCTCGGGGCAAGATGCATATCGCCCAGTGCCTGGCCGGCATGGCCTTCTCCAACGCGCTGCTGGGCATCTGCCATTCCCTGGCCCATAAGATCGGCGCCCAGTTCAACATCCCCCACGGCTGCTGCAACGCCATTCTGCTGCCCTATGTCATCAAATACAACGCCAAGACCAACATGGCGGACTTTGCCCGGATCGCCCGCGAGGTGGGGCTGCCCGGCGCTACCGACAAGCAGCTGACCGACAGCCTGATTCAGGCCGTACAGGAGCTGAATCAGGCCGTGGGCATCGCGCCGACGCTGCGGGAGAACGGCGTAACCGACGAGCTGTTCAACGCGCATATCGACTTCATCGCCGAGCAGGCCCAGCTGGATCCCTGCACCGGCTCCAATCCCCGTCCCATCGATCCCGAGACCATGGCCAAGCTCTTCACCTGCATCTACTACGGTGAAGAAGTCAACTTCTGATCTCCCACAAACCCTTACCCATACATACAAGAAGCGCGCAGTCGTTGGACCCGTCGCCGGCACGAATTGTGCCGGCGACTTTTCTGTCTCTTCCATGGATCGCCATAGGCAGTATGCCGGTTCTGTGATATAATCATATCGATTGCGATTGTAGGATAAGGAGGTTTTACCTTGTATAAAATTGTAGAAAAAAGGGTACTGAATCCAGAGGTCAAGCTTATGAAGATCGAGGCCCCGGCCGTAGCCAAAAAGGCGCAGCCCGGGCAATTCATCATCCTGCGCATTGACGAGGCAGGCGAGCGCATCCCCTTAACCGTAGCCGACTATGACCGCGAGGGCGGCACCGTCACCATCATCTTCCAGGAAGTGGGCGCGACCACCAAGCGGCTCGGCCAGCTGGAGGCGGGCGACAGCCTGCTGAACTTTGTCGGCCCCCTGGGCGTCGCTTCCCACCTGGATGGGATCCGCCGCGCGGTGGTGATCGGCGGCGGCCTGGGCACCGCCATCGCCTACCCCCAGGCCAAGCGGCTGCACGAGCTGGGCGCCCATGTGGATGTGATTACCGGCTTCCGGAACCAGCAGCTTGTGATTCTGGAGGATGAGCTCAAAGCATGCTCCGACCGGCTGATTGTGATGACCGACGACGGCTCCAACGGCAACAAGGGCTTCGTCACCCATGCCCTGCAGAAGCTGCTGGATGAAGGCAACGAATACGATGTGGTCATCGCCATCGGCCCTATGATGATGATGAAATTTGTCTGCGAGGTTACCCGTCCCCGCAAGATCAAAACCATCGTATCCATGAACCCCATTATGATCGACGGTACCGGTATGTGCGGCGGCTGCCGCGTCGCGGTGGGCGGAGAAACCAAGTTCGCCTGTGTGGACGGCCCGGATTTTGACGGCCATCTGGTGGATTTTGACGAAGCGATCCGCCGCAGCAGTATGTACCGGTCTGAGGAACGCCAGTCCATGGAGCAGCATGGATGCCGCCTGATGGCCCAGGGAAAGGAGTAGCAAATGGCCAATATGTCTTTACAGAAAGTCCCCATGCCCGAGCAGGATCCCCAGGCGCGCAGCCATAACTTCGGCGAAGTGGCCTTGGGCTATACCGCCCAGATGGCGCAGGAGGAGGCGACCCGCTGTCTCAACTGCAAGCATAAGCCCTGTGTGGGCGGCTGCCCGGTGAATGTCCATATCCCTGATTTCATCGCCCATGTGGCCAAGGGTGAATTCATCGACGCCTACCAGGAGATCCGCCAGACCAATTCCCTGCCGGCCATCTGCGGCCGCGTATGCCCCCAGGAGACCCAGTGCGAATCCAAATGTGTCCGCGGGATCAAGGGCGAACCGGTCGCCATCGGCCGCCTGGAGCGCTTCTGCGCCGACTACGCCATGGAGCATCCGGAGCAGCTGAAGGAGGCCCCGCTGCCCACCTCCAACGGCAAGAAGGTCGCGGTCATCGGCTCCGGCCCCGCAGGGCTCACCTGCGCCGGCGACCTGGCCAAGCTGGGCTATAGCGTCACCGTATTCGAGGCGCTGCATACGCCCGGCGGCGTACTCATGTACGGCATTCCCGAGTTCCGCCTGCCCAAGCAGCTGGTGGCCCGGGAAATTGACACGGTACGCAAGCTGGGTGTAGAGATTGAAACCGATATGGTCATGGGCAAGGTGCTTTCACTGGATGAGATCATGGAGGACGGGGGCTTTGACGCCGTGTTCGTGGGCTCCGGCGCAGGCCTTCCCAGCTTCCTGCACATTCCGGGCGAGAACCTCAACGGCGTTTTCTCCGCCAATGAGTTTTTGACCCGCACCAATCTGATGCGCGCCTATGACTTCCCCCATAGCGATACGCCCATCCATGTGGGCCGGGATGTGGCGGTGGTCGGCGGCGGCAACGTAGCCATGGACGCCGCCCGCTGCGCCAAGCGCTTGGGCGCGGAGCATGTCTATATCATCTACCGCCGCAGCGAGGCTGAAATGCCCGCCCGCAAGGAAGAGGTCCATCACGCCAAGGAGGAGGGCATCATCTTCAAGATGCTGACCAATCCCACCGAGGTAGTCGGCGACGATAAGGGCTGGGTAACCGGCCTGAAGTGTGTGGACATGCAGCTGGGCGAACCGGATGCTTCTGGACGCCGCCGCCCGGTGGTAATCCCCGACAGCGAAAAAATACTGGAGGTCGAGACGGTGGTAATCGCCATTGGCAATACCCCCAACCCCTTGATTAAAAACACGACTCCGGGCCTGGATACCAACAGGAAGGGCTGCATCATCGCCGAGGAGGAGACCGGCAAGACCAGCAAAGAGGGCGTATATGCCGGCGGAGATGTGGTGACCGGCGCGGCTACCGTCATCCTGGCCATGGGCGCAGGCAAGCGCGCGGCAGCGGCCATTGACCAATATCTGCAGGAAAAATAGCGGCTTGCTTGAGGCTCTATCTTTCCGCTCAGGATACATCCTATAAAGAATAGGCCCCCGTATGGTTGAACCATACGGGGGCCTATTCTATTGCTTAGACGCCGCCAGGCGCCGGTCGTGCCAGGAATTTCTCGCTGCCTTTCACCACTCCAGGGCACGCTGGTCTGCGCGGTTCTCCCGCTGCGGTATACTCGCCCTAGCGGGCTTGCGCTTTTACCAGGCACTCCATCTGGCAGTCATAGGGCTCCGCCTCCACATGGGCCTGGCAATAGTCCTGCGCCTCCACACAGCCCATGGCCTTGTAAAAGGCCTGGCTCTCCACCGCCGAATGGGCGGATATGTACAGCTTAAGGGCGCCTTGCTTTTCCGCCCATTCCCTGGCCGCCTGGAAGAGCCGCGCCCCAATCCCCCTTCTGCGCATATCCTGGGATACATGGAGGCTGGACAGGTCGAGGTAACGCTGCGAGCCGCCAAACAGCCCCGGCTCCACGGAGACAAAGCCCTTCAGCACACCATCGCAAAAAGCGGCATAAACAAAGCCGCCCGTAAGTACGGTATGCTTCAGGCAGCCAACCAGCGTCTGGTAATCGGCGGCGCTCCAGTCGTCGATGAACGGGTCGTCCCGTATCACCCACTGATTTTCTTCCCTGCGCCAACATTTTGTCACCACCTGCCGCCGGATAAACCCGGCAAACAGAGCAGGATTGATCTCATCCAGGCACAAAGCCCGATATTCCATCACCATTTTACACCTCAATTGTCATCATACCCGCTATGCCATAGCCAAGCTTCCGGCGCACCTGGCCGCCGACAAAATAAAAGGCGCCGCCATAGGACCGGGGGTTTTCCGAAAGGGAATTGACCATCAGCGTCTGCGGCGCGGCCAGCTGCGCCTGCCTGGCATAGTCCGCCTCATTTTCCGCCCATTCCTGCAGGCTAAAGTTCACATATACCGGCCAGATCAAGGGGCAGCCCAAGCGAAAGCGTTCCGGGAAATCCCATAAATCCCCGCACAACGCGACTGCAAGCCGCCTTTTGCGGTACCAAAACGCGCCGGTTTCCGTTCCCTCCCGGTAGTGGCCGTCCGTCCGGCGGAAATCCTTCCAGCCTCTGGAAATGCGCCGGTAATTGTGTTTCAGCGCGCCGCCATCCATAACGGCGCAGGACGAATAAATCCGATCCTCCTGCCGCTCAATATAGCCAAATAACAGGCCCACGCCATAGGCAAGGGACAGCCGGGCGGCATGGCGCATGGGCGCTGAATCAACCGGCAAGGCGGTCTGTTTATCGTCAGCATAATTCCAGCTCAGCGCGTCAAAGCCCTGCAAGAACGCCTCGCCAAAGCAAAGGAGCTCTACCTTCCCCTGGGCCAGGCGCAGCGCCGCCTCCATTTGAGCCAGGTTATGGTCAACGTCGTGGTTGACAAAGGGATATGAAGCCAATCCAATCCGCATAGCCATTACTCCTTCAGGATATACGCCGTAGCAAATTCCCTATATCCGATTGATTGAGCCAGCGCAACAGAGGCCGCGTTGCCAGCATGGCACTCCCATTGCGGGCAAACGCCCTGCGCCAGCAGCGTATGCGCCGCCAGGGCCGCGGTATACCGGGCATAACCCTGCCTTCGTGCCTCCGGCAGGGTGCAAATCCCCGTATGTTGGATCTCATCCTCCATATAGGGCATATCCGGCGCGTCGCAGACCGACAGCAGCCGTCCGCCGGCGTGGTATCCGGTAAAGTATCCCTTGGCCGCCTTTTCCATAAAGTATTCGCGCAGCCAGCCCTCGGTCCGGCTGCCGGGATGTATGGTCTGGAAGAACGCTTCAAAGAGCGGGTAATCCTCCTGCCGCAGGACCTTTGCATCACCATAGCGCTCCACCTTTTCCCCGGTGAACTGCATCAGCTTCATCTTTTCCAGCCTATGGCGCCGGCTCACCCCGGCGAGCAGCGTCTCCGGGCATTCTGCCATCATCGGTTCCATCCATTGGCTGTGCTTAGGCGAATAGGCTGCGACGCATACCGCGCCCTTCACCAAAAGATAGAGCGTGTACCTGCAGCCATAGCCCCGCAAAACCGCATCCCGCTCCGGCGTACAGATAAAATGCATCCCCGGCCCCAGCGCGGCGATATTGGTCCCGCAAAAATGGGAATAGAACCGGTTCGTCCGCTCCGCCGCCGCTTCCATGGTGAGTGCCGCCATCGCAATCCTCCTCCAGGCGCGTCAGACGCCTGCATTTTCTCCAGCCATAGGCCGCTAATCTGCGCTTCCTGCCGGCCGGTATACCACAAAAGGCTGACGCCCATGCGCCCCAAGGCGCCCCGCCAGCCCTTTGTCCAGGTCGCTTTCCCTGCTTCCAGGATCCGTTAGCCCTTGAGCATCGCGTCGATCCCCTGACAGGTCTTTTCCACTAAAATGTCCGGCGCCGCAGCGTCGAAGGGGAACCGCCCATAGGCAATGCAGGAGCCGATCGTCGCATAGCTAAAGCCCTGCTCCAGCGCCTGCCGCGTCGGCAGATAGGCCGTCGTGGCGTTGGCGTTGCCCAGTACCCATACCTCGTAGTCGGGAAAGGCTGACCGGATCCGCTCACCGAGCGCCGTAAAGGCCTCATAGGGCAGCGCTACGATCAGAAGCCTGCCCAGCCGCATCAGCTGCACCTGGGTATGCTCCACCTTGCCCTCGCCGCGGGCAAGGGCATCCAATAGCCGCCTGCGCCAGTTTTCCGCGGCCTGCGCATAGCCGGACCCGTCGTATACCTCGCCGGTCTCCTGCTGGATATGCGCTACCACCCCGTCGATATCCGCAGCTCCCCAGGGGGCCAACGGCATATCCACATCCACCAGCGCGCAGGACAGCGGCCCCGACAGGGGCATGGGCACAAGATGCCGGCCATATTCCGCCAGAATCTGCGTCGCATAGCCCTCCATGGTCTCCGGCGTACCCGTCCCCCAGGCGGTGCGGTTGATGACAGGGTCTACATCGCCGCATATACCGTTGAGAAAGATGCCCTGATAGCCCATTTTCTCCAGGCCCCGAACCACTGCGCCAGGGTAATCGGCGCTGACCCGGGTAGAACGCCCGTAGGTGACCGGATGGCAGGCATAGGACACCAGGGCCAGGGGCTTCTTGCCCTTCCGGCTGACCGTCACACCCCGGGCCAGGGTATCCAGATCCTCAAATTCCGTACGGTTATAGCCGATGGGCTCGATGGGCCAGGCGCCGCTTTTCATCTCCTCCACCGGCGCAAGGTCCGCCAGAGCATCCACCGCCGCCTGGATCAACCGCCCCGGGATCGTCGCCGCATAGGCCGGATCCAGCTCGCCGCAGCCGGGAAGCCCCCCGGTTGTCGGCCCCGTATGGGTATGGATGGATAAAAGCAGCACTTGCTCAGCCGAAAGCCCATACCACTGGTTCAGCGCGCCCCGAACCGCGTCCACCATCCAGGCGCCCAGCCCCAGCAGGTCGCAATTGATCAGAACCTGGGTATCGCCCTGCCGGCGGAAGGCAAGGGCCCGGGCATAAAGGGGATCCTGCACAGCGTCGCAGCGGCGCTCAAGGAAATATCCATATCCGGACAGCTCAACGCCCATCGGCGGCGTAAGCTCCCGTTGTCCGTATCCGACGTAAAGTTCCATGGCTATGCGTTTTCCTCCGCTACTTTATCCAAGGCATCCACAATATCCTGCAGGTCCCGCTGCGTACCCAGCAGCATATTCTGCGTCAGCAGCACATTCCAGGGCGCGGCAGCCTCAACCGCCGCCAGCGGCCCATAGGGGACTTCCGGCGGCATGGTCATGCGCTTGAAGCCCTGAGAGGCAAACATCGCGTCCTGATACAGCGGCGCATATCCGCCCTCTGCCGGTATGCCCTCCGCCCGGACCCGCTCAAGCCACGCGGCCCGATCCAGCTTAAGGACGCCGCCTTTGAGCACAAAGGTAAAGAGATGATAGGCATGGGCCGTAATGCGCGGATCCTCCGGCGGCAGGGAAAGCCACTCCCGCCCCTTGAGCATATCCCGCAGCCGCCGGGCGTTTTCCTCCCGCAGGGCCATCTGCGCGGGCAGCGCGTCCATCTGCACATCCAGGATGCCGGCCTCCCACTCCGCCATGCGGCCATTGGTGCCCATCAGCACCACGCCGCCCAGCTCGCTGGCCCCTTCCAGGGCGCGGCCGGAGGTATGATAATGCCAGCACTCGCTATAGATTTCTTTGGAATGGGTCACAATCATGCCGCCCTCACCGCAGGCCAGGTTCTTTGTTCCCTGGAAGGAGAAAGCGCCTACATCGCCGATGGAGCCCACCTTGCGCCCCTGAAAGGCTGCGCCATGGGCCTGCGCGCAGTCCTCTACCACCTTCAGGCCATATTCGCGGGCCAGGGCCATAATGGCGTCCATATCGGCCGGACGGCCGGCGTAATGCACAGCTATGACCGCCCGGGTGCGCGGCGTAATCCGCCGGCGCGCATCCTCTGCGTCCAGGCAGAAGGTCACCGGGTCCACATCGGCAAAGACCGGCGTAATGCCGCAGGCCGCCACAGCCGATACGGTGGCGATAAAGGTATAGGCCGGCACAATTACCTCATCCCCATAGCCTAAGCCAAGGGCTCGAAGAGCGATCTCCAGCGCCTGGGTGCCGTTATTGACCGCCAAGCCATATTCGCAATCCTGAAAGGCGGCGAACCGCTTGGCAAAGGCCATGGCCTGGTCGCCCAGGGTGCCCCACTGCCCGGCCTTCAGCACCTCGACCAGCCGCTCCTCCTCCCGCCGGCCCCACTGGGGCCACGCGGGGAAGGGCGCCGTCCGTACCGGGGTTCCTCCGTAAAGCGCAAGCTTACTCATGCTCGTTCCTCCCCATCGCCAAAAGCTCGTCGGCATGGCGTTCAATCTTGCCCAGCGCTTCCAGCATGTCGTCCATATCCCGGCGGTCGCCCAGCAGCGAGCTGTGATACAGCCAGCAGCCCTCGTTCGCCGCGCAATTCTCGTTGTTGGGCAGCTGATCTGTCGGATCGGTGAACACGCAGCCCGTCATGCGGGTAAAGGATTCGTCATACAAAAAGCGCATACGGTAGATCGGCTCGTTGTATCCCTCGGCCGCCATGGCTACGTTCTCCGCATTTAGCGCCCGGATAAACAGCTCGCGCCCCAGCCCCTTCAAGCCCTGGCTCTTATACTTAAAGACAAACAGGTGCAGGGAATTCCGGGTGACCCGCTCATCCTCCTTAAGCGTCTCCAGGAAGGGGAACTGGGCCATCTGCCGGCTTAGATAGGCAGCGTTGGCGCTGCGCGTCTCGATATCGCGGTCTATGCGCTCCATACGCGCGCGCAGGACCGCCGCCTGCCATTCGGCCATGCGCGCATTCCCGCTGACCACCGGCTCAATGGGGCCATTCAGCTCGCGGCCGCTGTTGTGGATTTTCCAAAGCTTTTCATACAGCGCCGGATCGTTGGTCGTAATGAATCCGCCTTCCCCGCAGGAAATATTCTTAGACGCCTGGAAGGAAAAGGAGCCTGCCGTGCCCAGGGAGCCTGCCCGTTGCCCCTTCCATTCTGAGCCGTGGGCATGGGCGGCATCCTCGATGAGGGGCAGATGGTGCCGCGAAGCGATTTCATTCAGCGCGTCCATGTCGCAGGGCCGCCCGCCCAGGTGCACCGCGATGATAGCGCGGGTCCTGGGGGTGATGCGTTCCTCCACCGACGCGGGCAGCAGGGTATAGGTCTGCTGGTCCGTATCGGCAAAAACCGGTACGGCGCCCGCCATGCATACGGCGTGCACGGTGGCTGAGAAGGTATAGGGCGGCACGATCACCTCGTCGCCGCGGCCGATTTCCAGAGCCCGCAGGATAAGCTCCAGGCTGACCGTGCCGTTCACCACGGCCAGGCCATGCCTGGCCTGGCAATATGCCGCATATTCCTGGGAAAAGGCCTCGGCCTCCGGTCCCATCGTGCCCCACTGGCCGGAATGAAGCACCCGCTTGAGCGCTTCCTCCTCCAGGAGCCCTCCCACCGGCCAGGCCAGATAACCGCCCGGCTGCGCTTTTACCGGATAGCCCCCTGTAAGTGCCAAAGACGCCATGTTTGGTCCTCCTCCCCCTTTTGGGGGTTTATTTTTTTATTCCTCCAGCAGGCTGGTGCGGCTGGACGCCAGGTTCTCCAGCCACTTTTCCGTCAGCACCATAGCCGCGCCGCGGTATGCGTAGCGCAGCCCCTGATAGGTCATCAAAACCTTCGGCGCATGGGGAGAGACGCCCTGCAGGCGCTCAGCCAGCAGCTGCTGTACCTTATCGGTAAAGTTCTCATCCAGCATACGGACATAGTCGCACTCCAGGATGATCTGGTGCGGATCCACCAGCCAGCACAGGCCATAGCACAGCTCGGCCAGATCGACAGCGATCTCATCCAGGGCCGCGGTAATCTTCGACTCGTCGCTGGCTTTGATCTTCAGCACCTCGGTCAGCCAGTCGCTCTGGTGCTCAATGCCCAGCTTCTGCAAAAAGTGGGGACGGCTCAGCGTGCCGGCGCGCCGCCCGCCGTCGCCGATCAGCATACGGCTTACCTCACCGGCCATGGAATGGGCGCCCATCAGGATACGGCCGTTTACCAGGAAAGCGCCGCCCACGCCCTCGCCGATATACACATAGGCAAGGGTTTTCTCCATCGCGTTCTCCACCATGGACAGGTTCGCCCGGGCCGCATATTTGACATCCTCATCAATGTAGACCATCACCTCATCTCCCAGGGCCTCGTTGACGAGGGACTTGAGCCGGATCTCGTTCAGCTCCGGAATAAGCTGGGTATAAACCGTGTCCGTATCCACCTGGTAGGGCCCGGGCACCGATACGCCCACGCCCACCAGCTTCTTCTCATACCCCTTTTCACGGATCTCCTCCGCAACCTTTTCAAGGTAGCGCTGCAGCGACTTTTTGTAGTCTACTGCGATGTCGGTGGGGATAGGCTGGGCCTCAAAGAGGGCTTTGCCGTTCAGGCCCAGCACCACATGGGAAAACTCCCGCTCCGTCAGATCCAGCACCAGCAGGGCATGGGCATCCTGGACCACGTCGACGAGCTCCGCCTTCCGGCCGGCGCCAATCGCACTTTTTTTGCTGCGGACGGCAATGATGTCGTTATTAATCATATTCTCCACAACGTTGGATACCGTCATGAGGCTCAGGTTTGTGGCCTGGGCCAACCGGCCCCGCGTGGTGGGCCCCTCTTTTACAATCACGTCGAAAATTTGCTTGAGGTTCTGGGCGCGAATACTCGCCAAGGCAATTTTTTTCATGCTACATCCTTTCCTGCAGGCCCTTTGCCGTGGCCCGAAGGTTGGCCACCACCTGCTGCGTCAGTTCATTCTTTTTAAGAAAATAATACACAACCGCGCCAATATAGGGCGCAAGCTGTGGGAGACCCACCTTTGCCTGCGGATGAATCCGCTGCAGCCGCCGGGTAAAATCCTCCCGGTAGCGCTCGCTGCGCTCAAAAAGGCCGCCAAAGACGCCCACTGCACAGTCGCTTCGGCCGATGGCCCGCATCAGCCCGTCCGCATAGCCTACAAGAGTATTCAAACTCTCATTAACAATTACATTACAAACCGTGTCGCCCTGGGCGGCGCCCTCCAGCACCTTAGGGGCGAAAGCCGCCATATCGGCGGGTTTATAATCAGCCGCATAGATACGCCCGATGGCCGACCGGGGATCGGTACAGCCGAAATGCTGCAAAAAGGCCGCCTCCAGACAGGTATGGGGCCCGACGCCGTCGAAGGCGGCCGCCGCGGCCTCCATCGCCTGGCGGCCCAAGTAAAAGCCGCTGCCCGTATCGCCCAACAGATACCCCCAGCCCCCGCGGACATGCTGCGTCCCGCCTGCATCCATACCCACCGCCATGGCGCCGGTGCCCGCGACAACCGCTACGCCAGGCTCGCCCAGGGTGGCCCCCATCAGGGCCATGAACACATCGGAATGGATCCAGCAGCGTTCCAGGTCAAAGACGCCCTCCATCATCTCGGCGGCCAGCCCGGGCTCCGGCTCGCCATCCAGGGCTGAATGCCCCAGGCTGAGCGCTTCAATCGGACCGTATTGCCGCTTTACCTCCTCCAGCGCCTGACGCAAGTGGGCTCGAAAGGCCTCCATACCAATGGTATTGAAGTTTAACGCTCCGCCCTGGACGAGGCCCAAAAGGCATCCCTCTTTATTAGACACCGCCAGGGTGGTATGCGTTCCACCACCGTCAATACCCACAATAATTCCAGCCATATTTGTTCATCTCACTCAACAGCGTATTTAATATATCTTTCAGAACGTCTATATAATAAATATTACCTGTAAAAATGTCAAGAGCTATTTTATGAACAAAGGTTAAATTCCTATTTTACATAATGGCATGGTATAATTTCCCATCCCCGCCTGCTAAAATTTTTCCAAAAAACATCTTCTTTTTTGGAAAATACAGTTGACATGCCTCTACGGGTATGCTATAATTCATTTTGCCTTGAGAACACAGGGCGTCGATATCGCGGGGTAGAGCAGTCTGGTAGCTCGTCGGGCTCATAACCCGGAGGCCGAGTGGTTCAAATCCCTCCCCCGCAACCATTTGGCGGCGTAGCTCAGTTGGCCAGAGCAATCGGTTCATACCCGATCGGTCAGCGGTTCGAATCCACTCGCCGCTACCATATTAAGGGACAGACTTTAATACAAAAACAGCCTTCCAGTTTGGAGGGCTGTTTTTGTGTCTATGCCCGTAAAGCCTGATAGCATGGGCCTATCCAGGCTTTTTCTGTTTTCAGCGCATGAACCTACTTCTATGACCGCATTTTAGGCGGCATTGCGCCGTAAAGGGCTTCTCTACCCAAAAGGTCGGCCGGGAGCAAATCGCTCCGGCCTGCCTTTCTCTTAAATATAGATTTATGAAAAGTCAAAAAAAGCTACATTTTGATCCAATCAAAATGTAGCTTTTTTGACATCTGGCCAGTGCAAAGCATGCCCCTCCCCTTCCAAGCATCTTCTATCACCTGGAATGGGAAGGGTTTTCTTTGCCCATCAGGGATTGGCCCTATAGAGAAAACGCCCTGGCCCCTTGATCCTGGGGCCAGGGCGCTCAACCTGCGGTGTGCTCCCGTTAATCCAGCTCCAGCGCACCGGTATACAGCTGATAGTAAGTACCCTTTTGCTTAATGAGATCCTCATGGGTCCCGCGTTCGATGATATGGCCATGGTCCAGAACCATGATGGCATTGGCATTGCGAACCGTGGAAAGCCGGTGTGCAATGACAAATACCGTCCGCCCCGCCATCAGGGCGTCCATCCCCCGCTGCACGATGGCTTCGGTCCGCGTATCAATGGAGCTTGTCGCCTCGTCCATAATCATGACAGGCGGATCGGCTACAGCCGCGCGGGCGATCGCCAGCAGCTGCCGCTGGCCCTGGCTGAGATTGGCGCCATTGCCCCGCAGCATGGTCTGATAGCCTTCGGGCAGCCGGCGAATAAAGTCGTCGGCGCCAGCCAGCCGTGCGGCGTCAATGCAGGCCTCATCGCTGGCCTCCAGGTTCCCGTAGCGGATATTCTCCATCACCGTGCCGGTGAAAAGGTTCGTATCCTGCAGCACAATGCCCAGGCTGTGGCGCAGATCCGCCTTTTTGATCTTTTCAATATTGATCCCGTCGTAGCGGATCTTGCCGTCGCTGATATCATAAAAGCGGTTGATCAGGTTGGTGATCGTGGTCTTTCCCGCGCCGGTGGACCCGACAAAGGCCACCTTCTGGCCCGGCTTGGCATACAGGGTAATATCGTGCAGCACGGTCTTTTCCGGCGTATAGCCGAAGTTCACATCAAAGAAGCGGACGTCGCCCTCCATGGGCGTGTAGGTCACGGTACCGTCATGATGCGGGTGCTTCCAGGCCCAGATGTGGGTGCGCTCTTCGCACTCGGTCAGGCTTCCGTCGTCGTTCACCTTGGCGTTGACCAAGGATACATAGCCCTCGTCGGTTTCCGGCTGCTCATCCAGCAGCGCAAAAATGCGGTGGGCGCCGGCCAGGCCCATGATGACCATATTCACCTGGTTGGAAACCTGTCCGATCGCGCCGGCGAACTGCTTGGTCATATTCAGGAAGGGCACCACAATGCTGATGCTGAAGGCCATACCGGAAATGCTGATATTGGGCACGTTGCCCAGCATCAGGGCGCCGCCCACAAGGGCCACCACCACATACATCACATTGCCGATATTGCCCAGCAGCGGCATCAGGATATTGGCGAAGCGGTTGCCATTGCGGGCGTTGTAGAAGATCTCGCCATTGACCTTGTCGAAGTCGGCCTTAGCGCCCTGTTCATGGCAGAATACCTTGATAACCTTCTGGCCGGTCATCATTTCCTCCATGAAGGCCTCCGCCTTGGCCAGCGTAACCTGCTGGCGCAGGAAATACTTGGAGGAGCGGCGGGTCACATAGCGGGCGGAGAACACCATACAGATGACGCCGGCGATCACCACCAGGCCCAGGATCACGCTGTAATACATCATAATGCCGAAAACCGTCAGCAGGGTCACACCGGAGATCAGCATCTGCGGCAGGCTCTGGCTGATCATCTGCCGCAGCGTGTCCACGTCGTTGGTGTAGTAGCTCATGATATCCCCATGGCCATGGGTATCGAAATATTTGATGGGCAGATCCTGCATATGGCTGAACATCTTCTCGCGCATCTTTTTCAGGGAGCCCTGCGTAATCACCGCCATCAGCTGCGTATAAGCATAGCCGGCAAGGAGGCTGATGACATACAGGACGATAAGGATCGCCACCATACCCAGGATCTGGCCGGACACCGACGCCCAGTCCCCGGTTCTATAGCTGGCGTCTACGATGGCGATGATATTCTGCATGAACACCGCGGGGATCGAGCTGACGATGGCGTTCACAAGGATACAGGCCAGGGCAACCGGCAGCAGCACCGGATAGAATTCAAACAGGGTGCGCAGCAGCCGGCGCAGCACGCCCTTGGGCGCGCGCTGGCCCCGGGCCGTTGTGGCGGGAGCGGTTTGGGTCTTATTCTTCGCCATCTTGATCACCTGCCTTATTCTGGGTCGTATAGACTTCGCGGTAGATTTCGCTGGTCTTCATCAGCTCGTCATGGGAACCGATGGCGCTGATCCGCCCTCCGTCCATCACAACGATACGGTCTGCATCCTGCACAGAGGCCACGCGCTGAGCGATAATAATCTTGGTGGTTTCGGGAATAAACTCCCGGAAGCCCTGACGGATCAAGGCATCCGTACGGGTATCCACCGCGCTGGTGGAGTCGTCCAGGATCAGCACCTTGGGCTTTTTCATCAGGGCGCGGGCAATGCACAGGCGCTGCTTCTGCCCGCCGGAGACATTGGAGCCGCCCTGCTCAATCCAGGTGTCGTACTTGTCGGGGAACTGCTGGATAAATTCATCCGCCTGCGCCAGCTTACATGCCTCCAGCATCTCTTCATCGGTCGCGTTGGGGTTCCCCCAGCGCAGGTTATCCTTGATGGTGCCGCTGAACAGCACGTTCTTTTGCAGCACCACGGCTACATTGTTGCGCAGCGACTCCAGATCGTACTTGCGCACATCCACGCCGCCCACCCTGACGCAGCCCTCGGTGACGTCATACAGCCGGGGGATCAGCTGAACCAGCGTCGATTTGGACGATCCGGTGCCGCCCAGCACGCCGATGACCTCGCCGGATTTGATATGCAGATCCACATCGGCCAAGGCCATACGCTCCGCCTTCTGGGCATACTTGAAGCTGACGGCGTCAAAGTCGATGGAGCCGTCCTTCACCTCGGTAAGGGCGCCTTCAGGGCTGGTCAGATTGCTCTTCTCCGACAGCACCTCGACAATGCGCTCGGCCGATTCCATCGACATGGTGATCATCACAAAGACCATGGATACGGTCATAAGGCTCATGAGAATCTGGAAGCTGTATGTAAGGATGGCGGACATCTGACCTACCGCGATCTCAGCCCCCTGGCTGCTGATCACAGCATAGGAGCCAAAGGACAGCACAAAGGCCATACCTGCATACACACAGAACTGCATCATCGGGCTGTTCAGGGCCATGATGCGCTCGGCGCGGGTGAAATCGCTGCAGACATCCTCGGCGGCAGCGGCAAATTTCTTTTTTTCATAGCGCTCGCGCACATAGCTCTTCACCACGCGCATAGCCTGCACATTCTCCTGGACCGAGTCGTTCAGCGCGTCATACTTGCGGAATACCCGGCGGAAAATCGGCGTAGCCGCCCGGATCACCAGCACAAGCCCGACGCTCAAAAGCGGAATGGTTACCAGGAAAATCATAGCGAGACGGCCGCCCATGGCAAAGCCCATCACAAAGGAAAAGATGAGCATAAGCGGGCCCCGGATGGCAACGCGGATGATCATCATAAAGGACATCTGCACATTCACGACGTCGGTGGTCATGCGGGTGACCAGGCTGGATACTGAAAATTTGTCGATGTTCTCAAAGGAATAATCCTGGATGCGGTAAAACATATCCCTGCGCAGGTTACGGGCAAAGCCCGTGGACGCAGTGGCGCAGGTATTGCCCGCCGCAACCCCGAAAACCAGCGACAGAACAGCCATTACCACCAGCTGGACGCCATATCGGACGATCACGTCCATTCCACAGCCGGCCTGCATCTGGTTCACCAGGTTCGCAATCGTGAACGGAATGATACATTCCAGGATCACTTCCACCGTGACCAGCAGCGGCGTCAGAATCGCCGCCTTTTTGTACTCGCGGATGCTGCGAGCAAGGGTTTTGATCATATATGCCATTCCTCCTTTATCCTGATGCTACCATCTGCAAACCGGCCGGCGCCGGTTTTGCAGGCGCGCTTACCCCTTCCCTGCTGCAAGGCCGCGCCGCCGGGCCGGCCCTGTCCGCCATTCGTCTCCTTCCGGCCGCAGGTTGGCCTTGTAACGCCGCAATTGTTCGGAAGCAAACAAATTTTAACGCAAGCAGGGAATCCTGTCAATTAGACAATTAACCATTTTTTCACCGCTGTAAACTGAAATATCATACGAAAATCAAGCATGCAGCATGGAAGATCTATCAATATCGCTTATGAAGCAGCAGCGCCACCCCAAAAAAGGGTTGGCGCTGCCTCAATCTATCGAGCCGGCCTGTCTGCGCGGCCGCCTTCTGGGGATCAAAAAGAGACCGCCAAGCGGCCTCTTTTCTTTCTTCTCTCAGCGCCCCCTGCGCTCCCAGTCATAGTCGGGGAATTTTTCCTTCACACCCCGGGGGGATGCGACAGAATAGTCCTTGGGAATATCCTTGGCGTTGGTCACCTGCACCAGGGTCATAAAGCGCTTTTCATGGCGCGTCCAGACGATCCACAGGCCCCAGGCCGCAAAGAGCGTCAGCACCACAAAGGAGATCAGCATGTTCATCCAGACGCCGCCCATCATATACTGGGCGAATTCCGCCTCGGTTTCGGAAAGCATGGCCACCTGGAATATATTGACAGCCGACTTAAAAACCGCCAGGACCATGCCCCACAGCAGGGCCCGCCAGGTCATATACCGGAACATGCCCTTGCTGCGGATCCGGTTCCACTTTTCGTAAAACTTTTTGTCTTTGGGATTCATGCTGCGCTCTCCTTACATCGCCTTCAGCCGCGCGACGGCCGTCTCCAGCCGCCTCAGCGACTCATCCCTGCCCAGCAGATACCCAATCTCGTAGGCCCCGCCCGGCGTGGCCTCCCGGCCTGAAAGGGCAATCCGCAGCGGCCAGAGCACCGCGCCGTTCTTCAGGCCCTTGGCCTCAATGTAGCGGGAAACCGCCGTCCGAAGCCCCTCCTCTGAGAAATCGTCCAGGCCCCGCAGCTCCTCCAGCAGCTCCTCCAGCACGGGCAGCGCGCTGGCCGGCGTTGTCTTTTGGCGCTTATTGGTATAGAGGGCCAAATCATACTCGGGCAGCTGGCCCAAGAAGCCGATCTTGTCCACCACGTCCGGCAGCACCTCGCAGCGGGGCTGCATCAGCTCGGCCAGCCGGCGGGTATCAAAGCGGCTCACGTCGATCGCCTGGGCGAAATAGGGCCGCACCAGCTGATGGAAGGCCTCCGGCTCAAGGCTGCGGATATACTCGGCGTTAAACCAGGTAAGCTTGGCCATATCGAATATGGCCGGCGATTTGCTGAGCCCCTGCAGGCTGAAGGCCCCAACCAGCTCCTCCAGGGTAAACCGCTCCTGATCCGTACCGGGATTCCAGCCCAGCAGGGCCACATAGTTGACAATGGCGTCCTTCAGGTACCCCATATCCAGAAGGTCCTCAAAGGAGGGGTCGCCCTTGCGCTTGGATAGCTTCCGATGGCTGTCCGCCATAACGGGCGGCAGATGGATATAGGTGGGTTTCTCCCAGCCAAAGGCATCGTACAGCAGGTTATATTTGGGGGTGGACGAGAGGTACTCCGTGCCCCGCATGATGTGGGTAATGCCCATGGTATGGTCGTCCACCACGTTGGCGAAATTGTAGGTGGGCAGGCCGTCGCTCTTAAGCAGCACCGTATCGTCCAGGGTGGCGTTCTCCACCTCGATATGGCCATAGATCACATCGTCAAAGCCGCTGATCCCCTCGACCGGCACGTTCTGCCGGATGACATAGGGCTCTCCCGCGTCAATCCTGGCGCGCACCTCATCCTTGGGCAGGTGCATGCAGTGCTTATCGTATTTGAAGGTCTCCCCCTTGGCTTCAGCCTGGCCGCGCAGCTCGTCCAGCCGCTCCTTGGTGCAGAAGCAGACGTAGGCCGCCCCCTTCTCTACCAGCTCCCAGGCATAGGGCGCATACATGCTCTTGCGCTGGCTCTGGATATAGGGGCCGCAGGGGCCGCCCACATCCGGGCCCTCGTCCCAGTCCAGTCCCGCCTGCTTCAGGCTGCGGTACATGAGCTCCACCGCGCCCTCCACCAGCCGCTGCTGGTCGGTATCCTCCACCCGCAGGATAAACTTGCCCCCCTGCGAGCGGGCAAAAAGCCAAGTATACAGCGCCGTACGCAAGTTCCCCAGGTGCATATATCCCGTGGGGCTCGGCGCGAAACGTGTTCTCACTTGCATCATGGACTCCTTACGCCGGGAGCCCTCTCCCGGCCCCCTATCTCGTTATTTGCCGGCAACCTTCGCCCAGGTATCCTTCAGGCCCACGATCCGGTTGAATACCGGATGGCCCGGCCGGGAATCGGGGTCTGCCGCAAAATAGCCCTGCCGCATGAACTGGAAGCGGGAGAGGGCCTCCGGCTCCCGGAGCGAGGCCTCGGCTACCGCATGCTCCAGCACGGTCATGGAATCGAAGTTGATCCGGTCCATGTAGTCGTCGTGCTCGCCGCCGCCCTCCTGATCCTTCAGCAGCGAGTCGTACAGGCGAACCTCGGCGGGCACCGCCGTGGCGGCGTCCACCCAGTGGATGGTTCCCTTGACCTTCCGTCCTGCGGTTGGGCCGCCGGTATAGCTGTCGGGGTCATAGCTGCAGATTAGCTCGCGGATCGTGCCGTCCTCATGCTTAACCACCTCGTCGCAGCGGATGATATAGGCGCTCTTGAGCCGCACCTCGCCGCCGGGCTTGAGCCGGAAGAACTTATTGGGCGCGTCCTCCATAAAGTCGCTGGCTTCAATGTACAGCTCGCGCCCAAAGGATACCTGCCGCGTCCCCATCTCCGGGTGGCCGGGGTGGTTTTCCACGGTCAGGGTCTCCTGCTTACCGGCGGGATAATTGGACAAAACCACTTTAATCGGATCCAGCACGCACATGGCCCGGGGCGCCGTTTCATTGAGCTCATCCCGGATGCAGGCCTCCAGCAGGCTGACATCCACCGTACTGGCCGCCCGGGCGATGCCGGCGCGCCGGATGAACTCCCGGATGGAGGCCGGCGTATAGCCCCGGCGGCGCAGGCCCCGCAGGGTCGGCATACGGGGGTCGTCCCATTCCTTGACATATCCCCCCTCCACCAGGCGGCGCAGGTAGCGCTTGCTCATGATGGTCCCCGTCATATTCAGCCGGGCAAACTCGATCTGCCGGGGCGGATATTCAAAGCCGACCTCCCGCACCACCCAATCGTACAGGGGGCGGTGATCGTCGAACTCCAGCGAACACAGCGAATGGGTCACGCCCTCGATGGCGTCGCCCAGCGGATGGGCATAATCGTAGGTGGGGTAGATGCACCATTTGTCCCCGGTCTGGTGGTGCGTCGCAAAGCGGATCCGGTACAGCGTCGGATCGCGCATATTCATATTGGGGCTGGCCATATCGATCTTGGCCCGGAGCACCCGGGAGCCCTCAGGGAATTCCCCGGCCTTCATCCGGCGGAAAAGGTCCAGGTTCTCCTCCACGCTGCGGTTCCGGTAGGGGCTGTCCTTGCCCGGCTCGGTCAGCGTGCCCCGGTATTCGCGCATCTCTTCGGCCGTCAGGTCGTCCACATAGGCTTTGCCCTTCTCAATCAGCCGCTCGGCATATGCGTAGATCTGGTCAAAATATTCCGAGGCATAGTGCACCTCAGCCCAGTCGAAGCCCAGCCAGTGGATATCCTCGAACATGGCCTCGATAAAGCGGGGATCCTCCTTTTCAGGATTGGTATCGTCAAAGCGCAGGCAGCACTTGCCGCCATACTTCTGCGCAATACCGAAATCCACCACGATCGCCTTGCAATGGCCGATATGCAGGTAGCCGTTGGGTTCGGGCGGGAACCGGGTCTGGATATGATCCTTCACCTTGCCGGCTTCGATATCCTGGTTGATGGCCTCCTCGATAAAATTCTCGGCCGGTCTTACCTGAGCCTTTTCCAGCCTCCCAGTCATAAGCCACACTCCTTTGTCATTTTTCCTTGGGTTTGTGATATTTTATTGTACCACAAGCAGCGGGATGTTACAACGAATTTTGCAGGAAACCGCCGATTTCCCCGCGACGCTAAAAGGGACAGAGCCTGTCCGTCCCTTTGCCCTTCATATGCCGTCCTCCTTAGAGGATCTTCAGCAGCATGGAATGGGCCTCATCGAACTCGACCCGCAGCACGCCGGCCTTTTCCAGCTCGCGCATCACATCCGAAAAGCGCGAAAAGCCCAGGCTTCGCTCGTCAAAATCCGGATAGACGCCCTGCACCGCCGCCTTGACGATGGAGGGGTTCACCCGGTCGAAGCCATCCTCCTTGAACTTTTTCAGGATATCGGCCACCATGCTTTTCCAGTTGGACCGGTTCAGCTTCACCTGGCTCGCCGCCTCTCCCCCATTATCCAGCGACACCTTCAGCGAATGGTGGTCGTCCTCGATGCGGATCGTCTTGAACTTGCGCGCCAGGCTCATCAGCAGCTTGCCAAAGGAGGTAAACCCATAATTCTTCTCATTGAAATCGGGCTTCAGCCGGCACAGGGTCTTTTTCAGCTCGCTGGCGTAGAGGAAATCCTCCTCGCTGGCCTCCTGATCCCGCAGGATGCGCTCCACCAGGCTGTTGAGCTCCTCAGGCGTGTTGCCGTTCACCTCCGGCGCGGGGCCTCTTGCCTTGCCCCGCCGGGCAGTCGTTGAGCTCACCGTCTCCAGGAATATAAATTCGTTGCAGGCGTTGATAAAAACCTTGCTGGCCACCTCGCTCCGCGAGATACCCAGTACATATTTGCCCATGCTCTTGAGCTTGCCCACCAGAGGCGTATAGTCTGAATCGCCGGACACAATGCAGAAGCAGTCGATCAGCTCGTTCTTATAGGCCACCTCCAGCGCATCGATGACCAGCTGAATATCCAGGTTGTTCTTTTGGTTATACCCCCACCGCAGGGAGGGCACCACATTGAAGGTGTTGCTCAGAAGAAGTTCCTTGAGCTCATCGTAGCGCTCATTATAGCCGTACACCTTCCCGATCAGAATGTCTCCGCGAATCTTCACCTTCTCGATGACATCTGTCAGCGTCTCCACCTTGCCTCCGCAGTTTTCCAGATCCACAAACAGCGCGTAGTTGCTTTTTTCCATTCTCTCACCTCCCTTCTTTGCCGTCTCTTCCGTGCCAGTATACCCTATTTTGTCAAATCATTCTAGCCCCTGCAGGTTTTGAGCCGCCCAAATAGACAAGGGCGGAGCCCTTTTGGTACAATCATCCACAGGGAAGGAGGCCGCCATGAACGTATACGACTTTGATCAGACCATCTATACCCGCGACAGCACGGTGGACTTTTATTTTTTCTGCCTGCGCCGGTATCCCTCCATCTGCCGCTTCATCCCCACCCAGCTCCACGGGGCCATTCAGCTGGCCATGGGCCGTGCCGATAAAACCGCCTTCAAGCAGCGCTTCTTCACCTATTACCGGGGGATTCCCCACCTGGAGGCCCTGGCGGCCGTATTCTGGGACAGCCATGAGGATGGCGTCAAGGGCTGGTACCGGCGGCAGCAGCGGCCCGACGATGTGGTAATCTCCGCCTCCCCGGAATTTCTGCTGCGGCCCATCTGCGCGCGGCTGGGGATCAAATACCTCCTGGCCTCCCGGGTGGATCCGGGAACCGGCATCTATACCGGGAAAAACTGCGACGGCCAGGAGAAGGTCCGCCGCTTCCGCGAGGCCTTCCCCCAGGGCGCGGTCGATGGCTTTTATTCCGATTCGCTCTCCGATACGCCCCTGGCCCGGATCGCCCGGGAAAGCTACGTCGTCCGCGGGGATACGCTCATCCCCTGGACGGAATATGAATCAGCCCCAAAACGCTGACTGCTTTTGACAGCACAACCGCAAAGGGCTGGCTGAGATTCTCTCAGCCAGCCCTTTGTGCATAGGAACCGGTTTTTAGTGCTTCGCAGCCTTCTTTCTGCCGTATACGACTGTGCCGACAATCCCGGCGCCTGCCGCAAGCAGGAGCATACCCCACAGCATCATATCGCTGTTGTCGCCCGTCTTGGGGGATTCCGTGCTCGCCTTGTCCGTGGAAGCGGGCGTGGTGGTAGGATCGGGAGTATTGGTCGGGGCAGGTGTCGTCGTGGGCGTGGGCTCAGCCGTCACATAGTCCGGGTCTGCCGCGCCGCAGACGGCGCATTTGCCGTCTTGGTAGATATGTGCCAATTTTGCAATCGCTTTGCCCTGTTCAATGACTTCACCACAGCCCTTGCACACGATGTCGCCAGTATAGCCTTCTTCAGTGCAGGTGGCTTCCTTTGCGCCGGCAATTTCGGTTTCCCCATGCTCTCCCGTTGCGGGGATCGCTTCAGATTCCTTGTATCCACATACGCAGGCACGTTCTTTTGTGCCCTCCTGCGTTTCAGTAGGCGCCTTTACCTCTGTCCAGTCTCCGAAGCTGTGGTTCGCCGTCGTAGCGTTAATGCTATCTTCCTTATTCGGGCAGGCGTCGTCCTGGCATTCCTGCCAGTGCTTGGTGTCGTCGTACTGATATTCGCCGTAATCGTGAAGCACCGGCGCGATTATATCCATCACGATGCTTCTACCTCCGTCGCCGCCATCCCGGATAGAGTAAGGCTTTACCGTTTGTCCATTGACATAAATAGTAACGTCAATATCCTTTGCGTTAGCAGTGTCAAAGCTATAGCCCTGTTTGGTCCAGATATAGAAATAATACCGGTATGTGTCATCATGCGCTTTAAGCGGCTCGGTGATTGCCACATCGCCGCCGCTACCGGTTCTGACTAGCTTCGCATTTTGCACCCATAATTTATCAGAATTTGCCGTTACATTGTCCTCGTCCCATGTAGCTCCCACGGTGTAATTGTTGACGGTAAGGGAGAACGAGTCAATATTTTCGCTCGTGCCCTCGGCCAAAGCCGCCATAGGCAGCATCATGCAGACCATAGCGGCTGCCACGAGCAGAGCCAGCCATCTTTTCTTTTTCATCAATCAAACCCTCCTTCAAGTTATTATCCCGAACTCGAAAGAGGGTTTATGGCAGCGCTCTCCTCCGAGGCAGAACGGATCTTGGCCTCAGAGGTGTTGGCCTCAGAGGTGTAGTTATGTCATTGAAAATGATACGTCATCGGGATTGTAATTGCAATAGTTTTTTGCTCATTTTTTTGCTGTATTTCTCCGGTATTATACGCTTTCTGCGCCGGTGCTCCGTAACCCTATATGGTTACGGCTTCTCTGCATTTTCATGGCATAAATCCCGTTGCAGCCTTCTCTCCCTGCATATCACAGGTAAGATCAATGAAATTTTCAGGAGAACCGGCGAGCCCTCCGTATTCTTTCTTTAGACATTCGGCGGAGCTGTTATGAAGGCGGACAGGGCTTGTTTATCCTGACCGTTGGCGAGGGCCGCTGTTTCTGCTATTCCATAAGGGGAGCCAGAAATGAAAGGGAGAATTCATATCCATATGGTATAATGAATATGCCACAGAAGTTTACCCCCATTGGACGAAGAGGGATGGTCATGAAAAAGAAACACCTCATAATTGGATTTTTTGTATTATTCCTGTTGGTTGCGCCATTTATTTTGTGGAGGATGTTTCCTCATCCGTTTTCTGCATTACTCTCCAGCTATGAGGATGATTTCACAGGTTTTTCAGGCGTTATGCATAATGCTGCCGTGGAAAATGGAAGTCCCCGTATGGATGCTTATCAAATACGCTCCTCTGATAACGCTGAAATGATGCAAGAATTGGCCGCCCTTCTGGAATCTTCCAAGTATCGCAATGATTTCCGGAATCTGCTGCCGTGGGATGCCGCTTCTTCCAGTAAAAACAGCAATCATGACGTGCGTACTGTAGCTTTTACATTTACGGGGGCACAAACCGATCGTATTTCTGTCATTTTCCAAGAGGGAAATGTACTGATTGCTAACGGCGCCGGGATTTCGATTTATCATCCAACAAATCCAGAGCTCTTAGATAAGATTGAGGCGTATATGAAGCATTACGGTGAGAAAGCAGAAGAAGGCGCAGAATAACTTCCCCCCCACATCCCACGCTCAAACCACATAAATGCACAGGAGCCAGCCGTCTGCGGTATACAGACGGCTGGCTCCTTGGGTTTCCTTCATCGTCCTATATGGGCCTTATTGCCGGCCAGGCTCCACACGCACCCCGTGATCCACGATGGACAGGGTTTTCGCCTTCCACTGCCAAGCAAGGCCGGCGAGCGCCGCTTCCAGCGCAGCCTCCGGCGGCGGGGGTGAAAGCCACAGGCTCATGATGGTAGGCCCTGCGCCGCTCAAGAAGGCGGCCGCCGCGCCCATCGCCTCGACGCGCCGGATCACCTCGTCATAATCAGGGATCAGCGCAGCGCGGTACCCCTGATGCAGCCTGTCCTGGCAGGCCCTTCCCAGCAGCTCCAGCTTGCCCGACGCCAGGGCGGCTGCCAGCAGGGCGGCGCGTCCGGCGTTGAATACGCCGTCGGCCCGGGGCACGGACGGAGGCAGCACTGCCCTGGCCTTGGCCGTGGGCAGGGGATGGTTCGGAATCAGGGCCGCTGCGTACAGGCCCTGCGGCGGATCCAGGCGCACCCAGTCCACGCGCTTCCCCTCCATCACGCCCACGCAGACCCCGCCTTCCCAGGCGGGCAGCACATTATCGGGATGCCCCTCCATCCCGGCGGACAGCTCAACGCAGTCCCGCCGCGAAAGAAGCCCGCCCTCCAGCGCGTTGGCGGCGGCAACGCCCGCCGCAATGCAGGCCGCCGAGCTGCCCAGCCCCCGGGAGCCGGGAATGGCGTCCTGCTGGGTCAGGCTCACCGGCCTGGGCTTTCTGCCCATCTCCTCCCAGGCCCTTACCATGGCTTTATAGATCAGGTGATCCTCGATGCGGGTAATATAGGCGGGCTGCCCCTGCATCCGGCTGCGCTCGCTGGCCTCAATCTCCACCTGGTTGCCCATGGACAGCGCCATGCCCATGGCGTCGAAGCCAGGGCCCAGGTTGGCGCTGGTAGCGGGTGTCCATATCTTCATCGCTTGCTCCTGACAAAGTCCAGCAGGCTGCTCCGCATATCCGCGGCGCCGCCCCGCTGCGTGTGCAGCTCGGGCATATCCCATACCCGAAGAATCGCCTCAGGGGCCGGCACGCCGGAGGCCGCCTCCAGATCGAGAATGGCCTGCCGTCCGTCCCTTCCGTCCGTGGCTTGGCCGATGGCTTCTAACACCGTTGCGCTGAATTTGTAGGGGCTGGCCGTGGCCAGTGCCACCGCCAGCCGCCGGCGCGGCGCAGCGCGGCGGTATTGCTCCAGCACCTGCAGCGCCACGGCTGTATGGGGATCCACCAGCCGCCCCTGCCGGTATGCCCCGGCGATGGCCTGGCGGGTCATCTCATCATCGGCGCAGCCGGCCCAAAAGCCTTCCAGGGCCGTCTGCCATTCGGGCAGCCTGTAGTGTCCGTCCCTGGCCAGCGCCTGCATCCACCCCGCAACCCGGCCCGCGTCGCGGCCGGCCGCCTCGAACAGGAGCCGTTCCAGATTGCTCGATACCAGGATATCCATAGAGGGCGAAAGGGTCTTGTGGAAGGGGCGGCGCACATCATAGCCGCCCTGCCGGAAGAAATCGGTCAGCACACGGTTGGCATTGGAGGCGCAGACCAGCTCGCCGACCGGCAGCCCCATGGCCCGGGCATACCATCCGGCCAGGATATCGCCAAAGTTGCCGGTGGGCACCACGAAATCCACCTTCTCCCCCAGCGCCAGGAGCCCCTCCTCCACCAGGCGCCCATAGGCATAGAAATAGTATACGATCTGCGGCAGCAGCCGCCCGATATTCATGGAGTTGGCCGAGGATACCCGCCATTTCGCCTCTGAAAGGGCCGCAAGGAAGGGCCCGTCGCCCTGCAGCGCCTTCACCTGCCGCTGGGCGTCGTCAAAATTCCCCTCCAGCCCATACACCCACACATTCTCCCCAGGCTGCGTCACCATCTGCCGCCGCTGGGCGGGGCTCACGCCCTCGCTGGGGTACAGCACCGCCACGCGGGTGCCCGGCACGTCTGCAAAGCCCTCCAGCGCGGCCTTGCCCGTGTCGCCGCTGGTGGCCGCCAGCACCAGCACGCCCCGCTCCTCCCCAGTGATCCGGGCCGATTCCACCATCAGGCGGGGCAGCAGCTGCAAAGCCAGGTCCTTGAAGGCCAGCGTGGGGCCGTGATACAGCTCCAAAAGATAGGTATCCTGATCCAGACGGCTCACCGGGGCGGGCCCGCATATCTCAAAGCGCCCCGGGCTGTAGGTTTCCTCCAGCAGCGCCTCCAGGCGGTCAAATTCCTCCAGGAAGGGGTGCAGAACCGCATAGGCCAGCTGATGATAGGGCAGCCGGAAAAGGCCCGCCAGCCGGTCCTGGGGGATCCGCGGCAGATGCTCCGGCGTCCACAGGCCGCCATCGGGCGCAAGGCCCATCAGGATCGCTTCCGCAGCCGATACGGGGCCCGCGCCCCGGGTGCTTATATACCGCATACCTTACGCCTCCTTTTCCACGCGGATGACGTTGACCACCTGATCCACCACGTCCAGCAGCGCCATCTCGTCCACCGCGGCCCGCAGCGCCGTCTCGCCGGCCGGGTGGGTAATGACCACAATGGGCACCGTGCCGCTGCCCTGGCCCAGCTGGATCACCTGCCGGAGGCTGACGCCATGGCTGCCCAGCACCGAGGAGAAGGCACCCAGGGCGCCGGGCTCATCCTTCACACGGATATGGATATAGTAGGCGGTCTTCCAGTTGGCCGTCAGCGGGAACCCTGCGCGGCGGGCTGTAGGCTCCAGGAAGGCGGGCCGCTCATGGTGGCCGCCGCAGCAGGCTGCCACCACCATATCGGACACCACGGCGCTGGCGGTGGGCATGGCGCCGGCCCCCCGGCCGTATAGCATGATCTCCCCGGCCGCGTCGCCCTTGAGATAGATGGCGTTAAAGGCGCCGCGCACGGTGGCCATGGGGTGCTTATCGGGGATAAAGGTGGGATGCACCCGCACCTGCAGCGTACCGTTCTCCACCCGGCCGATGGCCATCAGCTTCAGCGTCAGGCCCAGGCTCTGGCCATATTGGATATCCTCCCGGGTGATGCGGGTGATCCCCTCGCAATAGATGTCCTCCACCCGTACCCGCTGTCCAAAGGCCAGCGACGCCAGAATCGCCAGCTTATAGGCGGCGTCCTGCCCGCCTACATCCAGCGAAGGGTCCGGCTCTGCATAGCCCCTTTGCTGCGCGTCGGCCAGGGCACGGGGATAGTCCCAGCCGGCCTCGGCCATGTTGGTCAATATCGCGTTGGTGGTGCCGTTGACAATCCCCATGATCTTGCTGACAGCGTTGGCCTGCAGCGAGCGGTTCAGCGCCCCGATAACCGGAATGCCGCCAGCGGCCGAGGCTTCATAATACAGCCCGCCGCCCCCCTGGCGCGCCGCCTCGTTCAGCTCCTCCCAGGCCTGCGAAACCACCACCTTATTGGCCGTTACCACAGTTTTGCCCCGCCTTAGCGCCTCAATCAGGTAGCTCCGGGCCGGCTCCAGCCCGCCCATGAACTCCGCGATCAGCTCAATGGAGCTGTCCTGAAGGATATCCTGCGGGTCCGTTGTCAGCACGCTGTCCTCAATGGGGACGCTCCTGGGTTTCTCCAGGCTGCGCACCAGTACCCGTTTAATCAAAAAGTCCACCTGATCCCGTTCGCAAAGCTGCTCGTGCCGGCGCTGGATCAGCTGCCATACGCCCGAGCCGATATTCCCAAGCCCCAGGAAGCCCACATGGATTTTCACGCGCTTATTCTCCTCTTCTCCGATTTTTCCTGTAATTATACACATCCGCGGGCCTTTTGTCACTTTATTTGTGGCCCGACAGGAATTTTCGTCAGATTGCACTTTCCTATCTATCCATCCCCGGGCATTGAAGATATAATAGAAGTGTTCCATTTCATCCGGCAATAGGAGGATTCGCTCATGACCTGGACCCGCGGCATCCGTAATCTGATCAGGCATCCATTGTACCTGGTGATCACCTTACTGCCCGTACTGCTGATTGCCATGCTGTTATTTCCCCTTATGCAGAATATTTTGGCCCTTATCGAGCAGGCCGCAGTGCAGCAGGCTTACGGCACATATTATGAATATCACGAGGAATGGTCGGCGCCGGAAGTCCTCCAGCTGGCCAGCGCTTTTATACCCATCCTGGGCATAGCCCTAATCATCAGCCTCGTCGCCCTTTTGTCGCAGCTGCTGCTGACGCCCGTCGCCTTTCAGTATCTGGGCGACGCCACGCGCCTGGGCGCCGTGCCGGCTGGCTTTGCCGGGCGCGGCCTGCGCCGGATGTGGTGGAAGCCCTTTGTCTATTCCCTGCTGCTTTCCCTCTGTCTCAATGTATCGGTTTCCTCGGTTATGCTGTTCATATTTCCCATGGCGTCCCTGCTGCATGCGCCGCTTGTGGGGCTTGCCGGCTATGTTATGCTCATCATCGTGCTTCTGTTTGTGGGGATCACCATCTCCATGGTCACGGCGATGTTCTATGCCAGCATCGCCCTGGAGGACTTACCCTTTTTTACCGCCGTGGGCCGGGCCTTCTCCCGGACCTTCTCGCATTTCGGCCGGCTGCTGGGCGCTATGTCCGCGTCAACCGCGCTGACGCTTATCTTCGCTATCCTGGCATACATCCCCTTCTGCCTATCGGTAAACAGCGCGGTTGACGCCATCGGCGGGCTAGCCGGGCCGAGTGAGATCGCCCGGTTTATGGAGATCTTCTCCACGCGCTTCGCCCTGCTGGCGCTGGTTATCGCGGTTCTCGGCTGGCTTGCAAACTGCTTCGTGACCAGCTACAGCTTTCAGCTGACCCATGAATGCCTGACGCCGTCTCAGCCCCCAGAGCCCGAAAAGGGGCCGGACGCACTATAGCCGCGCAGCGCCCAGCCGCCCGGCCCCGCTTGGGGCCGGGCGGTTTGCTTTTCCCGCGCCGCCGGGCTGCCTCGTAAAATGCGAGTGGTTTTGCCCATCGCCCGCGGCTGTGCTATACTGTTGCTGATGTGACCCTGCCGGGGCTAATGAATAGGAGGAGGATCGATGGACGGAAACATCCTGCTGGTGGACGACGAAAAGGAAATTGCCGACCTGATGGAAGTCTATCTGAAAAACGAGGGCTTTACGGTCTATAAATATTATGACGGGCTTCAGGCCTTATCCTGCGTGGAGCATACGCAGCTGGATCTCGCCCTGCTGGATGTGATGCTGCCGGGCATCGACGGCTTCAGGCTGTGCCAGAAAATACGGGAGCGCTACTTTTTCCCCATTATCATGCTCACGGCGAAGGTGGAGGATATGGACAAAATCATGGGGCTGACCCTGGGCGCCGACGATTATATCACCAAGCCCTTTAACCCCCTGGAGGTGGTGGCCCGGGTCAAAACCCAGCTGCGCCGCTACACCCGCTATAACCGGGGCGACGCGCCGGAGGCTGCCCAGGAGCACGATATCCGCGGCCTGGTGATTAACCATGACACCCATAAATGCACGCTTTACGGCAAGCCTGTCTCCCTGACGCCCATCGAGTTTTCCATCCTGTGGTATTTATGCGAGCACAAGGGGCGCGTCGTGCCCTCGGAGGAGCTTTTCGAGGCCGTATGGGGTGAAAAGTATCTGGACAACAACAACACCGTGATGGCGCATATCGGCCGCCTGCGGGACAAGCTTAAGGAGCCCGCCCGCAGGCCCCGCTTCATCAAGACGGTGTGGGGGGTCGGGTATCAGATCGATGCGTAACGAAAAAAGGCTATCCCAAACCAACCGCCGGCTGTCCACCCGCCTGTTCTGGCAGCTGATCCTGGCCCTGTGCGCCTATACGGTCAGCGGCGTATTTTTCTACTTCCTCGCCCGCAATCTATACAATCTTTTTATCTGGCAGGGCAATGAGCTGATCTATCAGCTGGTGCACTGGCTGGATATGCGGGCGGATATCGTGGTGCTGCTTTATCTCATGATCGGGTATGTGGCCATCTTTCTGCATTATTGGCGGCAGCCCTTCCGCTATATCGGAGAGATCGCCCAGGCTACCGAGCAGGTCGTCCGGGCTGATGACGAGCTCATCACCCTGCCCGGCGCGCTGCAGGAATTCGAGCTGAAAATGAACCAGCTTAAGCTGAAGCTGCGGGATAACGAGCGGGCCGCCCGGGAGGCGGAGCAGCGCAAGAACGACCTGGTGGTGTATCTGGCCCAC
>UQLW01000022.1 GCA_900542005.1 uncultured Eubacteriales bacterium
GCTTTTATGGCGCACCATAAAAGCGGCTTGACAAAGGGGGCGCCCCTGATTATGCTGGAAAAAGCAGATCCCTTTGGGAAAGGAGGCGGTTTCCCTGATTCCTCAGCGGCTTGTCCCCGGCGATACCATCGGCGTGGTATCGCCCAGCCATGTGGCGGCGCGCGAGCGCTACCAGCCGATGCTGGAGGGCCTTCGCAGGCTCGGTTTCCGGGTTAAGGAGGGCCGGAACCTCTATAAGGATACCTATGGCTATCTGGCTTCGGAGCAGGAGCGGGCAGATGATCTCAACGCCATGATACAGGATGATACGGTGCGGATGATCCTTTTTGGCGGGGGTGAAGGCGGCAACGAGGTTCTGCCCCTGCTGGATTATGAGGCCATCGCCCGCAATCCTAAGATTTTCCTGAGCTACAGCGACGGGACCTCGATCCTGAACGCGGTCTATGCCCGCACCGGCCTGGAGACCTACTATGGCCAGACCCCTGGGATTTTCTCTGCGCTGCGGCCCTATGACGAAGCCCAGTTCCGCGCCCATTTCCTGGAGGGCGGGGTTGCGCGCCTTGCGCCCAACAGCCGCTGGATCCCCCTGACGGAGGGCGTGGGCCAGGGGACGCTGCTGGGCGGCTATCTTGGGAACCTTGCCCTATTGGCAGGCGGCCCATACCTGCCGCTGAGGGAGCAGCGGTATGTGCTGTTTCTGGAGGATCATGAGCAATTTTCCCCGGTGGCCCGGGTCAGCGCCCTGCTCAGCCATCTGGAGCAGAGCCCTCTGGCCGGCCGGGTGGCGGGTTTGCTTTTTGGGCATTATTCAGCGCCGGTTAACGGACAGCTGCTGGAGCGGCTGCGCCGCTTCGGCGAGCGCTACCGGGTGCCCGTGGCCTATTGCGATGATTTCGGCCATGGGGATAACCATGCGGTTATCCCCATCGGGCGCACGGCGCGGCTGGATACGGCCGGCGGCGGGTTAACCTATATAGAGGAGCCATAGACGATGCAAGCCGAATGCCTGATCTGCAAAGCGCCCTTGGAATACCTGCAAGAGGATGTTCTGACGGCGTGCGCTGTTTGCCATAAGGAGGAAATGACAAAAACCCGCTGTATTCAGGGGCACTATGTCTGCAATGACTGCCATATGGCAGGGATGGACTCGATCTTGGGGCTATGCTTGGCAGCGCGGTCAGAGGATCCCATCGAGATTCTGGAAGAGATGATGTCCATGCCCTTTTGCCATATGCACGGCCCGGAGCATCATGTCATGGTGGGCGCGGCCCTCTTGACCGCGTACCATAATGCCGGCGGTGCGGTTCAGCTGCCCCAAGCCCTCTCTGAGATCTACAGCCGCGGGAAGCAGGTTCCCGGCGGAAGCTGCGGCTTCTGGGGCGCCTGCGGGGCGGGCGTCAGCGCCGGGATGTACATGTCCATTGTCACAGGAGCTACGCCCCTGGCAGATCGGTCCTGGGGGCTTTCCAACCAAATGACGGCCCGGGCCCTGGCCAGGATTGGAGAAGCCGGAGGCCCCCGCTGCTGCAAGCGGGACGCTTATTTTGCCATTATGGAGGCTGTCCGCTTTACCCGGGAGGCGTTAGGCGTTTCCATGGCGCTGTCTGGCCCGCTATGCACCCGCTTTGGGCAAAACCGCCACTGCCTTCGGTCCCGCTGCCCCTTTTACGGCGGGGATGAAGCGGAGCATGTTTAATGGCTCCCTGAAAATGGCCAAGCAAAAAAGAAAATGGCCCGGTAGGCGCTGGATGCGCCCGCCGGGCCGTTGTTTGTTTTCTCACCGCCGATAGCTCGCCATGCCCGCCTTACGCTGAAGGCAAAGGCTGATAAAAGGCCGGATTTTTCCCAGGGTTGGGCGACTAACGGTAGATGCCGTAGCGCCGGGCCTCATCCACAAAGGCCAGCAGATTCTCCCAGGGCACCTCGGGCTCCACGAGATGGGTGGGGGCCAGCACCAGGCCGCCGCCCACGCCGACGGTGTCGATCATCTCCCGCACCGCTTGGCGCACCTGATCCGGCGTGCCAAAGGGCAGGGTGGTCTGCGTACCGATGGTGCCCCAGAAGGAGAGCCGGTCGCCATAGCGGGCCTTGACCGCGCGGGGATCCATGCATTCGGGCTGCACAGGATTGAGCACATCCACGCCGATTTCGATAAGCTCGGGAATGATGTCGCGGATATCCCCGTCGCTGTGGTAGAAGGCCAGCATGTCGGGATTGACCGATTTGGCGGCGGCGATGGCGCGCTGCATGGTGGGCTTGAGCCAACGGCGCCACTGCCGGGGGCTCATCATCATGCCCCGCTGGCTGCCGACGTCGTCGCCGTATACGATCATGTCGATGCCGCATTGGGCCAAACGCCGGGCGAATCCGCACTGGATATGGGTGATACGCTCCAGCATGGCCTGGGTCATAGCCTCATCCTCCAGCATATCGACGAGGAACTGATCCATCCCCCTGAGATACCAGGCGGGTTCAAAGATCTGCAGGGCAAAGTATACGGCCATATACCCGGCTTGCTGGATTTTCTGAATGCGTTCAGCCACCCCTTCCCAGCGGTAACCCGCCAGAAGGTCAGGGAGCGGAAAGGCCTCCACCTGAGCGGGGCTGGTAAATTCCTGCATGGGGTGGAGCATCCGGGTGAAATGGTGGAACCGGCCGGGCGCATAGCCCACGCCCCATTCGTCCAGATAGGCCCCCTGGGGCAGGCCGGGATAATAGGCGCTGTAGTCGGGGAGATGGTGTGACGGGCCGATGGAGACATAGCGGATGGGCAGGTCGAAGGCCTCAAAGAAGTCCTCTGTACCGGTCTTTTCGCGGCAGGTCTTGATCTGATCGTCGCAGAGCGTGAAGAAAAAGGGAACGTGATGGGGCTGCTGCCTGCGCAGCGCCCGAAACAGGTTTTCTCGATGGGTCATGGCGCACCTCCTGAGGCTATTATATCCCGTAGGCGTCCGGCCGTCTTTATCCCTGAGGGGCCGAAGATTTGCACGAGCATGAACCGGGCGGAAGCAGCGCGTCGCGGTACCGGCTGGGGGCGAGCCCGTAGACGGCCTTGAACCGCCGGGAAAAATGGTGGAGCGAGGCGAAGCCGGCCAGGCTGGCCAGGCGGGTAAGCGAAGCGCTGCCGGCCCGGAGCTGGCCGGCGGCCCAGGCCAGCCGCAGCCGCTCAACCCTGCCCATGAGGGAGAGATCGTAACCGCGGCGGCACAGCCGGTTAAGGTAGGAGGCGCTCACGCCCAGCGCCCGGGCCAGCAGGTCCGGGGAGAGCGGCTGCGCCAGATGCGCCTGGATAAAGCGGTCCAGCTGCAGCAGAAGGCCGTCCTCGGCCTGGCGGTTTAGGCGGGCATCCGGCGGCGCCGCATCGCCCTGGCGCTCGGCCAGGTGCAGCAAAATAGCCTCCAGCGCCTGCGTCATGCGTTGGCGGGCGATGCCGCGCTGGGGACGGGGCTGGCCGGGGTTGGTAAAGACGGTACCCTCAAAGCCCGACAGCCGCGCCTGGAGCAGCCGCTGAAACAGGGCAGGCAGCGGCTGCTCCAGGCCAAAGCGCTGCCCGCCGGCCAGCAGGCCGGGCGCGGATTCCATCGAGAAGGACAGGGTTAAGAAGGAAGGGGCCTGCTGGGTGCCGGCGCTCCAAAGCACATGGTGCTGGTTGGGCGCAAAGAGGAAGAGCTCGCCCGGCTGCAGCAGGAACCCACGGCCATCGGCCAGCAGGCAAAGCCGCCCCTGTTCCAGGCACAGCAGCTCCCAGAAATCGTGGCGCTCACCGGGAAAGAAGAAATCCACGCCCTTCTGCTGGTAGAAGAGGGTATGCACGGCCGTGACCTGTACGAGCCGTTCCGCCGTCCAGGTCATGGATCCTGCTCCGGGACGGCGCAGGCGCCATAGCAGGCGGGCTGCCCGGTCAGCCTGGCCCAGCTGGGGTCGCCGTAATCAAAGTGCCACCACTCCTCTTCATAGTTGGTGAAGCCCTGGGCCGCCATAAGATGATAGAGCAGGCGGCGGTTGTTTCGCCAGCGCTGCTGCTCGCCGGAAAGGCCGGGCCGTTCATAGTAGCGGGTGGCGGCTTGGGGGCGGAAATCGTCAAAATCCGTCCCCATAGGGAGGGGCTGGCCATGGCGGTAAAGGGTCAGGTCCACGGCGCCGCCGGTCAGGTGGCTGGAAGGGTAGAGGGGATCGGCCTGCGGCGCGGCGACGAAGCGGCAGGTTTCCGTCCACAGGCGTTGGGGCGGCCAATCGGGATGCTCGGCGGCCAGGCGGGCGCGGTAGCTGTCAAAGAGCGCCTGCTGCACCGGGGCGGGGCGCAGCCCGTCGAAGACCGCCAGGGACATGCCCTCCTCCAGCGTGTCGGCGGCGCGGCAGAGCTGCTGGGCCACCGACCGGCGCAGCCAGAGGCGGCGGGGCGACGCATCGATCCCCTGGACGCGATAGCTGGCCAAGAATTGCACCCTGGGATGCAGGCCGGTCGCGTCGACGGCCGGCTCGCCGCATTCCTGCGGGATCACCCGGGGCCCCTCGGGCGGCGGCGGTGGAATAGGCCGCTTAATCCAGTCGTTAAGCATGGGTTGTCTCCTTTCGGCGGGGTAAAGGGAGGGATAGGCAAAAGGCCCGCGCAACGCACGGGCCTGGAAAAGCGGGGAAGGCTACAGGTGGAATTGACGCTCCTGGCCCCGGATCCAGATGCTGTGGCGGGGAAAGCCAATATCCCGGGCCATCTTCTGGGCGCGCAGCATCTCATATCCGACAAACTGGGTATGATGGCCATCGGAGCCGAAGGTGATCCGCCGGCCGCCCATGAGATAGTAACGCTTCAATACCGAAGGGCCGGGAAGGGTGGCGGGGCGGCTTCGATAGCCGGAGGTGTTGATTTCCAGCGCCATCCCTGACCGGATGACAGCCTCCAGCACAGCGTCAAGTTCCTTGGGATAGTCCTCATAGCGCAGCTCGGGGTCGGCATAGGGCGCGAATTTGCTGACATAATCCAGATGCGCCAGCACCTGGGCCACCTGGGCCAGGCGGGGAATGGCCTCCAGCAGGAAATCCAGATAGGCGGTATAGGCCTCGCGCTGCGTGCGACGCTCAAAGTAACGGGGCTCATAGGGATCGACCTTATTGACCAGATGCAGCGAACCCAGCACGAAATCCGGTTTAACCTGCTGGTAGCGCCGCATGGCCTCGGGCCAGTATTCAGGCACATATCCCAGCTCCATACCGCGCTGGATGCTCAGCTGGGGATACCGCTCGCGCATCTCGTCGATGGCCTGTATATAGGCCTGGGGATCTTGTATATCGTATACGTCGCCGGATGCGTTGGGGCAGATATCCACATGATCGGTGATGGCGATATGGGTGACGCCGCCGGACAGGGCGGCCTTGCACAGCTCGTCGGGCGTCTGCGTAGCGTCCAGGGAAAAGGTGGTATGAAGATGATAATCCGTCAGCATAGTCATGTCCTCCCGCCCCATTATAGCGGGATGGCAGGGAAAAATCAACGCGCTGGAGCGGACGGATTCAGCCCGGATACACCAGGAGGGGAAGGCCGGCGGCAAACTCCTGGGGCAGCGATTGACGCACCGCCTCAAAGAGGTAATAGTAATACGCGGCCGCCGCAGAACCCGCTCCCTGTGTATCGTTGGCGGCGATACGCTCGATGACGCGGCGGGACAGACGCCGGATATGGGCCACCTTATCGGTGGTATGCCGGTAGAATAGCAGCAGGTGTCCCCATTTCAGCATCTGCGCCAGCTGCCCGCAGATGGCCCGGAGGCTGGGGGAAGCGGTGTGACGCAGGATAAAGGTAAGCCACCATTGCACCGGTTTGGCATCGTCCTGCACAAAGCTCTCGTCCAGCAGAAGCCGCGCGGCCTCGGCCCGCGCGCTGGCGGGAGAGGCGGCGACGGCCTGGGCGAGGATTTCCGGGCAGGAGAGCGCCAGAATCTGCAGGGTACATAGGTGGTTCATGACACCCTCCCGCAGCGCCGGGTTGTGGTAGGGCGGATCCAGCCGCTGGCAGGCGGAGAGGGTGACCTGCGTGCCCTTGCCGTTGATGGTGTGCGCGACGCCCAGCTCGTTCAAAAAGGCCAACGCCTTGCGGGCAGTGATTTCGGAAACGTGATATTGTCCGGTCAGCTGGGCCAGGGAGGGCAGAAAAGCCCCGTCGGGAATCATACCGTCGGCGATCAGCTCCATCAGCTTCAGCGAAAGATCCATGTAAAGATGCAGGCGGCCGCTGTTTCCCGACCAGGTAAAGACGACGCCGGGCTGCGGCGAGAGGCCGCCGGTCATACGGGGCAGGCAGCTCTTGAGCAGATCATAGTTCAAACGATAGAACTGCTTGATGAGCTGCGCGGCTTTGGCTGTTTCGCCCATGTCGATGCTCTGTCCCACCGCATAGAACACCGAGCAGAGCATATCGATGTCCGTCTCAGGGCAGGAATCACCGGTTAGCGCCATGGATAGCAGGCTGGCCCAATGGCGCAGGGTGAGGCACAGGCCGTCAAGGATGGGATTCTCAAGCGTGGCCAGCAGGCGGTCGACCACGCTTCGCATCCAGATGGGCTGGGATACCGGCCTGACGGCGCGCTCGGCCTCCTCCGCCAGCGCAAGAACCGGCCCCTTGCGCCTGCGCCACCGGGCGGCGCCCTCAAGGACAAGACCAGGATATAGATGGGAAACGCAGGTGCACAGATCCAGCAGCGTCGCGCCGCGCTCGGCCCAAAAGCGCCCGTCGCTGCCGGGCCGATGGCCCCCGGGCGTACCCACTACCAGCGCAGGCCGCCCCTGCACGCAGGAGATGGCCTGGCTGGCCTGCAGCATGCGCAGCACGCGCCGGATGGTGGTGATCCCTACGCCATACTGTTGGCATAGCTGCCGCGCGGTAGGCAGCGAATCCCCCGGGGACAGCTCGCCCTGCTCAATTTGCGTAAGGATGGACTGATAGACAAAATGATAGCGGGAACGCTCTTTGATCATGGAACGATCCTCCTGAGCATGTCCTGTGTAAGCTTTTCTTATATTATATCGCAAAATCGGTGAAATTCACTAAAAAATGCGCAAAATGAGAGGAAGAAGCAAATTCCTTGGGAGATTTGATGCATTTTGTCAAGAAATATCCGCTCGAATCTTGTTGAATTCAAGATTTTGTGATAAGATAAAGCCACATAATCAAGGAGGACGCTAACGTTTGAGCTAGATCAAGCGTTGACGTGATATAGAGAGGAGTAAACAACGGTGAATCAGGAAGAGAAAATGATCGAGCTGTCCAGAAAGGATGAAAAACGCGGAGAAGATAAGACCCGCGTGGTGTCCCTGCGCATGCGGGAGGAGCTGGTACAGCGGCTGGACGCGCTGAGCCAGCAGACCAACCGCTCCCGCAACGATATCGTCAATTTCTTGGTGCAGTACGGCGTGGAACATCTCAAAATTGTCGACCGGTGAAAGAAAGCCATCATGATCCCCGCTCCTGCGGCGCGCACCGCCATAAACCGCTTGAACAAGCGGTTTTTTTTCTTGCGCCTAAAGGATAGGCTGGCGGCCGTGGGTATGATAAGATAAAAGAAAGGGAGGGAAAGTCAATGCAAAGCTATGGATGGAACGGCTGGCGCTGCTGGATCTCCGACGGCGAAAAAACCGCGCCTACGGCCGTCTTGATCCTGGGCAAGGGGGAAATGGCGCTGCTGGAGGGGCTGGCGGCGCGCTTTCCCGGCTGCTGCCTGATCGGCGCGTGCCCGCCAGCGTGGAACGACTGCTGCACGCCCTGGCCCGCGCCGGGGCTTCGGAAGAAGGACCCGCCCTTTGGCGGCGGCGCCGACCAGACGCTGTCGTTTCTCACCGAGCAGCTGCTTCCCTGGGCTCGGGCGCTGCGTCCTCTCCCGCAGCCGGGGCCGCAGCTGATGCTGGCGGGCTATTCTTTGGCAGGCTTGACCAGCCTGTATGGGCTCTACCAGGGGCTTCCCTTTGGGCGCTACGCCAGCCTTTCAGGGTCGCTGTGGTATCCGGGGTGGACGGAGTATGCGCGAAAAGGCACGGCAGCTTCGGGCGCGCAGGTTTATCTGTCGCTGGGCCGGGACGAGCCCCGCAGCCGCCATCCCCTGCTCCGGACGGTGGGGGAGGCCACCGAGGCCATGGTGGAGACCGCCGGCAGGCAGCTGGGCAGCGGCCAGGTTTGCTTCCAGTGGAATGAGGGCGGGCACTTTTGCGACTATGCGGCGCGCTATGAACGGGCGCTTCGCTGGGCATGGGGGGATTGATTATGCGCACGGTGATTCTATACGGCTCGCCACACGGCCGCAGCGGCGATACTGCGGCGCTGGTCGAGGCCTTCTGTGCCCAGGCCGGGGGCGAATTTTACGGGATAGACGCCTATCGCGCAGATATCAGCCCCTGTGTGGACTGCAGGGCCTGCTGGAAGACGGATGGGTGCGCCATAAAGGACGGCATGACGGAGGCCTACCGGTTTATCGCGGCCAGCGACGTTGTGGTCATTGCTTCCCCGCTATATTTTTCCCTGCTGACAGGGCCGCTGATGTCGGTGGGCAGCCGGCTGCAGGCCTTTTATGCGGCGGCGCGATTCCGGAATACGCGCCTCACGGGAAAACCGAAGGCGGGCGTGGCGCTGCTGGCAGGCGGCGGGGACGGCAGCCCGGAGCGGGCGCTGGCGGCGGCGCGGTGCCTGATGCATCAGATGGGCGCGGAATATATTGGCTGGGCCGCCTCGCTTCATACGGATACGGTCCCGGCGAGGGACGATCAAAAAGCCATGGAGGCGGCAGCCGACCTGGCCCGGCAGGCAAAGGCCTGGGTGACGGGGCAGGCGGACGGATCCTTACGGTAAAGGCCGGCGCTGGATTTTTCCAGCGCCGGCCTTTCTACCGGTGTGAGGGCAGCCTGCCGCCTAGGGCAGCTCCAGCTGCAGGCTGCCGCTTCCCGAACAGAGCTTCTGCATGACCTGGGCCTTGCTCCGGGGCGCATAACGATCCTGCCGCTCGCCAAAGAGACCGAAATACACCTCCATCAGCCCGCCGATTTGCCCAGGCTCCGGGTGCTGGAGCATGGAGCGCTGCATCAGCAGGCGGAAGGTATGGATGGTCTTGACGTAGGGCATACGGCGGGCGGCCAGGTCAAATACCTGCTCCAGCAGAGCGGCCTGGGCCTGCTCCCAGCCCGGCAGATCGCAGTCGGAAAAGCCAAACTCAGTCAGCAGCACCTTTTTATGTCCGTCGCCGTGGCGCGCCATCACGCCATAGGCTGCGTCGTTTACCGAGCGCCAGAGCCCATCAGCCTCCTCACGGGGCACATAGTCGCCCTGGGCCGGGTAGGTATCACGAATCCGGCGGGGATCCATTTGGGTTTCCATATAGGGGTGCCAGGCCAGCAGATCAAAATAGTCATCCGGCTGGTCGGACCAGAACCGCCCGCTTTGGATGCGCTGGTACACACGCTCCAGCGCAGTGGCGATGCCGTATCCCCGGGGTACGCAGGCGGGAAGGTCGCCGCCCAGATCGGGTACGGACAGGGTGGGCGAAAAGCTGACAACCTTGGCATGGGGGTTCCCCCGGCGGATACCGCGGGCGGCAAAATACATCAAATCCACTGCGATATCCATCTTTTCACCGGCGGTAAAGCCCGGCTGGCCATACCTCCAGCCGATTGGGTGCAGGAAAATGTCGATATTCCATTCGTTGCCCACCTCCCACTGGGCCACCTGGGGAAAAAGGGAGGACAGGGTGACCCAGGAGAGCTCCCACAGCGCCAGCGTACGCATGTAGAGGCTGCCTGGCGTCAGATCGCGGGGGTACATTTCGCCGTGGCTGGCGCGCAGAGGATTTCCGGCCAAATACCAGGCGTGATTCATGCCGGTAATCTCGCGGTCCTGAGCCTGATGCAGATTAAGCACATGGGTATAGGCGGCGACGGCTTCGAGCCGGGGGGTATCGGGGCTGGCAAGCAGCTGTGGAATATGCATCCATTCCCGTACCGCGGTAAAGCCGACGCGCCGCATCAGCTCCACGGCGGCCTCCGGATCGATATCGCCGGACAGGCCGCGGGCGCAGACCGGCTCGCCGATGCCAAATAAACGGTTCTTTTCCATGGGTACCTCCTTATGTGGACAGGGTTAAAATGGAGCCAATCCAGGCAAACCGTGGCCTTGAGCACGGCGCCACAATCCTCGCCGCCGCCGGTAAAGGCGCAGCCCTCCGCGCCGGACCTGGCCCCATCGCACAGCCGATAGCGCCGGGAGCCATCATTGACAGCGCCCATAGAAACCTTCTTTATGGCATGAGTATCATCCCAAGCACCGCTGAAAGCCCGATGACGGCGGGGATGGGCAGCTTCAGGCGGATCAGCGCAAGGGCGCAGAGCGCCCCGATCAGCGCGCTTTGCCAGCTGAAGGCCCAGGCAGGCGCATAGCTCTCCAGCGCCAGCGTGACCATGGAAGCCAGGATCATGCCAAAGCAAACCGGGCGGATCCCGCCCATCAGCCGGCCCAGGACGGGACTATCCTTGAAGCGCTGCAGCATCAGCGCCGCCAGCAGGCACAGCGTCAGCGAGGGGGTCAGCACGCCCAGGGTTGCGACCAGGGAGCCCAGCGTGCCGCCGGCGTGGATGCCGGCAAAGGTCGCGCAGTTTACACCCAGCGAACCGGGCGTCATTTCCGCGATGGCTACGATGTCGGAGACCTGGGCGCTGGTCAGCCATCCGTGGGCCAGCATCTCCTCGTGGATCAACGGCACCATACTCAGGCCGCCGAAGCTTAAAAAGCCGATCTTCACAAAGCAGAGGTAAAGGTCAAGAAACAGCATCTTTCCCACCTCCGCGGATCAAAAGGCCGGCAGCCGCGCCCAGCAGGATGATCAGCATGTTATTGACCGGGGTAAAGAGGCAAAGGCACAGGGCGGCGGCGGCCAGGAGCCAGCCCAGCCTTTCAGCCAGGGCCGCCGCCCGCAGCTTCAGGGCGGCCGCCAGGATGATGGGGGCGACCGCCGCGCGCACCCCGGCCATGGCTCGGGCGATCAGGGGATGATCCTTAAAGGCATCGTAAAAGTAGGTGACCACCGTCAACACCAGGATGGAGGGGAGGCTCAGCCCGATCAGCGCGGCGAAAACGCCGCCCATCTTTCCCACGCGGTATCCGAAGAGCACCGAGATATTGGCGATCATGATGCCGGGCAGGGAGCGGCCCACCGAAACCATATCCAGCAGCTCCTCCTCGGTCACCCAGCGGCGCTTGTCGACAAATTCGTTCTGCATCTGCGTTACGATGCTCCAGCCGCCGCCAAAGGTGAATAGCCCGATTTTGAAAAACTGGGTCAATAGGATCATGGTACGTTTTAGCCGTTCGCTGTGCAAAAATAAGAACCTCCTCCGTGATAGGTTGACAATCAAGCTAGGCCAAACAGGCATCCCTCAGCCAGGCTCTAGCCTGAAGAAGTAGGTGATGGGGCGAAAGGATCATCCCATGATCCAATACATAATCGATATAGGCCAGCGACGCATGGGCCGGTGACCGGTCCAGGGCCTCGTGCACCACCTGGAAAAAAGGTGGGGCGCCCGATTGATCCCAGGCCAGCTTATCTGCCAGAAAGACCAGCATGTCCGCCAGAGAGGGATCGGCTTTTAAGGTAGTGTGGCAGCTGATGGCCGAAAGAACACGCGAATCGCGGACTGCCCAAAGCGACTGCGCCATATCCGCCGATATCCGCTGATGGAGCAAAAAGGGATGGGCTTGTTCGGCTGGATCCCAATCCCAGGCCTGGGATTGGGCATAGGCCTGCATCTCATCGGGCGATAGGACAGCGGAAATATCATGAAGCCAGGCAGCATGCCGGACAAGGGAGACAGGGCAGCCGAAACGCTGCGCCAATGCTTCGGCCTGCCGCGCTACCTCCCGGCTATGGACTGCGGTGGCTTGCTTACCGTGCAGCAACAGAAAAGCTTCACAGTCGGCCTCCGGGCGCCCGGTACAGGGCGGCTGCTGGAGATGGGGAAAACAAGCGATTTGGAACATGAAACCCCTCCTTGGGCGGCGTCCCCAGGGCCTTAACCTTTCTCCGGATAGCCTAAGGCGCCGAGCTCGGCCAGGAAGGCGGCCTTTTGCTGCGGGCTCAGCCGGGGCAGGGGGCGGTTGGGCTCGCCCACGTCGAAGCCCTGCTCTGTCAGCGCCGCCTTGACGCCGGCGATAACATTGTAACGCAGGTAAACGGCAATGGCGTCGTCGGCCTTGAACTGCAGCTGCCGGGCCGTATCGTAATCCCCAGCCATAAAAGCATTGTACAGCGCCACAAAGGTACGGGGCATGTTGTTATAGGTGGAGCCGATGGCCCCGTCGGCGCCCATCATCAGCCCCAGCAGGCAGGTCTCGTCAGGCCCGTTGATGACGTTGATATTGCCGCCGTCCAGCTTCTTGAGCTCCCGCATCATGAAATAGTCCGAATTGGTATATTTCAGACCGATGAAGCCGGGAATCTCCAGCATACGCTCAATGGTGGAGACCGGCAGGGGCGCTCCGGCCAGCGGGGAGGCATAAATGAGAAGCGGCAGCCCCTCGGACGCATCCGACAGGGCCCTGTAGTAGTCAAAGATCCCCTGCTGGTCATACTGGTAAAAGATGGGCGGAACGGAGGCGATGGCATCCAGCCCGATCTGGCGGCTGTGGCGGGCCAGGCGGGTTGCGGTCGCCAGGTCGCCGGCGGCAATGTGGTTGATGAGCTTCAGCGGCGCAGGCGTCACATCCTTGGCGATCTCCACAAGCTCCATCCGCCGGTCGGGCTTCATGGCGATCCCCTCGCCGGTGCCGCCGCACAGGTAGAAGCCGGTTACGCCGGTACCCGAGAGATGGGCGATCAGCCTGCGCAGGACGGCCTCGCGGAGCGTCCCGTCCTCGTTGACCGGCGAAACCAGCGCCGGCATAATGCCTTTGAACAAAATCCGATCCATAAAGCAACTCCTCTTTTCTGGGCGGCCGTGGGAGAACCTGTGCGCAGCGGCAAGCCGCCCGGCGTTCCGTGCGCAAGCGTACGTTTATTCATTCGGCCCTGGCGGGCGAATCCCTTCTTCCGGCAAGGAAAAAGATGCGAAGCCCGATTCCTGCCATTGGCGCCGGTATATCTGGGGCGTGACGCCCTCGTGCTTCTTAAAGAGGTTGATAAAGTGGCTGGGATTCTCCACGCCCACCCACTGGGCAATCTCCGATACGGTGCGCGTTGTGGCGCGCAGCTGCTCCTTGGCGTGGTTAATGCGGGTCAGGATAAGAAATTCATTGGGCGTGGAGCCCACATAGCGCTTGAAAAGCTTCTGCAGATAATACTTATTGAGGGAAAAGCGCGCGGCCAGATCGTCAAGGGTAATGCGCTCGCGGAAATGCCGGGACAGATAGCTTCGGGCCAGCGCGACAGCCTCGGGAACGGTTGAACCCTGGCGGCAGCCAAGGGCCGGCTGCATGGCCTGGAGCATCGCCTGGGTGAGAAGGCCCGCGGCCTGGATCTCGCGGCGCGGATCCGGCTGCCCTGCGCCGCAGCAGCGGATAAGCTGTGTGAGCAGCATTTCCACAGAGGAGCCGGCTTCCAGCGTGACGCAGCAGCTACCAGGGCTCAGGTTGCGGAATTGCCGGTAGAACCCCGCGGACACCGGCCCTGAACAGTGAACCCAGAGGCCATGCCAGCGGCCTACCGACGGGTCGGTGCGGTAATACTGCCGCTTGCGGCAGTCAATCCAGAAGACCGTCCCGGGCAAAAGGCGATATGTCCCGGACTCATACTCCAGCAGACCGGCGCCCTCCAGGGTGAGGTGAAAAAGATACGAGTCCAGCCCGCTGCGGCGGGTATTGTATCGGGCTCCTGCGCGGAAATCGCCCGCTTCCTGCACATAGACAAAGGCTGAACGGGTAGCCGGCGAGGGCGTGGATGTGACCCATAGGGAAGCGGGATCCATATCCAACGTATAAGTCAGTTGCGCATGGGGCACGGGACAGACCTCCTTTATGTGCTGAATGAGAATGCTGAAGATCGGGATAGCAAAATGCTTGGGCTTTATGGGAAGTGGGGTTATAGGCTTTGAGGGACAGGGACGCGGAATTTTCTTGAAGAGGGGCGATGCTATCTGCCCGACGGATGTGCAGCTTCCCTCGGCCAGAAGCCTATTTGGCGAGGCGGGGAGCGCTGAAGGCGATGTGGAACACAGCCCAGGGGACGGAGAGAATTCCCTTGATCCCAGCAGGCATGGAGTAGTACCACTTGCCAGGGCCCAGGCAAAACCGTATAATGGCAGTATAGGCATTTGGGCCGGGCGGGTCAACCCGCAGAGAGGGTCCATGAGGAGGTAATGACATGGAAAAGGTAACCTGGAAGGGCTATGTGAAGGACGGTATGCTGGAGGAGTACAAGCGCCGCCACGACGAGATCTGGCCGGAAATGATCGAGATGTTCGCTGAGGCGGGCGTCCATAACTACACCATTTGGAACGTGGGCAACGAGCTCTTCGGCTATTATGAGTGCGAAAAGGGCGCGCAGTTTGCCCTGGACTATCAGGCCAAGAGCCCGGTGGTGGCCAAATGGAACGTCTATATGGACGATATTTTGACCTTCGAGATCGACCCGGCCACCGGCAAGGCTGCTGAAATGCGCCTGATGTTCGATATGAAATAGCCCCGCGCCGCCAGCCTCCGCGCCCGAAAGGCAGCGGAGGCTTTCCTATGCCGGAAATTTTACGGTTTTGGTTGTCGAAAAGGCGATTCGGGTGGTATACTACAAGATAAAAGTCTGAAGGAGTCGATGATATGGATTTCAAAGCTGCCATTGCCCAAAGCGTGGCTGCGGCCACAGGCCTCGAGGCCCAAGATGTGGCCCAGATGCTGGAAACACCCCCCTCGGCCGATATGGGCGACTATGCGCTGCCCTGCTTTAAGCTGGCCAAGACCCTGCGCAAGGCGCCGGCCGCGATTGCCGACGGCATTGCCCAGCAGATGGAGCGCCCTGCTTGGCTCAGCCGTGTGGAATCGGTCAAAGGATACCTGAATTTCTTCCTGGACCGCGCGCTGCTGGTGGAAAGCGTACTGGCGCCGGTGATGGAGCAGGGCGGGCGGTATGGCTCCAGCGACATGGGCGGCGGGCGTACGGTATGCATTGACTATTCGTCCATCAACATTGCCAAGCGCTTCCATATCGGCCACCTGCCCAGCACGGTACTGGGCCATGCCCTCTACCGGCTGAATAACTTTATGGGCTATAAAAGCGTGGGGATCAACCATCTGGGCGATTGGGGCACCCAATTCGGCAAGATGATTGCCGCCTACAAGCGCTGGGGCAGCCGGGAGATGGTGGAAGAGGGCGGCGTGGACGCGCTCTCCAGCCTGTATGTCCGCTTCCATGCCGAGGCCGAGGAGAACAAGGCCCTGGAGGACGAGGGGCGCGCCTGGTTCAAAAAGATCGAGGACAACGACGAAGAAGCCATGAGCATCTTCTCCTGGTTTAAGGAGATTACCCTGAAGGACGCCATGAAGACCTACGACCTGCTGGGCATTTCCTTTGACAGCTATGCGGGGGAGAGCTTCTATAACGATAAGATGGACCGGGTCATCGATGAGCTGGAGGCAAAAGGCCTGCTGGTGGAGTCGGAGGGCGCAAAGGTGGTACGGCTGGACGATTATCAAATGCCGCCCTGCATGATCCTGAAGAAGGATGGGGCAACCCTTTATGCAACCCGGGACATTGCCGCGGCGCTGTACCGCAAGGATACCTATGATTTTGCCAAATGCCTCTATGTGGTGGCGTATCAGCAGAACCTGCACTTTAAGCAATGGTTCAAGGTTATCGAGCTCATGGGGTATGACTGGTACCCAACGCTGGAGCATGTGGCCTTCGGCATGGTCAGCTTCGAGGGGCAGACCCTCTCCACCCGTAAGGGCCGTGTCGTGTACCTGGACGATCTGCTGCAGGGGGCGCTGGAAAAGGCCCGCGCGATTATCGAAGAAAAGAACCCCGACCTGCCCAACAAGGACGAGGTCGCCCGGCAGGTGGGCATCGGCGCGGTGGTGTTTACCGCCCTCTTCAACAACCGGATCAAGGATATCGATTTCTGGTGGGACCGCGCGCTGAACTTTGACGGCGAGACCGGGCCCTATGTGCAGTATACCTATGCGCGCTGCTGTAGCCTGCTGCGCAAGGGCGGCTATCAGCCCGGCCCCTGCGACTATAGCCTGCTGACCGACGACGAGGCGCTGGCCCTGGTGAAGGTGCTGGAGGCCTTCCCCCAGGTGGTGGAGGAGGCCTGCCGCCGCAACGAGCCCTATCTGCTCACCCGCCATATGGTGGCGCTGGCCCAGGCCTTTAACCGCTACTATATTGAGCACCGCATCCTGGAGGAGCAGGACGAAGCAGGCAACCATGCCCGCCTGACGCTGACCGCCGCCGCCCGCCAGGTCATCAAAACCGGCCTGTGGCTGCTGGGCATCGAAGCGCCGGAGCAGATGTAGCCGGACGGCTTAACAAAGAAGCCGAAACAGGATAACGAAAGGCCTCCGTATGGCGATCCATACGGAGGCCTTTTAGGCTTATCCCCCGGCAGCCCGAGGCAATGCCAGCCAAGCTAAGGAAGGCTGGGAAGATGTCGCTTACGCCCTGTCCGCACCGGGAAGGCGGCCATAGAGCAGCAAGGCGTCCTCAATATGATAGGGGTCGGTATGGTGATCCCCCTGGGCGCCGGCGGTCACCAGGATATATTCCACGCCGTCCTTTTCAGCCAGGGAAGCCAGGCAAAGCCCGGCGTCGCTGGTATAGCCGGTCTTGCCGCCCAGGATTTTTCCGCCGCTGAATAGGCCGTCTGTATTCGCAAAGAGCGAACTGCGGAAGGTAAAGCCCTCCGGATGGGCGTTGGTGGGCTGAACCGAATAGCGCGAGGCGGTGAAGGCCTCCCGGAAGGTATCGTTCTTCAGCGCATAGGACAGGAGCACGGCAATATCGCGGCAGGTAGAGTAGTGGTCAGCCGCATGCAGTCCGCAGGCATTGGTAAAGTGGGTATCCGCCATCCCAAGCTCAGAGGCCTTTTCGTTCATCCTCTGCACAAATGCCTCCTCCGAGCCGGAGACGGCCTGGGCCAGCGTCAGCGAGGCGTCGCCTCCGGAGGGCAGCAGGACGCCGTAAACCAGATCGCGCACCGTGACCCTTTCCCCGGGGGAAAACCCCGCGACAGAGGCGTTCTGCTCCCGCAGCTCGGTGAAAATTTCCTCCGGCACCGTGACCGTCTCCGAAAGGTCGTCATAGGCTTCGACCGCCAGCAGGGCGGTCATCACCTTGGTCATGGAGGCGGGATAGATCCGTTCCCCGCCGGCTTGATCGAAGAACACAGCCTGATCCTGCAGACGGATGAGATAGGCATAGGGGCTGCGTAGGCCCTCGGCAGAGAGCTGGGGGATGGGAGATGGCGTGGGCTGGGCTTGCGTCGTGGACAGGGATGAGGGTAGGGCGGATGCCGTAGCCGGGGAGGCGGCGAGGCTGCCGCGCTGAGCGGGGCTGGATGGCGCGACAGCGTGGATCGCCGCGGAGACGCCCCATACCAGCAGGGCGACAACGGCCAGAAAGGTGAAAAATCGAAATGGATGAAAGCTGCGCCTTCGTTTGGGGCTGCGCTGCAAATCAATCCCTCCTTCCATCGAATCGAGCGTGAACCAAGACATTGGACGGGCCTGACAGAAGCAATGGTTCCCCCAAAAGGCAAATTCATCCATGGACGCCTTGGCCTGAGCGGATAGGGCAGGGAGCGGATGACGGACGCCATCCTGCACAGGGCAGAAAAATACGAGGCATGAAACGGCTTATCCTTCCATAGGGTAATCGGGAGGGATACGCTGATGGAAACGACTGCGGTGACGCTTGCGGCGCTGATGGGCATGCTGGGCACGGGGATAGGGGGCATGATCAGCCCGCAGAAGGGACGCTGGCAGGGTATGCTGGGGCTGGCCACAGCCGGGATGATGCTGACCATTGCGGCGGTCGAACTGCTGCCAGAGGCGATGGAGCTTTCCGGCCAGTGGGTCGGCTTTCTATGCTTTGCGCTGGGCGTCGCCTTTGTGGTGCTGCTGACGGCGCTGCTGCCCCGGTCAGAGCAGGGGGCGGGATGGCTGCTGCTGCTTTCTCTGGCATTTCACAACCTGCCGGAAGGCATGTCCATCGGCGCGGGATTTTCCGCGGCGCCGGAGCTGGGCATGAAAACAGCCCTTGTGGTGGGGCTTCACGTCATTCCGGAAGGCATGGCCCTGGGCTCCATGCTGCGCCGCCAGGGGCGGCCGCGCTGGCAGGTGGCCCTGCTGTGCGCGTTGACGGGTTCACCCATGGCCCTGGGCGCCCTGGTGGGCCAACAGATGGCTGTAACAGCGCTGGGTGTAGGCGGGTGCCTGGCCCTGGCAGCCGGTGCGATGGTCTTTGTCGTGGCGGAGGAAGTGCTGCCGGAAGGGTATGACGACGGATCCAGGCCGCGGCTGCCGGGGCTATGGGTCGCCCTGGGCTTTGTGCTGGCCCTGGCGGGGCTCATCCTCATGTGAACGCCCCCTGCCCCCACACGCAGCGGCGCATCAAAAAAAGCCCGGCTCACCGAACCGGGCTTAGGGCATTACCGAAAGATCAGCGCCATCAGCAGCACAAGGACGGCCATTACGCCGATAAAGATGAGAATATAGGGAAGAACCACGGAGAAGAACGCGATCATCATGGCCAGCAGGTCGCCCTTTTCCAGGCGGCTTGCGTTTTCGCGGGCCGCCTGCTGCTGCTTTTCCTCCTCTGCCTGCTTCTCGGCAGGCAGATTGGCCTTGCGGATGCGCTCCAGATCCTCCTCTACACGCCTGCGGGAGAACAACATGGCGCGCCTGCCTAAAACTTGCCGCAAGCCTTATGGCACATCACAAAGTGCCCAGGCTTGATCTCGGTGTTCTCCGGGACCACCTGCTTGCACAGCTCTGTGGCATAGGGGCAGCGGGTATGGAAGCGGCAGCCGGAAGGGGGATTGGCTGGGGAGGGGATATCCCCCTGCAGGATGATCCGCTTTTTGTTCTGCCGCGCTTCGGGATCAAAGGAGGGGGCGGCGGACAACAGCGCCTCCGTATAGGGGTGCAGGGGGTGATTGAAGATTTCCTGCTTGGAGCTGAGCTCGACCAGCTGGCCCAGGTACATGACGCCCACGTCGTCGGAGATAAACTTCACCACCGACAGGTCATGGGAGATGAACAGGTAGGTGATGCCCAGCTCGTCCTGCATGTCCTTGAGCAGGTTGATGATCTGAGACTGGATAGACACGTCCAGGGCGGATACCGTCTCGTCGCAGACCACGAAATCCGGATTGACGGCAAGGGCGCGGGCAATGCAGATGCGCTGGCGCTGGCCGCCGGAGAACTGATGGGGATACCGATAGGCCTGCTCGGGGAAAAGCCCGCATTTGCCGATAATATCCACCACGCGCTCCATCATTTCCTTTTTGCTGGAGACAATTTTATGCTGCAGCATGGCCTCGCCGACGATTTCATAGACGGGCAGGCGGGGGTTCAGGGAGCTGTAGGGATCCTGAAAGACGATCTGCATCTTGGTGCGAAGGTGCTGCAGCTCGTGCTTCTTCAGCGAAAAGATGTCCTTCCCCTCGAAAAGCACTTTGCCTTCGGTGGGCTCCAGCAGCTTGAGTATGGTGCGGCCCACCGTGCTCTTGCCGCAGCCGGATTCCCCCACGATGCCCAGCACCTTGCCCCGGGAAAGTGTGAAGGAGACGTCGTCGACCGCGCGGACATGGCCGACGGTACGGCGCACCAGGCCGCCTTTAATGGGAAAGTGCTTTTTGAGATGCTGTACCTGAAGCAGGGCTTCACTCATGGACGGTTCCCTCCTTTTCATAGAGCCAGCAGGCCACGCAGTGATCGCCGCCTACATCAAAGAAGGGAGGGAACGATTCCCTGCACCGGTCCGTCGCCCGGTCGCACCGGGGGTGGAAGGGGCAGCCGCTGGGGCGGTTGTTGAGGTTGGGGACGTTGCCGGGGATGACGTGGAGCCGGTCGGCCGTCGTGTTCATATCCGGCTTGGAGGAGATCAGGCCCACCGTATAGGGATGCTTCGGGTCCTTGAAGATATCCCGCACCGAAGCGACCTCGGCCACCTTGCCGGCATACATGACCATCACCCGGTCGCTCATCTCGGCAATGACGCCCAGATCATGGGTGATGAAGATGATGGAAGCGTTGATCTTTTCCTTCAGCTCATTCATGAGATCCAGCACCTGGGCCTGGATGGTCACATCCAGCGCCGTGGTGGGCTCGTCGGCAATGAGCAGCTTGGGCTCGCAGGCCAGCGCCATGGCGATCATCACGCGCTGGCGCATACCGCCGGACAGGGCGAAGGGATATTCGTCCACCACGCGGTTTGCGTTTGGAATCTTCACCATCTCCAGCAGCCGGACGCTCTCCAGCCGGGCCTGCTTTTTATCCATGCCCCGGTGCAGCATGAGCGCCTCGGAAATCTGCTCGCCAATGCGGAAGATGGGGTTCAGGCTGGTCATGGGCTCCTGAAAGATCACCGAGATTTCGTTGCCCCGGATCTTGCGCAGCTCGGCGTCGGATATTTTCAGCATATCCTTGCCGTCGAAGAGGATTTCGCCGCCCTCGTATTTGCCGGGCGGGGTTTCCACCAGGCGGATGACGGACATGCAGGTGATGCTTTTGCCGCAGCCGGATTCCCCTACAATGCCCAGGGTTTCCCCCTCCTTGACAAAGAAGCTTACGTCGTCGGCCGCCTTCACCGTACCGGAATCTGAGTAAAAATAGGTTTTGAGGTGTTTGACCTCCAAGATTTTGCGATCTGTTTTCATCTGGCACCTACCTCTTCAGTTTGGGATCGATGGCGTCCCGCAGACCGTCGCCCAGCAGGTTAAAGCACATCACCGAGCTAAAGATGGCAAGCCCCGGCGGGATCCAGTACCACCATTTCTGCTGGATAACCAGAATGTTCTTGGCTTCCTGGATCATGTTGCCCCAGGTAGGCGTCGGCGGCGCTACGCCCAGCCCCAGGAAGGACAGGCTGGTTTCCGTCAGGATCACGCTGGCCATACCGAGCGTGGCGTATACAATGACATAGGCCAGCACGTTGGGCAGCAGGTGCCGGAAGATCCGCTTCACGTCGCTGATTCCCAGCGCTTCGCAGGCCTCCATATATTCCAGCTCCCGGAGCGAGAGAATCTGCCCGCGCACAATACGGGCGATGGAGGGCCAGCTTAAGATGGCCAGAACAAGGATCAGCGTCATGGGGCTGCTGCCAAAGACGGCCACGATGGTGATACAGATGATGAGGAAGGGAAAGCTCATAAAAATTTCGGAAACGCGCATGACGATCGCGTCGATCACGCCGCCATAGAAGCCGGCGATGCTGCCCAGGACAACGCCGATAATGCATTCCAGGGCCGTGACGGCCAGCGCTACGCCCAGCGAGATGCGCCCGGCATAGAACAGGCGGGTAAAGAGATCGCGTCCGATATTGTCCGTGCCCAGCCAATGCTGGACCGAGGGCGAAGCGGACTGCGCCGTCGAGTCGGTCTGTTCAATCCCGTAGGGGGAGAGGATGGGGATCAGGATGCAGGCCAGCACGATGACCACGAGAAAGATCAGGCTGAACATGGCCAAACGGTTTTTCTTCAGACGATGGAATACGCCTCCCCAATAGGACTGCTCATCGGCCTTTTTCTTCATGGTCAGCCTCCTTAATCATATTTAATGCGGGGGTCGGCCACTGCGTAAAGGATATCAGCGACCAGGGCGCCGATCAGGGTAAGCATGGCCAGCATGGCGTTGATTCCCAGAATCAGCGGGTAGTTACGGGCGTTGACCGCTTCCACGGAGATCTTGCCCAGGCCGGGGAGGGCAAAGATGGTTTCCGTCATCAGGGCGCCGGAAATCAGCGAGGGCAGCCAAAGGCCCAGCAGCGTGATGATGGGGATCATGGCGTTGCGGAAGGCGTGCTTATAGATGACTACCTTTTCCCGCAGGCCCTTGGCTCGGGCAGTGCGGATATAATCCTGGCGGATGACCTCCAGCATGGAGGAACGGGTGTAGCGCATGAAGGTAGCCGCCGAGCCCATACCCAGCACCAGCGTGGGCAGGAAGAGATGGTAAGCATAGTCGGCCAGCTTGGTGAAGAAGTTGGGATTCATCAGCAGCGGATCCTGCAGGCCGAAGAGCGGGAAGATTTTGATATCCACCGCGAAGAATTTTAGCAGCAGCAGGCCGAAAAAGAAGGATGGGATGCTGATGCCGATAAGCGATACCACCGTGAGGATGTTGTCAACCCGGGAGTATTGCCTTGTGGCCGATACGATGCCGCAGGGCACGCCGATTAAAAGCGCGACGACGAGCGAGCATAGGGCCAGCGCGAAGGTGGGGCCGATATAGTCGCCGATGACCTCGGTGACCGGCTTTTTATGGGTGATCGAATAGCCGAAATTCCCCTGGATGGCCTCGCCGACCCAGTTTACAAACTTCTCATAAAAGGGGATATCAGGATCCAGCTTTGCGGCCAGCTCGGCCCTTTGCTCCGGCGTCATTTTGGGGTCCATCAGGTTGGAGGCCGGGCCGCCGGGCGTCTTATCCAGCAAAAAGAACAGGATAAAGAGAATGCCCAGGAATACCGGAATCATCTGCAGAAGCCGCCGGATGATATAGTTTCTCAATTGCCCACTTCCTTTCGTTTCCTGTTTCAAAAAATGCCCGACCTTTTACCGATCGGGCATCCTTTTTCGCTTTAGGCCTTGGGTTAGCTCAAGGTAATGTCACGCAGGCAGGCGGTCCAATCCTTGTAGGTATCCAGATCCATACCGGAGACGCGCTTGTTCACGCCCCAGATCTCGTTGCGGTAAGCAAGGATTACATGGGGAAGCTCTTCGTTCATGAGCTTGGCGAACTCCTCATAAATGGGCTTGCGCTTCTCATTGTCGAACTCGGCGCGGCCCTGCTTGATGAGCTCCTGGGCGCGGTCGTTGCGGTAGCCGGAGGCGTTGAAGCCGCCAGCCACATAGGCGTCGGCGTCAAAGAGCGCGCCGGTGGGATCGGGATCCACCGAGAGGGAGAAGCCCATGGTGTAGATGTCGAAATCCTTATCGGCGGGAGCGGGGTCGGTGGTCCGGGAGGCGACGGTGTCAAAATCCATCAACTGGATGTCAAGCTCCACGCCCAGCTGCTTCCAGCTGTCGGCAGCCATGGAGGAGATGGTCTGGGTCCAGGTGGAGTCGGTATACACCAGCCAGTTAACGGAGAATTTCTGGCCATCCTTATAGCGGAAGCCATCCTCGCCCATCGTCCAGCCGGCCTCATCCATCAGCTGCCCGGCCTTTTCCAGATCATAGTCATAGGCGTTCAGCACGGTAGGATCGTCAGGATAGGCCCAGGAGGTGGGGGAGATGGGCGCCATGCCGACCTGAGCCAGATCCTCGCCATACTCGGCCTTGATGAAGCTCTTGCGGTCCAGCGCGTAGATGAGCGCCTGACGGACGCGGGCGTCAGACAGCGTATCGCGGGTGGTGTTGAAGCACATATAGGTATAGCCGTTGCCCAGATACTTCTCGATATTGACGTTGTTCATGCCTTCGAGCGCCTCAAGATTTTCGGCGGAAGCGGCAGGCATACCGAAATCGATCTCGCCGTTCTGCAGCGCCTGCAGCATGGAGGTATCCGGTACCTCGCTCATCAGCACGCCGTCAATCTTAGCGGCATGCTCGGGATCCCAATACTTGGTGTTCTTCATGAGCTTGATATACTGCTTGGGAGCCCAGCTGTCGAATACCATGATGCCGGAACCCATGGGCTTCTCGTTCTTGGCCACGAGCTCTTCCCAGGTGGTATGAGCGTAATACTCCTTGGACAGGATGCCGTACTGGAAATTCTCAGCGTTGGAGGGCGCAGCCTGGCCATCGGCGATGGTGAACTTGATGGTTTTCTCGTCGACCACCTCGATACCGGGGAATTCCTCCGTCGCGCCCGAATGGAACTCCTCATAGCCCTTCAGCGAGGAAACGGCGTAGGCGCGGGGCCCCTGGTAATAGGGCGCGGCCATGGTCCGGTAGGTGAAGGCCACGTCCTCGGTGGTCAGCGCGGTGCCGTCGGAGAACTTGATGCCATCCTTCAGCGTGAAGGTGTAGGTCAGATGATCGTCGGACAGCTCAAAGGTAGCCAGATCGCCGACAACCTCGCCCTTTTCGTCAATCTTCACCAGCCCCTCAAAGATGGTGGCGCACACATAGGAGTCGTAGAGATTGTCAGAAATAATGGGATTGAAGACGCCGGAGTACCCGGTAAGGCCCATCTTCAGGATGTTCGTGCTGTTGGACGAGCTGCATCCGGCGAATACCATCGCCATCATCGCCACGCACAGCACAAGAGCCCATAGCTTCTTCGCGTTCATGTTCTTCCTCCTCAACTCTTCTTTGGGAATTTGCAAGTTTTATGCAAACCCATTGCAGCTATTCTACTGCCCTTATGCATGAATGTCAATGTTAAGATGATAACAATCCATGATGCAATCGCATTTTGCCATAGAAAATGAGCAAGTGCGCGCATATAAGAGTGGTTCGGTCGGAAAAGATCATATATGGACATTTATAAGGGAAAATGCCGAAAAACATATTGGACGCAGCAGGGGCTGCGGAGGACGTACCCGGTATACTGAACAAATTTGTTCATTTTTGTGGTTTGCGTTATTTTTTTGTTTAGCTTAAATCGATATTCCGAGAATGAATAAATTGGCAGGGGCAATATTCAAGCATGAATATTGCACGCGCATCCAAACCGCCGGAAGGCTCCATGCGGTTTTGCCCTTTTTCCCATCCTGGCATACAGCCTGCTATCCTGCCGGCCCACGGCAAGAGGCCTCGGCTGACAGATAGGGTGAATCATGTAATACATTTGGACAGATCAGGCTATGCCGGAGTGGGAGCAAAGCCGGTATACTGAGCTCATCAAAGCAAGGAGACAGACATGGAAATGAAAGATAAGCTTGGCCGGATCGCCCAGGCGCTGGCGAAGACGGCCAAGGGGCCCTATGCGCTGGCGCTGTCCGGCTCGCTGGCCAAGGGACGCTGGGATGAAAACAGCGATATTGATATGCATCTGTATTACAGCCAGCCGGAAGAATATGAAAAGCGCCGGGCCGTGATCGCCGGGCTGGCCGATCCGGGTACGGATTTTTACGTCGCGGAGGACGTAACCCAGTTCCCCTGGGGCGGCAGCACCGACTTTGTCTATGAGGGCTCCCCGGTGGAGGTGACGGTGCGGACGATGGATCAGGCAGAAGCCGTGGTCAGCCAGTGCCTGGAGGGGAAAATCCAGGTTTATCCGGCTGCCTGGACCACCAACGGCTATTATAACTATATCTACCTGGCTGAATTTAGCTTCCTTCGGCCGTTGGATGATTCGACGGGCTTTCTTGCCCGCTGCCGGGCGCAATGCGAGCCCTATCCGCCCCGGCTCCAGGCGGCGGTCGTGCGGCACTTTCTGGCCCAGGGGTCCATGTGGCTGGGTAATTTCCACTATGACAGCGCCATCCACCGCCGGGATGTCCTTTTTACAGCAGGACTGGTGCAGCATATGGTTTACGACCTGGCCCAGACCATTCTGGCGCTGAGCGGCATATTCTTCACCGGCGACAAGCGGCTGAAGGAGCAGCTGGAGGCGGCGGAGGCCTGCCCGCCGGTATTCCTGAAGAACCTGCCGCTGCTGCTTTACGCCAAGGAAGATGAAAAGCACCTGCTTGCGCAAAAGCAGGTGCTGGAGGAAACGGTGAAGAGCCTCCGGGCGCGGGCAAAGGCGCTCCTATAGCCCGGCCGGCGGGGGGAAGTATCCGAAAACTTCATGGCCGGGGTCGCGCAGGCCAAGCCCGGAGACGTTCAAACCATCGAGATTGCCTTCGGCGGTTTCCCATTGATGCTGACGGCAGCCAAGAAAGACGCCCATATGGTCGGCCGGCGCCCGAAGGCTGAGAATGACGATATCCCCGGGGTGCGGCTGGCCGCTGGTGCGCAGCAGGCCGTGTATTCGGGCGTATTCCACCCAGGCGGCTACACAGGCAAACCGGAGGCTGACGCCGGGGGCGCGGATGGGCAGCGGCCGGTTGCAGGTCATGCACAGATGATAGACAAAAGCTGCGCACCACCGGCCGGTCAGCTCCTGGGGCGCTTCGGGTTCCGGCCAGTATCGGATCATTTCCCTGAAGCGCGCATCAGCCATATCGCCGCGAATCGGCAAAAGGGCCTGATGGCGGGCCGCCGGCGCCAGCGGCAGGGCGGCCGGGGCAGCGGGGATAGGGGACGTCTTGGCAACCGGCTCAAAGGCCAGGCCCAACTGCCGCATCATGGGCTGGATCCGGCGCAGCTTGGGCGCGGAGAAGGGATGGGCAGGATTGGCCAGCAGGCGTGCAAGAATATCGGCGTCCTTTAGCAGCTCCTCATAGGGCCCGTCGATTTGGGCCTTGTTGCTGTGGTGAATAATGGCGCGGCAGACGGTTTGGGACTCCGCTGGGCTGCACCAGCCCTGCCGTTCCATGATGACGCGGGCGCATTCCGCGCCGCTCACATCGTGCATCGGGCGGATGCCGGTTGCATAGCTGTATACGTCGTGCAGCCATCCGGCCAGAGCAGCCAGCCTGGGGTCAAGCCCCCGGGAGAGGGCCAGCAGCACGGAGGACTGGGCGACGCCGCTGAGATGGGCAAGGGCTTCCGCCTGCTTGGCTTCCGGAAGCTTAGAAAGGTAAGGCAGGATGGCGTGAAGCATCGGTTCCGGGCCGGTCAACGCATATATCCTCCTTCCATGGGCGATACGGCGTGCTCAGCGAAGAGCTTCAGCACGCCATGGCCGTACTTCGGCGGCCGGGGCTGCCAGGCGGCAGCGCGCTGCGCCAGGAGGGCCTGGGCCTCGCCGGCTGTTAGCGCGCGGCCGGCAGCGCCCACAAGGTTCAGCCTGCGGCCCGGTATGTCGATCTCAATCCAGTCTCCTTCCTCCACCAGGGCGATGGGGCCGCCTTCGGCGGCCTCGGGCGAAACATGGCCGATGGCCGGGCCCTTGGTGGCGCCGGAGAAGCGGCCGTCGGTAATCAGAGCGATGGAGGCAGACAGCGCCGGATCCGAGGCAATGGCCTCGGTCGTATAGAACATCTCCGGCATGCCGCTGCCCTTGGGCCCTTCGTACCGGATCAATACGGCGTCGCCGGGATGGATACGGCCGTGCAGCACCGCGTCGATGGCCGCCTCCTCGCTGTCGAAGGGGCGGGCCGTCAGCCGGGCCTGGTGCATGGCCCTGGGCACGGCGCTGTGCTTGACCACAGAGCCCCCGGGCGCCAGGTTCCCATACAGCACGGCGATGGATCCATCGCGGCCCAGAGGCTCCTCATAGGGCCGGATGACCTGACGCCAGCTCAGGCCGGGATGCAGGCGCTCCAGGGCCGCGTCGCAGCGGTCATAGTAGCCCGATGCGGCCAGGTCATCGAGGTTTTCGCCCAGCGTTTTGCCTGTGACGGTGAGGGCGTCCAGATGGAGGCAGGGACGCAGCTGCTCCATGACGCGGGGCAGGCCGCCCGCCGCATGGAAATAGCTGGCCGGCCAGCAGCCGGTGGGGCGGATGTCGGCCAGGTAACGGGCGCCCCGGTGCAGCCGGTCGAAGGTATCGCCGTCCAGCCTTAGCCCGAAGTCATGGGCGATGGCCGGCAGGTGCAGCAGCGCATTGGAGGAGCCGGAAATGGCGGCGTGGATCAGGATGGCGTTTTCAAAGCTTTGGGCCGTGACCATATCCCGGGGCCTTAGCCCCAGGCGGGCCAGCCGGGCGGCGGCTAGCCCCGCCCGGTTGGCGGCTGCAGCGAGCTCCGGCCCGGCGGCCGGCAGAAGGGCCGTGCCCGGCAGCATGAGCCCCAGCGCCTCAGCCATGACCTGCATGGTGCAGGCGGTACCCATGAAGCTGCAGGCGCCGCAGCTGGGGCAGGCGGCCCGCTTATAGCCGTCCAGCTCTTCCTTGGTGATTTCTCCCCGCTGATAGCGGGCGGAGTGCGTGCCGATTTGCTCCAGCGTCAGCAATCCGGGCCCGGCCTCCATGACGCCTCCGGTGGCCATGACGGCGGGGATATTGATGCGGCCAATGGCCATCAGCTGGGCGGGCACCGCCTTGTCGCAGCTGGAGAGGAAGACGGCCCCGTCGAAGGGCGTAGCCCCGGCATGGATCTCCATCAGGTTGGCCAGGATATCCCGGGAAGCCAGCGAATAGTTGATGCCGTCATGCCCCTGGGCCATGCCGTCGCAGATGTCGGTGGCAAAGTAGCGGGCGCCCCGGGCGCCAGCCTGGGCAATCCCGGCCATGGCCTCGTCGGCTAGGCCCAGCAGGTGGGCGCTGCCGGGATGGCTGTCGCCAAAGGTACACTCCACCATGATCTGCGGCTTTTCAAGATCCTCCAGGCTCCAGCCCATTCCCAGCCGCAGCGGGTCCATTTCGGGGGCCAGCGCGCGGATCTTCTGGCTAGTGTTCATATTGACCTCCTTACCGGCCCTTGGGCGGCCCGGTCTTTTCCCTATCATATCGCCAAAGGCCTCGCCGGTCAACCGGGAGGGGCAGGGCAAGCATCCATATACGAAAGGGGGCGTTAAGCATGGCGCAGCTATCCGGCTGCTGCTTCACCGGGCACCGGCCGCAAGGGCTGCCCGGCGGCGGAAATCCATCGGATCCCGGGGCACGGCGGCTGCTTCTGCGGCTTAGCGAGACGGTGGCCCAGCTTTCCAGCCAGGGCGTGCGGGACTTTTACTGCGGCGGGGCGCTGGGCTTTGATACCTGGGCGGCCCGGACTGTGCTGGCCCGGAAGGCGTCCGCGCCGGAGATCAGGCTGCATCTGGTGCTGCCCTTCTGGGGGCAGGAATCAGCCTGGAGCCGGGTGGATCAGGCGGAATACCAGCGTATCCTGCGGGCGGCCGACGAGGTGCGCATCCTGTCGGAGCGATATTATCCGGGATGCATGCAGGCCCGTAACCGCGCGCTGGTGGACCGCGCCGCCTGCGTGGTGGGCTATTGCGTGAAAAAAAGCGGCGGCGCCGCCTATACGCTGGCCTATGCCCGGCGGCAGGGCCGAAGGATCATCCTGCTGTCTGAAGCGGCGGATCAGCTTGAAATGGATTTATAGGGGGCGAAGCCTCCAAGCGGCCATGGGCTTCAGGTGCGGCCGCTTTTTTATGGCCCCTAGGGGCGGCTGGAAGAAGGGTATTGACAGAAAAGAATTAAAATAATATCATAATGATATCTTAAAGGAGGAGGGAAACCATGAAAGAAACGCTGCTGACCACCAAGAAGAACGGAATGCCGGTGTTGCTTGGGATCATCCTTTTGAATGCATGCGCCATAGCAGGGTGCATCGGGGGCGGAATAATCGCCGATAACGGCGGTTCGCCGGCGCTTGTGATCGTAAGCCTGCTGGTATTATGCCTGGGCTGGCTGCTGATTCCAGGCCTGAAGGTACTCAAACCCCAGGAGGCGCTGGTGCTTACGCTGTTCGGCCGCTATATCGGCACGCTGAAGGGGGATGGATTCTATTTCGTGAATCCCTTCTGCGTGGCGGTGAACCCGGCCGCCAAGACAAAGCTGAACCAAAGCGGAGACGTCACCTCCGTCGCGCAGGCTGTTCAGGGGGCGCCGGCCGCCGCGGAGACAGCCAGCAAGAAGCTGTCTTTGAAGGTGATGACCCTCAACAACAACCGCCAGAAGATCAACGACTGCCTGGGCAACCCGGTGGAGATCGGCATCGCCGTGACCTGGAGGATTGTGGACACCGCAAAGGCGGTATTCCATGTGGATAACTATAAGGAATACCTCTCGCTGCAATGTGACAGCGCCCTGCGCAACATTGTACGGCTTTACCCCTACGACGTGGCGCCGAACGTGGATACCACCGGCGACGGCATCGCCGACGACGGCAGCCTGCGGGGCTCCAGCGAAATCGTCGCGGCCCGGATCCGCGACGAGATCCAGCGGCGTGTGGACGAGGCGGGCATTGAGGTGATCGAGGCGCGTATCACCTATCTGGCCTATGCCACGGAGATTGCGGCCGTCATGCTGCAGCGCCAGCAGGCTTCGGCGATCATTGACGCGCGCAAGATGATTGTAGACGGGGCGGTCGGCATGGTGGAGATGGCCCTGGAGCGGCTGAGCGAGAACCAGGTGGTGACGCTGGATGAGGAACGCAAGGCGGCGATGGTTTCCAACCTGCTGGTCGTGCTCTGCGGCAACCACGATGCACAGCCGGTTGTGAATTCAGGAAGCCTGTATTAGGATGAAAGAGAACCAGAAAAAGCAGGTGCCCCTCCGCCTGTCGCCCAAGCTGTACGCGGCTATCGCCGCCTGGGCGGAGGATGACTTCCGCTCGGTCAACGGGCAGATTGAATACCTGCTGACCGAATGCGTCCGGCAGCGGAAGAAAAACGGGAAATATGTACCGGAGGAGCTGGACGCGCCGGTGGAGCTGGATATCGAGTAGACCGGCCAAGCCGCACAGCACAGACAACAAAAGAAGGGACGCCAGCTGGCGTCCCTTCTTTTGTTTAGCATCTTATCCCTTCAGATACCAGTCGCATATCCCCTGGTACAGCCCGCGGGCGCACTTTTGCTGATAGTCGCTGCTGGCCAGCTTCTTGTCCTCCTGCACGTTGGTCTGATGTCCCATCTCGATGAGGCACACCGGCACGGTGGACCAGTTGAAGCCGGACAGATCGTCTCGGGGCGTGATGCCCAGGTCCTTGGCGCCGGTCTGGGCCAGGAAGGCTTTCAGGATCGTGGAGGCCGCAGCCTTGCTCTCGGCGGCGATGGCGGCCGTGGATTTCCCGGAGGGGACCAGCATAAAGGCGCCGTTTACCGAGGGGTTGGTGCTGCCGTTACAGTGAATGCGAACCACAAGGTCGCATTTGGCCTCATTCATCTTCTGGGCCCGCTGTACGTTGGAAATGTTTACATCGGCGCTGGTGCGGCTCATGATTACCGTGGCGCCGGCCTCCTCCAGGTAATCCCGGAGCAGCAGGGCCACCTTCAGATTCACCTCATGCTCGGGCGTGCGGGTTGACACACCCTGGGTACCGGAGGATACCTTGGCCTTTTGCTCCGAGGAGCCCGGAGCGACCGGTTCCTTATCGTAGTTGGCCTTGGCCTGATGGCCGGCGTCGATGCCGATGACCAGCCCCTTGAGATCGCTGTGCTGCTCAATGGGCCTGATATACTGAGCGGAAACATAAGCGCTTGCGCCCCGATAGCTGATCCGGTAAAAGCCCTGGGTCAGCTCATAAAAAGTAACGGTATCGCCCAGGCGGAGGGAGCCAAGCTTGGCATAACCCGTGCCGGGCCCCTTGCGCACGTTGAGGGAGGAGGCGGTGACGCGGCCGGACTTGCCGGACTGCGCGGGGGCGTTGGTGGCAGTGGGCTCAGCCGCGCCGTCCAGTTTCACATATTCGGAGCTGACGTAGCCGGTTGCGCCCTTAAAGACGATGGTATGCCAGCCGTTCTGCGTGGCGGTGACGGTAACGGCATCACCCAGGCGAAGGGAGCCGATCCTGGCATAGCCCGTGCCGGGCCCCTTGCGCACGTTGAGGGAGGAGGCGGTGACGCGGCCGGGCTTGCCGGACTGCGCGGGAGTGTTGGTGGCGGTGGGCTCAGCCGCGCCGTCCTTGACAACATAGGCGGAGCTGACATACCCGGTGGAGCCGTTATAAGCTATGGCGTACCAGCCGCCCTGAGCTTTAGTCACCGATACCTTTGCCCCGTTAGCCAGCTGGCCCATGGCGGCATAACCGGTTCCGGGGCCCTTGCGCACGTTGAGGCGGCCGGAGCTGCTGGCCAGCTTGACATGTCCGGTAAAGGCGGTGCTGGAATCGGCAGGCTGAAGGCTTGGGGTAATGTAGCTAGCCTTGACATAGCCGGTCCGGCCATGGAAGGAAATGCTGTACCAACCGCTTTGCTCGCCGGTGATGGTGACGGCCGCGCCATGACGCAGGCTGCCCAGGGTGCTGTATCGGGTGCCGGGCCCAGAGCGGACATTGAGGGAGCTGGCGGAGCTGGCAAGCTTCACTGTACCGGATGACGGGCTGGACTGCGGACTGGCGCCGGCCGCTGCCAACGCGGGCAATACGCCGGCCAGCAGGAGAAGCGCAGCCAAGAGCAGGGGCATACCTTTTTTCCAGATTGACGAATGCATGCTGAAACCTCCTGATCGTTTTGTGGATAGGACCGGACCGGGAATGTGCGCGTTTCATCCAAGCCCGGTGTATAAGATACACGCATAAAGGGGACGATTCCCTCTCCATGGGATATACTAAAAGAAAAAGGAGCGTTTTCATGGATCAGTTATTTGTTCATGGGCATATCCTGTCGCTTGACCGGCTGGCAGGCGACGCCCTCTGGGTGCGGGATGGCCGCATCCTGACGGCGGGCGATGGGGAAACGCTGAAAACGGCGTTCCCGGCAAAGGGAGAGATCATCGACTGCGGAGGGGGCACGCTGATGCCCGGCTTTATCGACGCCCACAGCCACCTGACCAGCTACGCGGCGACCCTGGGCCTTATCCCCTTGAAGGATTGCACAAGCTATGACGAAATTATATCATCTTTTGTTTCGCATATAAACAAAAATCCCCCTAAAGAGGGACAATGGCTTATGGGTTTTGGCTACGACCATAACCGGCTGAAGGAGGGGCGGCACCCCACAAGCCGGACGCTGGACCGTATCAGCGCCCGGATCCCGATTCTGATCACCCATGCCTCCGGGCATATGGGCGTACTGAATACGAGGGCGATGGAGCTGGCCGGAATCGGCCCGGACACACCGGATCCGGAGGGCGGCCACTTTGGGCGGGAGAATGGAGCGCCCAACGGATATGCCGAGGAGAATGCCTTCATCCGGATTGCGGCGTCGGCCGGGCGGCCCGACGAGGAGCAGCTGGCCCGGCAGCTGGAGGAGGCCCAAAGGGTTTACCTGGCCCACGGCGTGACCACGATCCAGGAGGGGCTGGTCAAGGCGGCCGAATGGGCCCAGCTTAGAACGGCAGCCGAGAAGGGCCGCCTGCTGGTGGACGTAGTGGGCTATTGCGATATGAAGGAGCACACAGGGCTGCTTCGCCAGGCAGGCGGCTATGCGCAAGGGTATAAGAACCACCTTCGGTTGGGCGGATACAAGATCTTCCTGGATGGTTCGCCCCAGGGGCGCACGGCCTGGATGACCCAACCCTATGAGCCGGCCGGGGAGGGATATCGGGGCTATCCGATTTATACGGACGATGAGGTGCGGGCTTTTGTGGCTCAGGCGGTGGATGAGGGACGCCAGCTGCTGGCCCATGCCAATGGCGATGCGGCGGCGGAGCAGCTTATCAGCGCCTATGAAGCGGTGATAAGCCAGCGCCCAGGCCGGAGCCCGGCGCGGCCCGTGATGATCCATGCGCAGACGGTGCGGCCCGACCAGCTGCCGCGGATGGCAGCCCTGTCCATGGTCGCTTCCTTTTTCGTCGCGCATATTCCGGCCTGGGGGGATGTCCACGTCCAGAACCTGGGCTGGGAACGGGCCTCCAGGATCAGCCCCTGCGCCAGCGCGCTGAGGGCGGGCGTAACCTTTACCTTCCATCAGGATACGCCGGTATTGGAGCCGGATATGCTGCATACCGTGCAGGCGGCGGTATTGCGGGAGACGGATAAGGGGCGGCCGCTGGGGGAGCAGGAGCGAATCAGCCCCCTTCAGGCGCTGCAGGCGGTTACGGTCAACGGCGCTTACCAGTACGGCGAGGAGGGGGAAAAGGGTACGCTGGCCCCGGGTAAGCGCGCGGATCTTGTTCTGCTTTCGGGCGATCCTCTTGCTTGCCCGCCCCATGAGATTGGCAAGCTGAGGGTTGTGCGCACCATCAAGGATGGAAAAACACTGTTTGAAGCCTAGCCCCTGGAAAAGGATCCTACAGCCGCATACAAAGGCCTCCGGCGGTACATATCCGCCGGAGGCGTGTTTTTTGGAGCGCCCGTTTACTTGCGCACCGCAGCCTGAGCCCAAATGCGCGAAGCGCCGGACGATAGCCCTAAAGCGGGCCGAAAGGGCGAATTGCACAGCCGGCGGCGGGCGGGCACCGCGATCCATGCCCGGTGAAGCGGCCGCCCATCCCGATCGGTTACGGTCATGGGCCGGGCGCGGCCCGAGCAGGCCGCCAGCGCCCTCCCGGCGTCGTGCCCGGCGGGCCAGAAGACGAGGATACGGGGAAGCCCAAGATGCGCGCAGCGCCGCAGCACCTTTTTCAGCAGCAGCGCGCCTATCCCCTGTCCCCGGCGGCTGGGGATGACCCACAGCGACAGCTGCCCCCCGCAGCGGGATAGAGGCTCGTTCAGGCCCATCAGAAGCCGGGCGGCGCCGGTGATGCAGCCGGATGCGTCAACCAGAAAGTAAACCCGGTACGGGACAAACCGGCATCGCCAATCCCGGCAGCGGCGGCTGGCCGCGAGGCCGGCCAACCACTGCAGATAGGTCTGCCCGGCGGGGAAAAGCCAAGCGGGCGCAGGTTCGTGATCCAACAGCGCTTCGCGGCGCAGCTGTTTATACGCTTCCTCAAAGCGGGGTTCCGGCGCATAAAGTCGGAAGGTTTCCATGCCAATGGCCTCCTTTTTTCATGGCCGCATGATACCATGATAAGCATAAAAGCGGCATAAAGGACGGCAGCCGGGGATAAGGAAGGGCTAAAGAAGCGGCTGGGACAAAAGCCGCCCATAGGCGTCCAGGGGCGGCTCGCCATACAGCGCCTCGTAATCGGGCCCCAGGAAGCAGCCAAAGCTGGTTACGGAGTTAAAGCCCAGCCCTGCGTAATAAGCGAGATCCGCCGCCATGACAGCCTGATCCAACGCGAAGGGCTGAGGCGGCCGCTTCCAGCCGGAATACAGGGAATTGTCCATCCAATATTCCAGCACCTGGGCGTGTTGAACCCCGAAAAAGCCGAGCAACGCAGGAAGCTGCGCGCGCTCCTTTACGTTTTTCTCACAGCGCCCGTCGGCAAGAGGCCGGTGGAAATCCCGCTGAATCGGCGCATATTCCAGAAAGATCCCGTCGGAGGGCCGGGTAGCCACCGGCGGCATAAGGGTACTGACATAGGCGAGATAGGCCAGCATGCCCTTTGGATCAGCCTGACGGATTCCCGCCAGCATGGCATTGAGGATACGCAGCTGCTGATCGGAGGGGGAGAGGCCCCGGCATTGGGGACATTGACAGCCCGCAGTGGCCGTATCGTCCAGCCAGAAATAGTAGCGGTGGGTCTGGGAGGGAAGCTGCCGGGCCAGGCGGTAGCTCTGCCCGGCGACATAATCCAGCGCATCGGGATGGGTGGCGCACATATTGGGGCCGCTGCGGCGCATGCCGCCGCTATCCATCGGGAAGAATTCCGGATGGCGCGCCAAAAGCTCCGGCGGCAGCAGATAGCCCAGCGTGTGCATTTCATATTCCACGGCGATTCCCAGCCGGTCTAACGCCCGGAGAAAGCGCCGCATATCCGGATGATCCCGGTTGGCCAGAGCGGCCCGCAGCGACGCAGGCGCGCCCGCGCCGCCCACCGGGTGCAGGCCCAGCACATTGATGCCTGCCTGGTGAAGGCGCTGGGGCCAGAGCGGGGATATATCCTCGGGATGGATGATGATGCCTCTTCGTTCCATGCGCATACCTGCCTTTGCCGCTTGATCGCTCTATAGCAGCATCATATCAGCTTTGGGCGGAAAAGGCCAGCGCGCAATCGGGAAAAGCCGGGCGCGCGCGGCCTTTATCGTCAGGTTTCGGAGGCAGGGCCGCCGGGATCGGGCAGGATGCGCTGAAAATAGGCCTTGTTATAGAGATAGGCCGGGTCGTCGGGCTTCAGGGCTCCGGCCTGCTCGTTATAGCGGCGCGCCGTCTCATAGCGGCCCAGACGGTCGTAGCAGAGGCATAGCTGCATCAGCGGATAGTATCCGCTGGCCTCCGGCTGGACAAAGGCGCCGGAGGTGGCGTCATCCTGCAGGCGAAGCGCCGACTCATACCAGAAAATCGCCGCCTCCAGCTGGCCGCCGGCAAGAAAATGCCCACCCAGGCGGCAGCAGGCCAGGGCCTTGGGCACGCCGTAACGCAGGCTTGAAAGCAGCGCTTCCAGGGCCTTGCCCGGTTCGTTCATCTCCTGGCGGCAGCGGGCCAGATCCAGGCAGGCGCCAATCTTGTTCTCAATCCACCCCTGATCCTCGCTGAGAAAACGCTCCAGCACGGCGGCTGCCTGCTGATAGCGGCCATGATCGCATAATTCGCGTCCGTAATAGTATTGCTCCCGGGGGGCCAGGCGGCGGCCCTGGGCCAGCAGCCCCTCGAAAATGCGCAGGTTGCGGTCCGGGTCCGCGACATGAAGCTTTTTATGGTGTACGGCAATATCGCTGTATTCCACAGGGCCGGGCGCTTCAATGGCTTCGTGCACAGCACCCTTCCAGCGGGGATGAAGCCTGCGCTGCACCAGCCGCTCGCGGTAGTAGCTCATCGTGGGGCGTCCATTGGGGTCAAAGGCCACATGATACAGCATCATTACCGTGCCGGTAGCCGCTGTCAAGCGGGCCTTGAGGGCGATCAGCTTGGCGAGCTCCTCGGGCGGCAGCACGTCGTCGGCGTCCAGCCACATTAGAAAATCCCCGGTTGCCCGGTCAAAGGAGGCGTTGCGCGCCGCAGAGAAATCGTCAATCCATTCAAAGGATTCGACAATCGGGGTATAGCGGGCGGCGATCTCCCGGGTAGCGTCGGTGGAGCCGGTATCCACGATGACAATTTCATCGACCGCGTCCCGCACGCTGTCCAGGCAGCGGGCCAGGGTTTGCTCTTCATTCTTTACGATCATACATAGGCTAATGGTCATCGAATCAATCCTTCCTTCTATAAGCGGGCCATAAAGGGCCCTACCCTTACCCTATGCCGCGCTTACGGGACGCGCCCCTTGCCGCGGCGGCCGCGCAAATCACCCCGCCGGAACCTGCCGCATAGCATGGTAGTGATAGACGCCCACGGCGCTATCAATTCCGATGAAAAGGTGACAAAAGATGATGCGATATCCCAATGGAGGCTGCAGCCGGAACCGTAGCTGCAATACGACCCTCCGCAACTCAGGCAATGTATTTTCAGAGCCCCTTTGCCAAAACCCGGCGATGAATTGCTGCCCGCCGCCGATGCCCTGCCCGCCTCCCTGTCCCCCCTGTCCGCCCTGCCCCAGCATGACGGGCCCGACGGGCCCCACCGGCCCGACCGGTCCTATGGGTCCCCAGGGCCCTGCCGGCCCCATGGGCCTTCAAGGCCCCATTGGCCCCACCGGCCCGACAGGCGCGACCGGAGCCACCGGCGCTACTGGCGCGAATGGCGTGACGGGTGCCACCGGCGCGACCGGTGCGACCGGCCCTACCGGTGCGACGGGTCCCACTGGCGCGACGGGCGCCACCGGAGCCACGGGCGCCACCGGCGAGCCTGGCCCTGGCCTTACAGACGCTACGGCGTTTGTGCCGGGCACGGCTTATTTACAGGGCGACCTTGTGCTGTATAATGGCGCGCTGTACCGGGCGGCCGTCAATAACCCCTCAGGCACCCCGGGGACGTCGGCTGACTATACCCTGCTGACGGCTACGCAGACGGGTCCTACGGGCGCTACCGGTCCTACGGGCGCCACCGGGCCCACCGGAGCCACGGGCGCTACCGGAGCCACGGGCGCCACCGGCGTTACAGGTGCTACCGGGGTCACAGGTGCCACCGGAGCGACGGGCGCTACCGGCCCCACTGGAGCCGATGCCCCCACCGATATGCTGAACGCGATCAACGCGGCGAGCCAATCCCCGGGCGCGACGACGAATCTGACCTTTGCGACCACAGCCGCCCAGGAGGGAACTGCCATCACCCATACCGCCAGCTCTGCCGACATTGTGCTTACAGAGAACGGCATGTACTGGATTACCTTCAGCACTACAGCCAGCGCCGGCGGCGGCGCGTCCCCGCCGGTAACGGCTGAGTTCAAGCTGCAGCAGGACGCTGCGGATATTCCCGCCCTGGCGGCGGAAAACACGCTGACGGCGGCCAGCGATGACGCATCCATGAGCGTGACGGGTATCGTCACGGTCGCATCGGCGCCTTCGACCATCACCGTTCAGAACGTGCCGGCGAATATCGACTATACCAATTCCTCCATCACTGTGCTGAAAATTACCTGATAGCAGCATAAAATAAACCATGCCCCGCTTGACGGACCGTATCGGATTACGGCCCGGGCAAGCGGGGCAATTTGCTAGCGCGAAGGGATGAGGGTGGATATGAAGGTCAGGCCGCTTGTTGCGTTGAGGTACTTTTAGGCGGTAGGCTGAAGCAGGGCGTTCAACGATTCAATCATTTCACTGGCCCCACAGGCGTTCAGATAGGTTGGCTGAGCCTTAGCCCGGTTAAAGGCCGCATCATATCGCTCAAAAAACTCTTCCTCCGAAAGGGTTTCGCCTTTCCATATGAAATAGTCCAGCGTCTGAAAGTCCGTATTGTCCTCGTCAAAACCGTAGACACCAATGGAGCGTACCTCATATTTCCCGTGCAGCAGAAAAGGCTCGTCGTAAATCGGGACAAATTGCCCCTGATCAATCGTATAAATATCCACTCGATATGTGCCCATATTGCCGTTATCATTGCACAGCAGATTGCCGCGCTCAATGTAGCTAGCGCCCATGGTGCGGTGGAGCTGCAGCGTGTTCAGTACCCCATTCTCATCCACGGTGATGATCTGATCGCCTTCAGCCTCGCTGAGGCCGCTTACATACAACTCTGGAATATCGTCGTCGTTGACGTAAATCAAACGGTATTGGCGCTGGGCTTCGTCATATCCCTGCTTTTGCTGGATATAGTCCAGATAGCCCTGTACAGCCCGCTGATAGAAGGCGGGATCTGCGGAAGAATCGTCGGCCGTTGAGCCGTCGTTCCCTGCTTGAGTCCAATAGATGACATAAGGCTTTTCCCTTGCCGGATCCTGGTATTCCATAACCAGATAGGGCACCTCCTCTATCAGCTCAATTTTCAGGCGAAGGGTTTCATGGAGGCCGCTTCCATAGGCGCGTATGACGGCCACCACCTCATCCCCCTGGACACTATAGGAGCCTGTGCCGCCGGTTTCCCCAGTCATATGGTAAGAAAAATCTCCCTGACCAAGCAATGGGGCCTCCCTAAGCTGCATTTCCGGCGCGGTTTCCAGTATACCGTTTCCCCAATATTCCTGGAAAGAGATCTCGTTGGCGACTTGGGTCATGGCGCTGTCCACAGCCCATGTTCCGCTAAGATTAAGATCCGGATAGGCTGGCAGCGGCAGGATGGGATCAGGCTGCTCAAAGTCGGTATAGAGATCCAGCCGAGCCTTGGCGTCCGCATCATCCGATACCTCCAGGATCATTGCCATCCTTTGCTTCGGGTTTTGGTTGTTGATCAGCAGCGCAGGGTAAGAGCCAGAGGGTAGGCGGCCCTCCAGGCTGGGCGGGGTTACGCCGTCCGTATCCGTCAGGGTGACCAACTGATCTTCCAGACCGATGACCAACTGATAGTCCGTATAGCGTTCATGCTCTCGATCCCACACATAGAAGGCGGCGTCCGGGCAAATCGTATACCGAAGATAGGGAGCGGCCTGGATTCCGACAGCATCAAAGGCTTCCGATACGCAGCTTACCTGGCGGCTGGATAGAATTCCCCGATCGCCCATTATCTGAGCCGCGCCTTCTACGCAGCGCCGGCATTGTTCAAAGGTACAGTCCGAGGGGAACATGAGCATCGCGCGATACCACAGCTGCGCGATGAGGTCCATGTTTTGAATCGCCTTTTCACTGTCGCCATCGATACCGTGCCACATCAGATAGGCGGCATGGGAAATAATGACGCTGTTCTTATGCGTCTCTGCGTTGGCCTGATAATCCGAATAACTCACCTGCTTTGTGAGATCCCGCCGGTGGAGGGTTCCATCCGCCATAATCCAGCTGGGCTGCCCCGTATCGCTTGCCTTGACGCATAACCCCATGATATCCGCAAAGGCCTCGTTGACCGCACCGGGGGCACGGTTCCCCAGTAGGCCTGTCGAATACCAAGCACATAGGTGGGAATATTCGTGCGCGACGATGTCCAGATAGGCGGAATATTGCTTTGACGGATTCGCGCTGAAGGCAATCAGTCCCCCGGGCGTCCCGTTAAAGCTCCAGCCATGGTCGGAAAAAGCATTGAGCAGGTAGTCCCACGTATCCTTGTAGGTAAGGTAGCCGGTGATGATCCCAAGCCAGGCTCCGCCGGTTCCGTCGATTGAAGTACGGCCAAGCTTTTCCTGATAATAATCGTAGGTGCGCTGGACGTGATAAAGCGCATCGACCATCGCGGGATCGGAGTCGCGGTCGCCCCAGACCAGGACACCGCCCAAATCATCGGGAACAAAAGGACCGTTTTGATATTCAAATCCGGCGATTTTGCGTCGGTTATCCATCACATAGTAATTGCTGCCGCTCTCAGACCAAGTCACGTCGATAGCGCGCTCTGTGCCGGATTGACCAGGCCGATTGATCGTGACATCGCTGTTGAGATCATTCCGCTGCGGGCAGGCGTAACAGACGGCCTGGCGGGCAGTATCGACCAGGAAAAGCTCGTGATGGATATTTCCGTCCGCTTGAAAGTAGGCGTCAACCTGATGGGCGACGCAAGGCTCTCCCTCCAGATCGTAGATGACCAGCTGCTCCAGCGCTTGTTCGTCAAAGCTGAGATCCGCGATGCCAGAAAGACCCAGCTGCGTTTCGACATACTCCAGAAGCGCCGTGCGGATTTGATCTTCGGTCAGGGGCGTATAATCCAGCGCTTGGGTTTGTTCAGAGGTGTTGGCGGTCCATGCAAGAGCTGTTCCCCGCTGGTCGGCCGCCACCGTTACGCTTCGCCCAAAGACGGGAAGCCCGCCGCAGACCTGCTGAAAGCGATAGTAGGTATCTCCGTCCAGCGAAGCCACGGAGGCCGGCTCCAAGGCGGCTCCCTCCTCATATCCGATCGCCGCTGCAGCCGCCTGGAGGGCGGATGCAGTGTCTGTGATGGGGATATCGGTAAATTGGCCGATATATTGCAGAAAGCGCCCGTCGGCATAAAACGCGCCGGCATCGTGCAAGGCTGCGCTTACGGCCTGCGGCTTCAAAAGATAATAAAGCCCAACGCCGCAGCCGGCCAGCAGGCACAGAAGAGCCAGGATCCCGCCGAGAAGGCGGATGTTTACCGGCCGATTCCTTTTCCCGCACTTTGTACAGAAGCGAAACCCCTTCGGCATAGAAGCGCCGCAATATTTGCATTTCATAGCCATACTCCCCTTGTGGTATCCCCCGCAAGCCAACGCCTAAAGCCGGCAAAGGGGGATCCGCTTTTATTCCAGCCCCAGCTCCAGCGCCAGGCTCTGCACAAAGCCTTCAAGAACAGCCAGACGCTCATCCCAAAAACGTCTGGCCGTTGGAGTCACCATGATGTTCCGGCGGCGCTTTTCCAAATGAGGCAGCAGCCGGCGGTATGTCCCTTCATAGCTGGATTGGCCGCGCGCGCCCTCGGCCATGGCGTCCCACAGCACGTCCAGCGCTCCCTTCTCGTCAAGATTATCCGCCTCGATAAGAATCAGCGCGTCCCGCTGGGTTTCGGGGACGAGCAGCGATTTATCGCCGTGCAGCGCAATAATCCTGCGGGCCCGGGCGCGATAATCGCCGTCATACCCGTGACCGGCAAGATAGCGGTCGCAAAGGACGGCGCTGACAGCGGGGTGCTCGGCAGGCGATACCGTATACCCCAGGTCGTGAAAGATGGCGCAGGTGGTCAGCAGGTCAAGGTCGCCGCCCTCCTCCGGGGCGATACGCTCCACCCAGGCGATCACCCGGCGGGTATGGCCAATTTTGTCACGAAAGGGATGGCGGGGATCCACGATCCCATGGCTTTGGGCAAAAATTTCCGTCGCATAGGCCAGCATGGCCCGATGGGCTTCATCCATGGCGCGCTCCTTTCCCCATTGAAGGCTTGCCCTCACTTTAGCATGTTTAGCGGCGCTTGTCATGGGGAAATGAAAAAAATCCGGCCGGAAGCCGGATGCGGGCGGATTCATCCCGGATACAGCGGAAGCCCGGTTAAAAATCCAGCCTTCTGATACTGGGACAGGCGCCGGCTGTATTGGCGGGTCAGGGCAGCCTCCAGCTCGTCAAGGCCGCCCTGGACGAGCGCCTGCTGCAGCGCCAGCCACAGCTGCTCCAGCGCCTGATCGCTGGATGCTGTGATCATGCGGGCTGCATAATCGCAGAAGAGAAGCTCCAGGCTTCGGGCCTGGCGGGCCAGATCGCTTCCGTCCGGCGGCTGCGCGGCCTCCATGGCGGGGTTCACCACCAGCGTAGCCTGCTCTTCGATGGCCAGGCATGCCTGGCGCTCATGATAAAAGTCGGCGGCCAGGTCGCTGTCGCCGGTATTCAGCTCACGGGAGGCCCGGAGAACGGCCTCCGTTTCTGCGGAGCCCATCAGAGGCCAGCGGCCAAGCCACCATTCCGCGGGGGCCGTGTCGGCATAGGCAGTCGTAATCCAGCTCTCTTTATATTGAAGCAGCCCGTCCTCCCGGCGGTCGAAGTGAACCCCCTCCAGGCCCCAGCGGGTCAGCTCGTCGCCAGGGCCGCTCTTGAGGTATTGCAGAAGCTGCAGAGCCCGCGCGGGCTCCGGGCAGGTGCGGGCGATATAGCAGCCATATTCGCCGGCTCCGTATTGGGTCAGGACCAGCTGCGGCCCGCCGGGCTCCGTCAGCGCATGGCCAAGGGGCCGGTACAGGGGCTGGCTGGGATCGTCATAGTGGCCGCCCAGCTCCCTTTGGCGAAGATAATCGTTGACATGCGCGTACCGCATGACCCCATTGACCAGAAAGGAGCGGGAAAGGATTTGGTCATCCTCGGATTCGCTGCGTAAGCTCCGGTTGGCGTCCAGGGTAAGGATGCCGTCCTGGTGCCAGCGGCGCATCCGCCTGAAGTAGGGAAGCCAGGCCTCATCGCGCCAGGGATAGCGGATATGGCCTTGGTCATCCCAAGACATGCCCTGCTGTACGCCCATGTATGCAGCCAGCGGGTGGTCGTAATAGTAGGTAAAGTAAAAGATATGCTCAAGCCCCAGCTGCGCCCGGCGCTCTGCGGCCTGATACAACGCCTGCTCAAGGGCCTCTATGGTGTCCAGGGACGCCAGGTTCATCCGCTGCGCCAGGTCGTCGCGGTAGAAAAGAAGGCGAAAGGGCTGATCGGGCGATGTGCCCGTCATCATGGTGGAGGAACTGTCGGCATGAAGATAGGGGATCCCTTCAACGGCGCTTTCACCGGGATAGCCGGAGCGGATCGTATAAATGTGCCCGTCGTCAGCCAGGTTGGCCAACCGCTCCAGCGCGGGGACGCCGTCCAGAAAGCCGGAGCCCGCCTGCTGCGCCAGCTGATCCAGCGGGTAGAAAACATCTGCATCTTCAAAGCGGGCTTCAGCCGGGGCATAGGTCAGGTCGCAAAGCGCGCCGGCAGCCCACAGGGCGTCCAGTTCGGCGCCGTCCTGGGCCACGGTGACGGGGGCGAGCGTGACGCCCGTCTCAGCCTGCAGCGCCTGCATGACGGCGTCGTCCGCCCGGCCGCCCATGGGCCCGCCCAGGTTCTCCTGGTAGGACAGGATAAAGACCGAAAGGGAAAGGGGCGTTCTGTCCACCGGGGCGGCCTGGGGGGATAAGCCGGAGCCCTCCTGGGGGGAAGGGCCCAGGCGGCAGGCGGCCAGCAGGGCAGAAACCAGCAGGAAAAAACAGAGATATGCGCCAACCTTGGTACGCAAGGGCTCCACCTCCTGTCCTCGGTGAGGATAAAAAGCAAAGGGAAGCCTCGCGGGGAGGCTTCCCAAGGTCAAGGATGAGGACGTAATCCTCCCTTGCTTTGAGTATAACAGCGGCCGCATCGCCCGGGCATGGAGGAAAATGACATGCTCAGCGTTTTACCGCCAGGGAAGGCGCGTTTTTGGGGATCGGGCGGGGATCAGCTATCAAATAAAACGGCGCCGTTTTTGCATAATTGCTGCTGAACCGGGCGGTATCCAAGGGCCCTGGGCGACAGCTGATGTCGCGCGGATAGCGCGGCGGCAATACCGGCTGCTTCACCGAGGGCGAAGCATATGGTCATAATACGGTAGGAGGCATGCGCCCGGTGCGTACCGGAAATACACCGGCCGGTTAGCAGCAAGCCTTCCACCTTCTCGGGCAGCAGGCAGCGGTAGGGAATATCGTAGGGCTTGACCACTTCGGCCAACCCCTCGGCCTGGCCGCCTCCGGTGGGGTTATGAATATCCACCACAAAATTCGCATCATGCACGATGACATCCTCGAAGCGCCTTCCGCAGCGCAGGTCGTCATCGGTCAGCACATATTCCCCGATGAAGCGGCGGCTTTCCCGAACGCCAAGCGTTTTTGCGGTATGCTTGATGTAACAACGCTGATATCCGGGTACGAAGGATTGGAGGAAAGCGGTCACCTTCTCAATTTGGCCGCGGAGAATACACTCTGCCTTAAACAGGTCGGCCGCATGAAGCGGATCGATGCAGTTGGCCTGGGTGGTATTGACAAGACGCTCGCCGGGCACGTTGGTACGGTAGAGGCGGACAGAGCTTGTATGCTCGGGCAGCAGCCCCTGGCTTACACAGCGGGCGGTAAAATCGAGGAAGCGCTCCCCGTTAAGCTGCACCATGTCCTCTTCACCGATGCAGGTGAGGGCGTCGTCATCCACGCCCGCCAGGGTATACATCAGCGTTACAGGCTGCAGGCCGCCCGCTCCCGCCGGGTTTTTGTCATATCTGCATCCGGCGAAATAGGCTACGTCGCCGTCGCCTGTCGCATCCACAACAACTGATGCCTTTAAGGCAAACATGCCGTCCTTCCAGCCGATCAATACGCCTGTCACCTGGTTGCCCTCCATCATAGCATCCACGATGGGGGACTGCAGGTATACGTCGACCCCTTCCCGCTCCAAGAGCTCCGTTAAGGACTGAACCGCCTTATTCATGTCATGAACCCGCCCCAATTTCCCCTGTATATCATTGAAGCCAACGCGAAGCAGGCCGGTCAGCTCGTCACGGAGCGTACCCCGGGCGACGGATCCCATAATGGGCCCTACGTTGCCGACCGTCAGGTTGCCGCCGATGCAGCCATACCTTTCAACCAGCGCAACCTGGGCGCCCAGGCGGGCGGCAGCCACCGCGGCGCTGATCCCTGCCGGGCCGCTCCCTGCGACGATTACATCATAGCAGGCGCGGATGGGTACGGTACGGTTAAACACATAACTCTTTTGTTCCATCATTTTTTGCCTTTCTTTCAGAATGTCTAGCTGGCGCTGGGTGGGATAGGCGAAGATAAAGGGGCTGCAGGAGCAGCGTGAAGGGGACGCGCCGGAACCGCAATAGCCTCCAAAGCAAAAGGGAAGCCTCATAGAGGCTTCCCAATCGAAAGGAAGGAATAAGCCTTCCCTTTCAGTATACCTGGCGACCGGCCGTACAGGCATGGAATAAAATGACTTCATGGTCACAGCCTGGGGTCTGGCTACGGCTCCCAGGGCGGCTGTCCCTCCCCGGCAGGGGCCTCCTGCGGAGCGGGGGCCTGGCCGATGGCGGGGGTAAAGACCACAAAGGGCTTGCCCTTGACCATAGAGAAGGTGCCCTCCGGCACGGTATGGGCCTTTTCCGCCAGCAGCGCGCTCATGCCCTCGGGCGTCAGCAGCGGCCCCTCCTGCTCTTTCGCGCAGTTCTTCCATACGGTGAAGCGGCAGCCGGAGCGCCACTGGCTGCAATAATAGGCCTTGGAGTTTTCCAATACATCGCTTTCGCAGAGCGGACATTTGCCCAGGGATACCTTGGGCGCGGAGGGGTCGTGGGTGCGGGTCTCCTGGGGAAAGGATACCTCGGTATTCTTTTGCCCGGATTCACGGACCAGCTCCACCACCAGGCGGCGGATGCCCTCCATAAAGGCCTCGGGATCGGCCTCGCCCCGGCCGATTTCAGCCAGCTCCTTTTCCCAGCGGCCGGTGGTTTCCGGGGAGGAGAGGGCGGCAGGCAGCACCTGGATCAGGGTGATCCCCTTATCGGTGGGGGTCAGGATCTTGCCGCGGCGGCGCACATAGCGCACCTGGATGAGCCGCTCAATGATGGCGGCGCGGGTGGCGGGCGTACCCAGGCCCGAATCCTTCATTTGCTCCCGCAGCTCCTCATCCTCCAGCTCCCGCCCGGCGTTTTCCATGGCCGACAGCAGGGAGGCTTCGGTATAGGGGGCTGGCGGCTCGGTCTTTTTGTCGGCCAGCTTGGCGGAGGAGACCTTCTTGGTGTCGCCCACCTTCAGGGAGGGCAGCTCCTGCTCCTCGTCGGAGCGGCGGCGCTTGGGCTGCAGCGGGTCATAGAGCTCGCTCCAACCCTTTTGGTGGATCAGGCGGCCCTTGGAAAGGAAGTGATGCCCCTCGGCCACGGTTTCCACGGTTTGATATTCCACCAGCTGATCCTCCAGGAAGATGGCGATATACCGCCGGGCGATGAGGTCGAAGAGCGCTGTCTCATCCTCGTCCCAGCCCTTGCCGCCGGCGGCCTTGCCGGTGGGGATGATGGCGTGGTGGTCAGTTACCCTGGCGTCGTTGACGACGCGGCCGCCCAGCTTGCGCTCGGAGGCCATCGCCTGGGTGGCAAAGGGCTCCCAGGGGCCGCCGGTTAGCTTGGAGAGACGGGTCTTCAGGGTTTTGTACAGGTCATGGGAGAGATATCGTGAATCCGTCCGGGGATAGGTGATGACCTTGCGCTTTTCATAGAGGTTTTGGGCGATCCGCAGCGTCTTGCTGGCGGAGAAGCCCAGGATGCGGTTGGCGTCCCGCTGCAGGCTGGTCAGGTCGTAGAGCTGCGGCGGCTTAAAGGTACGCTCCTCGCTGTCCACCTGGATGACTTCGCCCATTTTGCCCTTAAGCTCATCCCGAAGCCGCTCGAATTCCTCCCGGCGGGCGGGATCAATGCGGAAGGCGGCCGTGCCCTCCCCGCGGCGGGCAGGGTCAAACCAGCGGCCCTTATAGCGGGTGAAGGTAGCGGTCAGCTCCAGATAGGGCTCGGGTACGAAAGCGCGGCGCTCCAGCTCCCGCTTAACGAGGATCGCCAGGGTGGGGGATTGCACGCGGCCCACCGACAGCAGCGTGTCATAGGTGAGCGTGAAGGCCCGGGAGCCGTTCATGCCCACCAGCCAGTCGGCCTCGGAGCGGCACTTGGCTGAATGGTACAGCGTATCGTAATCGGAGCCGGGGCGGAGCCGTTCAAAGCCCTCGCGGATGGCTTCATCGGTCATGGAGGAGATCCACAGCCGCTGGAAGGGCTTGGTGCAGCCGGCCATGATGTAAATCAGCCGGAAGATGAGCTCGCCCTCGCGGCCAGAGTCGGTGGCGCAGATGATGGAATCCACATCCTCGTGATTCATCCAGCCGGAAACCACGTCATACTGGCGCTTTACCCGGGGCAGCACCTTCAGCTTCATGGCCTTGGGCAGGATGGGCAGATCAGCCCTGGTCCAGTTTTTGTATTTATCGTCCAGCTCCTCGGGCGAGGCAAGGGCTACCAAATGGCCTACCGCCCAGGTAATGATGTAATCGTCGCCGAAAAGGCAGCCGTTGCCCCGGCTCCGGCAGCCCAGGACCTTTGCAATATCGCGGCCCACCGAGGGCTTCTCGGCAATGACCAGTATTTTTCCCATTGATTCCTCCAGGGCGCAGCGCGCCAGAAAATTCGTCTAAGCGCCATTGTACGCATTCCGGCGGCGCTCGTCAAGGGTTTGGCCTATTATTAGTATATAAAGCCCAAAATGTCAACATACCTTTTCTGATTCGGAACCATATGCCAAAAAACGCGGGAGCGCAGGCAAAAGGCTTTGCAGGACAGGGGGCTTCGTGGTATGCTGTTGCTGGATAAAGGAGGATTTCCATGCGCTTGGACCGGTATTTGACCCTGTGCGACCTGGGGACGCGCAGGGAGGTAAAGGAGCTTATCGCCAGCGGCCGGGTGAGCCTGGCGGGCATGACGGCGCGCAGCCCGGGCGCCACTGTGAAGGGCCCGGTAACGCTGGATGGAGAGCCGGTGGCCTATCGGCCTTTGGTGGCGATTGTGATGAACAAGCCTGCCGGACTGCTGACCGCGACGGCCGACCGCCGCCAGGGAACGGTGCTGGATCTGCTGGCGCCCAGAGACCGGCGCAGGGAGCCTGCGCCGGTGGGCCGGCTGGACAAGGATACCACAGGGCTTCTGCTGATTACAGACGACGGGCAGGCGGCCCATGCGCTCATATCGCCCAAATCCGGCGTAGAAAAACGGTATCGGGCGCTGCTGGACAGCCCGGTGGACGAATCGGACGTGGAAGCCTTTGCGCAGGGGCTTCAGCTTTCCGATTTTGAGGCGCTGCCAGCCCGGCTGGAGCCTGGCGAGGGCTGCGTGGCCTACTGCACCGTGCGCGAGGGAAAATTCCACCAGGTAAAGCGGATGTTTGCCGCGAGGGGACGCAGGGTGCTGGCCCTGCACCGGGAGCGGGTGGGCAGCCTGTGGCTGCCGGATACGCTGGCGCCCGGCCAGTATGACTATCTGAATATGGACGCATGGAACCAACTGCGGAGCGAGGCCGGACTGCCTGCCTGGAGGGAGGGATAGCCATGGACAGATGCCGCAGCATTGCCTTCTTGGATCGGGACGATACCATCAGCCGTGATTATCCGGACGGCGAATGGACGGGGAAGCGGGAACCGGAGCTGCTGGCCGGCGCGCCGGAGGCCATGGCCCGCCTTCAACGCCTGGGGTATGAGCTGATCCTTGTCACCAACCAATATATTATCGGGGAGGGTTTCATCACCCAGCAGGATTTTGAACGCTTTCACCAGCGGCTGCTGGAAAAGCTGGAGGCCTTCGGCGTTTCGGTATTGGATACGTTCTTCTGCCCCCATAGCAGGGGATCGGGCTGCGGCTGCTGCAAGCCGGAGCCCGGATTGATCCTGCAGGCGCTGGCAAAGTATCCGGATATCGACCTTTCCCGAAGCTTCCTGGCCGGCGATTCCTGGCGGGACAGGGAGCTGGCCCGGCGGTTTTCCTTGGAATTTTATGGCGTCAATATGCAAGAGAGCGACTATGGGCAGCCCGTCGCCTCCCTGTGGGAGGCCGTGGAGTGCGTAGCCCGAAAGCAGGAGGCAGACCATGAATCGTAAGCAAATCGAGCAGTATCTTGAGCGTATCGGCCTGGATGGATCGGTCAAGGCCGATGAAGCGGGGCTCAAGGCCATCCAGCGCGCCCACCTGATGACCGTCCCCTATGAGAACCTGGATATCCTGCGAAAAGCGCCCATGCCGCTGGACGAGGCCTCGCTCTTTGATAAGGTGGTGACCCGCCGCCGCGGCGGCTATTGCTTTGAGCTCAACGGGCTTCTGGGCGCGCTGCTATGGGCAATGGGCTTTGAGGTGGAGGATTACTTTGCCCGGTTTCTCAAGGACGAGCCGGCGATTCCGATGCGCCGTCACCGGGTGCTGGCGGTCCGCGTGCCTGGGGGCGGGCGGTATCTGGTGGATGTGGGCGTAGGGCTGCCCATCCCGCGGGAACCGCTGCGTCTGGAGGAGGGCGAGCAGGGCCAGTATGCGCTGAAGCGGGAGCCCTTCTTTGGGTGGGTGCTGTATGACCGGGGACGGCGGCTCTATGCCTTTACGGAGGAGCCGCAGCTGACGGTCGACTATGAAGCCGCCCATTTCTGGTGCCGTTTTTCGCCGGATTCGCCCTTTATTACCGGCCCCATGCTGGCCATCCGCACGGCGCAGGGGCGAATTACCCTGGATGGCGACGTGCTGCGGCGCTTTACGCCTGAGGGGGTAGAGGAGGAATTTTGCCCCGAGGGCGCGGCGCGGGAAGCGGCGCTGCAAACCTGCTTCGGGATCTGCCTGTAGCGGCCCGCAGCCCAAGGCCGGGGCTTCCATGGGCTGACCGGCAGATAAACAAGCATCCGGGGCAGTGAGCCTGAGGGCGTCTGCTCCGGATGCTTGCATAGATACGGCTATGGAAGGAACGCGGCCATACCGGCGGGCTTTATGGCTCCAGCCGCAGGCATACATGATTCCTGGAACGCTTGGCCTGATAAAGCAGCCGGTCGGCCTCGCCAATCAGCTCCAGGGGCGTACCGCTGCGGTAGAGGGCGCCAATGCTTACCGTCAAGGCAAGCTGCGGGTAGGCTGCCGTCCGCGCCCCGGCCACGGCGCTTCGGATCTGCTCCAGCTTAGCGGCAAAGGCCTTGCGGGGCATATCCCAGAAGACCAGCAGAAATTCGTCCCCTCCATAGCGGATGAGCGCATCCGTGCCGCGGATGCAGCCCAAGATGGCATCGGCAGCCACCTTCAGGGCGGCGTCGCCTGCCGGATGGCCCCAGGTATCATTGACGGCCTTGAGCCCGTCAAGGTCGAGGAAAGCCAGGGCGCTCAGGCTTGAAAGGTCCTGCAGCTGCTCTTCATAATAGCGGCGGTTGTAGGCGCCGGTCAGCGGGTCGATATAAAGCCTCCGGTTATAGGCGGCGATATCCTGGAGGAAACGGTTTTTACCATAGGCTTCCAGCAGCGTATCGTCGGTGACCTGGGAGGCCATCTCCAATACATAGGGCGCGGCATCCATTTCAAGGTACATGGCGACAACATAATACACGGCGTCATCGACAAATTCAAATTTCGCCATGCGGCCCTTTCGGGCCAGCGCCCGGGCGGAGATGCAGTTGTCGCAGCGCCGCTGCTTCTTCCATACGTCATAGCAGTGATAGGGCTCCGGCCGGAGGGTCCCATCCGGCAAAAGGGTAAATTGGCGGGCCAAGGAAGCATCCACAAGCCGCACGATCGGAAAGACAATCTGCAGCTGGCCCATAAGCAAGCGGGCTTCGTCTTGGGTCATGGCGCCTCCTTCCCGGGTTTCAGCCCTTTTTCTATCCAGTGTATCTATTTTTTGAGAGCAAATCAAGGTAAGATAGGTAAAATTCCCGCCTTTTGAACTGCGATCCTACAAAAATCGCAGGATCAGCAGGGAGGACGCGCTTGAAGCGGAGGGCGCTTATGGATATAATGGGCACGGATAGAGGGGAGGCTGCCGATGAAAAGCTATATCGCCGTGGACGTGGGCGGCACCAAAATTCTGACCGGGCTCGTGGAGGCGGACGGCTGCGTGCGCGCATGGCGCCGCTACCCCATGAAAAGAGGGAGCCAGGAGGAGGCGCTGGAGGCGGTTTTTTCCGCCTGCGATGATTTTATTTCGAGCCTGCCGGGGCAGCCGCAGCCCGCGGCGCTGGGCCTGGGGACGGTGGGCCACATCGATCCGGAGCAGGGGCTATGGCTGCAGAGCTATAATATCCCGATCAGCCGTCCGGTAGCGCTGGCGCGGCTGCTGGAGGCGCGCTATGGGCTGCCCTCGGCCATTGACAACGACGTGCGCTGTGCCGCCCGGGGCGAGTGGGCCTTCGGCGGTGGGCAAAGCCATACGATGCTGTACCTGAACGTGGGCACGGGTATCGGCTCGGCCCTGGTAAGCCAGGGGAAGCTGATGCGGGGCGCCGACAACTATGCCGGAGAGGTGGGCTATATGGTCATGGGCTGGGAGGGGGAACCGCAGCGGCTGGAGCCGCTGGCCTCCGGGGGCGGGCTGATTGCCTCGGCCCGGGCGATGCTGCCGCAATTTCCCGAATCGCCGCTGAACCGGGGCGAGCTGCACGCTGCGGCAGTCTTTGCGGCAGCCCGGGCGGGCGACGCGTTGGCGGATTTCCTTTCCCGGCGCGCGGTGGGCGCGCTGGGCGCCGCGCTGGCGAACCTGGCCTGCGCCTATAACCCGGATACCATCCGCCTGGGTGGGAGCGTGGTGAAGGATCCGTGGTTTTTGGACCGCGTTGAGCAAAGGATGCGCGCCCTCTGCCTGCCGGAAACGCTGCGCGGGCTTCAGTCCTTTTCGGCGTCCGCGCTGGATCCGGCGCAGGTGGGGATGCTGGGGGCCGGCGCGCTGGCTATGGAGGTGTTTGGATGAAGATTATCGTAACAAAGACCCAGGAGGAATTCGACAGCCAGGCGGCGGCTATGGTAGCCCGGCAGCTGCTGGCAAAGCCCAACGCAGTGCTGGGCTTTGCCACTGGCAACACGACGCTGGGCCTGCATCGCAAGCTGGCCGAGATGACCCGGACGCTGGGGCTCGACTGGTCGCAGGCCCATACGGTGAACCTGGATGAGTTCCTTGGCGCCGGGCATGACAATCCCCTGGGCGTATACTGGAGGATGATGGACCAGCTCTTAGGCCATACCAACATATCGGCAGAAAACGTCCATGTGCCCGACAGCGATCCTGCACGGGCAGAGGAGACGTGCCGCACCTTCCCGGCTTTGATCAAGGCGCTGGGCTATGTGGATCTGCAGGTGCTGGGCATCGGAACCAACGCCCATATCGGCATGAACGACCCGGGCGCGCCCTGGGAGGCCGATATGCGGGTAACCGATATTTCTCCCTCCCTGGTGGCGGCTAAGGCCCACCTGTGGGGCGGGGCTGACAAAATGCCCCGGCAGGGGATCACCATGGGCATGCGGCTGATCCTTCAGGGGCGCACGCAGCTGCTTATGGCTAAGGGCGCGGATAAGGCGGAGGCGATTTGTGCCGCGCTGAAGGGACCGGTGACGCCGGCGGTACCGGCCAGCGCCCTGCATAGTCACCAGGCGGACAATCGGCGAGGCGTTAATCAGCACGTTTCTCGCTTTCATGT
>UQLW01000023.1 GCA_900542005.1 uncultured Eubacteriales bacterium
CGTCGCCCTCGATCTCCACCGGCAGGGAGGCACCCAACCGGTAAAGCCGGTCAAAGGCGCGGAATACGTCATAGGCGGGGAAGGGGGTAAAGCTGATGGGGTTAAAGAGCCCGCCATAGCTGGTCATCACCTGGCCGTCGTAATACATGAGCCGGTCGACCGGCCCCCGCTGCATGGCGCACATCATGGCCGCTACATAGGCCGCCTCCTGAGCGGTACCCCGCAGCCTGGGTCCTGCGCCCCATTCGTTGAGGATGCTTTCAGTATGGGTCAGGCCGTAGGCATCCAGCCGCTGGCGGGCATACCGGGCATAGGCCTCGGAGGCAGGTACGCCGTCATAGGTGTGCCAGGAGAAAAAATCCAGCGGCGCGCGGTGCGCGGCAGAGGTAATATGGGCCAGGAAGGCCTCGAAGAACTCCAGAAAATAGCCGGTTCGGGGCGAAACGTTGGCCGTGGCGGCGGAAGCGCGCTCCAGGATGGCATAGAAGCCGCAGCTGGCATAGCCGCCGATCTTCAGGTGGGGGAACCGGCCCTTCAGGTAGTTGGCCGCCGTTTCGTACAGGGCGAAGTAGTCCTCCATGGAGCCCTTCCACATGGGGTTGTCGGCCACATTGGGCTCGTTATCGGGCTCATTCCATATCTCCCAGTATTCGATGCCCATATGATAGCCGCCGGCCCAGCCCTCGTTATAATGGCGGATGATGCCCTCGCAAATCCTGGCCCAACGCAGGTTGTCCCGGGGCGGATAGATATGGTAGGCCTTGATTTTCTGGTTGTTCTCAATGGTTGCACCCAGCCGGTAAAAGGGCTTGACCCCCTGGCGGGCAAGGGCGCACAGCAGCCAGTCGGTGAAGGCAAAATCGTAGCTGGCCGGGTCCTCCGGATCAGCGTCGAAACGCGGAAAGATGTTCTCGATATCCACAAAATGCGCGCCGCCGAAGCTGCCGCCGGTATCGTGCAGGCGGGCGCTGGGGATGCCCGCCTCCCCCAGATAATGGAACATGCGGTCATCCGCGCCCAGGATCGGCGCGTTGTTGATGCAGTGCAGGGGCTTGATGCTCCCTGCGGGATGGTCAAAATCAATCTGCAGGCTAGCCATGGATAAAACCTCCTTTTATTGAGGGAAGCTTTGAACCCCGGACAATGCCGCCCGGTGATCCTTTGATTCAAGCAGATCTTGTCCAAGCTGTCAAGGCTTTGGATGGGCGGAGGGACCGGGATGCCCTTAAGGAACCGTAAGGACCGGTCCGGCAGGAGAAGAGGATGGGGCCCTGCACCGGCCAGGCATGGATAGCGGGAGGGCGCCCTTGAAGGGCGAAATCCGGGCTGCGGGCTAACGACCGCGGCTTTTGCGGGGGCCGGTGGGGCGGCATATAACCCAAGCCGCAAAAAAACGCCGGGGCAAAGTACGCTTTGCCCCGGCGCTTGGAATGGTGATGGCGGAGCGCCCGGTCAGGGCCCGGGCCGCGTGATGCCGGCCGCGTAGCCCGCCACCTGGTAGCGGTCCAAGGCCTCCAGGAAGCGCGTGGTCATCTCCGACTCAAGGGCGTCCAGCCCCTGGGCGGAAAGCTGCTGCTGCAGCTGCTGCCACTGGCCGGTCAGCGCTTCATCGGAGGGCGCTTTGACCATCTGCTGGATGGCCGTAAAGAATTGATCCTCCAGGGCCTGATATTGGTCATAGGCTGTCTGGTTGCCCCATACGTCAGGCAGGGCGAAGTGGAGGGCGGGGCAGCGGTTTTCCCGGAGAGATTCCTTATAGGCAAGGCCCGCCTTAAGGCGCATGGCGTCAAGCGCCGCCTGGTCGGCGCTGTCGCTGGAGGCCGTGACGGAAGCCGCCATCAGGCCTTCGACCTCGCCGCGATCCAGGAAATTCCACACCCCGATTCCCGCCTGGGTGCGGGGATTGCCGTCGCTGGGCTTTTCCGGATCCCGGTATTCGGACAGGTAGACCGGCAGCCCCTCCTCGTTGAGGGTGTAGTGCTCGCCCTCCAGCCCCCAGCTGGTCAACCGCGCGCCCTCCGGGCTTTTCAGGAACTGCATAAAGAGGATGGCGCGGTCGGGATGGGCGCAGGTACGGGCGATAAACAGCCCGCCCACCTGATCGGAGGGGCCGCTGGCGCCGATGGCGGTATCCAGGGCCTGCAGCCGGACCTCTCCCTGGTAGGTGAGGGGCGCGGTGATCAGGGCATGGGCAAAGGGATCTTCCGGCGTGCCGGAACGCAGCCCATAGAGCCGGCGGAGCATCACCGGCATATCGCCGATGAGCGTATAGTCGGCCCCGGTGGCAAAGGCGCCCGCTGTGGTTTTTTGCATATAATCCATTAGGGCGTTATATCCGGGCATAACCACTTGCTCGCTGCCGGTGTTGTATTCGATGTTATCATACATCTGGCTGAGCCGCCAGGGCAGCGCCGCCTCCGGCAGCGCCAGCACCCCGTCGCGGTACCACTTGCCCATCAGGCGCAGGTAGTCGAGCCAGGCCTCGTCGGTAAAGGGCGTGCGGACCGCGCCGGCGGATTCATCCCACAGGAGCTCCCGCGGGGCGCCCATCCATTCAGCTACCGGGGAGGCCGCTACATGCAATAGGCGCAGCGGCTGCACGATCCCCAGCTGCTGGGCGCGGTCCCTGGCCAGATAAAGGGTCTCCTCCAGCTCCTCCACAGAGGCGGGCAGGGCGCGCCCCAGCTCTTCCAGCCAATCGGTCTGCAGGCTCAGCGCCCGGGGCACGGAAACGGGGATCCGGTCATCGTCATAGACCGCCTGGCCCTGATACCCCCGGCGGAGCGTATATACATGGCCGTCGGCGCATTGGTTGTTGAGCTTCTCCAGCGGATCAAGGCCGGCCCAGAAGTCGGGACAGTGCTGGGCCGACAGCTCATCCAGGGCCAGGGATACGTCGGCGTTCTCCAGTTTGCGCAGGTTGATCTCGTCGTAATAGGCGTAAACCAGGTCGCCCAGCTCCCCGGAGGAGAGCAGCACCTCCAGCTGGGGCTGCGGCTGGCAGGCCAGGGTAACCCCGGTCAGCTGGGTGATGGCCTGGGAAATCCCGTCCGATCCCCAGGGATGGCTGTCCCCCTGTTGGGGGCTGCCGGTGGACAGGGTGAGGGTGACCGGTTCGGTTTGGGATTGCCAGGCGGCGGCCGGCGCAGGCGTTTCGGGTTCGCCGGGCGGTGGGGAAGCCGGGGGCGCAGCCTGGCAGGCACAGCAGCACAGGGCCAGCATAAGGGGGATCAGGAAACGGAACGCTTTCATGGCAAGTCCTCCTTTCTCAGCCGGGGCCAATAGCGTGGAGCCGGTGGCTATTTCCAGTATATCCGGATGGCGGCCCGATCAGGATGGAGTATTTTGACCGGTTTCGAGAAAAGCGGGATATGCGGTGGAAAGGGCGAAAAATAGCCCCGCAGAGGCGGGGCGGGGAAGCGCTTACAGCCGCTCATAGGCCTTGACGCCCCAGGTAACCAGCAGGCGGTAAAGCAGCAGGTTGACAGCGGCCAGCGCCAGGGCAGCCGCCGGCAGGATCAGCGCTGTCTGGCCGGCGGGCAGCAGCAGGGTCAGGGCCAGGGGCGGGACGGACAGGGCAAAGGCCAGCAGCATGGTGAGCAGCACCGGCACGCTCTGCTTGATGACCGTGACCTCGCTGGTCCAGGAGAAGTTGGGCAGCCGCAGGTTGAACAGCAGCCCGGCCTGGGCGCTGACAAGGCCATAGAGCAGGGGGATGACCCAAAGCCAGAGGGCTTCCAGCAGCGTAGGACGCAGGGCGAGGGTCAGGGCCAGGGCGTTGACCACGGTGGCCCCGCCGGTCAGCACGGCGGTGACCGCCGCCTTGCTCATCAGCACGGCACGGCTGCTGACAGGCAAGGATTTCAGGATGGGCAGGCTTTTGCCCTCCAGGGACAGGGAGCAGGCGCTGGGCGCAGTCATGGCGTTCATAAGGCCCAGCAGGAAGGGCAGCACGGCCATGAGCATGGAGGCAAGCCCCGGCAGCTCCAACAGCAGCTCCAGCTGATCGGCGCCCAGGATAATCAGTGCCAGCGTCATAAGGGTCATCAATAGGAGGCCGGCGCCGCCGTTGAGCACATAAAGGGCGCTGGCAAAGAAGCGGCGCATTTCCTTGCCGAAAAGGGCCATGGCCGGGGAGCGGGCCTTGAGAGCCTCTGGGCGGTAGGCGCTGCGGGCGCGCCGGGCCATAAGCAGCGCCCGCATCGGGCCGAAGCAGCGGCCCAGCAGCCAGAGGGCCAGCGCGGCCGCCAAGGCGGAGCCCAGGACGAACAGCGCCAGAGCCCAGCCGCTGCCAGCCAGCGCCTGCTGGTAGAGGCGGGCGGGAAAATAGAGCCGGGTAATCTGCTGGGCGGCCATTTGGGCGACAGGCCCAAAGCTTTCGCTGGCCATGGAAGCGCTCAGCCCTGTGTTGCCCACCATGAGCAGCACAAAGGCGGCCAGGGAGAACAGGATGGCCAGGGCATTGCTGTGGCGGAAGCGGCTGGTGGCCAGGGAGATGACAAGGCCCAGCAGCGTGCCGGCCAGCACCGGCAGCAGCGGAATAAAGAAGAAAGAGACCGCCGCAGCCGCCCAGAAGCCCGCGCCCGGCGCCGCCATGACGCCGTAAACCGCCAGGGCCGGTAGGAGGATCAGGGCCATAAAGCCAAGATTGGACAGGTAGAGCATGAGAAAGCGGCTGCCCAGCAGGACCGCGCCGGGAATGGGCAGCGACGCCAGCGTATCATAATCGCGGAAGGTAAAGAGCAGGTTGACCGATTTATAGACGCCGGTCATCAGCACGACGATGGAAGCGGCGAACATCATCAGCGTGGGCAAGAGCTCCAGCGCGCCCAGCGGCTCGAGCGAGAAGGCCAGCATCACCGAATACATGGCGCTGGTTGCCAGCAAAGCCAAGACGACGAACCCCGCGCCCAGGGCGATCAGCACAGCCCTGCGCCGGGCCCTGGTGGAGCCGCAATAGAGCCGGGGATTGAGCCCGGGAAGATTGAGAAACTGCAGGCGCAGCAAAAGCATCAGCTTATTCATGGTCGATAAGCTCCATAAACACGTCCTCCAGGCTTTGGTCGCCGGTCACCTGGCCGGTGGAGCCGCTGGCTACCAGCCGGCCGTCCTTGATGATGGCCACCTTGCTGCACAGCTTTTCGGCGACCTCCAGCACATGGGTGGAAAAGAAGATGGCGCTGCCCTGGCCGGTCAGCTGCTGCATCATGCCCTTGAGGGTATGGGAGGCCTTGGGGTCCAGGCCCACGAAGGGCTCGTCCAGCACCAGCAGGCGGGGCGCGTGGACAAAGGCCGAGATCAGGGCCAGCTTCTGCTTCATGCCATGGGAATAGCTGGAAACGGGATTGCCCAACGCGTCCTTCAGCTCCAGGGCGCCGGCGGCCCCCTCGATACGCCGGCTGCGGTCGGCCTGGGATACGGCAAAAATATCGGCGATAAAGGTCAGATACTGGATACCCGTCAGGTGATCGTAGAGATCGGGATTGTCAGGGATATAGGCAAGGCGGGCCTTGGCGGCTACCGGATCGCGGGCCAGGTCAATCCCATCAATGAGGATTTGGCCCGCATCATAGCTCTGCGCGCCGACCAGGCATTTGATGGCCGTAGTCTTTCCGGCCCCGTTGTGGCCGATAAAGCCGAAGATATCGCCCGCCTCCACGCGAAGGGAGAGGTCGCGCACCGCGGTCTTACCGCCGGGATAGGTCTTGGTCAGGTGGGAGATCTCAAGCATGATGGACATTCCTTTCTTGCGGGAAACCCGCCAAGCGCCTTGCTCAGCGGCCCGCGTGGTTGCGGTGGTAGAGGAAGGAATAGACAGCCGGCAGCAGTATGGCCAGGGCAAGGATGCTGAAGAAAAGCCAGGGGATACATAGGTATGCGGTGGCGAGGATGAGAAGGCCCGCAACGCTCATGGACCATCCGGCCACCCGGTGCGTCCTGCGCCAATTCTCCGGATCCTGCAGCGTCCAGGGAAGCCGCACGCCCACCGTATGGTTCTGCCGGCATTTGGGCAGGATGTTGCCGATGGCAAGAAGCAGAACCCCCATGAGCAGCATGACATAAAAGCCGATCTGAACCGAAGCGCCCAAAGCGTGGGCATAGGTCATTGCGCTGAGGGATAGAGAGAGGGCGGGGCAGATCCACAGGATGACCGTGAACATCTTGCTGTCAATGTTCCGTTTTTTCCCATCGAGCGCCAGGGCCGCGACGGCGGCCCAATGGAGCCCCAGCACAATGCAGGGCAGCCCCACCACAGCGAAGGGCTTGCCGCTCCAGCCATCGGGCTCGTTGTTGACGCCGAAATGGATGGCGATTTGGCCGGGCAGCGCGGGCCAAAGCGCCAGCCCGGCGGCGATGGGCAGAAGGATGAGGAGGGAAGTAACCCATAACAGGCGCTTGTTTGCTTTAATCATGATTCCGCCCTCCCTGAAGCTCGGCTAACCAAAGCATGATTTCCTCCAATACGGAAGCGTTCAGTTCATAATAGATATACTTCCCATCCCGCTCGTCCCGGATCAAACCGGCCTCCCGCAGGATGGAGAGATGCCTTGAGACGGCGGCGCCCGTGATCTCGAAGCAATCGGCGATGGCGCCAGCCGGCATCCGGCCGCCCTTCAGCATCGTCAGGATATCCCTCCGGGTAGGGTCGGCCAAGGCCCGGAGGGTCTGCTGCATACTCATGGCCATCCTCCTCATTTAACAAATAACTAAAATGTTAAATGAATTGTACCCCCCTTAGCCGCCGTTGTCAAGAGCATGCCGCCCGATGATAGCATGGAAAAAGACCGGACAGCACTGTCCGGTCTTTTTCATGGGGATGAAGCCGCCGCTTAGCGACCCCGAAGCATCAGCGTCCGAAGCTGGGAAAGGCTGGCGACCTGGATATCCGGCGCCTGGGCACTGCCCAGCGCCTTGCGGCTGCGGTTCACCCAGGCGGTATTCATGCCCAGCGCCTTGGCGGGCTCCAGATCATAGCGCAGCGAGTCCCCCACCACCAGCACCTCCTCAGGCTTGAGGGCCAGCTTTTCGAGGGCGGCCTGAAAGAGCTCGGGCCGGGGCTTGTAGCTGCGGACATCCTCGCTGGTGATCAGCGTTTCCACCGGCAGCTGGGTGGTTTTCAGGGCGTGCTCCACATCAGCGCGGTCGCCGTTGGTCATGACCACGCCGGGCAGCGGCAGCCGGCCCATAAAAAGGCGGCTGTCCTCATAGAGGTTGGGGGTCAGCCTGTCGCGGAATACGGGCAGCAGGGCCTCCTTGGCCGGCAGCTTGGCCTGAAAATGCTCCACCGTTTCGGTCAGCGCCGTAAGCTCCAGATCCTTCAGGCCAATAAAATCCTGGCCATGGTAGCTCTGGTAGCACTGGTTGGTGATTTCCCACCAATACCGGGCCACGTCGCCGGGCTGGAAAACGGAGGGCGAGGATTCCATCACCGCCCGGCAGAGGTCTACCACAAGGCCCTCGTCCTCCTTGGCCAGGGTCCCGAAAAAGTCAATAATCAGTCCTTTAATGGCCATGAGGCCACCTCCTTAGAAAAATACGCCGCTAAGCGTCAAAATGCCGATGACACAGGTATAGATGGCAAAGGCCCAGAGCTTGCCCTTCTTTACAAGGCGCATCATCCACTTCAGGGCGAAGAAGCCGGCCAGCGCCGCCATCACCATGCCCATGATGACGCAGGCGGTGCTCATATCGCCCATGGCTGCGGTGAAGCCCTCCTCCACCACATCCTTGGCCTGCAGGACAAGGGAACCCAGGATAGCGGGGATGCTCATTAAAAAGGAGAAGCGCGTAGCCTTTTCCCGGTCGACGCCGGCTAGCAGGCCGGCTGAAAGCGTGGAGCCGGAGCGGGAGATGCCCGGCATGATGGCGACCGCCTGGGTGCAGCCCATGATGAGGGCCTGGGTCCAGGTGAGGCTTTCCAGGTTGGGGCTCTCTGCGGGCGCGCGCAGGTTGTGGCGGCCGTGGGTGGCAGGCCACAGCCCCGCCACCAGCAGCACGGCGGTGGTAACAAGAAAGCCGATGCCCAGCCATAGCCGGCTGCCGGCAAACAAGGCGTCCAGGGCGCTTTCCAGCGTGAGCGCCGCGATGACCGCGGGGATGGTGGCGGCGACCAGAAGCCAGGTGACGCGCCCCAGGGGCTTTTTCAGCATCAGCCGGATATCCGGCCAGAGCACGACAAAGACGGCTACCAGGCTGCCCACATGCAGCAGCGTATCGAAAAGCAGCATTTCGCCTTCGACCTGAAGGACGTTCTGCAGGAGCACGAGATGCCCGGAGCTGGAGATGGGCAGGAACTCAGCCAGCCCCTGCACCAGGCCCAATAGGATTGCCTGCCATATATTCAAACGTATATCCTCCTTATGTGATGATCCCATTTATTATAGTAGACATCGGGCCGTTTCACAACCTTTTGCGGCCAAGGAATGGGCGAAAGCGGAGGGATTTGCCCTTTAGACGGAAAAAGAGGGGCAAAAGGCGCTGGAAAATTCCGGCGTGAAGAAAGAAATTTCCCGCGGCGGGTTCTTTGGGCAAGCAGGCGCATATAATGAGGGGAAAGGGGGGATGGGCATGGCCAAACGCTGGTTTACCCGGGTCGTCCAGCGGCTGCAGATCCCGGAGGATATCGCCCTGCACCTGCCGCTGGTGCATCTGACGGGAAGCTGCCGGGCCCGGGTGGAGAATCACCGTGGGATCGCTGAGTATACGCCGGAGCTGATCCGCATTGAATCGGCGGCGGGCCTGGTGGTGATCCGGGGGCGGGAGCTGATGGTCAAGGAGCTGGCGCGCGACGACCTGATCTGCGTGGGCAAGATCCTGGCCGTGGAGTTCTACGACCAGCCCGGCTCCGGGCGGCAGGGAGGCTAGGGCCATGCAGTTTAAGTGGACGTTGGGGATGGTATCCCTGCGCATTTCAGGGCTGGGTATGGACGGGCTGATCGGCGAGGCCCGCCGCAGCGGGCTTACCCTGTATGATTTGAAACGCCCGGGCCGCACACAGATGTGCTGCTCTTTAAGCTTCCGGCAGGCCCGGCAGCTGAAGGCCCTGGCCGAGGCCCGGGAGATGACGGTGGAGGTAACCGGGAGCTGGGGGCTGCCGGCCTTGGCGCTGCGGGCGCTGGCACGCCCGGCGCTTATCCTCTCGCTGGCGGCCTGCTTCATCCTGATGATCTTTGCCACCACCCGGGTGTGGGAGGTGAAGGTGGTGGGCGCAGAGGGGGCGGAGGCCCGCCAGATCCAGGATTTTCTGGCTGCCCGGGGCCTGTATTTTGGGGCTTCCAGCAGCGCGGTCAAGGTCAATTCCCTGGAATACCAGACCCGGATGGAATTCCCCCAGCTGCGCTTTGTGGGCATACGGCTGGCGGGGGCCCGGGCTACCGTCACCGTGGCCCGGGCCATGGACACCGGCGGGACAGTCGCCCAGCCGGGCGCCAACGTGGTGGCTCAGCGGGCCGGCCTGGTGGAACGGGTGACGCCCAGCCAGGGTACGCCCCGGGTAAAGGCGGGGGACGTGGTGGCTGCGGGCCAGCTGCTCATTGAAGGGGTTATGGAATACGAGGACGGCCGGGAGCCGCGCATGGTGGCCGCCGCCGGGGAGGTCATGGCGCGGGTATGGATCAGCGCCAGCGCCACCGGCAGCCTCACCCGGGTGGAAGCCGACCCAGAGGGGGCGGTGTACCAGCGCTGGACGCTGATCCTGGGCAGCCGCCAGCTGCCCATCGGCCTGGGGCGGCTGGGGGATGATATGGTGCTGGAGGCGGTGGAGGCCTGGCGGCTTCCGGGCTTTGCGGCTTCGGCGCCCATTGCCCTGGAGAAGCGCCAGTACCGCCAGGGACAGCTGACCACCGTGTCCTACGATGAGCTGGTACGGCAGCTGAAAAGCCAATCGGGCGCGGAGGCGCTGCGGATTATGCCGGAGGACGCCCAGGTGCTGGACCGCAGCGAGCGGATCGAGGTGGACGGCGATACCATTACGCTGACCACTACGCTGGAGGTATTGTGCGACATTGGCTGCCAGGATCCATAAAAGGGCCCCTTAGCGGTAAAACGGGGAAAAGAGAAAAACCGGCTTTCTAGCCGGTTTTTTGGCGTGAACCGCACAGGCGCCTGCGGCGGGGCTTATGACAGCATGCCGGCGCCCAGCAGCCTGCGGCGCAGCACATATCCCACGGATGCAGCGGCGGCGATTTTGATGACATCGCCCAGCAGAAAGGGCAGCACGCCGGCGGCCAGGGCTGCGCCGAAGCTGGTGTAGCCCCCTACATGGGCCAGCCAGAGGGTGCCTGCCAGATAGCAGGCCGCCGTCCCGATCACCATGCCGGCGATATTCCATACCAGGCGGTTTCCAAAGCGCTCCACAAAGAAGCCGGTGGCCAGCGCGATGAAAAGATAGCCGAGGAAATAACCGCCCGTGGGCCCCAGCAGCTTATCGAGGCCTGCGGTATAGCCGGCAAAGACGGGCAGGCCGGCCACGCCCAGCAGGATATAAAGCAGAACGCCCAGGCAGGCCTTCTTCCAGCCCAGCACGCCTGCACACAGGTAAACCATCAGCGTGGCCAGGGAGATGGGCACAGGGCCCACCGGCACGCTGATGGGTGCGAAAATGGCGACAAGCGCGGCGCACAGCGCCGTTTGGGTCATAAACCGGACCGAGGTTTGCTTCATGCGTCCTCCTTCAGGGCATCGATCTGCCCGATCTGCATCGTTTTTCCTGATTGTACCGGATAATCAAACAGATGTCAACCAAAAATATATTATTGGTTTACAATGTAGGCGGCAAGCAATTTGCCTGTTAAAAGCGGGCGGAAAGAAGGGTTTTGCAGCGGGACAGGGAATACTTATAGGGAACGAAGGACAAAAATACGCTGAAAGGGAGGATAGATATGCATATTGTCATTGTAGGCGCAGGCGCGGCGGGCTCCGCCGCCGTAAAGAAGCTGCGCGCGCTGGATAAGGAGGTACGGATCACGCTGATCAGCGCCGACGAGACAGCCTATTCACGGGTGATGCTCTCCAAGGTGGTGGGCGGCAAAAAGACGGAAGATGAGATCGCGCTATTTACGGCGGAAGACATGGAAAAGCAGGATGTAAAATGGCTGCGCGGATGTCCGGTTGCGTCGGTCCGCTGCCAGGAGAAGCGGGTTTTCCTGGCTGACGGACGCGCGCTGGAGTATGATAAGCTGCTGCTGGCGACCGGCGCCCAGGCGGGCAAGCCGCCGGTACCGGGGCTGCGGGAGGCGGAAAACAGCTATGTGCTGCGGGATATGCAGGATGCCCGGGCAATCCGCCGGGCTGCCCGCCCCGGCAGCCAGTGGGTGATCCTGGGCGCGGGCCTGGTGGGGATGGAGGCCGCTGAAGCGCTGTGCAGCCTCGGCGTGCGGGTCACGGTGGTGGAGATGGCCGACCGGGTCATGCCGCTGCAGATGGACCAGCGCTGCGCCGGGGATTATCAGCGGCTCTTTGAGGAGGCGGGATGCGCCTTTGCCCTTAGCGCCAGGCTGGCCAGGGTGGAGCTGGAGGACGGCCGGGCAGTGGCGGCGGAGCTGGAGGACGGCAGGCGCCTGGCCTGCGACGGGCTGGTGACGGCCGCCGGCGTTTCGCCCCGCTGCGGCTTTCTGGAGGGGTCGGGCCTTGATTGGGATCCCAGGGGCGGGATAAAGGTGGACGGCCACCTGGCTACCTCCCAGAGCGGCGTATGGGCAGCGGGCGACGTGGCAGGGCTGACGGGTACCTGGATGCCGGCCCAGGAGCAGGGCGAGACGGCCGCGGTCAATATGCTGGGCGGCGACCGCGCCTATGCCGCGCCCAGGGTTCAACGGCATATGGCCAGCTACTATGGGCTGAGCACCGTTTCGGTGGGCGAGGTCAACGGCGAAGGCCAGGTGCTGACCGAAGGCGAGACCGGGCGCTATAAGCGCGTGGTGCTGCGCGAGGGCCGCGTGGTGGGCGTGCTGGAGCAGGGCGGGGCAGCCCGGGCGCTGCGGTATCAGAAGGCCATCGAGGAGGGGCGGCCCAGCGCGGACTGACGCCGCCTTATGTTGCAATAAAGATCAAGGGGCTGCCGGGCAGATTCCGGCAGCCCATCTTTTTGCCGGCCGGCAGGCCGCGGCCTTATAGAGAAAAGCGCGGCCAGAAAGTCATTATTCCATATGGCGCGGGGAAGAAGGGCTTGCTATACTGGGCAAAAGGATGTCGGGAGGGACAGCATGTACAATAAACCGGTAGCCAAGGGAATCTATCCCACCATGATTACCCCCTTTGACCGCAGACACCGTATTGATGAGGCGGCGCTGGGGCGCATGATGCAGTTTTACCTGGAAAGCGGCGTTCAGGGCGTGTTCGCTGTATGCCAATCCAGCGAGATGTTCTATCTTACCCTGAAGGAGCGGGTGCAGCTGGCCCGGGCGGTGGTGCGGCTGAACGGGGAGCTGGCCGCCGGGATGGGGCGCGCGCCGCTGTGCGTCGTGGCCTCGGGCCACGTCAGCGAGGATCTGGAGGATCAGCTGGAGGAGGCCAAACAGATTTACGACACAGGGATCGATGCCTTCGTGCTGGTCAGCAACCGGCTGGATCTGGACCGGCAGGGAGACGACGCCTTCAAGCGCCATGCCGAGGTGCTGCTGGCGGGCACGCAGGATATGCCGCTGGGCATCTATGAGTGCCCCTATCCCTACAAGCGGCTGCTTTCGCCTGAATTGGCCCGTTGGTGCGCCGATACCGGGCGCTTCCTTTTCCTGAAGGATACCTGCTGCAGCCTGCCGGCGCTGCAGGAGAAGATTGAGGCCCTGAAGGGTACGGCCATGGGCCTGTTCAACGCCAACGCCCAGACGCTGCTGCCCAGCCTTGAGCTGGGCGCGGCGGGCTTTTCCGGCGTGATGGCCAATTTCCATCCGGATCTGTATGCGCGGCTGTACCAGCTCTTCTGCCAGGGCGACAGCCGGGCCCGGGCGCTGCAGGATTTCCTCGGCTTCGCCGCCCTCAGCGAGAGGTCAGCCTATCCGGTGACGGCCAAGTACCATATGAACCTGGTGGGCGTGCCGATGGAGCTCATCAGCCGGACGCGGCCGGCCGCCGATCTGGATGCGATCGCTAGGATCGAAACCGAGGCGCTGGTGACCCTGGAGAACCAGGCGCGCAGCCTGCTTCACCGGGCTTAGGCAGGCATAACCATACCTTAGAGCGAAGCTGCCCGGCGGAGCGGGCCGATAGGAGGAGAAGATGAACCAGCAATTGGAGGAGATGCCCTTTCTCTTTAAGGACGAGTGGTGGATCGGCTGCCAGGAACCCAAGCCCCTGCCCGGCGGCGGGGAGGCCTGCTATTTCCGGCTTCCCTTCCGGCTTTCTGCGGTTCCGGAGGAGGGGGCGGGCCTGTGTATAACCTCAGCCGGCCGCTTCCGGCTGTATGTCAACGGGCAGCCGGTGATCTGCGGCCCCTGCAAGGGCGACCGGTGGAACCACTATGTGACTGAGGTGGAGCTGGCGCCCTATCTCAGGACCGGCGATAATGTGATTGCCGTCCATGTGGTATGCTGGCCCAGCCGGGACGAGCTGCGGGGCGTGCCCGGCCCGGTCAGCGTCATCCCGGCGCGCACCGGTGCAGCGCTCTTGGCGGTGGGCGCCATCGGGGAGGTGGAGCTGTCTACAGCAAAAGCGCCCTGGCAGGCCAAGGCGGACGAAGCCGACGTCTGGGAGGGCGCCGGAGCCTATGATGACGAGCATACGGTGATCCCCTATGTGATCGCCACCCAGCGGGTACGGACCGGATACCTGCCGGAGGGCTGGAGCCTGCCGGGAGAGCTGGGCTGGAAGATGGCCAAGCGCCGCTGGCGCGTGGGCATGCAGCCCGGCGGCGAGCTCGTGCCGCTGCCGCTGAAAATGGCCCCCATCCCCCCGATGGCGGAGCAGCGCCGCGCCTTTGCCCGGCAGATGCCCAACCGGCCCGACGACCTGCCGGCTATAGCGCTATCGGAGGGCAAGGTGGAGGCGAACCGCCATGCCGCCCTGCACCTGGACGCCGGGGCGCTGACTACGGCCTACCTGCCCATCCGGGTAGAGGGCGGCGCGGGCGCGGTCATCACCGTGACCTATGCGGAGCGCTACATGCCCGATGACCCCGAGGGGCGGATGCGGGATGACTGGGCCCACGGCCGCTTACCCGGCGGCCAGCAGGAGATCTATGAGCTGGACGGCCGGAGCCATGTGCTGGAGAATTTCTGGTTCCGTACCTTCCGGTATGTGCGCATCGAGATCCAAACGGCGGAACAGCCCCTGCGGTTTGGGATCGAGGGCTACCGGGAAACCGCCTATCCCCTTGCGGTGCGGGCCCGTATGGAGCTTCCGGAACCGCTGGACGCGCTATGGCAGGCCAGCCTGCGCACCCTGCGCCTGTGCATGCATGAGACCCACGAGGATTGCCCCTACTATGAACAGCTGCAGTATTCGCTGGATACTCGCCTGCAGCTGCTGTTCACCTATGCCGTGTCGGGCGATACGCGCATGGCCCGGCGCGTGCTGTGGGATTTCCACTGCTCCCAGCTGCCCGACGGGATCCTGCAGTCCCGGTATCCCTGCGACCTGCCGCAGATCATCCCAAGCTTCTCCCTCTACTTTATCTTTATGCTGGAGGAGTACTATCTCCAGACAGGGGACGAGGCCATCCTTTCCCGTTACCGGCCCACCATCGACGCGGTGCTGGACTATTTTGACCGGCATATCGGCGCCCTGGGCCTGGTGGAATACCTGGGCTATTGGGACTACTGCGATTGGGTAACCGAATGGGGCAAGAACTTTGGCGTGCCCAACGCGGCGCTGACCGGGCCCTGCACCTGCCATAACCTGGTCTATGTCCAGGCGCTGCAGGCCGCCGCCCGCATGGTGGAGCTGACGGGACGCCCGGATGTGGCGGGGGAGTACAGCCGGCGCGCTCAACAGATTCAGGACAGGCTGATGGAGCACTGCTATGACAAATCGCGGGGGCTGCTGCGGGAGGGGCCGGAGATGGAGGAATTCTGCCAGCACGACCAGGCCCTGGCAGTGCTCACCGGGATGGTTACCGGGCTGGACGCCCGGCGGATGATGGTCAGGACCCTGGAGGAGCCGATGCTTCAATGCACCTATCCCTGGATGTTCACCCTGTGCCGGGCCCTGGAAAAGGCTGGGCTCTATGACAAGACCATGGCGCTGTGGACGCCCTATCTCAAGGCAATGGAGTACCATATGACGACGCTGCCGGAGACGCCGGAGCCCACCCGGAGCGACTGCCACGCCTGGAGCAGCCTGCCGCTGTATGAGTTTACCCGCTGCTGGCTGGGCGTGCGGGCCGGCGCGCCGGGCTGGCGCACTATAGAGGTGACACCCCAGGGCTGCGGCCTTCCGTCGCTGTCGGGGACGGTGCCCACGCCCCAGGGCGACGTCCGGGTGGCCTGGCAGGTGAAGGACGGCGTCTGGAGCCTGCGGGCCAGCGCGCCCGCCGTGCCGGTGCAGGTGAGGCTGCCCGACGGGACCGAGGGCTTCTTCCCCCGGGGCGGCGAGATAATCCTGCCCTAGGGGAGGCAATCGAAGCGCTCCATTTGGTAGGGCGCCGCAATGCGTTGCGGCGCCCTTTTTGATGGGCCGATCAACCCCCAGGTCTATAGCTGGGTAGGGTGCTTTCGGAAAAAGTCGAACCGTGGGGGCAGCGGCCGGTAGCGGCCGCCCGGGGCTTCGTCCAGCACCTCCGTAAGGGGGGAGAAGGCGTAGGCCCAATCAAAGGCCCGGGCAGAAAGGCCAAGGTAAGAGGCTGCCAGCTCGCAGCCCTCCGGCGCCAGGGGATGGGTCATCAAAAGGGCGGCCCGCAGACCGCAGAGGGTATCGGCCCAGAGCGGCCCCGTATCCTCCGTGTCCCTGGATTCAGCGCTCCAGCGGCGGTTCAGACCGCGGATATAGCCGTCAAGCACATCAAATATGCGGTGAAACTGATGGCTGGCCATCAAGCGCTCATAGCATAGCAGCGCTTCACGGGCCGCCGCTGCAGCCTGGGGCGAGGGCGGGCTATCAGGCAGCCGGGAGCAACCGGCCTGCTGCAGGCTGTACAGCAGCGAGCGCAGCACCCGGTTGAGCACATTGGTTAAGAGGCTCCCCTCCCGAAGCACCGGATCCGCTCCTGTCCGTTCCCCGGCCGAGAGGTATGCCTGGGGGCGGAAGCTGCTGCTTTTATGGGCCAGGCCCAGGCTGAAAAAGTGCATCCGCAGCTGGTCGGCGGTGTAATAAGCCAAAAGCTCATCGGCCATGGGCGGCTTTACGGATGATGAGGAGCTGGCCTTCTTATCCATAAAAAGGATATGCCGGTTGGCCACAAGCTCAGGCATTGGCAGCTCCTCAAGGGGCGGGACCGGTCCGCCGCCGGACAGCAGGCAGGCAAAAAGGGCCGGTTCGGCCACCCCATAGAAGTAGATATTGTCCTCGCCGATGAACTGGTAGACGCGGGAACGCCTATCCAGCCACCAGTCGCGCCACGCCCCCTCCGGGTATCCCCGTGCTTCCAGGCAGGCCTGCGTGAAAGAAACCGGGGCCCAAAGGGATTCGGGCCATACCCAGAAGGTAAGGCCCTCCAGCCCCGGCCGGCCGGGCACTGGGACGCCCCATTCGCTGTTGCCGGAAAGGCGGAAGGGCACCAGCGTTTTGCCGGTACGGTAACGGATACCGCGCCCGTCCAGGGCCTCGCGCCCCCGATCCCGGGCTGCAAGGCCCTCAAAGCGGAAGGCGTAGGAGCCTTTCCCAGCGGTATGCTCCAGCGCCGGGCGGCCCATAGCGGCCATTAGCGCGGGCAGATCCTCCACCTCATCCTTTTTTACATAGATCTCCGGAGCCTTCAAAAACTCTTCAATGGTGCTGATGACCGCTTCCCGCGTTCTGCCCCGGCGGCGCAGCGCCCGCATATAATCCGCCAGCGGTTTTCGCCAGGGCTCCAGATCGAAATACCAGTTTTCCACCTGTACCAGCCGGGGCCGCCTGCCGGAAAGGGCGCTGACCGGGTCAATGAGCTCCGAGGGAAGATATTGATGGCCCAGGGCGCATTCATCAGCGTAACCGCGCTCTGAGGCGCAGCCGGCGATGGGACAACGTCCGACCACCTGGCGGCCGTTGAGCAGCGTTTGGCATTCGTCATCATAGAACTGGGGCGAAGATAGCCGCTTCAGTGCGCCCAGCCGCTCGAGCGCCTCAAAGACAGCCGCCGATAGCTTGCGATGTATCTGCCCGCTCCGGCCCAGGGCGGACGCGCCGAAGTAATCCAGCCCGATGCCATAGGCCTGCAGGGTGCGGCGCTGGCCGTCATGCTGGGCCTGCACATAATCCTGCAGGGAGGCCGGCGCTTGGCCGCGCTGCCGCAGCCTTCGGTAGGCCTCCACAATGGGAGAGCCATAGCAGTCGGTGCCGGAGAGAAACAGCACATTTTCCGGGCCAATCCGATCCCGCAGAAAGCGGGCGAATACGTCGGCATGGACAAACATGCCGCCCACATGGCCGAAATGCAGCTGCTTGTTGCCATAGGGCATGCCGGCGGTCACCACGGCCCGCCTGGGGAATGTGGGACGTTCGTTGATCGGTTCCATCCTATCCTCCTTATCGCTTTTGTGGATAAAAAAGCCCCTCGCAGCGCAAAAACGCTGCGAGGGGCGATAAAACGCGGTGCCACCCTGCCTTCCTCCCCGCGTCGCCGCAGGGGAGCTTATCGGGTACCATCATACCCTAGTTCGGTAACGGGAACGCCCGGCATAGCATCCATCCTGGCAAGAGGATTTCCGTATGCGGCTCCGAGGCCTGGTTCATGGAACGCCACGTCCGCCCCTTTTCAGCTGCCGGGGCTCTCTGATGGAGGGCCGTTGCCACTACTCTTCTCTTCATCGCCTTTTGTTTTAGGTAGTATACGTCCGCCATCCGCGGCTGTCAAGGGGAAATTTGGCATACCTGTGCATGGTTTAAGCAGCTTTTTCCATATGCAGGAGGCGGGAGGGCTTTATAATGAAAGAAAACGGCGGCGATAGCCGGGGACAGGAGGATCAGATGAGGAAGAGGGATTGCGACTTTTCCCAGCTGGAGGCGGTGCTCAGAAGGGAGCGGCCCAGCCGGCCGGTGCTCTTTGAGCTGCTCTTTGATTACCCCATCTATGAGAAAATGGCGGGGCGCGCCGCTTCGGATGATACGCCCCTGGAACGGCTGCGGGTGGTGGTCGAGGCCTTTGACCGCTATGGGTACGACTATGCTTCCAGCTATGCCTGCGATATGCCCTTTCCCACCGGCCAGCAGAAAAAGGCCAAGACAGTCTCGGCCAACGACGGCTTTGTCATCACTGACTGGGCCAGCTTCGAGGCCTATCCCTGGCCGGAGCCGGAGAAGTGCGATTATAGCCGGCTGGAGGCCATCAAGCCCGATCTGCCCGACGGCATGAAGCTGATGGCCATGGGCCCCGGTGGCGTGCTGGAGAACGCGATGGCGCTGACAGGCTATGACAACATGTGCTATATGCTCTACGAGGAGCCAGAGCTCTTGGAGGCCATCTTTCACGAGGTGGGCTCCCGGCTGGTACGGTATTACCAGCTGGCCGCCCAGTATGACACCGTGGGTGTCATCATGTCCAACGATGACTGGGGCTTTAATACGCAAACCTTCCTTTCGGTCAAGGATATGCGCCGTCTGGTGTTCCCCTGGCATAAGAAAATCGTAGAGGCGGCCCACAGCCATGGCAAGCCCGCCGTGCTGCATTCCTGCGGATATTTTCAGGACATCATTGAGGACGTTATCGAGGATATGGGCTATGACGGCCGGCACAGCTACGAGGACAACATCCTGCCGGTAGAGGAGGCCTATCGCCGCTGGGGCGGGCGAATCGCCATCCTGGGCGGGCTGGATATGGATTTCCTGGTGCGCTCCACGCCCCAGGCCATCGGCGCCCGGGCCCGGGCTATGCTGGACATGACCCGGGAGCAGGGCGGCTACGCGCTGGGCTCCGGCAATTCGGTACCCTATTACCTGCCCTTTGACCATTATGAGGCGATGATCGCCCCGGCGCTGGAGGGATAGGGCGGCACGGGCGCATGGGGCATAATCTGCCGAAAAATCCAAGCATTATTCCATCCAAGGCGGATACATATGGAATAAGTTAACGGCGAAGAATCCTGGCCCACAAGCCGGGAACTGGGGCCGAAAGGAGATGCGCAACCATGCCAATTATCCACCACGAATACCCTATCCTGGAGTATAGCAGCCAAGAATCGGCTGTGATTAACCCACGCCCGGCAGACGCCCCTTTTCCCCGGCTGTGCCTGATGACCTTTTTCCGTGAACCCTTGGCGCGGCTGGTTGAGCAATACAGGGGCCGGGTAATCGGAACCTATCGCTCGGAGATGCGGCCCTTTGAGGTATATGCTTTGCATGATGGCAGCCGGGAGCTGTGCGCGGTGCAGGCAGCTGTAGGCGCTGCGGCTTCGGCTATGCTGGCCGATTGGCTTTATGGCAAAGGCGTAGAGACGATCCTTTGCTGCGGAAGCTGCGGGGTGCTGGAGGATATTCCGGCCGGGGATGTTATCCTGCCGGTGCGGGCTCTGCGAGACGAAGGGGCCTCCTACCACTATTTGCCGCCGGCTCGTTTTATCGAGCTGGACGAAGAGCCCATCCTGGCAGCCTGCGCGGCGTTGGAGGAAGCGGGCGCGCCTTATATCCGCTGTACTACCTGGACTACTGACGGCTTTTACCGGGAAACGCCCGAGATGGTGGCGTATCGCCGCTCCGAGGGCTGCCAGGTTGTGGAGATGGAATGCGCCGCGCTTGCCGCGGTGGCGCGGTTCCGGGGTAAGCGCTTTGGCACTTTGCTCTATAGCGGGGATATTTTGGCCAATCCTGCCGCCTATGATGACCGCAACTGGGCCGGTAATCATTCGGCACGGGATAAGCTTATGTCGGGCCTTGATGGAGCTATAAAGAGAAAAGGGACGGTTACGCGTCCCTTTTTTCTTCAGAAAAAGCTCGTGTATATTTTTTAGCGATCGGTCTCGGTGCCGGACACCTCACGATAGAAAGCGGCAAGAGCAGTTTCCCGATAGGGCGCCAGGAACACACTGCCAATCCTAACGAAGAGGACACAGGGGATCAGCCAGAGAAAGATGCTCCAGTTGCTGCTTTGGATGACTGACCAGGTCATGATCCACATGCCAACCAGAAGAGGGGCCACATAAAGCAGTACCCAGCCGCAGAAGCTGAAATTAAGGCCAAGCAGGCGCAATTTGTTGCCGTTCATCATTCGCTGGGATTCCTTAATGGCTCCCCCTGCCGTCATCTCGGGATGCTCGGCTAAGATATATGGCGCCATGGCATAGCTGAGTGATTTGACGATGCCCGGAATCACGAACAGCAGCGACCAGAGGAAGGTATACAATTGAGTGAGCAGGTTCATACAGAAGCCGGCGCCAAAACGGTGAAACTGGGAGAACAAATCAGACAGGGAAACCTTTTTGCGGTCTACCAGCTTGAGGTTATAAACGGCATAGCCCAGCTTGGCGACTCCGCCGATGATCAGGGAAATAAGCATCGAGACAACCAGTATAGCAAGGGCAATGATGACAAAGGTGCGAATCTGAGCCCATACTTCAGGCGTCTGCATCTCTTGGAAAAGGGCCTTGGTAGAGTCATTGCTGCGATAGCGATAGAAGGACACATTGCTGGCCGCGGTAGCAGCGCCCAGCAGCGAAGCGACATAGCCGGTCAGAATAGCGGTAGGCCATTTACCCCGAAGGACATTGCGGGCGATTTCCTTAAAATCAGCAGCATCTTTTTTCATGGGCGGTCTCCTTTCGGTGTCGGCTAGGGCTGGAATGCCTTGGGAAAGACAGCTTGCCGCTGCCAAGCCGGAAAACGACCGTAGTCGGTGGGTACAGGGAAAGGACACTAATTTTTTGTGTGGTCAGCCCCTTTCCCCTTTTTTCTGCCCCAAGAGCTTTGTGTATTGCTTTCGGGGATTGGCCTCGGAGCGGACAGGATCGGCGATATGCAAAAGGGTCTCCTGGCCGGGCTCGTAGGCGGCCCATGGGGGCAGGCCGGGGCCATTGGGCGAGCCGGACGCGGTAAAATGATACCACCAGAGCTGGAAAAGCCGCTGCATGGTTTCATCCCAGGCCACCCAGGGGCGGGAATCCCAGGGGTTGGCCGCGCCGGTATCCCGGTTGCCGAAGAGGTAAGGAAGCTCGCAGGAATGGGGCGCGCCGTAGAAATCCGCCTTATCATGGGGGATGGGGTGGCTGAAATAGTAGACATAGGTGGGCGCGGCGCCGTTCTCTGCCCGGGACGCGGCCAGACGAAGGTTCATGGCCAGCATTTCATCGGATTCCAGGCGGATCAGGGTATGCATCCGGTCCAGATCGGTTTCATCAGGATACAGCGCCCGCACTTCGCCGGGGGTCAGACCAAAGCAAGCCTTCAGCTTATCGGCATAGCGCTGGAAGGAGAAGGGCTCCTCCGGGTTGTAGAGCGTGGCGAATTCATCGCTGTTGGAGCCGATAATGAGGCTGACCTCCCGGGAAGCGCCATGGGCGATGGCATCCTCCACCGGCTCGGGCAGCAGCACGCCGTCCACGATGGGCGACAGGGTCATGGGCGTATAGGCATCCGGGTAAGTTTGGGGATCCCAGGGGCAGGACAGAAGCTGGGCGACAGAGGCCGCCCTCAGATGCCGGAGGGATCCGGCTCCCAGCCGGCGGGCAAAGGCTTCGCCGCCGGCCTCCTGCTGGGCCAGGCTGCGGGGGCGGTAGAAGGTCGGGTTAAACAGGCCGCTTTCCACCGCAGCGCCCCGGAACAGGCCCCGGGCCAGGGGCGAAGCCATCAGGCTGAGCACGCTGCCGCCGCCGGCCGACTGCCCGCCGATCGTGACCTTTTGGGGATCGCCGCCAAAGGCGGCGATGTTGTCCTGCACCCATTTGAGGGCCAGGATCTGATCGTAGAGGCCATAGTTGCCCGAGACGCCGGCCTCTGACTCGGCCGACAGCTCCGGATGGGCAAAAAAACCCAGGATGCCCAGGCGGTAATTGAGGGTGACGACGACCATGCCGGTGGCGGCCAGGCTGGCGCCCTCGTAGAGCTGGCCGCTGGAGCCGCCCATATAGGCGCCGCCGTGGATGAAGAAGAAAACGGGAAGCCTGTCGCCGGTATCGTGGGCGGGCGTCCATACGTTCAGATACAGGCAATCCTCGCTGCGGTAGCTCTCCAGCGTATTCTCATCATCCGGCGCGCCCTGGGGCGCGATGGGGCCCCAGGCGCCGGCATAGCGGGTGCCCAGCCAGCCTTGCGGCGGCTGGGGCGGACGCCATCGGTTTTCACCCCAGGTGGGCGCGCCGTAGGGGATGCCCAGGAAGCGCTTGACGCCGCCGGGCAGGCAGTCGCCCCGCAGCATGCCGCAGGCTGTGGCGGCAAAGCCCTCCGCCAGCCGCTTCTCTGCCATGGCTATCCCTCCAGAAGCGCCGCGCAGCGGGCCATGTTCTCTACCACCGGCACATGGAAGGGACAGCGCTTCTCGCAGGCATGGCAGCCGATGCAGGCCGAGGCCTTGGCCGGGAGCGCGTCATATTTGGCTTTCACGGCGTGGGGATCGCCCAGGCGGGCGGAGTCGTACAGCCGCGTGGTGGCGGCGATGTCGATCTTGGCCGGGCAGGGCAGGCAGTGGTTGCAATACATACAGTCGCCCTCGCCGGCGAAGGAGAAGGCGGCCAGCGCGTCGGCATAGTTCTGCTCTTCCTCGCTGGCCTTATAATAGGCCAGGGCGGCCATAACCTCTTGGGGGGACCGGCAGCCGGGCACCGCGCAGGTAACGCCGGGCTGGCTTAGCGCATAGTGCAGGCACTGCACCGGCGTCAGGGTCAGCCCCGGGCTGCGTTCCTTGGAAAAGAGCAGGCCGGCCGCATAGGGCTTCATGGCAACCACGCCCACGCCCTGGCGCTCGCAGGCCAGGAAAAGCTCGCGGCGCGAGGTATCCGCCCCCTCGCGGGAGAGGATGCTCTGCGTGCTCTCCTGGAAGAACACATCCAGCTTCAAATCGCCGTTTACCCGGTCAAAGGTAGGGTTGACCGGGAACATCAGGCCGTCGAGGAAGCCCGCCTCCACCGCCAGCAGGGACGGCGGCACCCGATGGCTGCTCATGGCTATGGCGCGGCATTTGCCCTCCTTTTTCATTTTAAGGGCAATCTCCACAAGGCCGCCGGGCTCCAGCTGGCGCTGCATATCCTGAAGCTCGTCTACAAAGTGCAGATACAGCACATCCACAGTATCGCGCCCCAGGCGCCGCAGCATATCCTCCACATGGGCCACGCAGCCCTTGGGATCGCGGCTTACCGTATACTGTCCGTCGGCGGTCAGGCAGGAGCCCAGGTGGGTGGCCACCAGGCAATCCCTGCCGCGGGGGTGGGCCCGCAGGGCGCGGCCGACCCGGTCCCGTACCGGCGCGGTGGCCATGAACATGTCGATATAGTTGACGCCATGATCCAGCGCGCAGCCCAGCGTGGCGTCGATCACCTCCTGGGAGGCGCGCTCCAGGTGCTCGCAGCCCAGGCTGATCTCCGTAAGCATCAGGCCAGAACGGCCCAGGGGACGTTTTTTCATGATAAGCCTCCTTGATGTAACGTGTATCGGGGAATAAATTCAGTATATCGCGATTCATGGATGAATGCACCAAAAATTGACGGGAATCGGGAAGCTAATTTCGGCGCGGCTGGGTAAAATAAGCCTATCGCCAACCGAAGGAGGCATATGATGCGAAATTATCCCAATTGCCTGCTGGACCCGGAGCAGTGCGTATTTCTTTTTATCGATCAGCGGCCCCAGGATTTTGCCGCGGTGGAGGGCGTATCCCGGGCGCGCATCCTGGACAGGACGGCCGCCCTGGCGCAAACGGCCGGGATCTTCCAGGCGCCCTGCCTTTTGACGGCTATGGACGAGGCGGCGGGCCCGATGGCCCTGAACCTGCGCGAGCATAAGCCCGATATGGCCCTGGTGGTGCGAAGGGGGTATAACGGCTGGGAGGAACCGGAGCTGAGAGCGGCCCTAGAGCGAACCGGCCGGCGGCGGCTGATCCTGGCGGGCATATGGACGGAGGGCGCGCTGTGCTTCCTGGCGCTGTGCGCCGCAGCCGGGGGCTACGAGGTCTTTGTGGCGGCCGACGCCTGCGGCGGCACCTCCCGCCTGGCCCACGAGACGGCCGTAGCCCGCATGATACAGGCCGGGATCAAGCCGGTGACCTGGCCGCAGGTGATCCTGGAATTCCAGCGGGATCCGGCCTATGGAGAAAGCTATGCCGCAGCGGAAGCGCTTATATCCCGCCATACCGGCCTCTGGAGCGCGAATCCATAAAAAAAGAAAGGGCCGCGAAGGCACTTCGCGGCCCTGGGAGCAAAGGGTTATGCCTGAGCCCAGATGCGCTTGAGGTTATCCAGGGATACCCGGGTGCCGTACTCGCAATCCTCCATGCCCTCGTATTCGATGAAGATGTTGCCATCGAAGCCCGCATGCTTGATGGTAGCGATCACGCCGGGAATATCCAGGTCGCCCTGGGCCAGGATGGAGCCCCGCAGGTAGCTGCCGGCCACGGAGCGGAACCAGGAATTGGAGCAGTCGAACTGGCTGGCATCGCCGGGGTCGCGGTTCTCCGGACGGATGTAGAAATCCTTCATATGGATGGTGGTCGCATAGCCGATATTCTTCTTAATGGCGACCTCGGGACGCTCGTCCACACAGACAAAGTTGCCGCAGTCCAGCTGCCCGCCGAAGTTTTTGCCCTTCATGTGCTCAAAGACGATGGCCGTGCGCTCGGAGCCGTTGACATGGAAGCCGTGGTTTTCCAGCAGGATGGTGATGCCATACTGGGCGGCATAGTCGCACAGCTCCTGATAGGTTTTGACGATGGTAGGCAACTCCCGGAGGAAATTGGCGGTGGTGTTGGTTTCGATGGGACGGCGGAAGCCGGCGCAGTCCACCCGCATGGTGGGCACGCCCAGGCGGCCGGATACGTCGATGAACTTCTTCACCCGGGCGACCTCGGCCAGGTATTCGTCGTCGGTCAGCTGCAGGAAGTTAGCGTTCAGGGAGAAGTTCTCGATCTTGACCCTTGCGTCGTCCGCGGCGGCCAGGCACTTGTCGATCATATCGGGTTCGCCGAGAAAGTCAATCCCGAAGGGGACAAGCTCGATGGCCTCGGCCCCCTGCTCAGCCAGCCAGCGGATCCCCTGCATGGGCGTCCATTCCTTGGAGTAGAACTTCCGGCAGACGCTGTAGATGCTTACACCAAACTTAGGCATAGTCAATTCCTCCTTTTTTTCTATACATTTACTATAACGCCTATGATAAAATAAAGGCAAGAATAGAAATTGATGGAAAGGGTGGGAAAAATAATGCATCAAAGGATCGCGGCGCTGCGGGACTGCTTTCAAAGTGGGGCTACGCTGAAGGCCGATTTCCGCCGGGGACAGCTGGAAGCCCTGCGCCAGGCGCTCAAGGCCAGGGAGCCCCAGCTGCTGGAGGCCCTGAGGACGGACCTGGGCAAGGCCTCCTTTGAGGGGTACGCCACGGAGCTGGGCATGGTGTATGAGGAGATCGCGCTGGCGCTGAGAAGCCTGCGCCGGTGGATGCGGGACCGGAGGGTCCCCACGCCCATCAGCCAGTTCCCCGCCTCCAGCCGCGTCCATTACGAGCCCTTTGGCACGGCCCTCATCATCGCGCCCTGGAATTATCCGGTTCAGCTTTCTCTAAGCCCGCTGGTGGGGGCGCTGGCCGCCGGCAATACGGCGCTGGTCAAGCCCTCGGAGTATGCGCCGGCGGTGGCCAAGGCCCTGGAGGCGGTGATCGAAGATATGGCGTCGCCCGCTGTGGCGTGCTTGCAGGGCGGCCGGGAGGAAACCCAGGCGCTGCTTAAGCAGCCCTTTGATATGATCTTCTTTACCGGATCGGTGGCGGTGGGTAAGGCGGTCATGGCCGCCGCGGCCGGTAACCTGACGCCGGTGGTGCTGGAGCTGGGCGGGAAAAGCCCCTGTATCCTGGCGCCGGACGCGGACCTTCCCCTGGCGGCCCGGCGTATCGCCTGGGGCAAGTGGCTCAACGCCGGGCAGACCTGCGTGGCGCCGGATTATGTGCTCTGCCCCCGGGAAAAGGTGGAGGAGACGGCGGAGCGGCTGAGGCAGGCCGCAGGCCGCCAGTTCGGCCCGCAGCCGCTGGTATGCGGCGATTACTCCAGGATTATCAATGATAAGCATTTTGACAGGCTTACCCAGCTGATAGAGGCCAGCGATGTGATCTGGGGTGGGGAAAGCGACCGGGAGCGGCTGCGCATCTCGCCCACGCTCATCTCCGCCGGCTGGGACAGCCCCGTGATGGAGGAGGAAATCTTCGGGCCGCTGCTGCCAATCGTGGCCTATGACCGGCTGGAGGAGGCGCTGGATCAGGTGCGCCGCCGTCCGCGCCCGCTGGCGCTGTACCTTTTCACCGGCAGCCGGCCGCTGGCCCGGCAGGTGATGGAATCGGTCAGCTTTGGCGGCGGCTGCGTCAATGATACGGTGGTGCAGCTTGTCAATCCCCATTTGCCCTTCGGCGGGGTCGGCAGCTCCGGCATGGGCTGCTATCACGGCCCCTACAGCTTTGAGGCCTTCAGCCATAAGAAGGCGATTATGGCCCGGGGCGCATGGCTGGATCTGCCGGTGCGCTACCCGCCCTATCATGAAAAGGCCGAGCGCATGGTGCGCCGGCTGATGAAGTAGCGCCAATCGCAACGCGCGGCGTCCGGGCCAATGGGCCGCAGGGCGCCGCGCGTATTTACCTATCCTCCGGCCGCTGGGCCGGGGGCTTTTTTGTGGCTGCGATCTCGACCCAGGCAGGATAAAAGCCGCTGTTGATCGCGATATTCCAGGAATGGTAATTGGAAAGGCTGGTCCCATAGAAGGGGATTGCGCCGCGGGCGATAATTTCCTTTTTCAGCAGGGAAACAAGGTATGTACCGACGCCGCGGGAACGGTAGGCGGGCATCACGTCCACGCCGATCTGCAGCCAGCCCGGCGCGTCCTCCGAGCAGCCGGCCATGCCCATAACCGCTTCACCGTCCAGGGCGCACACCGCGATCCGGTCGGGCCGGGCGCAGTTTTTTCCGTTTAATGCATTCTCAAATCCCGCCTTATCATAAAAAGGATGAATCGCTTCATCATAGAACCATTGCACGGGATACCGGGGCCCGGGGCACGCGTCATGCTTGGGCAGGAACATATGGAAGGAGGACATGAGCGTATAGCCATACCGCCCCAGCTCCCGCTCCAGCGGCAGCAAGCTGGGAAACTCAAAGAGCGTCCGCCCCCTTTCGCGGGAAAAGCCCTGAAGAAAAGGGTGCAGCAGCCCATCGGCGGTGATCACGGCGTTTTGCCCCAATGTGGCCATTTGGAAAAAGGGCTTTTCCTCGCTGTAACGCCGCCGGCCCTCCCGAAGGGCTGAAAGAGTTAGGATGTTTTCCGGGCGAAGGAAATCTTCGGGCTCGCAATTGTATTCCAGGGAAAGTAGTTTCATCAGGGGTTCCAGATATTTTGACGGCATATCTTCCTCCCGGCGGCCGTTGCTGGGCGGCGTATAAAGCCCGCCGCCTTTAAGCCGCTTTGTTTTAGTATAGCGAACTGGCCGGCGGCTGTCTATCCTTCCAGGGAAAATGCAAAGCATACTTGACATATTGTGCAAAGTATGCTATACATAAAATGCAAAGTTAACTTAGCAAATTGGATGGTGACACCGTGAAGACAAGGATTAAGGAGCTTCGGAAGGCCCGGAAGCTGTCGCAGGAGGAGCTGGCGGAGGCCGTTGGCGCGACCCGGCAGACGATTACATCCATCGAAACGGGCAAATATATCGCGTCGCTGCCGCTGGCCTATCGCATCGCCCGGTATTTCGGCCTGGCTATTGAGGACGTGTTCGACCTTTCGGAGCAGGAGGAGTAGAGGATGGAAAAGCAGCTGGAGCAATACAAAAAATCCCTCAAACTACAAAATGGACTTTACATTGCGGCGGCGGCAGCCGTCGCGGCCCTGATGTCCCTGAGCTTTTTCCAGGTCATAACCCCCGCTGTCCCCAGCGAGCGCTGGGCCTCGGCCTGGAATGGGTTCCTGGGCGGGCTGAGCCTGGCCGCATTTGGGATCATGGCCTACGGGCTTATCCTGAATCTTCGGGCGCTGCGGGATGAGAAGCGGTTGCGGAAGCTCTATATTCAGGAGCACGACGAGCGGGCCCAGGCCATCAGCCGGTATGCCGGGCATATGTCCTATTGGTTTGAAACCATGGGCCTCTTGTTGGGCGTCCTGGCCGGCGGGTATTTTAGCCCGGCCGTGTCCTTTGTGTGCCTGGGATGCCTTCTCTATATCTGCCTGGTGCGCCTTGGGCTCAAGCTGTATTACAACAAAAAATTATAATGAATAGGCAAAAATATGGCTGGCCCCGGCATAGCTGGGGCCAGCCTTTTCCTGTGACGGATTCGCCCCACCAGGCGGGAGCGAGCACAAAAAGGCGGGACCCAGGATGGGGGGAGCGCGCCTATAGGGGCTATGCGGCCTTTGCCTCTCGACGCGGGGCGGCTGGTTTCCCAACCCATGGGACGCGGCCGGGCGGGGATAGGCCCTGCCTGCCGGCTATTGCCGCTTCCCCAAACAGGCCCCGGCCTTATACAAGCGGCGGGGTAAAGCGCGGGTCGCGGGGCTGCCCCTGCAGACGGGTTTGATAGCCGGTATCTTGGCGGCTGGATCATCGAAGTAACCGTAAATGCCCGCTACCCGGGGCGGGTAGCGGGCACTTGTCTCTTGCCGTATGGCTTAACGTGCCGGAAGGATGGCAGACAAGCCGCCTTTGATGTGCTGGCGGAAAGCTGGATCCTCGTGCCATAGGGCTGCGGCCATAAAGGGCTTAGCATAACGCGGCTTTTCCCATGCAGCGCCTTTTTAGGCCGCTGCCGTCTGCCGGGCAGGTACTACTGCCGGTGGCGTCCGCGGCGCGGGAGCTGCCGGTGGATCGAAAGGACGAGCAGCCCGACAGCGCCGGCCAGCGCCAGCAGCACAAGGGGCAAAAGCGGCTGGGTATCGCCTGTGCCGGGGTTGCCGGAGCGGCCGGGGGCGGTGGTGCTTGACGCGGTGGATTCCGCCGGAGCAGTAGACTCGGCCGGTGCGGTGGATTCCGCCGGAGCAGTAGACTCGGCCGGTGCGGTAGATTCAGCCGGAGCGGTGGGTTCAGCCGGAGCGGTGGGTTCAGCCGGAGCGGTGGGCTCAGCCGTCAGCGCCAGGCTGGCGGCCGAAAGGGCTGCAAGCGCGGCATCGATCTCGTCCTGCGTGGCATAGGGATCCTCCAGAAGCCGCTGCGCATCGGCCAGCGCTTGCTGGAAGGCGGTTACCGAGGAGGGCGTATATCCGCTGAGCGGCTTGTCCATGGCGTCGGCCACGGCGGCCTCCAGGGCGGATGGATCCGCCGGCTCCGGCGCGCCCGGAAGGCCATAGACCCCCATTTCTGCCAGCTGTACCATCGGGCCGTTGGCGCCGGTCACCTCTGCGCCGGTGGCCCGGCGGGTGACATAGACGCGCACATAGCGGCCGACGGCATGGCGGTCCAGATTGATCACATAGGGCTCTGTAGCCGGAGAGGCGGCGCCCGTTACCTGCTTGACCGTGCGCCAGGCTTGGCCGTCGTCGGATACCTCGATGCGGAAATCCTCGGGGAAGTTATCGCCATAGGGCGCTGCGCAGGGAAAGAGCGCCACCCGCGTGATACGGCAGATCTCGCCCAGGTCGGTCGAGGCCCAGGCGGGCTGCGTTGCGTCGAAGGCTCCGCCGTCGGGGCCGGTCTCCTCAGGATCGGTGGACCAGCCGGCATAGGGATGCGCGTCGGTGAGCCATTCCTTTTGCCAGTCGTGCTGGTCGTCCGTGTATTCGGTATAGTGGGAGGAAGCCTCTACCGGCGTGTTATCGGAGAGCCAGAGCTCGCCCCGGGGAATATAGGAGGCCACATCCATCGGATCCGCCGTAAGGGGGATCTCCTCCGGCGCGGGTATGGTGCCGTCGTCGTGATAGATCTCCACCTCTGCCAGACTCAGCGCTTCGGAATTGGAGCCGGTGAAGCGCAGCCGCAGGTATTGGGCCGTCGTTTCGTCAAAGCTCCAGCTGGGCGGGATATAGCCCTGCTGGGTATAGCCGGATACCTCGGTGACGGGCGTCCAGGCTTTTCCATCGTCCGAGGCTTCCAGGATAAAGCCCGTGGGCATTTCTCCGCCGTAAACGCCGGCGATTTCCGTGGGATAAAGGTCGATGCGGTTAAAGGTACGGGCCGCGCCGAAATCGAAGGTGATGGAGGCGTTGACGTCGCCGCTGCGCCAGCCCCGGGAGGAGGCTTCGGAAGCGCGTTTGCCGTCGATCAGGTTCTTGATGTAATATTGGTCGCTTCCCTGCGAGGAGGAGGCTGAAATGCTGCTGGTAAGGGCCAGGTTATCCTGAGCGCCGGGCTGCGCCGTACCCTGGGCGAAGTCCACCCCCTGGGGCAGCGCAAAAAGATACGCCCCGCCCACATCGGCGTCGATGCGCAAAAGCCCATCCTCAAAGGACCAGGACGACGTACCCGCGTCGGATTTGCCCTCCAGCTCCAGGCTGGATACGGCGCCGTTGAGCCGGAGCGCGATGGCGGCGCGGTCGGTGAAGCTGTTGTTGACCGCCATGAGGTAGTTGCGCCCCGTGCCCTTATGGCGCATCAGCGTGACCTGGAAGTTGGCGCCGTCCAGGGGCTGCGCGAAGAAATCCTGGGGAATGGAGGCAACCGTGCCGTCATAGGTTTCGCCGTTAAAATAGACCTCCAGGGCGTCCAGATTCACCAGCGTGGGGCCCATGGACAGGATCTGATGGTTGATATCGCTGACCGCGCCGTACAGGGCCGTCTTTTGCCCGTCGCGGCTGATGATCGAGCCGGTAAAGGCTTCGCTGCCCGATGGGGGCTGGAACCAGGTGAAATAGGACAGGTATTTGTAGCCAAAGCCCAGGGCGATGCTGGTTTCCCAGCGGATCTCATCCTGGGTGGGAAGGCGGTATACGCCGTCAATGCCCATGGATTGGATAAAGGTGCCGGTTTTGACCCCGTTGGCCAGGCCGGCCTTTCTGCCGGTTTCCAGCAGCTGCAGCATCGTCTGCGTCGCCGTCTGGCCGTCCGCCCGGAAGGGGTAGAAATCATACAAATAGTAATCGCAGGGATAACCGGAGGAGGCGTTCTGTTTCAGCCATTCGTCAATGACGTCCGCAGAGACGCCCGGCAGGAAGTTCAGATACACATACTTGTCCGGATCCAGGCTTTTGATGGCCTGATAGGCGTCCACATAGGAGAGGGGGGAGGCCGGCTCGTCGCACAGCCAATAGCCGCCGACGCCGGGGACGTTCTTATATTCGGCCAGGACGCCGGCAATGTATTCCCTGGACTTGCCGCTGAGGCTGGGGCCCAGACGGCCGTCGCCTACGGTCATGCGCATGCCGTATTTGTAGCACCATTGAAGCATTTTCAGCTGGTCCTCTTTCCGGTCCACCTCCTCGCCGGCCCCCATTACATAGTTGATGCCGGCGTCAGCCATCCATTTATACTGCTCCTCGGTGATGTAATCGGGGCCAATGGGCGGCCAGAACATGCTGATCAGGATATTCTCCTGGAAAGGATCGCGGCGGGATGCCACCACATACACATGGCAGCTGGCGCTGATATCAAGGCCGTTCTCCTGGTTGGTTACGGTGATGTCCGCTTCCCCCACGCCAACGGCTGTGAGCCGGCCCTCCGCGTCTACGGTCACCACCCTTTCGTCGCTGGTGGTCCAGATCTTTTGGGTGAGGGGCAGCGCGTTGGGGCTGACCAGCGTGGCCTTGAGCTGGTCGGTATCGCCGGGCGTCAGCTCCAGAGCGGTGCGGTCCAGGTCAACGCGGGCCTCCGGAGCCTCGCCAAATACCGCAAGCTCAGCCAGCTTGAGCGCCTCGCCCTGGCCGGCGGATACCCGCACATAGCGGGCCGCTGTGGGTTCGCTGAGCTCAATGACCACGGGCTGCTCCGGAGCCGCCCCACCTGCGGCTTCGTGGAGCGTGATCCAGCTTTCGCCTTCTTCGGAGATTTCAACCCGGTAGCTTGAGGGGAAGCCTTCGCCATAGGGGGCGGGATGGGGGAAAAGCACGACCCGGCGCAGCACATAAGGCGCTTCCAGGTCGACGCAGGCCCAGGGCGCGGCGTCCTCCTGCCCTGCCGCCCAGGATGTGGACAGGTCCAGATCCGTCAGGGCGGCCCCTTCGGCGCCGGAGGAGACGGCCGCAGCCTTCCCCTGGGAAAGCGTTTCACAGCCAGCAGGCTTATAGGAGTCAAAGTCATCGAGGGACATGATGGTTTCCGTGCCAAATACCGCCATCTCGCCGATCTGGACCGGAAGGGTTTCGCCGGCATCGGTGGTCATGGGCGTATCGGTACGACGGGTAACGTAAACCTGCACATAGCGGGCGGTGGGGAGCTTTGTCAGATCGACGACAAGCGGCGCGTCGACCGATGCGTTCACCGTGTCGTTTGTATATACGGTGGTCCACTGCTCCTTGTCATCCGACAGCCGGATCTCCAGCGCGCGGGGGAAATGGGCGGCATAGGCCTCGTCTCGCGCCGGGAAGAGGACCACGCGCCGGAGCTGGGCCCTTTTGCCCAGGTCGATGGTCGCCCAGGCCGGCGTGGCCGGATCCGTGACGCCTTCGTCAAAGGCTGTGCTCCAGCCCGCGTCCAGGTCATCGTCGCAGAGCCAATTCAGATCCCAATCATACAGCGGAGCGGTCTGCGCCTCGTTGAGCTGGAAAAAGGTGCCGTGGGACGAAGCCTCCAGTCCGTATTGCTCATAGATCATGTGGGAGAGATTCTCATAGCCTGCCGGCTGATAGCCCGCGACGATCAGGTGATCCCCCGTTACGGCCCGCGCCGGCGGCGCTGGCAGCAGGCAGAGGACGGTCAGCGCCGCGACGAGCAAGGTCAGCCCGCGCCGCGTCCAGGTAGTTGCGTTCATCGATTCTTTCCTCCTCTTTTTTGGGTTCCCTATCCTGCCGGCCATTGGGGCCGGGGAACTATGACCAAACCTCAAAGGCTGCGCAGGCAAAGGGCGCAAGATCATCCTCAAAGGCGACCCGGCTGCCGGAAAGGGCGGCGCGCATCCCACAGAAGGGGGCCAGGCGCAGGTGGGTATAGGCGCGGTCCAGCTCGACTTGGGGAGCAAACGCCTCGTCTTCGGAGAAGTTCCACAGCGCCACAGCCAACCGCCCAGCCCCCTGCTTTGCCATCAGATAAAGGCCCGGGTTCCCAGGGCAGAAGGCCGCCAATGGGCGTCCCTGAAGCCAGGCAACGGCCCCGCCGAGCTGCCGCTGGCGGCAATAGGAGCAAAACAGGCCGTTTACGCCCTCCTTCATCCGGCTGGCGTCGAAGGCAAAGGTCAATATGCGCTGCCCGCTGCCAGCGGTATAGCGGTATACCGCCGGCCACCGCTGCCCAGATGCTTCAAACCAGCTAAGCACCTCAGCGCCGGGCGCGGGCTGAAGCTGGAAGAATCCATCCGCCCCCTCCACCGGAAGCCGCTCTCCCAGGCCGGGGAAATGCTCCCACACCGGCGGGGAGCAGGGCGCGCCGGAGACCAGGCCGATGTCCCGGCCTTGAAGCCGGAGGATCTGCGCGGCTGCGGCGTCCAGGATCAGGGGACGGCGGGCAAAGCCCGCATCCATGTGGCGGGCGCTTTCTCCAAAGGCCAGGGTTGCGGTAAGGGGGTCATCCCCATAGCTGACCGGTACGGAGCAGCCCAGGGCCAAGCGCTGGGAGGCTGGGAAAAAGCTGTTCACCACGCGGTCAAGGGCATTGCCCTCAAAGTGCGCCTGCCTGAGCTTATGCATGGGCTCAAAGAGCTGCAGGCCTACCGCAGTTTTGCCGGCAAAGAGCTGGGCCAGGCCTTCTCTGCGCTTGGCGTATTGGATATGGCGGTCCACATATCCGGTTTCGTAGCGCGGCGAGCCGTGGTAGTCCAGCATATATTTGAGGCAGCCCTGGGCCAGGCCATCGGCGCGGAGGATCCCCTCGAAGCCCTCCAGATAAGCGGCGGGTACCGCGCTTCTGGGGCGGGGGTAGGCGTCGCATTCGGAAAATATCTCATAGCCGCGGGCCGCCGCTTCCCGGCACCAGTGCAGCTGCACCCTCTCCAGCTCTGCGGGCTCCGCCGGCGAGCGCATGCCAAAGCTGCGGGTTGCGGCCCAGTAGGGCGCCCCGATCAACCGCAACAGCGGCCGCGTCGGGCCGGCCAGGATCCTGGCCAGCTCCAGGCTGTCTACGCCGTCGGTATCCCAGGTAGGAATACAGGCGCAGTGCCCCAGCCGAATGGCGGGGTTTACGCTATTCACCGATTGTCGAAGATCCTGTGCGAAGCGGCGGAGCGTATCCCCCATCAGATCGAGCCAAAGATCACGATAGCGGTTGGGGCCGCCGGCAAACACCCGCTCTGCCAGCGCCTGGCGGGAGACGCTTTCCCCAAGTCGCTGGGAGAAAGCCTCCAGGTGGCGGCTGCAGGCGCAGCCTACGTCGTGGCCGCTGCGCAGCGAAAGGCGGAAATCATCGTCAATCAGGATCAATGCGGGCTCCAGGGCCGCCACGTCGCGGATCATGGCGCAGTAATCCCTGGAAAAGGCGGGATCCAGCGGGCAATAGGAATCCTGGGATTCGGAGCCGTCCAGGCCGCGGATTGGCGTATAACGTCCGGCCATATAGCTCTCGGGCCCGGTCAGCGGCGCGCCATGGCCCAGGCCGTCCAGCCAGACGCCGGCCTCTAACCCCATATCCCGGTAAAAACGGAGATTTTCGGCCAGAAGCTTCAGCACAGAGAGGCGCTGCCGGCCGCCGCCCAGCATGCGGGGCGGGCAGAGCAGCACGCGCTGTGCGCCGGCCCGGCGCAGCTCGCCCCAGTAGGCCTGGCGGGTGGATGAAGTGGAAAGGGCATTCATGATGGGAATGGCAAGGGTATAGGGTGCGTTCATGGGATCCCTCCTCAGATCATTACGAAAGACTCAGCACAATGACGGAGAGTATGCCTGCGGCAAAGCCGGCCAGCTGGCAGGGACTGAGACGCTCCCTGTACACCGTCCGGGAGGCAAGAAAGGTTAAGGCAACGCCGCCTGCGGAGATAATGGGAAACATGAGGGAGGCTGGGAGGCGCGCGGCCAGCAGCACCACAAAAAGATTGACCGCGCCGTTGGCCAGGCCGTTGGGCAGGGCGGAGGCAGCCAGCGACCTGCCAATTCCCCGTGGCCGGGGAGCCGCCCGGCGGCAGAGGGCAAAGAGCGCCAGCGCGCCCAGCGCCAGCGCGGACAGCATGGATGATTCCAGCAGCTCATACTGATACAGACCCGGATAGCGCGATTGATGGAGCTTCTGCAGCACGGAACAAAGCCCATTGGCAAAAAAGGCGGCCGACACCCAGGCCGCCCAGCGCAGGCTGACCGGCGCGCCGGCATGTCCCTCCCGGGCGCCGCTGCCATAGATGAGCGCCAGGGACACGGCCAGCAGCAGGATGCCGCACCAGCCGGCAGGCCCCGGACGTTCGCCCATCAGCGCTACGCCCCACAGCGTGGGTACCGCCAGGGAACAGGATATGACCAGGGAGCTCAGCGCCAGGGAGCCGCATTGCAGGGCGCGGTTCCCCGCGATGAGCTCCAGCGTGAACAGGACCCCAAAGGCCGCGCCATAGGCGGCTGTCGGACCGTGCAGGGTAAGCCCGGATCCGGAGAAGGCGTGCGCCGCCGCCAGAAAGCCCAGCGCGGCCAGCGCTGTCAGCTCGTTGAAAAGTAAGCTCGGTATCAACCCCGCCCCCTGGGCTGCGATATAGTTCTTTTTGAATAGGTTCTGGATAAAAACCCCTGCAACGGCCAGCGCCAGCATCCAATAGTCCATCGATAGCCTCCTTGTTACGTTTATCTTACCGGGGCGCGGAGGCGGGGCAAAGGGCCTATCTTACGGGAAATGGTGTGATCTTACTACATTATTTTGGCCGTTTTCTTGAAGTTTGCAGGGGATGCGGTATACTTTTGCTAAGGATACCCATGAGCTGAACCGGGGAGGGAAGCGCCGTGACCTTTTATGAAATACGGCTTACTGCGCAGCCAAAGATCCGCTTTGCCTGCTGCGTTACCGCCGAGCAGCCGGGACGGAATATTATCGACCACCGGCAGGACCTGATGGAGCTGTCCATCGCCGACAATACCGATATCTACATCGAAACCGAATATGAGCGCTATGTGCGGCCCAAGCGCACGCTGGCGGTCTTTATGCCGGACTGCCGGTATACGATGTACACGGCGGAGCCCATCCTCAACAGCTCGTCATCCATTGCCGTTGAAATCCCCGATATGCGCTTTGCGCGCCATAGCCTGGAGGACGCCCGTGAGATTGAGGCGCTGATGGAGGCGGCGGACATCACAACCTTTTTTCTGCCGCAGGTCCTTGAGTCCGGCGACGACTTTCTGTTTATTTCCGCGCTGTTCAAGAACTTTATTAACCACTATATCCGCAATACGACGGCCGATTATTTCCGGTGCCTTTCCATCTGGTACGAGCTGGTGGCCTATATCGATTCCAATTTCCGCAGCCAGATCCGCCTCAGCAACAAAGGAAGCCGCACCTCCAGCGCGTATTATTACGTCTATAAGGCGAAAAAGTACATTGCCCAGCACTATTGCGAGCCGCTGGCCCTGCGGGATATAGCCGGTGCGCTCAAGCTGACGCCCAACTATCTATGCGGCATTTTCCGGAAGGAAACCGGCCGGACCATCGTGGATTACGTCAATATGCTGCGGGTGCAGCGGGTGCGGGAGCTCGTGGATACCAAGCCCTACAGCCTGGAGGAGCTGGCTGCAGCCGTTGGGCTGCGGGACACCCGGTATTTGCAGCGGCTTTTCAAGAAGTATTACGGCGTCAGCATGCAGCGGCTCAGGCAGATTGACCATGAGATTTCCCTGTATCACCCCAATCCCTGGGAGGTGGACGGCCTGGATCGGGACATCTACCCGGGTCAGGAGGCGGAAAGCCCCGGTGGGGAGGGCTGAAGGCCCTTTCTATCCTGGACGCTTTCTGATACAATCATAGAAAAGCTTTGTGAGGAGGCCGATCCCATGACGTCACCCATTCCTGTTACCCGGGGCGAGGCCCGGCGGTTTATGCTTTGGTATCAGGGCCTCTTGGGCCCCCGAAAGGGCGATGTGATGAACTGGGTCGGCCGCCTGGGCGCGGTGCAGTTCGACCCGCTGAATCCCTTTATGCGCAGCGCTGAGCTGACGCTGGCTGCCCGGGTGGAGGCGTTTACACCGGACAAGCTGGCCCATGAGCTGTATGACACCCGGCGGCTGATGGACGGATGGGATAAATGCATGTGCATCTATCCAACCGAGCGCTATCCCCTCTTTGCCCAGGAACGGGCGCGGATCCGGGACCAGGTGCCGCCGGAGCGGCAGCCGCTGCTGCAGCAGGCCCGCGCCTTGCTTCAGGCCCGGGGCACGCTGACCGCAGCGGAGCTGACCGAGGCCCTGCGCCTGACGGGGAACGCCCCCGGCCCTGGCGGCGCCTGGAATTCGGGCAGCCTGGGCAAGGTGCTGCTGGAAACGCTCTATACCACCGGAGAAGCGGTGATCGAGGGCAAGCGGGGCAACGCCAAGCGTTATGGCCCGGCCCAGGGCCACATTCCTCAGGACGTACTGGAAGCGCCCGATCCCTTTGACGGCGACGGGGAAGCGTGGTTGGAGCAGCGGATCTTTGACCGTATCCGGGGATTCGGTATTTTATGGGATAAGTCCGGTGATGGATGGCTGGGCATCCACGGGGCCGGCCGGTCGGCAGCGCGGCAGCGGGCCCTGGAGCGGCTTACAGCGCAAGGCCGGCTGGCCTGTGTGTCGGTGGATGGCGTGACCGCCTATGTGCAGGCGGGCGACGCGCCGCTGATCCCGCTGATCCCCGGCGGCGGCGGCCGGGTGGAGCTTCTGGCCCCCCTGGATAACCTGCTGTGGGATCGTAAATGGGCCGCGTGGCTTTTTGACTTTGATTATACCTGGGAGGTTTATAAGCCCGCCCGCCAGCGGCGGTACGGCTACTATGTATTGCCTGTTCTGGCGGAGGATCATTTTGCCGGGCGGATTGAGCCCTGGCTGAACCGCGATACCGGCCTCGTGGAGGTGCGCGGCCTATGGTGGGAGAGCGGACGAGAGCAGCAGCGCTATGAAACGGCGCTTCGGGCGCGGCTGGAGGAGCTGGCTGCCAGCTGCGGCGCCAAGGGCGTGCGCTGGCCCCGGTAGAGCCGCGGGGACAACAATATATTCGACAAATGCAAAATAAACCGGAGGCCTCTGGAACAGCGGGCGCCTGCCAAAGAGGTACGCCGCCAAAGGGATGACCTCTACCCATTGCCAGGCTAATTTTGATACAGAAAACCCATGGCTTACAGGGATAATTGCAGCTTCGGCCCGGGGGATTTGGCTGGGACGATTTGTACCCAATTTCCGATATTTACAAGCAAATCCATTCAAGATAGGGTATGGATAACAACCGGTATGAAAAGGAGATGCTATGATGCTGATCGCATCGAAGGGTAGCACCCGCTGCTGCATCATGATGAGCCACCCGGCCCACGAAACGGTGAAGCTTGCAGCGGACGAGTTGCAAAAATGGATTTATCAGGTATCTGGAGCCTCGATACCGGTGCTGACCGAGCTGACGCCCTGGGAAGGGCCCCGTATCCTCGCGGGCGACAGCGGGCCGCTGCAGGATATGGGCATCGCCCTGGCAGATTATGAGTTGGGCGAGGAAGGCTTTCTTCTTTCCTGCCGGGGGGATACGCTGATCGTGGCGGGGGCTGCGCCCCGCGGCACCCTCTATGGCGCTTATGCTTTTTTAGAAGAGCATGCGGGGGTGCGCTGGTTCTCCAGCGATGTGACCCGTGTCCCTGCGCTGCCTGTGCTGGAAATCACCGAGTTTGAAGATGTGCAGCGCCCTGCCTTTGAGTCCCGTGAGGCCTATTGGCGCGATGCCTTTGACGGCAATTTCGCCGTGCGCAACCGCATGAATTCCAACAAAGCCGATATCTCGGTGCGTCAGGGCGGGCGTATGAAATTCTATAATTTTCATCATTCCTTCGATGAACTGCTGCCGCCCCAGGCCTATTTTGCTGAGCATCCTGAATACTATTCGCTGGTGGATGGCAAGCGATTAGGCGAACGCACCCAGCTGTGCCTCACCAATCCCGATGTGCTTCGCCTGGTGATTGAGAAGGTGGAGGAGTGGATCGCTGAAAATCCCGATTGCCGGGTTTTCTCTGTGGCGCAGAACGACTGGTACAACTACTGCACATGCCCCAGATGCGCTGCGCTGGATGAGGCGGAGGGCAGCCCGGCCGGTACGATGATCAGCTTCGTCAACCAGGTTGCCGAAGCCATTGAGGTCAACCATCCCCATGTGCTGATTCACACCTTTGCCTATCAATATACCCGTAAACCCCCAAGGACCATCCGCCCCCGGCACAATGTAATCGTCCGCCTCTGCTCCATCGAATGCTGCTTTGCCCATCCACTGGACGGAAGCTGCCGCGAAACGCTTGATCCCGCCGCCAATAGCGCCAGCCGGGCCCAGTGCGCACTGCGGGAGCAGCCCCGTTTCCTGCAGGATCTCAAAGCATGGGCGCAGATCACCCCGCGGCTGTACGTTTGGGACTACACCACCGATTTCAGCCATTATCTTATGCCCTTCCCCAATCTCAGCGCCCTGGCAAGCAACCTGCGCCTTTTCCGGGATATCGGCGTAGCCGGAGTCCTAGAGCAGGGAAACTTCTCCCATGGCGGCGGAGGCAATCTGGCAGAGCTTTATGCCTATCTGCAGGCTAAGCTTCTGTGGAATCCAGACTGCGACCTGGAATATCATCTCAACGATTTCCTGGAGGGGTATTATGGGGCGGGAGCTGCAGCTGTCCGGACCTATATTGAGCGCTGGCAGCAGGCCATTGGCCCCTGGCACATGACCATCAACGAGCGCCCGGATGCACCCTTTATCACCGATGAGCTGCTGGCAGAAAGCGACCGCCTGCTCTGCGATGCGCTGTGGATCGAAAAGGATCCGGAGATTCGGCAGCATATCGAAAAGCTGCAGCTGGGCATCACCTACCTGATTCTTACCCGTATGCCGTTGGAAACGCCCGGACGCGATATCCTGATCGATCGTTTTGGCTGGCAGTGCCGCCGGTGCGGCATCACGGAGCTTCACGAACGCGTCAGCCTGGAGCAGGGCCTGATGTTCATGAAAAAGAGCCGCTATGCCGTCAGCCTGGAGGGGCGGCTGCGGGTGGATTATAAGATGTAAACCACGCAAAAATCCGGAAAAAGCAACCGCGAAGCGAATACGAATGCTGCTCACAGGATGCGGCGCAGCCTTACCTGGCTGCGCCGTATTGTCATGAATTTAGGCGGCCTGTGTCTCCCGGTTTTAGCCCCGTTCTCCCCCTATGAGGATGAAAGTTTCCTAGCGGGCATTTCTTTCATCCGCTTCAGTGGAAACGGGAGGGATGACATGGTATGATAGGCCCGTAAGGAGTGATCGATATGATTTCATGCGTGATGTTTGATCTGGACGGTACGCTTTGCGATACGCTGCGGGATTTGGCTGAAGCCACGAACCATGCGCTGCGGCAGGACGGATACCCGGAGCACCCGCTGGAAAAGTATAAGCAGATGGTGGGCAACGGGATTACCAAGCTGATGGAGCGGGCCCTGCCGCGGGAGGCGGCGGAGCCTGATCAGATTGCCCGCTGCCGCGCCGCCATGCTGGCCTATTATCAGGCGCATCTTTTGGACTATACCCGCCCTTATCCGGGCATGGAGGCGTTGGTGGAGGCGCTTTCCCGCCAAGGCGTGGGGCTCTATGTGGTGACCAATAAGCCCGAGGCCCAGGCCAGGACCATTGTGGAGGCGCTTTACCCCGGAGAGTTTGCGGGCGTGGCGGGCCAGCGGCCGGATATGCCCACCAAGCCCGATCCCTGGGGGATCGAGCTCTTTCTGTCGCAGGGGGGCTACCGCCGGGAGCAATGCCTCTTTGTGGGGGATTCCAACGTGGACGCCCAGACGGCGGCCGCCGCCGGGGTGCGCTGCGCCGGCGTTACCTGGGGCTTTCGCTCCCGGCAGGAGCTGCTGGAGGCCGGCGCACGGTGGGTGGTGGACAAGCCTGAGGCGCTGCTGGAGCTGGTTGAATCGGAAGGATAAAGAGAAACAGGACGGGCCCCAGGGGCCAGCTGATAGGAGGGCTTTTCAATGGAGGGAATCCGGATCGCATCGCCGCTGTTTATCCTGCGGGAGGCGTGCGCCCGGGACCTGTTCGGCGTGCTGGAGCGCCTGGCGGGGCTGGGCTTCGACGGGGTGGAATTTCTGGGCTTCTTTGGGCACGAAGCCGCAGCGGTGCGGGAAAGGCTGGACGCGCTGGGGCTGGCTGCGCTGGGCAACCATGTGCCCTATGGCGAGCTGGCAGACGACCCGGAGCGGGTGCTGGATATTCACTGCCAGGTGGGCTGCAGCTATCTGACGGTGGCAGAGCTGCCGGAGGGCAGCCTCGGCCCGCTGGCCCGGGAGCTGGAGAAGCTGGCGGGCCTGGCCGCCCGGCGGGGTATTCGCCTGCTGTATCATAATCATGCCCGGGAGCTGGCGCGTAGCCGCGACGGCCGGCGGGAGCTGGATGCGATCCTGGCGGCGGTACCGCCCTCGGCCATGGCGCTGGAGCCGGATCTGGGCTGGATGGAGATCGGCGGCGGGGATCCGGCGGAATATCTGGCCCGTTACCGTGACCGGTGCCCGGTGATCCACCTGAAGGATTACTACGCAGAGGGAGGGCCGCTGGGCGATATCCAGGGCCGGATCCCAGAACGGGGCGACCGCGAATGGGGCTGCTTCGAGTTCCGACCTGTGGGCTATGGCGTGCTGAATCTGGCCCGGCTTATGCCCCTGTGCCTGGCCTGCCGCCCCCAGTGGCTGGTGACGGATCACGACATGGCCTATGACCGGGATCCCTATGCAGATCTCAAGCTGTCGCTGGACTATACGCGGGGCCTGCTGGCCATGGGGGCCGCTGCCGGGACCGGTTCATAGGAATTTGCCCGGAATTTCCCGCTTTGGGGGATATTGCCTGGCGCTTTGGCTCGATAGGATGGCAAAGCGTGTTGCTTTTTGCGGCAAAATTGGCTAAGATAAAGGAATCAAAGCTTTCCTGTCGCCTGCGCGGGGCGGCCGGGAAAATTGGGAAAAGGGGGAGGTTCCATAATGGCTCAGTTTTGGAGTGAACCGCTGACCCGGGAGACGCTGCCGGAATTCTTTAATGAATTTGCGGAAGCTGCGTATAGTTATATATATTCCATAACAGGCGACGAAGCAGCCACTGAGCGCATGGTGGAGGACGCCTTCGTGCGGGTATACCGCCAGCGCAAGCATTTGCAGCCCAACCAGCTCATCCTGGTGCTGGGGGCGGAGCTGGACAAGGCCAGCGGCGCCCAGAGCGGCGCCGAGCCGGCCTTTGAGGCGATTACGCCCGACGTGGCCTGCATGGCGCGGATGCTGAACCATGTGCTGCATAAGGCGGACTCTATCATGGGCGGCTGGGGAGCGGCCATCGGCGGCGCGGCGGCCGGCGCAGGCATGGCGGCCGCATCAGCCCGGACGGCTGGGGGAGCTGGCGCAGATGAAGGGGAGGTGCCTGCCGAAACGCCGGATGCGCCGGCAGAGGAACCGCCCCAGGATGAGGCGGCGCAGCTGGAGGAGCAGCCGGCGCCGCAGGTCGGCTTCGAGGATGATGAAATCGACGGGGAGGATGGCGAGCTGCCGCCCGAGCCCGCCGATCGCAGGGCCCAGCGAAAGCGGGTGGGCATCCTGCTGCTGGTGCTTTTGGTGCTGCTGGGCGGCGCCGCGGCGACGGCAGCGCTGTGGGGCAAGACGCCTGCCTCCAACCCGCAGGTGCTGACGAGCCCGCCGGAGCTTATTACGTCGCCGCCGGCCGGCGTGGTGCTGACGCCGAGCCCGACGCCCACCGCGACGCCGAGCCCGACGCCGACGGCCACGCCCACCCTGACGCCAAGCCCCACGCCGACGGCTACGCCCACCGCAACCGCTACGCCGCGGCGGACGACCACAACAACGCGGCGGACGACAACCCGGGCAACGGAACCGGCGACCACCACGCGGCGCCCGGCGGTGACCACACGGAGAACGACCAGGACAGAGCCGGCCACCACCACGCGCCCAACCACCCGGCCGACGGCCACGCCCACGCGCACGACTGCGCCGGTGACAACGCCCGCACCGAGCCCGACGCCGACGGTAACGGCTTCTGCGACGCCGACCCCGGCGCCTTCTCCCACGCCTACGCCTACGCCCACGCCGAGCCCGACGCCGACTCCCACTCCCACACCGACGCCTACCCCGACACCGACGGTAACGCCTACGCCCACGCCGGAGCATCCGGCGCCCAGCGAGCTGCCTACTGCAGCCCAGGCTGCCTATACAGCGGCGCTCAAGGAGGGCATGGCCTTGGCCTATGATGAGTCGGACGGCACCTATGTGCTGGCGGGGACCGCCTTCTTCTGGGATGCGGAAACCACCGCGGGAAAGGGCGGGCCGGCCCAGCTGTTCGCCACTTCGGGCGGCACGAAGTTCCCCGTGACCTACGATGCCGATTACGGCGCTGTCTATTCGGACAGCGGAAGCCAGCGGCAGTATTACGATATCAACGGGAACCCACTGAGCGTCGAGAAAGACAGCCTGCCGAAGATCAGCGAGTGGTACATGCTTTCGGCGGTAAGCGGGAAGGAGTATACTTATATCCACGTCCATACTGGCAAGGAGATCGTCTATTCCACGGAGAATAAAACCTTTACCGAAAAAGGGGGAGATTCCTATACCATGAAGGATACCGACCTCTACCGGCCGGATGACAAGGGCACAGGCGTCTGCCAGCCCCGATATGACGCGGAGGGCAATCTGTACTGGCACAACACCGTAGACGGTGTGGACTTTAAGGCCAAGGGCGACGGTACCTGGCAGATGCTGGACGGCAGCGACTATACGCTGAAGCTCAGCTGAATACGTAACATATACATCCACACGCCGCCGGGATAACCGGGCGCGTCCTGCGGGCAGGCTGCGGCCTGTCCGCATTTTTTACCGCGGCCCGGCCAAAGCGGAAAAATGGCCTTGATTCACAGGCCATACCCCGATACAATAGGTACATATGCCAGAAAAAAGGAGGAACCGCCATGCAGATCGATCTAAGCGGATTATCGACGGAATCGGTCAATCCGGCGACAAAGCGGCTGGATTGCCTGAGCGCGTATGACATTGCCCGGCTGATCAATGAGGAGGATCAGAAGGTGGCCCTGGCCGTTGGGACGCAGCTTGCGGCCATCGGGGAGGCCATCGACGCGATTGTAGCCCGGATGCGCCGGGGCGGCCGGCTTATTTATGCTGGGGCCGGCACCTCGGGGCGGCTGGGCGTGCTGGACGCCAGCGAATGCCCGCCCACCTATGGCGTCAGCGATCAGCTGGTGATGGGCCTGATCGCCGGCGGCCGGGACGCCATGTTCAAGGCGCAGGAAAACGTAGAGGATTCAGAAGCGCTGGGCGAATCGGACCTGAAGGCCGTCGGGCTGGGGGAGCAGGACGTGGTCTGCGCCATTGCCGCCTCGGGACGCACGCCCTATTGCATCGGCGCGCTGCGCTATGCCCAGGCCGTGGGGGCTGAAACCCTGACGGTGACCTGCAATCCTGGATCGCCCATGACGCGCATGGCCCACATCGCCATCGTGCCCCAGGTGGGCCCGGAGGTTGTCAGCGGCTCCACCCGCATGAAGGCGGGAACGGCCCAGAAGATGGTGCTGAACATGCTATCCACCGGCAGCATGGTGATGATGGGCAAGGTTTATGGCAACCTGATGGTGGATGTCCAGGCCACCAACCAGAAGCTGAAGGTGCGCTGCGAGAATATCGTGATGGAGGCCACGGGACTGGACCGGGAGGCGGCGCGGGCGGCGCTGGAAGCGGCGGATGGGCAGGTAAAGCTGGCCATCTGCATGACGCTCACCGGCATGGACCGGGAGGCGGCCCAGGCAGCGCTGGAGCAGGCCGGGGGCCGGCTCAGGACGGTATTGGAAAGGAAGTAGCATGCAATATGTGGTAGGCGTCGACGCGGGGGGAACCACCACCACCGCGGTGGCCTATGAATATGAATCCGGGAAGGCCCTGGGAAGGGGCCGCAGCGGTTTTGGCAACGTGGTGGTTCACTTCGAGGAGGCGGTGGAGCACCTGAAGGAAGCGGTGGCGCAGGCGACCGAGGGGCTGGAGGGGACATGCCGCCTGATCTTCGTGGGCGCGGCCGGCGCCATTACCGGAGGCCTCAACCAGCAGATTATCGCGGCGCTTTCCCAACGGTTCCACTGCCAGGTGGCAGTGGATACCGACGCGCGGCTGGCGCTGGAGGGCGCCCTCAAGGGCGGCGATGGGATCCTTGTGATCTCCGGCACCGGCTCCATTGCCCAGGGGCGCAAGGCGGGCGAGCTGCTGACGGTAGGCGGCTGGGGCTACCTGGTGGGCGACGAAGGGAGCGGCTATGACCTGGTGGCGCAGACCATCCGGCAGATGATCCGGGACTGCGACTATGGCTGGCCGGAGAAGCCCGTATGCCGGGCGGTGCGCGAGTTCTTTGGCGCGGCCGATGCCCGGGAGGTTATCAAGTATATCCACAGCCATGTGAAGGCGGACATCGCGGCCGCCGCGCCGGCTGTGGTGCGCTGCGCCGCCGAGGGGGATCCCGACGCCCGGGCCATCCTGACCAAGGCTGGCGAGGAGCTGGCCAAGCTCGTGGTGTGCCTGGCCCGCCGGATGAAGCTGGAGCCCGGCTTCACCCTGGCGCTGCAGGGCTCCATCCTGCGCAGGGTGCCCCAGGTGCGGGAGCGGATGCTCAAGGCTGTGGAGGAGTCGGGCGTCAGCTGCAGCCTGGCGCCGATGGATGAGGAACTGACCCGGGGCGCCTGGTATTATGCGCGGGCGCTGGAGGGCTGAGGGACTAAGCCGGGGACGGCTGATATAAGAGGAGGACATATGACAATGAAGGCTACGGTGTTCAACGGGATCGACCAAATCGAGTCGGTGGACGCGCTGCTTAAGGGCAAGCGCCTGGGCCTGATAACCAACCCTACCGGTACGCGCAAGGATCTGACGGCCACCATCGATTTATTGAATGAGCGCTATCAGCTGACCGCCCTGTATTCGCCGGAGCACGGCGTCCGGGGCGACGCCCAGGCCGGGGTAAAGATTGCCGACCGGGTTGATCCGCTGACGGGGGTGATGGCTTACTCGCTTTATGGCGAGGGCGACCAGCTTACCGAGGAAAACACCAAGGACGTCGATATGATTGTGGTGGACATCCAGGATGTGGGCGCGCGGTTCTATACCTACCTTTATACCATGAGCTATTCCATGGCCTGCTGCAAGAAGCTGGGGCTGCCCATGGTCGTTTTCGACCGTATTAACCCCATCGGCGGCGTGAAGGTGGAGGGTACCATCCTGGACGAGCGCTTCCGCTCCTTTGTGGGCGATTACGGCCTTCCTACCCGTACGGGGATTACCATTGGCGAGCTGGCCCGGTATCTGGCGGGCACGCGGCCGGAGGAGTTTGCCTGCGAGCTTACCGTCGTTCCCTGCAAGGGCTGGAAGCGCGACCTGTATGCGGATGAGACCGATCTGAGCTGGGTCATCCCGTCTCCGAACCTGCCTACCATTGACGGGGCGGAGCTCTACATCGGCACCTGCGTATTCGAGGGCACCAATGTTTCCGAGGGCCGCGGCACCACGATCCCCTTTGAGATCATCGGCGCGCCGTGGCTGAAGAGCTATGAAGTGGTGGAGGCCATGCAGGCCAAGAACCTGCCGGGCGTCAAATTCCGGGCCGGCTGCTTTACGCCGACCTTCAGCAAGCATCAGGGCGAGCTGTGCTATGCCGTGCAGCCCCATGTGACCGACCGCCGGGCCTTCCGTTCCTTTGAGACGGGCCTGTACCTGCTGGAGGTCATCCGGGATCTGCATCCGGATCATTTTGAATACCGCTTTGTCGAGCGGCCCCAGGATGGCCGGCGCTATTTCCTGGACAGCCTGATGGGCACCGACCAATTCCGCACCGGCGCGCTCTCCTGCCAGGGGATCCTGGAGGCCAACCGGGCGGGGCTGGAGGCCTACCAGAAGGCGGTAAAGCCCTACCTGCTCTATGAGTAAACCTATGCCGTAGGAAGCGGCCGGCTCAGCCGGCCGCTTCTTTTTTAGGCCAGGGCAGCTTAATTTTGCCCATTGAGCCTGACCAGCCGGATATGGTACAATGCCCCTATATCCCAAGAAAGGCAGAGGGAACGGAACATGACGCATCGTGAACGGGTTAAGGCGATTTTGCATTATCAGGACTATGACAAGATGCCGGTGGTGCATTTTGGCTATTGGGACGAAACGCTTCAAAAATGGGCTGACGAAGGCCATATCAGCCAGGAACTGGCCCATGCCTGGACCGACGGCAACGAGGCCGACAAAGAGATTGCCGCCAGGCTTGGCTTTGACTTCAACTGGAACGAGTGCTTTGGGGGAAACGCGGGGCTTATGCCCGGCTTTGAGCCCAAGCTGCTGGAAGAATACCCCGACGGCAAGCGCAAGGTGATGGATGCCAAAGGCAACATCAACATCATTAAGCCAGGGGTAGACTCCATCCCGGCGCAGGTCGGCACGCTGATGACCGGCCGCGAAGCCTGGGAGGAGCTCTATAAGCCGCGCCTGACCTACAGCGACCAGCGGATCGACCTGGAGGCCCTGAAAAAGCTGGCGGAGGAGGACAGCCGGCGTACCCTGCCCAAGTGCATCCACTGCGGCTCGCTCTATGGCTCGATCCGGGATATGATCGGCGTGACGGATCTGGCCTACCTGCAGGCCGACGACGAGGAGCTCTATGACGAGGTGATCGATACTGTGGGCGATTTGGCCTACCGCGTAGCCGAGAAAATCCTTTCCGTATACGACGGCTTTGACTTTGCTCACTTCTGGGAGGATATCTGCTTCAAGAATGGCCCGCTGATCAGCCCGCGGGTGTTCCGTGAAAAGGTAGGCCCCCACTATAAGCGCATCACGGATATGCTGGCCGCCCATGGCATCGACATTGTATCGCTGGACTGCGACGGCTGCATTGACAAGCTTGTGCCGGTCTGGCTGGATAACGGCGTCAATACGATGTTCCCCATCGAGGTGGGCGTATGGGACGCTTCCATTGCGCCCTGGCGGGCCCAGTACGGCGCGCAGGTTCGCGGCGTGGGCGGCATGAACAAGACGGTTTTCGCCCGCGAGCGGGCCGATATCGACGCCGAGGTGGAGCGGCTTAAGGGCCTCATTGCCCTGGGCGGCTATATCCCCTGCCCCGACCACCGCATCGCCCCCGACGCCAAATGGGAGAACGTGCAGTACTACTGCGAGAAGATGCAGGCGCTGTGATAGATATACCATGTTTAGCGCAAGTGGGCGTATCCCAAGGATACGCCCACTTATTATACCCGGAAGGAATCCATTGCACAGGGCAGTTGCCCGTGATAGAATGAAATGAATATTCCATATAGAAGGGGATCCGTCTCATGAAAGCCGCAGTGATTCAGCCCCGGTATGCCATGGATAACGACAGTCAGGATCAATGCTTTTTGGCACTCATCGACCTGCTGGATCAATGCGATGCCAGCATGGACTTGATTGTGCTGCCCGAATACAGCGATGTTCCAGGGAAAGTGCAGGATAAAGGGCAGTACGAACAGGCTGTGCAGCGCCATCATGATACCCTCATGAAAAAGGTGATGGAGACGGCTTCCCGATGCCAGGCGCTGGTATTTGTCAATTCGGCGTTCCAAACGCAACAGGGATACAGGAACACAACCTATGCGGTTGCTCCAACAGGCCAGGTCATTGGCAAATATTTTAAGGCTCATCCAGCACCCTCCGAGGTCAAAGGGGATGAGCAAGGCGGTATCGGACTGGATGTATCGTATAGTTATACCTTCCAGCCGCCATATGTACTCGACATAGACGGTGTCCGTTACGGCTTTATGACCTGCTATGATTTCTATTTTTACGAGGCGTTTGCCCGGATTGCCAGGGAGCAGGTGGACATCATCATCGGATGCTCGCTGCAAAGGACCGATACGCATCAGGCATTGGAGATTATCGGAAGGTTTTTGTCCTATCAGACGAATGCGTACCTGATTCGCGCCTCCGTGTCTTTAGGCATGGATAGTGAAGTAGGCGGGGCCAGTATGATGGTATCGCCGGACGGAACCATGCTGGTTGATATGAAAAACGATGTGGGTATTGCGGTTTGCGAGATCAATCCTAAGAAAAAGTACAACAAGCCAGCGGGATTTGGTGGAACGGCCAAGCCCCATTATGCGTATATGGAGGAGGGAAGAAGGCCCTGGAATTATCGCCCTGCTGGAAGCGCGATTGCATTGCCGGAGGGCCTGATGCCCTATCCCAGGGTATGTGCGCACAGGGGCTTTAGCGCCGTTGCGCCGGAGAATTCCATGCCTGCCTTTGGGGCGGCCGTTGCGCTGGGGGCTCCGGAAATAGAATTTGACGTATGGCCAACAAAGGATGGCGAAATTGTTTCCTGCCATGACGCTACCCTGGACAGGGTAAGCAACGGCAGGGGAAGGATCTATGAGCATACATACAAGGAATTGGCGGAGCTGGATTTTGGCATCCGGTTCGATCCTAAATTCTCGGGGTTGCCGGTGGTGCGGTTTGAAGAGATTTTGCAGAAATTTGCGGCGCATACCATCATGAATATTCACGTCAAGCCCTTAAGCCTGGATGAACCCTATCCCCAGGCGATTTTGCAGAAGATGGTTTCCCTGATTCGGCAATACGATTGTGAAAAATATGTATATTTTATGCTTGAACCCGATGAGCATATTCGGCAATTCAAGGCATATGCGCCGGATATTCCTGTTTGCGTGGGGCACTTGGAGGCAAGACCATGGGATATTGTCGAGCGGGCTATCGCGTTAAAGGCAGAAAAGGTGCAGCTGTTTAAGCCGTATTTCAATCAGGCAATGATCGATTTAGCCCATCAGCACGGGATCCGATGCAACATATTTTGGTCAGATGAGCAGGAGGAAGCAGAGGCCTTGCTTAAAATGGGTGTTGATACCCTATTATCCAATAACTATCAGATTGTTGCAAATACCGTAAAAGCGT
>UQLW01000024.1 GCA_900542005.1 uncultured Eubacteriales bacterium
GCTCGACGGCCTTGTCATTGTCCGGCGATACCACCAACATCACATAATCGCCGCGCTGCACGACCCGCCCCTTCTTGGCCATCTCATAGGCTTCAGGCAGATAGGTCTCAAAGGTCTTGACAAGGTTATCCAGATGCGCCTGAAGCGCCGTCTCCGCTTCCTCCATCCGGGCGCTGTCAGCCAGCTTCCCGATAATCAGCGTATCGCTGCCGATTCTCATCGGCAGATAGGCCGACACTTCGGAAAAAAGCTCGCCCTTGACGCCTGTAAGGGCCTCCAGGCCGTCGGCTGGCTGGGCCATCATCATACCGAAGCTGATGGATGAGCGTATCTGCCCGGACAGCTCCTCCAGGGTGGTCGAACAGCTATAGCGGGGAGGCTTGGCCGCGCAGCCCCCCAGGATGATCAGCAAGGCAAGCACCGCCAGACAGGCGCTGAATATGGATTGGTTCCGTTTCATCCTGATTGTCTCCTTTGTTTATCACTCAAATCACCTCTTAGACGCGCGCCCGCAGGTTAAGTTCCTTTCCCCGCCCTGGGCCGCAACATTGCCGGCATGAACCGGTGCGGGCGCCTCATAGGTTACCATGAAGGAGGGATTGCATGAAGAAGCAATGGATCATGGCGCTGGCCGGCATCGCGCTGCTGGCTGCCCTGCTGGTGGCCCCGGACGAGGCCCTGGCGGCCGCGCAGCGGGGCGTCACGCTATTTGCAGGGACGCTCCTGCCCAGCCTGTTCCCCTTTTTGGTCGCCAGCCAGCTGATTGCCCAATCCGGCGCGCTCTCCTGGACCGGCCAGGCGCTGGGGCGTGTGACGCCGCGCCTTTTTGGCCTGCCGGGCAATTCCGCCCTGGCCCTATGCCTTTCCATCGCTTCCGGCTATCCGGCCGGCGCCAGGGTTGTGGGCGAGCTGCAGGCCCAGGGCGAGCTTACGCCCCGCCAGGCCCGCTGGGCCAGCCAGCTGGCTTCCCATGCCGGGCCCGCCTTTATTATCGGAACGCTGGGGACGGCCATGCTGGGCGACAGCCGCCTGGGCTTCATCCTTTGGGGGTGCCATGTGGCGGCAGGCCTGGCGCTCAACCTGGCGTTGGGGGCCTTCCGGCGCGTTCGCGGGGGGAGCCCGGAGCTCAAACCGCCGGCCCTGGCCAAGCCCCTGCACCTGTCCGATATCCTGCTGGGGGTTGGCAAAACGCTGGTCATCGTGGGCGGGACGGTCGTGCTGTTCTCCGTGGTGCTGGCATTGCTCACCCACTGGGGCATCATGGATGTGCTGTCCAGGGCCCTCGCGCCGGCGCTTTCCTGTCTGGGTATTTCGCCTCATCTGTCGTCCGCCCTGCTCTCCGGTATGGTAGAAATGACCGCCGGATGCCAAAGCGCAGCTGCCAGCGGCGCGCCGCTGGCCCAGGTGATGACGGTCATGGCCTTTCTTCTGGGCTTTGGCGGCCTCTCCATTCAGGCGCAAAGCCTTTCCCTGATGCCTGGCGTATCGCTTTTGCCCTTTCTTGGCTACAAAACAGCGCAAGCCCTGGTCAGCGCTGTGCTGACCAGGGCCGTACTTCAGCTTTTGCCCGCCACGCAAGCCGTCTTTTATCCCCTGCCCACGCCCTATCTGCCCATGAGCTTCGGGCAGCTGGCGGCGCTGGCTGGCTTTGCGTTGGCTATGTTCCTTGTCTTTTACCTGTGCATGGCGCTCCTTGTCCGCTTCTCCGGCGACTAGCGTCCACGCATCTGCTCGCGGTTCGCCCGTACCATCTCCAGGTTCCGGGTGATATAGCCCTCCATCTCGGAGAGGACGTCCTCCACATATTCATTGGCGCTGCGCCGGACCTCGCGCGCGCCGTTCTGGGCCCGCTCCACGATCTCCTGGGCCTGGGCATAGGCCTGCTGGGTGACGGCGTTCTCCTCCACCAGCTGATGGGCCTGGGCCTGGGCCTCTTCCACGATCGTGTGCGCCTCGCGCTGTGCGTCCTCAATGATCTGGGCCCGCTGGTTGCGGATCGTCTCCGCTTCCATCAGTTCGTTGGGCAGCGTCACGCGCACGTCATTGATGATATTGAGCAGCTTTTCCCGATCCACCATGGCGTTCTCGGAAAAGGGCACCTTATTGGCCCTTTCTACCTCTTCCTGCAGATAGTCCAGCAAAGCCATAACGTTCATATCATAAACCCCTTCCAATTGGTTTTTCATCGTGGGCCGCGCGTCAATCGCCGGCCGTCGTCAGTCGCCCCGCAGCCGCCGGGCCACCTGTTCCTGAATACAACCGGGCACAAAGCCCGAAAGATCGCCCCCAAAGCGGCCTACCTCACGGACTGCCGAGGAGCTGACAAAGGTATAGGCAGGCGATGTCATAAAGAAAATCGTCTCCATATCCGGGTAGAGCTTGCGGTTACAGGCATCCAGCTCCTGCTCGGCGGCAAAATCGCCGATGGTACGCAGGCCGCGCACCACTGCATCCGCACCCATGCGCCGCACATAATCAACCTGCAGGCCGCTGAAAGCATCCACCTCCACATGGGGGATACCCGCGGTGGCGGAACGGATCATCTCCATGCGCTCCTCGACAGAAAAGACGCCGGCCTTTGCCACGTTTACCAACACCGCCACCACCAGCCGGTCGCAATGGCCTGCGGCCCGCCGGATGATGTCCACATGTCCCAGGGTAATGGGATCGAAGCTGCCTGGATAGATCCAGAGGCTCATAGCGCATCCCCCCTGCTCCGGTAAAAGCTTATGGTATTCTTCCCATATTGCCGCACGTCGGTCACCTCAAGGCCTGCCGGAGGCTCGGGCAGGGCGTGTCCACGCTCGTGCTCCGCCACAATGCATCCCTGCGGCGCCAGCAAGCGGCGCGACAGCTCCAGAGCCTCGCCGTAATACCCGGCTTCATAGGGCGGATCCAGAAAAATCAGATCGAACTGCTTGCCCTCCCGCGCCAGCTGCGGCGCAGCATGCCGGAAATCGCCGTTAACCACCATGCCCCGCTGCTGCGGGACAGCAAAACGCGCCAGGCTCTCCTGAAGCGCCCTGGCGTTCGCCCGATCCAGCTCCACAAAGACGCAGCACGCCGCGCCCCGGCTCAGCGCTTCAACGCCCAATGCGCCGCTGCCCGCGAAGAGATCCAATACCCGCGAACCCACAAGGCTGGGCTGCAGGATATTAAACAGCGCCTCCCGCGCGCGGTCGCTTGTAGGACGCGCGGCGCTGCCCTTGGGCAGCTGCAGCTGCCGGCCCTTGAGCGAACCTGATATAATCCGCACTGCTCACCCTCCTGAGGTACTATTGTACAACAAACCAACGGCGGTGGCAATCCATCCGCCGGAAAAAAGCCGATCGTTTTTACAGGAAAAGCCCCTGCTGTCCGGGCAGCCGCGCAGCCCTTGCCCAAGGGCCGCGCCCACCCTTTGCTGAAAAGGGCGGGCACAAAAAATTCCCCTGCCCATCATCGGTATATTCTGCCGTTCTGCGGGCAATCTATCTCTGTCGGCGGATCACCTCGGCCGCCGTGTTCTCCTCTCCCCCGCCCGGAGCCCTGTCCTGGCTCCGGGCGCTTCCTTTTTGGTCATTTCCCGCCTCACCTTCACATAGGCTAGGAAAAAAGGGGGTTGGAAACGCCATGTGGGCTAGGGAATGGCTTGGAACAAAGGTAATTGATTTGAACACAGGCGCATTGCTGGGGCGTGTGATCCGCCTGGTCGCGGACGAGGGGCTTATGGCCGTCCGCTACCTTGTCCTGCGCCCCGGCGATCTGCGCCGTCCGCTTTTGGCGCTGCCCTTTCGTCATGCCTATCCTGGCAATCCGGTTTTAGCCGCCCTGGCAGACTGCCAGCCCCTGGCGCCGGATACGGCCTGCTGGCAAGCCTGGATATGCCAACTCCCGCTGGGCCTTCCGGGGCTGTCGGCCCAGGAGCCGCCCGCAGGCCGCTGCCTGGACGCGGAGCTTGATGCCGACGGCGCTGTGCTGCAGCTGCGGTTCGCCTCCGGCCTGACGGCGCCGGCAGACGCCGTAGCCTGCGTAGGGCCCGAGGCGGTGATCCTTTCCCGCAGCCAGCCGGCCCGCCCGGCAGCCCCCGCCGCCTCCCCTGCCGCCGAACCTCCTGCGCCTTCCCCGGCTCCGGAGGCCCCATCCCCCCTTCTGGGTCGGATCATCACCCAGCAGCTCACGGCGCCCGACGGCGCCATCCTCGCGCAGCAGGGGCAGGTGGTTGATGAGGCGCTCATCGACGCGGCAACCCGCGCCCAGCGCAGGGTCGCCCTCACCGTCCATAGCCGCCCAGCCCAGGAAGCCTAGCCCCTGTCCTGTTCCTCGTAATAGTGCAGCAGCGCCTGGGTCCCCAGATCGCCCTCGCCCCGCCCGGCCAGCTCCCGGTACATGGCCAGCACCTGCTCCAGAACCGGCAGCCGCTGTCCGGCAGCCTCCGCCTGGCCGTGGGCAATCTCCATATCCTTGATATAGTGCTTCACATAGAACCCGGGCGCAAAGTCGCCCTTGAGCATACGCGGCGCCATATTGCTCATCTGCCAGCTGCCGGCCGCGCCGGCGCCGATCGAATCCAGCATGGTCTGGATGTCCAGCCCATGGGCCCTACCGTAGCTGATCGCCTCGCAAACGCCGGCAATTGCGCCGCCCAGGGCGATTTGATTGGCCATTTTGGTGTGCTGGCCGCTGCCGGCCGCGCCCTCGTAGACAATGTTGCGCCCCATGGCGGAAAACAACGGCTGGCAGGCCTCAAAATCCTCCTTCTCTCCACCCACCATGATGGAAAGGGTGCCGGCCCGCGCGCCCGAATCCCCGCCGGACACCGGAGCGTCCAGGGCGTGAAGGCCCCTCTGCTTCGCTGCGTCGCTGATGCGTACGCTCAAAAGGGGATCCGTCGTCGTCATATCGATCACATACGCGCCCTTCCTGGCGTGGGCCAGAATGCCCGCCTCTCCAAAGTAGACCTCCTCCACATCCCGGGGGTAGCCTACCATCGTGATCACTGCGTCGCGGCCGCAGGCGCAGGCGGCAACCGAGGGGCACCAGGCTACGCCCTCCTCCACCAGGGGCCTTGCCTTCTCCGCCGTGCGGGTATATACATATAGCCGATGCCCCGCCTTCATCAGGTTCCTCGCCATCGAGGCGCCCATCACGCCAATTCCGATAAAGCCAATCTCCATGTACCAATCCCTCCCTTGTATTTTTTCCACCATACCCCAAAATGGTGCTGATTGCAAGGGCAGAAGCTGGCTTTCCGCATCATTTCCGCCCCCTCTCCCCAAGCCTACAAAAAAAGAGAAAGCCGCTATCAGCTTTCTCCTTCTTCGCGCCTTTTCCCCTAACCGATCAAAGGGATGCGGCCTTTATCCTAGTTTTTCTGGCATTTGGGGCAGCGGCCGGTAAAATACACATCCTGGGTGGATACCTCGTATCCCTCCAAGCCGGCAGTCTCCAGCCGGGCTTCCGGCAGGCGGAAATCCGAAACCTCGCCGCAGCAAACGCACTGAAAGTGCCCATGGAGGCTGGTATCCGCATCGAACCGGGCTTCATTGCTGTTGATGGTTACCGTCCGCACCAGCCCCGCCTGCACCAGCATATCCAGCGTATTGTACACGGTGGTTTTCGACAGGGAGGGGTGGGTAGGGTGCATATCCTGATAGAGCATATCCACCGTCGGATGGTCGCAGCGCTGGGCAATATTCTCATATACGCCGATACGCTGGGCAGTGGGCCGGATCCCCTTCTCCTTCAATAGCTGTGCGATTGTCGTTGCATCCACGGCTTGTTCCTCCAAGGGTTCAAATTTGATATGAATATTATATAGGCATCAACCGCATATTGTCAAGCATTTCAGTTCAATTTCCTACCCCTGCGCTTGGATCAAGCTGCGCCCAGTCCATGGGGCCGTCTGCCCGGGCAATAACCACAGTCTCCAGCAGGATACCGTCGCTGGCCGGCGCCTCTGCCGCAGGCGCGACCCCGCCGTTGAATTGAGCCAGGCGCTGGGGGTCATCCTCAGCGGGCGTGATGCGGCCCACCCGCTCGCGCACCTGCTGGGAGAAGCGCAGCTCGCCGGCCCCCTGGGCGCTGGCCTGCTCGCCAGCCATCCGCCGTGCGCACTGGCAGGCCCATGCAAGGGCCTGCTCATATTGGGCAAACCAGGGTTTCTCCTCCCCGCCGTATACATGATAGCCGCCGGGCCCGCCCATCTGCTGATCCGGCTTCACCGTCAGCGTCACGCGGGCTGTAACGCCGGCGGTGATTGCTCCCATCGCGTTGGCTACCGGAGACATCGGATCCATCCGCGCCTCGCAGCCCATGGCCTGCGCCACGTCCGGCAGAAAGTGAGCCACCGGCGCGCCTACGCCGATGAGGGGCGTGCGGCTGGCAAGCCTTGCCAGCATGAAATCGCCTTCCCCGTCGAAGGCTGCCGGGCGCGCCCGCTCCTGGAATGCCTCCTCGATCCACAGCTCCATCAGCGGGGAAAGGCCGCGCTCACAGGCCTTGGGCCAGCGTTGCCGCAAAAGCATCCGGGCCACCGCCCGATGAAGCCTGCGCGACACGCCCTCCAGGATGCGGCGGGCCAGCGCTTCCCCGCTTTCCCCCGTTTGCAGCGCCATAATCTCCAGGGCATCCTGGGCGGGGCCGCTGGGCCACATGGCCATGCGCCCCAGACCATGCAGCGCGTCGGTGGGCGTCAGGCCGCTCTTCATCACCCAGCCAGCCTGCTCCATGGGCTCCAGCTCCCGCTCCAGATGGTAAAGGTAGACCTGCGCCCGTTCAGACAGCTCCTGGACGCTCAGCGGACCTTCTTCCAGCGCGTCCCACAGCCGTTTTTGCGTCCCGGTCAGCTCGCCCGGATCCCCCTGGCGCAGGAAGAACTCCGCCAGGCTCAGGGTGTGGCGGCGCTTCTGCAGCCGTATCTCCCGCAGCCTTTGGGCAACCCGCTCATCCCGATAAGCCAGGGTGACCAGCGGGATCACCCGGCGGGGGCCCAGGGAAAGCCCGTCGGGCTGCGCTTCATCCAGCCGCACCAGGCTATCCCCGCCCAGGCCCACCGTTTCGATATCGATGGAGGCGATACCGGTACGCCAGCCGCCCACCGCCGCGCCTTCGGGCGCCATGACCGGCAGGCCGTCCCGGATCAGGGCGATGTCGCTGGTCGTCCCGCCCATATCCACCACGACGCCCTGGCTCAGGCCCGATAGCCGGGCCCCGCCCAGCACGCTGGAGGCTGGGCCGCAGAGCAGCGTTTCGATGGGCCGTGCCGCAGCAAAGGCCCGGTTCATCAGCGTGCCGTCCCCCCGGACAATGGCTACCGGGCAATCGATCCCCCGGCGGTGAAGCGCCGCCTCAACCGCCCGCAAAAAGTCCGCAATCACCGGAAGCAGCCGCGCGTTCAGCAGCGCGCTGGCCGCCCGCTTCAGCGAGTTAAGCTCCCCGGTGATCTCGTGGCCGGCAACGACCGGCTTCCCCGTCCAGGCTGCCAGCCGCCGTTTGGCCTCCGCCTCTGCGGCCTGGTTGCGCGCGCCCCAGATCTCCACCACGGCATAGGCGTCCCAGCGGCTGTCCTGCTCCATCACCTGCTTTTCCAGCGCTTCCCAATCGGGCGCCGCCACCGGCTGCCCCTGCCGGTCATGCCCGCCGTCGATCAGCACCATCTCCTCCACCGGCGGCAGCCCGTATTCCGCGCCTACGCGCTCCACAATCTTCCGCTGGCAGCCGATGAGGACCAGCCGCGACCGGCCTCCCCGTCCCTCCACGCAGGCGTTGGTCGCCAGCGTCGTAGAGAGGGCTACCCGCTGCACCTGCCGGATCAGCCCGCCCGGCAGCGTATCCAGCGCGGCCGCGATCCCTTCGGTCAGGTTTGCCGGTGTCGTTGGGGCCTTGCCCCAGGCAAGGGGCGCGTCCTTATCAAAGTCATAGACCACCGCATCCGTATAGGTGCCGCCCGTATCGATACCTAACCCCAGCTTCATGTATCGTCCCTATCCTCCGTTTGCTTCTTTTTCCTGCGGGCATCACGGGCATCGAAATACCGTTTCGCCGTAATGCGCAGCACGCCGGCAATGGGGATTGCCAGCAGAATGCCGAATACGCCCAGCAGCTCCCCGCCGATGATCACGCAGCTTATGACCCAGAAGGGATGCATCCCCATGCGGTCGCCGATGAGCCGGGGTTCTACCAGATAGTTGTCAATCTGCTGCACCAGCAGCACCGCGCCCAGAACCAAAAGCGCCTTGACCGGATGGATCAGCAGCATAAAGAACACCGGAACCGCGCCGCCGATAAAGGGGCCGATGTAGGGGATCAGATTGGTCAGCGCCACAATGGCGGCCATCAGCGGGGCATAGGCTACGCCCAGCAGCAGAAACAGCGGCAGGATCATCAGGAACATGATAAAGCTCTGCATCATCTTGCCGCCGATGTATTGCCCGAAAACCTGGTCAATATCCCGGAACAGGCTGACGATCCCCTGGGTGCGCGCCTCGCCCCATTGGCGGGTCATCACATCCTTGACGCTGGCCAGCAGCTGGCGCCCGCCTTTGAGGATATAGATCGAAAGCACCAGCGACAGGACAAAGGTCAGGATACCGCTGAATACGCCGCCTACCGTGGCCACCACCTGTCCTGCCACCTGCCCGGCCATCTGGCCCAGGTTGCTGCTGTTTACGATGTCCTGCAGCCAGGCCAGCAGCTGCGCTTCAAGCTGCTCCATATCCAGATTGAAGCTGGCAAGCCAGGGGATGCTTTGCGTCAGCTCGTTCAGCGTGGCTTCCGCCTCTGTAAAGTATTGCGGCAGCTGATAGATGAGGTCCATCAGGTTTTTCCAGATAGCCGGGATCAAAAGGCCGATAGCCGTCCCCACCGCAGCCAGGAAAAGCAGCATGGTCAGCGCCAAGGCCGCCCCCCTTACTTTGCCAATGCGCGCCCTGGGGAAAATCCGCTTCAGCGTCTTTGTCAGAAGATCCCGCACCGGCTTGAGCAGATAGGCGATGACGACCGCGATGATAAAGGGGGTCATCATGGAGAGGAAGGCCCCGACCGTATGCTGGATCGACATCCAAAGGTTATCCACCGAATGGAAGAGCCGGTAGACGCACATCAACGCCGCGCCCGTCACAAATACCGTAACCCCCGCCTTCAGGTAAGGGTCCTGTTTACTCCACTTCACGCTATACCTCCCGCACACGCCATTCGTTCCATGCCGCCCGCCGGCAAAGAAAGCCCCCGGCAGGCCTGCCGGGGCTCTTTCTCTCTATCATACCACACCCGCTGGGGATTCATCCACCACTTTGTGCCGTTAGATCACTTCCAGATCGTTCACGCTGGGCAGCTCCAGCAACGGCGCGGTCGGCAGCGTCTGATACCAGAAGGCCACGGAGGCCATATCGTCCTGGCGCACAAGGTAGCGTCCCTCCCTGCGCCAGCCCAGGTCCTGGATCGTGACCTTCAGGTCGCGCTCAAAGCGGATCGGATCCATGATATGCCAGCGGTACATGGAAAAGCGCTGCTGCGAGGCATACAGGCCGTCCGGCTGGATCACCTGGTACATCCCCATAAAGGGGGCCGAATAGGTGGTATACTTGCCGTTCACGTCCCAGTTATAGGCGCCGCCAAAATAGTCCTCCGTCCCGGTTCCGCATATGGTGGGGAAATCCGTGTCACCGTCCATGTAGAATTTCACCTCGCCCTCGCCCCACCAGCCGCCGGCGTTGTTCAGCCCGACATAGAGGAAAGCGCCCACATATTGCCCCTTGCCCTGGATCCCATCGGCAATCACATAGTCCTGGCCATAGGGCAGCGGCGCAACCCGGCGGTAGTGGGCATGGAAGTAAGCCGCGTCCTTGGGGATCTCCGTCAGCGTATAGGTGATCTGGTAGAAGCACACGCCCCGTTTCGTGCCGACATTTTCAATGGTGATGCGGCAGTGCTTGGCAAAGGGCATGACCCAGAAGCAATTGTAGCCGCGGTTAGGCGCCATGACCACCGGCATCGAGGTGACCGTCGGGAAGGCGCCGCCCTTGGCGTCATCCCGGTTGACCCCCCAGCCGCCGCCGAAAAAGTCTGAAAGCGGCGTCAGCACCGAGGGCTGCTCCTGCCCGTCCCAATAGATACGCAGAATAAAATCGCGGCCCGTGGTATCGGCAAACCACATGTGCTGAATGGCGCCCGGGCCGTCAATATCGGCCAACGTCACCGTTTCGCCGGGCTCCACGCCGATGCAGGGCGATACCTTCCAGCCCTGTCCCAGCTCCCGGGCAGCCGCGCTGGAAAAGCCCTCGGTGGCCATGCCGCCCTTCCCCTTTTCGCCGGTCGGGTTCTCGGCGCATACCGAGCGGGTTTTCGCGCTGGAGAGCAGGCTCAGGGTGCTCAAGTTCATGCCAAAGCCGTCAAACATGGGTTAATCCTCCTGAAAAAACATCGTTTCATAGAGCGCATCGGCAAAGAGCTGATGCATTTCGCGGGTGGGATGGTTGACATGGTTGGCCAGCAGTGCTGTGGTGTCTACGCCCGCGTCATGCAGCTTGCACCAGCGCGCATAGGCGTCCACCAGCTGCACATTCTCGCTGGCTGCGGCCTCCCGCGCCGCCTGCATATACCGGTCCATGAGCCCCGAGCTCTGCACCCGGGCGGTATCGGCGGCGATCCGGGCCAGCTTGCTCCCCTCCGGCAGCAGCGGCGAAACATAATCGTTCATGCGGTTCGGCGTCATCATGATGATCTCCATGGGGCGCGTTTTGAGTTTGCGGAAAATCTTGACCAGGGTATCGCCATAAGCGCCGATATTATCGGGGCCGCCCACCGCGTCGTTAAGCCCCAGGCACACCACGGTGAGGGCGGGGCTTGCGCTGAAAATATCCCGCTCAATGCGCTCCAGCGCCTGCGGCGTGGTGCCGCCGCCGTTGCCCGCGTTGATCATGTTGACCGGCACCGGCACCGCAGACTGGATCTTCTTGCGCAGGCGGTTATGGTATACCGCCTCATAGTCGGTGTTGCCGTCCAGCAGCCGTTCCTGGTTGGTGAAGGTCTCAAAGCAGCCCTGGGTCACGCTGTCGCCCAAGAAGGCGATGTTGACCGGCGCGCGGTTATGGATATCCTTCAGCTTATCGACCAGCAGCTTTTTAATTTCCATGCGATTTCTCCTCATAACGGTTTGGCTTTATTGTCGCGCGCCGGGGCCGCCTTGTCAATGCGCGATCCTTACCCTCTGCATGGATAATCCTAACGGGGCGCGTCCGGCTCCCGCTCCTCCTGCCCCGCCTCCGGGGTGTGCAGGAACCGCTCCACCCGGTAGCGGGGGCGGTGCTTGGCCTCCAGATAAACCTTGCCGATATACTCCCCGATCACGCCGATGGCCAGCAGCTGCAGCCCGCCGATGGCCCACACCGAGATGACGATGGTGGACCAGCCCTGCACCGTCTTCCCCGCGGCGAAGAGGATAAGGAAATAGGCCAGCATCACCAGGCTCACCAGGAAGACCCCAAGGCCCAGGCCGGTGATGATCCGGATCGGCTTCACGCTCAGCGAGGTAATCCCCTCAAAGGCAAAGGCCAGCATCTTCTTCAGGGGATACTTGCTTTCGCCGGCAAAGCGCTGGCTGCGCTCATAGAATACGGTGTCCGAGCGGTAGCCCACCATCGGCACCAGCCCCCGCAGGAAAAGATTGACCTCCTTGAACTCTGCCAGGCCCTCCAGGGCCCGGCGGCTCATGAGCCGGTAATCGGCATGGTTAAAGATCACATTCGCGCCCAGGAAGCTCATCAGCCGGTAAAAGGCCTCGGCGGTGAAGCGCTTGAAGAAGCTGTCCGTGGCCCGCTTGCTGCGTACGCCGTAGACAATATCGCAGCCCTCCAGATACTTATCCACCATCTCATCCATGGCGTTGATGTCGTCCTGAAGATCTGCGTCCATGGAGATGACCATGTCTGCCATATCCTTCACCGTCATCAGCCCTGCCAGCAGGGCGTTCTGATGTCCCCGGTTCCGCGTCAGGTTGATGCCGCTGAAAAGCCTATCCTCTTGATGCAGCCGCTCGATTACCGCCCAGGTTCCGTCGGTTGACCCGTCGTTCACAAAGACCACGCGGCTTTCAGCGCTGATTTTGCCAGCTTCCGCCAGCGACCGCATTTTTACGCCCAGCCGCCTGGCCGTCTCCGGAAGCACCGCCTGCTCCCGGTAGCAGGGGATCACGACGTATAATGTATTCTTCACGTTACCGCCTCCTTCGAGCATGGTGTTAGTATACACGATCCGCCCGGGAATCACAACGCGGCGCGCCTTTCCTGCGGGAAAAATAAAAAAACTCCGCGCAGGGAAGAATCCCTGCGCGGAGCACTTTCGACCGCGTCCTATAGCTTGCGGGCTTCACGCCCGCAAACCCGACCGAAAGCTTTTAAGGCCTTATTCGATCACGATGTCGGTGAAGTAACCGGCAGCCTGATAGCGGGCCAGCGCCTCCTTGTAGTTGGCGGTCATCATGGCCTCGACCTTCTCGATGCCGTTGGCCTTCATGTAATCCTGCATCTCATTCCAGAGCTGCTCCACCTCGGCCTCGGAACCAGCGGCGATCATCTGAGCGGTGCGCTTGTTCCACTCGTCGGCCAGCTTGGTCTGGATAGCCAGCTCGTCGGAGTCGAGGTCGGTCTTGGCAAAGTACATAACCGGCTGACGGTCGTAATGGGTCTTGCGCATCTTCAGCATATCCACTTCGTCCTGAGCGTCAATCGCCTTCTCGGGATCGGTGGACAGGATGGTGGAGTGCACGGATACGCCCTCGCCCAGGCCGGAGGCCTGCAGGTACCAGGGGCCAATACCGGTCTGCTTGAGCTCGTCGGCAGTGTAGTTGTTGTACTCCTCGGTGCGGACGATCAGGCCGTCCTCGTTGAGGGTGTAGTGCTTGCCCTCAATACCCCACTGGGTCAGCTCGTCGCCCTGGGGGCTCTTGAGGAACTCCATGAACAGGATCGCGCGATCCAGGTTCTCGCAGCTGGCAGACAGGAAGGTGGAGGCCCAGCCGATGTTGTAATCGGGATAGGTCAGCAGGTCCTCGCCCTTATAGGTGAGGGACTCCTTCACGATCTTGAAGTAGGGCTTGGTCATATCGGTGGACAGGCCGCCGGTGCCGTTCTGGCGCCACAGCTCGTTGGTCTCCACCTGCAGGCCGCAGTTGTACTGGGCGGCAAAGACCTGGCCGGAGCGGTTGCGCTGGAAGAAGTCCTCGGGGCGCACGCCCAGGTAATCCTTGGGCATGAGGCCGTCGCGGTACCACTTGTTCATCAGCTTGAAGTACTCCAGATACTTCTCGGAGTTGTACTGCAGCTTGATGGACTTGCTCTCATCGTCCCAGTAGCGGGTCAGAGGAGCGCCCACAAACTCAGCGATGGCGCTGGACCAGGAGGGATGGGGGTTGAACACCATGGTGATGCCTACCTCGTTGGCCTTGGCCTGCACAGCGTACAGGGTCTCCTCGAAGGTCTCCACCGAGTTGAACATGGGCAGGTTCAGCTTCTCCATGATGTCAGCGCGGTAGTAGAGGCCGGAGTCGCCGGGAGAGGGCAGGTTGCGGGGATCCTCCCAGTTGGCGTCGTTGTTGTAGTGGGTCTTCAGCGTGTAGATGTGGCCGTCCTCAGCCGTGTTGTTCAGCTTCTCCAGATCGTCAATGTTCTCCATGAACTCGGGACAGTACTGCGCGGACAGCTCATCCCACGCCGCGCAGATGTCCGGATCCTCAAAGCGCTGGGGCAGGTTGGAGGTGAAGGTGATGTCGTTGAGCTCCTGGGCAGCCAGCATAACGCTCAGCTGGTTCAGGTCGGAGCTCTTGATGACGTCCAGGGATACGCCCGTCAGACGGGTGATCTCCTGGGACACCTGATCCTCACCCCAGGTATCCACCGTATACCAATCAAAATCGATATACAGCGACAGGGTGACCGGGGAGGTGTTCTTCTCCCAGGAGAGGTTCTCCCAGGTAGCCGGGGCGCCTTCGTCGGCGGCGGCAGCGGTCGTTTCGCCCTCAGCGGCCGTCGTGGCGTCGTCGCCGGCGGCAGCCGTGGTGGTGGCGTCTGCGGCGGCCGGAGTGGTCGTGGCGGTATCGTCCGAGCTGCAGGCAGTCAGACCGATCGCCAGCACCATGCACAGCGCCAGCAGAGAAGCGAGAAGCTTCTTGTTCACTTGCGGTTTCCTCCTTTGTTCTTCACGTTTCAAAGATCACGTGAGACTAGAAACTATTATATTTTTTACATGAAAAAAGTCAACTACTCCATGTATTTTCGATTTCGTTTCGTTGTTTCTGTTTGTCATTTTCATATCAAAAATGTCAATTTTTATTTTTCCTTGGTTTTCTTTGGTTTTTCGTAAACATTCTATGAACAAAGCTCAGAGCATTTCAGCCGGCTCGACAATTTTTTTGTCTATTTTCGCCAGTTTTGTTCACAATTTTCCTATACCATTTCGTTCATATTTTCGCCCTTCAATAAGGCGAGATTTTTCGCAATCCGCATGTTATATCATGGAATCCTTCATTTTCCCACGCCATCGCGGCCTTTCTTCTGCGCGTAATCCATCCGTCGCAATAGCTTTCCCCTTCCGTCCTCCCGCTATTCGGATGCCCCAATCTCCAATGAAAGGGCCGGCGCATGGGTCATACGCCGGCCGCTCTGGGGTAAGGATATGCCAGGGGAATGACCGGCGATTTCCCCACAGCGTCGGGATCCGCCATCCACGGCCGGGCGCTGCGGCAGGAAGCCTAAGGGCACAAAAAAACCCCGCGCAGATAGCGCGGGGGGCAAAGTCTTCGGGCCATAGGCGGCTGGTCACGCTCCCGGACGGTTCCCGGCGGCAAGGGGGGCAATCCGCTCCGCTGGCGGTCGGCATCCAATTCCCACAGCCTGAAGGATCCCCTCATAATTCACATCCTCCGGCCCTACGATAGCTACCGCCATGGCCTCCGGCTGCAGCAGGCGCTGCGCCGCCGCCTGCACCGATTCCCGCGTCACGCGGTTGATGCGGCGGAGCACCTCGGTTTCCGTATGGATGCGTTGATAGAGCAGCATCCCCTTCCCCATGCCCATCATCCGGTTGGAGGGGGAATCCAGGCCCAGGATATAATTGCCCTTCATCTGCTCGCGGCTGCGCGCAAACTCGCCCTCGGTAAAGCGGCCCATCCGGAGCTGATCCAGCTCGTCCAGGGTCACCTCCAGCGTTTCCTGAAGGTTTTCCCCGTTCAGGCCCGCATAGATGCTCATAACCCCACAGTGCTGATAGCTGTAGGGATAGCTATAAACCGAATAGGCCAGGCCCCGGACCTCCCGGATCCGCTGGAAGAGTCGGCTGCTCATCCCGCCTCCCAGCAGGTTGTTCAGCACCACCAGCGAATGGTTCAGCGGGTCCTGCCGGGGCAGCCCCGGCAGGGCCAGGTTCAGGTGGACCTGCTCTACGGGCCGCGTCCGGACGATCCGGCCGGTACAGGTATCCTCAAGCGTCCACTCCACCGGGTCCGCCTCGTGGATACCCTGCACCAGGGAAAGCTGTGTCTCCAGCAGCTGATCCAGCTGCTGAATGCTGAAATGCCCCACGATCGACAGCACCATATTCCCCGGCTGATAAAAGCGGTTCATATAATCGAGCACCTGGGCGCGGGTAAAGGCGGCCACATTTTCCTCCGGCCCCAGGATGGGCTGGCCCAGCGGATGGCTGCCAAAGTACGCCTCGGCCAGCAGGTCGCCCGAGAGCTCCTCCGGCGTATCCTCTACCATGGCGATCTCCTCGCCCACCACCATCTTTTCCTTCTCCATCTCATCCTCAGGCAGGCTGGGATGGAACACCATGTCAAACAAAATATCCAGAGCCAGCGGCAGATGCTCGTCCACCACCGTGGCATAAAAGCAGGTGCAGTCCTTGGCGGTAAAGGCGTTCAGATTCCCGCCGACGCCGTCCATTTCGTCGGCGATGTCCCGGGCCGAACGCCGGGCCGTCCCCTTAAAAACCATGTGCTCGATAAAGTGGCTGATCCCGTTTTCCTCCGGACGCTCATGAAGCGATCCCGCATTGACCCACAGGCCCACGCTCACGCTGCGCAGGTGAGGCATACGCTCGCCCACCACCGTGAGTCCGGAGGCAAGCCTCTTTTGAAAATGCATTCCGCCCTCCCAAGCTATTGTTATGGCGCATTTTCCGGCCCTGCGCAGGCGCTTCCGTCCGCCTCAGGGCCGATCTGTCTGACGCTTTTCTCTATCTGTATAGTATCCCTTTTCCCCGCCATATTCAAGGGGCCGCTAGCCCGCGCTGGACACAAGCCGGGCGAATCGGGTAAAATAGCCGGGGAGGTGAGCGGCATGGGCATCAATCTAGAGCTTTATAAGGTATTTTATGAAACAGCCCGGCTGGGCAGCGTTACCGCCGCAGCCGAAGCCCTGTTTTTGTCGCAGCCCGCTGTCAGCCAGCAGATTAAGCTGCTGGAGCAGGCCCTCGACACGCGGCTCTTCATCCGTTCCAGCCGCGGCGTGCGGCTTACGCCCGAGGGGCGCGTGCTTTTCGCGCAGGTCGCGCCAGCCTACGACGCCATCCGCCTGGGCGAACGCAAGCTTGCCCAGATGCGGAACCTGGAAAGCGGCGAGCTGTGCATCGGCGCCAGCGATATGACGCTGAAATTCTGCCTGCTGCCCTATTTGGAGCGCTTCCACAGCGCCCACCGGGGCATCCATATCCGGGTAACCAACGCCCCCACGCCCGATACCCTGGATTCGCTGGCCGCCGGGCGGATCGACTTTGGCGTGGTATCCGGCCCGCTGCCGGAAACGCCGGCCTTCTCCGCCCGGCCGGTGGGCCAGGTGCGGGATGTTTTCGTGGCCGGGCCCCGCTTTGACGCGCTGCGTACGCAAACCTTCGCGCCCTCGGACCTGGCCCGCCTGCCTCTCATCTGCCTGGAGGGGCCTTCCAGCACCCGCACCGGCCTTGAGCGCTTCTTCCAGGCCCATGGCGCGGAGCTGACGCCGGAGTTTGAGCTGGCCACCAGCGACCTTATCGTGGAATTCGCCCTGCGCAACCTGGGAATCGGCTGCGTGGTGGGCGATTTTGCCCGGGAAGCGCTGGAAGAAGGGCGGCTCTTTGCCCTTTCGCTTTCCTCCGAGCCCCCGCCCCGCGCCCTCTATCTGGTTCAGGATGAGCGGTTCCCGCTTTCTTTAGCCGCCCGGCAGCTTATCGAGAGCATACCATAAGCACAACTTATGGATTTTATTCAAAATATTCATTTTCTCAATACTCTATTCCGGCGTATAATAGGTGCGGAACAAAAAAAGGAGGGTTCTGCATGGTAAGAGCGATCGTAGGCGGCAACTGGGGCGATGAAGGAAAAGGGAAAATCACCGACCTGTTAGCCGAAGATTCTGATTTTGTCGTCCGCTTCCAGGGCGGCGCCAACGCCGGACACACCATCATCAACGAGTACGGCCGGTTCGCGCTGCATCTTTTGCCCTCGGGCGTTTTCCGCAGCGGCGTTGTCAATGGGATTGGCCCCGGCGTAGCCTTCGACCTTGTGCGCTTCTTTGAGGAGCTGGACCAGCTGGAGGCTGCCGGCGTACCCGCTCCGAAGCTGGTCGTATCCGACCGGGCGCAGCTGCTGATGAGCTATCACAAGCTGCTGGACCGGCTGGAGGAGGAGCGGCTGGGCGCGAAACAGTTCGGCTCCACCAAGTCGGGCATCGCGCCCTTTTACAGCGATAAGGCCCTGAAGACCGGCATCCAGGTGTGCGACCTTTTCGAGCCCGAGGAGCTGGCCGCCAAGGTAGCGGCTGCCTGCGAAAGCAAGAACAACCTGCTCCAAGCCGTCTACCACCAGGATACGCTGCTGGATCCTGAATCCATCCTGGCGGAGCTGGCGGGCTATCGGGACCGCCTGGCGCCCATGGTGGGCGATCTCTCCAAGATGCTCTATGATGGAATTGCCCAGGGCAAGAACATCCTGCTGGAGGGGCAGCTTGGCGCGCTGAAAGATCCGGATCACGGTATTTTCCCCTTCACCACCTCGTCTTCCACCCTGGCTGGCTATGGCGCCGTCGGCGCGGGTATCCCCGCCCGGGAGATCCGGGAGGTCATCACGGTGGTCAAGGCCTATTCCTCTGCGGTGGGCGCAGGCGCCTTTGTGTCGGAGATTTTCGGGCCCGAGGCCGACGAGCTGCGCCGCCGCGGCGGCGATAAGGGCGAATTCGGCGCTACCACCGGCCGCCCCCGCCGCATGGGCTGGTTTGACGTCGTCGCCACGCGGTATGGGTGCCGCCTGCAGGGAACCACGCAGGTCGCCCTGACGCTCCTTGACGTATTGAGCTATATGGAGGAGATTCCCGTCTGCGTCGCCTATGAGATTGACGGGCAGCGGGTGGAGGATTTCCCCACCACGCCCAGACTGAACCGGGCCAAGCCCATCATCAAGCGCCTGCCCGGCTTCCATCAGGATATCCGGGGGATCCGCCGCTATGCCGACCTGCCGGACGCGGCCAAGGCCTATGTGGACTTTGTGGAGGCCTCGCTGGGCTTCCCCATCAAGCTGGTGTCCAACGGCCCTGCCCGCGAGGATATCCTCTTCCGCTAAGCAAACCCCACCCAAGGCCGGCGATAGGCGCCGGCCTTTTTTGTTGATCGTTCCCTGGCCAGGCCGCGCTGAAATACCCCGATCTTTCCGGCTGCAACCGCCGGTTGCTTCATTGCCAGCGGCGCTTGGTCGCGCCGCAACCGCCGTCCGTGGTACAATAGCGCTATCAAAAAGGGAGGACATCATCATGCAGTCCATGGAATCCATGCCCCAGCGGCTGGCCCGTCTCCGGCGCGCTCAGGGGCTTAGCCAGGAAAAGCTGGCCGAAGCGCTGGGCGTTTCCCGTCAGGCCGTATCCAAGTGGGAATCCGGTCAGGCCAACCCCGATATCCGCTACCTTGCCGCCATGAGCCGCCAGCTGGGCGTCAGCGCAGACTACCTTCTCTCCGGCGGCGGCCCGGCCGGGCCCGTACCGGCGTCCAGCGCTCCCCCGCCGCCGCTGCCGCGCTTTTATGGCCTGCTGATCCTAGGCATCGCGCTGCTTACATTGGGCTTTGCTGGCGTGCTGATCCTGGCTCTGGCTTCCACCGGCCAGCTCTGGAGCATGCAGATCGGCGAGCGGATCTATACAGGCCTTGCCGGCTACCTGCTATGCAATCCGCCGCTGCGGCAAATTTTTATCCTTTGCGCGGCCATGGGCGCCGCAGGGCTTCTCCTGTCGGCCGCCGATATTGTGGCCTATGGTTTGCTGCGGCGCAGGGCCCGCGGCGCCCGGTCCTGATTTTCCCTATCATGACCTTCTCAGGAAAGCGAACATCCCCTTTTTCTCATAGGGCTCCCGGGTGGCGGAGCAGAACGTATAGCCGGCTCCGTTGATGCAGGACGCAAGCTTTTGGTCCTCAATATCCCCTTCCGTCAGGATGACGGTTTCCTTCCTGCTGCGGGACGAAGTGACCCTTTTGACCGGGAAAGCGTTGCGCACCGCGTCATTTATATGGGCCTCGCACATGCCGCACTGCATGCCGTCGACCTTCACTGTAATCTTGATCATAGCGTCATTTGCTCCTTTGCAACAATCTGTTTCTGCCGCCCGGCTATGGCGTGCCTGCCTCTCGCAGCCGTTCCCTGGCCGGATACCCCACTGTAGCGGAACGGTCGTGCAGGGGGCAGGCCCCTTTGTTAGCATTAACTAACTCTATAATTATGACTATAACACAGCGGGTACGCCTTGTCAAAGGCCGCTCCCCTTGGCCTCCGGGTGAAAATAGTGTACAATGTAAGCGCAGCTGGCCCGGGCTCTCCCCGCTATGGCCAGCCCTTATCCCAGCAATCCGGAGGTATTCCATGGATCAATACGAGCTGATACCTGCCAGCCAGTGGCCCTATGCGCAGGCCCTGGCTGAGCGGCACCTCGCGCTTTCTTCCGGGCTGCCCGACCGCTTCTGGCATGAAAATGCGGATCTGCTCTGCGGCCTGTATGTCGGAGAGCAGCTGGCCGGCATCTGCCTGGGCCAGCCAGGGGACGATCCCGATACCGTGATGGTATTGGGGCCGTACCTGATGGAGGATTACCGCCAGCAGGGGCGCGGCAGCCGGCTTCTTACCTTTTTTGAGGAGCAGGCCGGCCGGGCCGGCTTCTGCCAGGCGCGCGTTGGCAGCGCCGGGGGTCAAGCCGCCTTTTTCCAGCGCAATGGATATACCCCCCTCCCCTCCGGCCCGCTGGAAAAAAGCATCCAGGGCGTGCTGCGGTTTGGGTTCGGCCGCGGGCAGTGGCGGGCCGAGGATTTCTTTTACGCCGCCTCCGCCAAGTATCATTACCGCTTCCCCTTTGAGCAGGAGGAGCATTCTATCTACAACCTGGCCCTGGATGATGAATACGCCTATACCAGCATGCTGACCCGCCAGAGCTTCAGCGGCTCGCTGCGGATCGCAGCCCGCTGCAGCTTCCAGCAATACGGCGCGCCGCTGATCGTGCTGACCGACGACCTGACGCGCCTGGACAACGGCGCCCTGCAGATGGGACGCCACTGGGAGATCGTCGCCTTTGAGGGCGGGATCAACGTGTGGGAGCTTACCCTGGCCTCCGGCCAGGTGATCCCCTGCAAGCTGGGGTACGACCGCTTCGAGGTGCCGGCCGGCACGCCCCTTACCCTGGAGGTCGAGCTGGATGGCGGCAGGCTGACCGCCGCCGTCAATGGCCGCGGCTTCTCCGTGGATGGGGTGGAGCTGCCTCGCTTCTATCATGTGGGGATCACCGCCTGCGAGGGCGTAAACCGCTTCTGGAGCCTGGATATTGACCGTATCTAGCTCTCCGGCCATAGGCAAAACCGCTTGCCCGATCCAATGGGCAAGCGGTTATTTATGCTATTCTCTCTATGGACGGCATTGCCAGCCAGCGGCCAAGCGCCGCAGCGCGTCGTCACGCAGCGCAGCCTCCACCTGCTCGTAGCGCTCCAGGCGCCACCCGGCAGTCTGGGGGAATTCTTCCGGCCCCTCCCGGCCTTCCAGGGCGTCCTGCATCCTGTTCAGCAGGCGAAACCGCAGGTTCGACAAAAGGGAGCGCTCAATCCAATAGGCAAACCGGGTATCCGGGCTCAGGTGCTCCAGCCTTTTCATGCGTCCGTAAAGGGGAAGGCCGTCAGCTACATCATGCCATAGATCCACAAAGGCATAATCGATCTGCTCCATCCGCCTGCCGGCAAATGCAAAGGCGTCAGCCTGCACCAGCCGCACCTTGCCCGGATCGGGGAACTGCGGCAGGATATGCTCCTGAAACAGCGCGATAACCGCCGGATCCCGCTCAACGACGGTTACGCTGGATACCTCGGGCTTAAGGGCGGCCATGAGCGCGAAGTACCCCAGCCCCAGCCCAAAGGCGCATACCCGGCCCCGGGCCTCAGACACCGCCTGCCGCATGGTTTCCACCTCGTTGGGCGTCACAGTCATCCATTCCCTTCCCGCCTCCAGCACAGCCGGATAGGGAAAGGGCTCCGGGAAAAAGCCCAAAAGGGGGATTTCCGTAAAATCCGCCTTGACCCTAAGATCATCCCGGATAAAGGCCTCATAGGGCTGATAGTGCTGCATGCGCAGCGTCCACCGGCCGCAGGAGCGCTCAGGGAACCGGATCAGCCTTAGATAGGGGTTATCCTGGTAGTCCGCCGCCCGCAGCTGCCGTATGGAGGGCCGCAGATACCGCTCCACCAGGCGCCGGTGCCCGGCGTTCTCCGCCATATCCAGGCCGCAGAGGGCCGCGAACAGGGTCAGATAAGCCGTCTGATCGTCCACCCTGCATTCTGCCGCCAGCCTCCGCACCTCGTCCGCTTTCACCGAGCATGGGCAAAGGTTCAGATACTGGCTGAAAAAATCGAGCACGGCCGCGTTTTGCCGCTGCGTGGCTACGAGGCGCTGAAAGTGCGCCCTGTCCGCCTCATGGAGCGCAACCCGCATCGTCCTCTTCCTCCGTCAGCGGCAGGATCCAATCGTACAGCGCCGTATGGCGCGGGTCAATGTGCCGGTCCACATGGTAATGTCCAAAATACCAATGCCGAAAAAGCAGCCGTTCCTCTACATAACGCAGGAAGTTGGTCAGCCGGTCCGAGGCGAAGGTAGGATCGATCGCATGCTGGACCAGATCCGGCGCGCAGTGGGTAATCACATAATCCACCTGCCATCCGGCGCCCTCCAGGTTTGCCAGCGCCCTGGCCATCTCGCCGTCGCTGGGCAGCTCCTCGGGCCACCAGCTTTTCCCCTCTACCCGGTAGGCCCGGTCGTGGGAGGAGGCGCCGCCCATGGTGAAGAACCTGCGCCCCTCCAGGCTAAAAACCTGCCCCCGCATCAGGTGCAGCACAGAAGGGCGCAGCTCATGCACCAGGCCTCCCTGCCAGGTACGCTGCGGATATGCCGCTAAAAGGGGGAAATTCTCATGGTTGCCGTCTACAAAAAGCGTGGTGAAGGGCTTCGCTTCCAGCCAGTTCAGCCAATACCGGTCGGTCTGGTCGCCCGCCCACACGCAGCCGAAGTCGCCGCAGATGACGACGTAATCCCCCTTGCCCATATGGCGCTGTTGGGGGAATTGATAGCTGTTCAGCCGGTGGATATCGATCTCACCATGAATATCGCCGGTCACATAGATCATTCTCGCTCCTCCTTGCCTCTGACCGCCCGGTCACCGGCAATATGCCTCCAGCCCGTCGGCAATCGCTTCCGCCAGCTTCTTTTGGTACCCGCTGTCGCGCAGCTGGGCCTCCTCATCGGGGTTGGTAATAAAGCCGCATTCCACCAACACCGCCGGCGCGTTGCCGGCGCGCAGCACCATCAGGTCGTTGGCCGCGCACTTGCGGCTGCCGCCCAGCTCGTTCAGGCAGCGCTGGACGGCCTCCGCCAGCTTCCTCCCCTCTCTGGAGCCCTCCTGATAAAAAACCTGGGGGCCTGAAACCGTACTATCCTGCGGGAAGGAATTCATATGGATGCTGACCATCACCGTAGCCGGGCTTTGGTAGATCATCTGCGCCCGGTTCTGCATGTCCTCGTCCTTGCTCTGTCCCAAGGCGCGCTCATCGGTTCGGGTCATAGAGCACTCGATTCCCCGGTCCTCCAGAACCTGTTTAAGCTGCTGCGCGACCTGCAGGTTCAGCAGCTGTTCCGACGCGCCGGATACGCCGGTAGCGCCCGCATCGAAGCCGCCATGGCCCGCGTCAATCAATACAGAGAAGGCTTTTCCCCCATCGCCGCCCTGGTCGGTCCCGGGCCCGGCGGCAGGCTGGGGCCGCCAAAGGATCCCGATCACCGCGACCAGCGCCGCGAGCCCCAGCGCATAGGGCAGCCACTTTTTTATCCCCGATGATTTCTTTGCCATGTGTCGCTCCTCGTACTTTGTGATATGATAGCAGTATTATACCATATCTGCCCAGGACAAGCCTTGCAGCATTTTGTAAAGATATGGCAAGATATCGGCAAATCACGCAAAAGGATGGTCACATCATGGATCGGACAATCGTAATCACCGGCGCCTCCCGGGGCATCGGCCTGGCCACTGCCGAAGCTTTTCTGGCGGCAGGCGACCGGGTGCTGGCGCTGTACCATCGTCATCCCGAGCCCGTGGAAGCGCTTATCGCGCGCTACCCCGGCCGGGCCTTCGGCTATGGCTGCGACCTCGCTAAACGGGAGAGCATCGCCCCGCTGGCCGCCTACTGCCACAGCCTATTCCCCCAGGTGGATATTCTGGTGAACAACGCGGGGATCGCCCGCCAGCAGCTGTTTGTGGACATGACCGCCGAAGAATGGGACGGGCTCTGGCAGCTGCATGTTACCGCTCCCATCCTGCTGACACAGGCGCTGCTGCCCGCCATGCTGAGCCGCGGCCAGGGCCAGATTATCAACGTATCCTCCATTTGGGGGCGGGAAGGCGCCTCCTGCGAGGTGGCCTATTCTTGCGTCAAGGCGGCGGTGATCGGCTTTACCCAGGCCCTGGCCAAGGAGGTGGGGCTGATGGGCGTCCGCGTAAACGCGGTCGCCCCCGGGGTGATCGATACCGATATGTGCGCTCACCTTACGGCCGATGATCGCCGCGCCCTGGCCGAACAGACGGCGCTGGGCCGCCTGGGCACAGCCCAGGATGTGGCCGGCGCGATTGTCATGTTGGCCTCCCCCCAGGCGGCGTATATTACCGGAGCCGTGCTGCCGGTGGACGGCTGCTTCATGGGCTGACCGCCCAGCCGCAACAAGGCCGGCGGTCATCATACCGCCGGCCTTCACCGCCTCCGGGGCGTTAGCTATAATAGCTGTCCAGCACCTTTGCCACAGTTTGCGACCATATGGCTAGGTTCTGCGGCTTAAAGCCCACTGTGCTGATATCCTTGAGCACGAACTCCACCGGGCAGCCGTATTTCAGGCAGGCCTTAACCGTTTCTTCCGTCTCGCGGGCGATCACCGCCGGATCCGCCGCAATCGCCACAAGCGCCGGATTGGGCTTGCGGGCCACCACATAGCTGCCGCCAATCTGTTCGGCGCAGGATTCCACATTAGCCCAGGGGCTGACGCCGATCTTGCGCAGGTTCGGGATGCGCTTGAGCATTGGGATCTTATTGTCCAGGGCCTCGCAGCAGCCGTAATAGGTATAGGCAAAGCGTTCCATCAGCGGCAGCGAATAGGCCAAATCAAATTCCCACAGCATCTTGGGGGATACCGAGGTGAACATCTGGGCCATGGACCGGAACCAGAGATCCTTCATCCGATGGGGCGGGGGCTGCTCCGGATCCTGAGGGCATCCGGTCACATAGGAGGGCGTGCAATGCAGCGACGGAACCGTGGCATCCAGGAGGCCCAGCGCTTCATACTGCTGGTAAACCGCCTCCCCCTCCTGGGTAAACTTGGCGATAACCTTGTGGATAAATTCCGGCCGCTCCAGCATATCGGTAAAGCAGCGCTCCACCCCATGCAGCCGCGGAATTACATCCCACGGCGCATAATACACCCCCACACCCTGCAGCCGGGCCGGCAGCGCGTCGCCCAGAATCTGCTGCGCGCGCTCCAGGTTCCGGGCGTCGGCCTCAGGATCGGCCGTGATGACCGGCATATGCATCCGCTCCAGGGCCGCCTCGTCCGGGATCACATCATGGTATTCATGGGATACGATATGGTTCTCCTGGTGGGTGGCAATCTGCCGTTCGTCGGTCGCAAGTCCGTTCCCTGTGGAGGAAAAGGTTTTGCTCACCGGATAGAAGGGCTCCATCAGCGCATCGCAGGCAAAATGCCGGCGGCGGTACAGCGCCCGCCGGAAAAAGGTCTCCATCCGCTGCGCCTCCGGGTCCTCCGTGCGCAGGGTGAGCTCTCCATCCCCGTTCATCTCATGCCAGGGGATCTCGTCGATCAATACCGGCGGCCGCACCAGCTTCAGGTCGTTGGTGTCCCGCATCCGCCGGATCGCATCCTGCTGCCGTTCATCGGTGGCAATCTCCCCATATTGCTTGGCCAGCTCCCGCAGGAGCCCGATCTCTTTTTGGGTTATCATGGGCGGCACCTCTTTTATCGCGCTTTTTTGCCGGCCATACCGGCCGGCGCTTCCGGGTTTATCCTATTCTATCATAGCCCCGGGGAAACATCCATAGGGAATAGGCCCGCGCGGCGGCGCCAAAAAAGGGTTGCCGCCAGGACCACCGCCTCAGTTGCCGGGAAGGCCAGCCATAGCCCCGTCATATCCCAAAGCCTGGAAAAAAGCAGCGCAGCCGGCGCCAGGACGGCGAAGCCGCGTAATACCGCGATCACCTGGGCCGGCCTTACCCGGTCCAGGCAGGTAAAGAGCACGCACAGAAGGATATTGACGCCGGCAAAGGCGCCGCCTAAAAAATACAGGCACATCCCCTTCTCCGCGATAGCCTGCAGCACTGGGTTTCCCTCACGGTTAAAGGCCGCCACGATGGGGCCCGCCCCCGCCGCTATCAGCGCGTAAAGCGCCGCCGATAGGCTCAGCACCAGCGTCAGCCCATAGCGGGCCAGCCTGCGGACCTCATCCAGCCTGCCCTGGCCAAAGCTGCGGCTGGCCAGGGGCTGAATCCCCTGGCCGATCCCTGTGTAGAGGGCGACGACCACCAACGACAGGTTGGCTACCACGCCATAGGCCGCCACGCCCAAATTGCCCTGCAGCCGCAGGATGATAGCGTTGAAGAGGATCATGACCACGCCGGAGGATACCTCCGTGACCAACGACGGAAGGCCGCAGCCCGCAATCGTCCAGGCGAGGCGGGCCGAGGGCCTGCACCGCACCGGCCGGAACCGGTTGCGCCGCCTGAAAAAGAAGGGGGAAAGCACAGCAAGGCTGATGACCGGCGCCAGCCCGGTGGCCAGCACCGCGCCGAAGATGCCCATATCCAGCGGGAAGATGAAGATATAGTCCAGCGCCACATTGGACAGGCTTCCGGCGACCATGGCCAGCATCGAAAGCTGAGGCGCGCCGTCGTTGCGCACAAAGCACAGCAGCACATCGTTGAGCAAAAAAGCGGGCGAAAACAGCAGCAGCACCTGAAGATAGGTCCGGCTCATGGCAAACACGTCCCCGTCGGCCCCCAGCCACCGGGCGATGGGCCCGGACGCCGCTATCCCCAGCGCCAAAAGGGCCGCGGCCAGCGCGAGGCCCAGCCCCAGCGTATGGGTGAAGGCCGCGTCCCCGTCCTCCCCCCGCCCCTGATGGCGCAGGATTGTATAGCGCGTAGCGCCGCCCATACCCAGCATCAGCCCGCATCCATGGATAAAGCTGTAAACCGGGATCGCCAGGTTCAGGGCGGCCAGGCCCCGGCTGCCCAGGCCCCGGGCCACAAAAAAGGTATCGGCCAGGATATAGCAGGACAGGCCCAGCATGCCCAGCACGTTGAGCGAAACATACCGCAAAAATTCACGCAGGGATTTGTTCATGGGATGCGCTTCTCCTTTCCAAAAAGAAAACGCCAGCGCGATCTGTCTTCCATGGCCTAACGACAGGTCGCCTGGCGCCCGTATTCTTTACCCGGCGGCAAAGAACGGCGTATTGATTGAGTTGAAGAGAGGATACCACAGCCGCCCATCCTTGTCAACAAAAAATGCCGGAGGACGCATCCATGCATCCTCCGGCATTACCGCCTGCCGCGCTACCGCAGCGAAGCGACGATCTCCTTCAGGTTCGCGCAGGCCCACTCTACAGCGGTCATGGGATCCTCCACGCCTTCAAATTCCACGACAACCGTGCCGTCAAAGCCGGCGTTCTTCAGCACCTGCAGGCACTGGCGCACCGGAACCTGCCCATGGCCCACGATGGTACCACGGATGCCGTTGCCGCCGCGGGTGGTCAAGAAGCCCTGCCCCGCCGGGAAGAACTCGCCGCCCTTCTTGACAATGAAATCCTTGGCATGGGCATGGACCGCCACGGTGGACAGGTTGGAAACGCCGTGCACCGGATCCTCGTCGGCACAGAGGAAGTTGCCCATATCGGTCAGCGCGCCGAAGTTCTTATGGTTCACCGTGCTGATCAGATGCAGCACGCGGTCAGAATCCTGGAAGAAAAACCCATGGTTCTCCGTGCAGGTCTTAACGCCCTTGCCCTGGGCATACTCTGCCACCTTGCGGATGCTGGGCGCGATGTACTCGGCCACGCGCTCGAAGGTGACCAGGTTCTTCTCCCTGTCCACGCCCCAGCAGGCGTCGAATCGCATGATGGGCGCGCCCACCGCCGCCGCCACGTCTGCATTACGGATCAGATATTCGGCCTCCGCCTCGGGGCCGCCCTCACCCAGGAAATTGGAGCTGCAAAGATAAGCGGCCACCGCAATACCGGCCGCCTCGCAGGCGGCCTTGAATTCGGCTGCCTTGGCAAAGGTCGCCTCCGTCACCTCGCGGTTGTCGGGCAGATAGTTGTTCAGCAGCTCAATGGCCTCGTAGCCCATCTTGGCGGCGATGGCCGGCAGCTCCATCAGGCCGACCTTGCCTTCGGTCATCAGGCGGTTAAAGGAATAGGAACTTACGCCAATTTTCATGTTGTCCTCCTCTTATGCGTCATGGGAACCGGAAGGGCGTCCTGCCCGCCGGATCAGATTTCGGGGATCTCGACCTCTACTTCGCATCCGCAGGCAGCCGACTTGGCGATGGAGTCGATGATCGCCTGGTTATAGAGGATCTGGCTGGTGGGCACAGGCGCCGCGCCGCCGGTCTTGACCGCGTCCAGGAAGGAACGGATCTTCTTGTCAAAGAGGCCGGGGCCATGGTTTTCGATCACCGGGATCACCGTCTCCACCATCTGGCCGGCCACATCGTGGTAGATGGTCATGGGGCCGCCCACAGAGCCGTTCCAGCACTCGGTGGAAGGGATCCGCAGCGAACCCTTCTTGCCCATGATGATGGTATCTCCGGGCGTATCCAGGTGCATGGCCCACGCAATGCGGAAATCCAGGATGACGCCGCCCTCCAGGCGGATAAAGGCCGCGGCAAAATCGTCCACGTCGAAGCGCGCCGCGTCCTCCGGCTTCTGGTAATCGGTGCTGGTGCCAAAGAAGTTGGAGGTATAGCCGGTTACGGTTAGGGGCTTGGGGTAGCCGATGGCGTTGAGCACCATATCCAGCGAATAGCAGCCGATGTCGCCCAGCGCGCCGATGCCCGCCGTACGCTTCTCGATAAAGGTGCTGTTGGGGATGCCGCGCCGGCGGCCGCCGCCGGTCTGGATATAATAGATTTCGCCCAGTTCGCCGGATTCGACGATCTTCTTGACCATCTTCATGTTTTCATCCAGGCGGGGCTGGAAGCCGATGGACAGGATCTTGCCGCTGGCGCGCTCGGCCCGCATGATCTCCACCGCTTCCTCCGTGGTGACGCACATGGGCTTCTCCAGCAGCACATGTACGCCGTGGTTCAGTGCCTCAATGGCGCACTGGGCATGGGTCATGTTATAGGTGCAGATGCTGACGGCGTCGAGCTCCTCGCTGTCCAGCATGCTCTTGTGATCGGGATAGAAATGCACGCCTTCCACGCCGTAGCGCTTCATGAAGGCTTCAGCCTTGCCCTCGATGAGGTCGGCTGCCGCCACAATCTGCACGTCGGGCATACGCAGGTAGCTCTCGATATGGCTCTCGGCGATCCAGCCGGTGCCAATGATGCCGATCTTCAGGATTCTGCCGGGATCCACCACCGTCATGGTGTCGTCAGAAGCCTTCTGGAACTGGTTCAGAACCTCGTCTCCAACCTTTGCCATTTTTGTTCTCCTTATTTTGTTTTGGCCCCATGACAATTTGCGCTGCCATCGGGGCAAATGATTCCGCCTTCATAGGGGCGTTTCGTCTGATGCGATGAATCGGACACTCGATATCTGGGACAATTATACCATATTTATCTTATCGCGAACCTGCTATAATAGTCGTGTCAAAGCAGTGCGAATCACTGACAAAACGCGCTAAAGGGGGCCATGCCATGCTGCAGATGTACGAGCACCAGCGGGACGACATGCTGACCACCACCTGCTGGCGCAAGCGGAACGACTTCTGCGCCCCGCACTTTCACAGCTCGATTGAGCTGGTCTATACCCTCAGCGGCTGCCTGAGCGCCACGGTGGACGGCCAGATCATCGAGCTCACCGAGGGGCAGCTTCTGCTCAATTCGAGCTACACCATCCACAGCTACTCCACCGAGCGGGACGCAGAAACGGTCATCGTCATCATCCCCCTGCCCTTTGTGCCCACGCTGCAGCGCAAGCTGGCCCAGCACGCCTTTGCCAGCCATGTATACGAAGATACAGATGGCGAGCTGCGCCGGCTGCTGACGATGATGCACGATCACTGGGAAGGCAGCTGCGAAGCCACCCGCAAGGGCTATTCCTACCTGCTGCTGGGCCTTTTGATCGACCGCGTGGGCCTGGTGGAGGCCCGCGGCAGCGAAAATACCGGGCTTATCAAGGATATCCTCATCTATTTGCAGCAGCACTATACCGGCGATATTTCCATGCAGCAGCTGGCCCGCCATTTCGGCTACAGCAAAAGCCGCTTCTCCCACCTTTTTAATGAGCAGCTGGGCTGTACGCTGGCCGAATACGTCAATTCCCTGCGGTGCCAGCACGCTTCGCAGCTGCTTTTGGAGACCAAGCAGCCGGTCATGGACATCGCCCTGCAGGTGGGCTTTGAGTGCGTGCGCACCTTCTACCGCGCCTTTAAGCGGTATTACGGCGTAACGCCCAGCCAATATACCCGGGCCCGCGGCTAGCGGGCGCCCGCCCTTCGGGGCTTTTTTTGTTGCCTTTTGCCCCTCTTTACAGCGTTACGCCGTCCTTGAAAATGGCGATCTCCCGGTAGCCCCGCGCTTCGCCCCGGGTGGGCGCGCCCTCCGCGGTCCGGCAGACAAGCTCCAGCAGGGCGTCCCGCGCCCCGTCCCACCCGGCCCCCTCCAGCAGCGATCCTGCGTTAAAGTCGATCCACGCGGGCTTGGAGCGGGCCAGGGCGCTGTGGGTTGCGATTTTCAGCGTGGGCACAGGCCCGCACAGCGGCGTGCCCCGGCCCGTGGTAAAAAGCACCAGCTGCGCACCGGCGCAGGCCAGCCCTGTCACCGCGCACAGGTCGTTGCCCGGCCCGTCCAGCAGCGCCAGGCCCGCCTCCCCGGCCGTCTCCCCCATATGCAGCACCTGCGTCACCGGGGCCCGTCCGCCCTTCTGGGTGCAGCCCAGGGATTTCTCCTCCAGCGTGGTTATGCCGCCCTCACGGTTGCCAGGCGATGGGTTCTCATAGACCGGCTGGCCATGACGGACAAAGTAATCCTTGTAATCCTGGATCATGGAGGCCGCACGGTCAAAGAGCGCCTGGCTGGCGCACCGGTTCATAAGCTCCCGCTCGGCGCCGAACATCTCCGGCACCTCGGTTAAAACAGCGGTTCCGCCAGCCGCTATCACCGCCTCGGCCACCCTGCCCAGCAGCGGGTTGGCTGTGATCCCGGAAAAGCCGTCGGAGCCGCCGCATTTCAGGCCGATGACCAGCCTGTCCGCCCCCAGCAGGCTCCGCCGGTCCTTCGCCGCCTCACGGGTCAGCCCATCCAGGATGGCCAGGGCCGCCTGCTCCTCGTCCGCCTCCCCCTGGCATTCCATCATCGCCACGCGCCGCCCCTTCAGCTCGCCCAGAAAGGGCCGCAGCGATCCAATGGAGTTATTTTCACAGCCCAGCCCCAGGATCAGCACCGCCGCCGCGTTGGGGTGCCGGGCCAGCGCCGCCAGCGTCGCCTGGGTGTGGGCCAGGTCATCGCCCAGCTGCGAGCAGCCATAGGGGTGCGGATAGGCCCATATACCGTCCACCCGCGCCCCAAAGCAGGCCCGGGCCCGCTCTGCGATTCGCTGCGCCGTGTGGTTGACGCAGCCCACGGTGGGCAGGATCCACACCTCGTTGCGGATGCCGGCGCGGCCGTCGGGCCTTAGGTAGCCCCGAAAGGCAACCGGCTTATCCGCCGCACGCAGGGCCGTACCCTGAGGCTCGAAGCGGTAGGCTGCCTGCTCCGTCAGCGCGGTGCGCAAGTTATGGGTATGCACCCATTCCCCGGGGTTGATGGCCCGGGACGCCACGCCGATGGGGCAGCCGTATTTGAAGATGGGCTCCCCAGCCGCCCGGGGCGCCAGCGCCACCTTATGCCCGGCCGGCACCGGCTCTGCCAGCGTCACGCCGCCCACCGGCTCCCCGGCCGAAAGATCCCGCAGCGCGACGGCCACATGGTCGTCGGGATGAATGCGAATCCAACCGTCACCCATGGCGAACCTCCTGCATCGCTTTTTCCAGCGTCCGGGCCATGCCGGCCCTTTCGATTGCCTCCAGGTCGCGGGCCACCACCTCTGTCAGCCCCGGCATTTCATCAAGCGGCTCCCCCCATACTGCCTGGTTGGCCATGATGCGCGCCGCCCGGCAGGCAACGCTTTCCGCCCTTCGCGGCGCGAAGGCGGAAAGCACGGCTTCATCCTCCGATACATCCGCCCTCCGCTGCCCGTACAGCGCGCACAGGGCGGCCAGCGCCAGCACGGTCAGCCGCGGCAGGCAGCCCTGCCTGGCCTGGTAGCCCTTGAGCGGCGGCAAAAGCCGCGCGCGGAATTTGCTGGCTGAGTTCATGGCGATGCTGGCAAGCAGATGCCGGTTATAGGGATTGCGGTAGCGCTGCAGCACCTGACGGGCAAAGGCCCCTTCCCCCTCCAGGCCCATCGCCGGCATAATTTCATGGTACAAAAGCGTCTCGACCATGGCGCGGAGCGCCGGATCCTCCATGCAGGCTCCCACCGTGTCCAGCCCTGCCATCAGCCCGACTGACGCCATGGCCGTATGCGGGCCGTTGAGCATTGCCACCTTCCGGAGGCGATAGGGCTCCACGTTGCCGGTGAAAACCACCGGGCAGCCCGCAGCGGCCAGCGGAAGGCGCTCTTTCAGCGTCTCCGGTCCCTCGATCACCCACAGGCTGTCCGGCTCTGCCGCGTCCAGCAGCTCGTCCCGGTAGCCCAGATTGGCAAAGGCCGCGTCCGCTTCCCCTTCCGGGTAGCCGGTCACGATCTGATCCACCAGGGTATTGGCAAAGACCTGCGTCTCTTCCAGCCAGCTTAGGAAGCCCCCGCCCAGCCCCCAAGCCTGGGCATGGCGGCGCACGCAGTCCTTGAGCGCGTCCCCATTGCGCTCGATCAGCTCGCAGGGCAAAAAGACAAGCCCGCCGCCCGCACCCTGGAAGGCGCGGTAACGCTCCCACAGCAGCCGGGCGATCTTCCCCGGGAAGGAGGCGGGCGGCGCGTCCTCCAGCCGGTCCTCCGGCCGGTATACGATGCCGGCTTCGGTCGTATTGCTGATAACCACCCGAAGCTCGCGGCTGCGGGCGCAGGCCAGCAGCCCCTCGAAATCCCGGTAGGGATCCAGCCCGCGGGTCACCGAGCGGATCAGGCGGAGCCGCTCCACTTGCCCCTGCCCGCCCATCCCCCGCAGCCATACGGTATAAAGCCCATCCTGCCGGTTCAGGGGCTCCACACCGCGGCCCGCCCGGGGCTGAACCACGCAGACGCCCCAGTCCAGCCCCAGGGCCTCGTTCATTTCGTCCACCATCCGCGCGGCAAAGGCCCGGAGGAAGCGCCCCTCTCCGAACATGAGCACACGCTCACAGGCAGGCCGCCGCCAGCCCGTTATGTTTTGATTGCTGATCCTGTCCATCTTCGCCTCCTATCTTGATTCAGTATACCGTGGCCGCCGCCTTCAGGCCATGGTGGATTTTGCCCTCTCCCCTGCAGCGAAAATCCGGCCTATCCGTCCTGCGGCCGCAGCCTTCGGCGGAAAAAGAGGATAATTTGCAAAAAGGGGCTTGCAAGATGCGGCTTTTTACGATAAAACCTTATTGGAATATGATGATAGCTAGGAGAGATGCATCCGTGAACAAGAGCTATACCATGAAGATCGCGGGGCTCACCCGCGACCTGCCGCTTTGCCGTGTAAACGATCAGCTGTATATCGGCGCCTTCATTATCTTCGGCGACGTGGAGCTGACGCGCGCCTGCGCCGCAGCCCTGCTGGAGAAGGCGCCGCCCCATGACATCATGATTACCGCCGAGGCCAAGGGTATCCCGCTGATCTATGAGATGGCCCGCCAGGCCGGCGAGAACCACTATATCATTGCCCGCAAAGCGCCCAAGCTGTATATGCAGGATGTGGTTTCCACCGATGTAAACTCCATTACCACCGATCATCTGCAGTCGCTGTACCTGGGCCACGATGAGGTCGAGCTGATCCGCGGCCGCCGGGTGCTCATTGTGGACGATGTGATTTCCACCGGGGAATCCTTGGAGGCCATCGAACGGCTGGTCACCCAGGTGGGCGGTAACATCGTGGGCCGTATGGCCATCCTGGCCGAGGGCGACGCCCAGGAGCGGGACGATATCCTCTATCTGGAAAAGCTGCCGGTCTTTAATCCTGATGGGACGATCAAGGGCTAGAGGACAGTATATAGGCCAAAAGCTGGCGCAGCGAAAAGCCGCGCCAGCTTTTTTACCGTATCGGCAGGCCCGGTCCAGGGGCCTGGGCTCATCCCGGCTATGGCGTGTCCGGGCTGATTTTGGGCAGCAGCTTCAGCACCGCCAGCGGCACCAGCAGATCGCCCAGCGCCTCCACCCACATGAGTATCTGCACATTGGTGAATTCCAGCCCGAAAAGGTTTAAGACAAGATCCGGGAAGGCGGCGACAAAGCTGGTGCCTGCCATCATGCCCAGGAAGCTTGCGATATTGACCACCAGGATATGGAAGGAAATATAGTTGGTCTGGTCGCTCTCCGGCAGGTTGATGTAGACCATATTGGCGTAAGCCACATTCATTCCCACGCCGAAAAGGTGCTGCGCCAGCCGCAGCGTGGGCAGCGCCCACAGGTATGTCTGGCTGGTGACGCAGGAATACAATAGGTTGGTGGGGATATGCAGCAAAGCCGCATAGGCGAAGGTCTTAAACCAGCCCAGCTTTGCCAGGATCTTTTTCCATGGCGGCAGGAAGATCAGAAGGAATACGGGGTAGAACATATTGATCGTATAGATAAAGGTATAATCCACCCCCACGTTGTTGATGAGATAATAATTCACCGAGGAGAGCGGCACGTTGATGCAGAAGGTCCAGGCAAAGACGATGCCCATGGTCATGACAAATTTCTTATGCTGGAAGGGCTTGATGAAGATATCCCGGAAGCGCGGCTTGGCCTGCGTCTGGCTGTAGGGATATTCCTTGGGCAGCGACAGGATGATCACGTCCAAAAGCGCCAGCGCATAGGCCGTATAGCGGAAGATGACGATGATGGTATCCTGATAGGGCGAACCGGCCAGGGCATCGGCCACCACGCTGGAGACCAGGGCCGCGCCGCAGCCGATAAAGGCGGTAATCAGCGTATTGGTGGAAAAGTACTCCGCCCGCACCTGGTTGGGGATAAAGTTCCCCTGCCATACCTGATAGCCGCTTGTGAACAGGGCGTTGATAATGTTGGCCGCGAACACAATGGCCACAAAAAGGGTCATCTTCAGCGCCGGATCCTGGACAAAGTAGGGCATCACGGTGATCCCCAGGATGTTCAGCGTATAAAAGGCCGTCCGGCTGGCGGCCAGCACGGCTTTTCGCTTTTTGAACCGCTCCAGGATGCTGGGCGAAAAGATGCTGAAGCAGTTGGCGATAAAGGGCACAAAGGTGATAATGCCGATTTTCACGATATCAATGCCGTTAGCCATCAAAAAGCTGGTATAAAAGAGCCCTGTGGTCAGCCAGGAAATCACCGACGCGATGACGGAGGAAAGCAGCATGCAGCTGCGTCCCTTGGCCTGCTCATCATGAAAATTGAACAGCGCAAAAAACCGGGCGTCCTTGAGAGTAAACCGCATTTTTATCCTTCTTTCTCATTTTCTTCCCACAAAACAGGGGATAGTTTACCACGATCCAACCCGGCATACCATGCAGCAGGATGATTAAATCGCGTCATTTTTACCTATATCCGTCTCGTACCGGCCTGGGGAGTATGGTATACTTATCCTATATTCCAACGCCGCCGTAAAGGAGATTGCCATGATCCGTTTTGCCACCATTGGCTCCAACTTCATTGTCGATCAGATGCTCGACGCCGCCGGGCACTGTCCCGGCTTTGCCTACGAGGCCGTATATTCCCGCACGCAGCAGCGCGCCGGGGAATTCGCCGCCAAATACGGCGTATCCAAGACCTATACCAGCCTGGACGCGCTGGCGGGCGACAACCATGTCGACGCGGTCTATATCGCCAGCCCGAACCTGTGCCACAAGGAGCAGGCCATCACCCTGATGCGGGCCGGCAAGCACGTTCTCTGTGAAAAGCCTATGGCCATATGCGAGTCCGACTTCGAGGAAATGATGACCGCCGCGCAGCAAAACGGCGTCGTCCTGATGGAGGCCATGCGTCCCGCCCATTCGCCCGGCCTGGCCCTGGTGCGACAGCTGATGGGGCGTATCGGCACGGTGCGCCGGGCCACGCTGCAGTTCTGCCAGTATTCCTCCCGCTATGACAAATTCCGCCGGGGCATCGTGGAGAACGCCTTTAACCCCACGCTGGCCAACGGCGCGCTTATGGACATTGGGATCTACTGCGTACACGCCATGGAGCTTCTCTTTGGCATGCCCATAAGCTTAACCGGCGCTTCCGTCTTTCTGCATACCGGCGTCGACGGCGAGGGCTCCCTGCTGGCTGCCTACGATGGGATGCTCTGCGATATCCTCTATTCCAAGATCACCCAGGCCCAAACCCCCAGCCAGATTCAGGGTGAGGACGGCGCGCTTCTCTTGGACGGTATCTCCGTCGTCAAATCGGTCACGCTGCTGCCCCGGGGCGGGCAGGCCCAGGTTTTCCCGGTGGAGATGGGGCCCGGCGGCGATATGGCCTACGAGCTTGCGGATTTCATCGCCCAGGCGGAGGCCGGCGTTATGGACCCCGCCTATGTCCAGCATTCGCGTAACGCCATACGCCTGATGGATCAGGCGCGCGCGCTCATGGGCGTCGACTTCAAGGGCCGGGGCGAATGGGCCCGATAGCCCCAGCTTCTCGCTTTCGCCGGGCCGATATGCTATACTAAACACAAACACATAAAGGAGGGTATCCCATGGCTCTGATTTGGAAGCTTCGCCTCACCGACGGCTCCACGGCCACCGCCTTTGCCGCGGAGGAATTCAAACGCCTCATGGCCCGCCTGGACCCGCTCTCATCCGTAGAGGATGCGGTGGATGATCCGGACGCGCTCGCCATCGGCCTGGATGGGCCGCTGGCCGCGCCCCAGGTGGCCGATCCCCGCTATGACGACGGTATCGCCATCCGCGTAAAGGATGGCAAGGGCGCCATCACCGGCACCAACCCCCGCAGCGTATTGATGGCCGTTTACCGCTTCTTCACCGAGGCGGGCTGTGAGTTCCTGCGTCCCGGCCTTGACGGGGAATTCGTTCCGGCCCGCGACAGCGCCTCCCTTGAGGTCGACCTGTCCGAAACCCCGGCCTACCGCCATCGCGGCATCTGCATCGAGGGGGCCAACAGCTTTGAGAACGTGGCCAATATGGTGGACTACCTGCCCAAGGTGGGCATGAACACCTATTTCACCCAGTTCTTCCGGCCCTATGAGTTCTTCGACCGCTGGTACCGGCATACGGACAACCCGTTCTTCACCCCCACGCCCGTATCAGAGGCGACGGTGGACAGCTTTGTCAAGGACTACAGCGATATGCTGGCTCGCCGGGGGCTGATCCACCAGGGCGTCGGCCACGGTTGGACCGCCAAGTGCCTGGGGCTGGACGCCAACGGCTGGTACATGACCGACAACGACGCCGTGGATCCCGAACGCCGCAAGCTGATTGCCGAGATTGACGGCAAGCATAACCTGTTTGCCGGCTTCACGCCCAACGAAAAGCAGGGCGTCGCCATCAACACCAACCTGTGCTACTCCAATCCTGAGGCCCGCCGCCTTTTTATCGATACCATCGTGGAATACTGCACCACCCATCACGAGATGGACTATGTGCATATCTGGCTGGCCGACGCGCCCAACAACCAGTGCGAGTGCCCCGCCTGCCAGGCCACCACGCCCTCGGACCTGTATGTGGACATGCTCAACGAGGTGGACGAGATCCTGACCCAGAAGGGCTGCCCCACCAAGCTGGTATTCCTGCTTTATCTGGAGCTGCTCTGGCCGCCCAAGACGGCCCGCTTCAAGAATACCAGCCGCTTCACGCTGATGTTCGCCCCCATCACCCGCACCTACAGCGCCAGCTATGAGACCACCGCCACCGGACAGATGGCGCCCTTTGTGCGCAACAAGATCGACCTGCCCCGTTCGGTGGGCGACTCGCTGACCTATCTGAAGGCCTGGCAGGCGCTCTTCAGCGGCGATAGCTTTGTCTATGACTACCATTATATGTGGGATCATAATTTCGACCTGGGCGACTGCGCCCTTTCCCGCATCCTGGTGGAGGATATCGCCAACCTGAAGGCCCTGGGACTGGACGGCCTCATCAGCTGCCAGATCACCCGCTGCCACCTGCCCGTCAGCCTGGGGCAGAACCTGATGGGCAAGGCCCTGTGGCAGGGCAAGCTGGACTATGAGGCGGCCAAGGCAGACTTCTTCAAGGCTGCCTTTGGCGCCGACGCTCCCCTGGCCCAGGAATATCTGGAAACGCTCTCCCGCCTGTGCATGCCCGAATACTGCCGCCAGGAGCGCCCGGCCCTGGATCCCGAGGCCGCGGCCGGCTTTGCCAAGATCCCCGGCGTGGTGGAGGCCTTCATGCCCATCATCGAGCGCAACCGGAAGCTGCCGGACCTGGCCCAGGCCCGCAGCTGGGATTACCTGGCCCAGCAGGCGCCGCTGGCTGTGCTGGTGGGCCGGATGCTCTATGCCCGCGCCACCGGGGACGAGCCCACGATGAAAGCCCTTTGGGAAGAAATCAAGACCTTGGCCAACCGGTTGGAGGTCACCGCGCAGGCTGTGTTTGAGGCGCCGGAGTTCATCCGCACCTTCAGCCGTATTTTCCGAAAGCGCGTATTCCTGTAGCATGAAGCGGCCGGCAATCGCCGGCCGCTTTTTTAGGAAGGAGAGCATTGCCATGCTGAAAATGGAGGGAAAGGATATTGTCCTCACCGTGCTGGAGCGGGAGGACTGCCGCCGCATCTGGCAGGATAACGAATATGATTTTGCCCATCCCGGCGAGGATTTCAACATCGGCCATTCGGTGGAGAAGGCCGATCAATGGTTTGAGGAAATTCAGCGCCTGCAGGGGGACCGGAACGTGCGGCTGGGTATTTTCCTGCGGGACGGTACGGTAATCGGCGATGTGGCGCTGCAGGACATCGACCGGATGAACCGCAGCTGCTCAGTGGGGATGGGCATCTCCCGGCTGGAGTATCGCTCCAAGGGCTACGGCGGCCAAGCGTTGGCCCTTATCCTGCGTCTGGCCTTCGAGCATATGGGGCTGGAGCGGGTCACCGCCAACACCCTGACCACCAATCCCGGCGCCCGCCGCTCCCTGGAGCGGGCCGGCTTTGTCCTGGAGGGCATACAGCGCCAGGCTGTTTACCTGGGCGGCCGCAGGATTGACCGGCTCAACTTCGCCATGCTGCGCGAGGACTATTTCGCGCAATCCGCCCGATAAAAAATGGCCCTGTCCGGCTTAAGCTCAAGCACGGCAGGGCCATTTTTCTATGCCTCTATTTCCAGCGTTGCTGCGGCTCTCCCCAGCCGCCCAGGGCTTCCCCCTCCCAGGAAAAGTAGGTGGAGCAGGTGGTGCTTACCGGGGCCGCGGCGCGCAGCCGCTCGGCCAGGGGGGTGGAATCATCCCCCAGCGAATGATCCTGGAGCACATTCCGGATACGGCTAAGGAACACAACGGCCCCCGCCTCCAGCTCCACCGTGCGGAATACCTCCAGCTCCATCGATACCGGGCTTTCGGCAAGCGTCGGCACATTCAGCACCCGCCCCTTTTCCACCGTCAGCTCCAGCCCCTTTTTCTCTCCCTTTTCCCCGGCATGGTTCCCCATCCAGTCCGCCAGGGGCAGGAGCTTCTCCGTCACCAGGTTCGCGGAAAACACGCCGTTTCTGCGGATGAGCTCCTGCGTAAGCTTGGGCTCTCCGATGGATGCGATAAAGATGAGCCCCTCGTCCCACCCATAGGTGGCCCAGCAGAAAAGGCCGAAATTCGCTGTACCGTCCTCGTTATAGGCGCCATACAAAAACAGGCTTTGGGGGCAGAAATCATTGGTCGCGGGCAGTGAGCGTCTGGTCATTTTCATCCTCCTTTTGTTTTTCAGAAGAAGCCAGAAAAGCAGCCGGGCCGATACGTTCGCAGTCCTGCAGGTTTTTTAGCAGCCGCCGGAGGAATGCCTCGAACAAGGCCGCCTCCTCCTGTGAAAAGCCCCGATAGTAAATATCGGTCATTTCATTCGAGATTCTCTGACTGCTGGCCATAAGCTCCCGGGCTCGATCGGTGAGCTTCAGCCGCCACCGGCGCCGGTCGGTTTCGTGGGCTTCCCGGCGCACCAGGCCCGCCGCCTCCAGCCGGTCCAGCATCGTGGTCAGGGTCGTCGGGGCCAGCCCGCTGCGCCGCGCCAGCTCGGCGGCAGATATCCCATCCTGCTGCCAAAGCACATATAGCAGCCGTCCCTGCGGGCCGTTGAAAGCCTCCAGCCCGCCCGCATGTAATAGCTTCGTCCATATCCGGTCGCTGATGGGCTTAATCTGCGAGATAAAAAACCCGCCTTGGCTGTCCATTTCTTATTCTCCTATATCGTATTATACTATATAGTATCATATTGTCAATGGGATAAGACAGGCGTTTGACCGGTATATGGAGCGCTGGGGGCTTACGCCTGCGCAGCACCGCCCGCCTGGCGGGCGCGTCAGGCCTGCTCCGACTGGGCCTTGCCCACCACCGCCTCCAGGATCCCCTGCTCATAAAGCGAAACCATCAGCTCCCCAAACAGCGAATTGGCCCAGGCAAACCAGGCGCGGGTGTATTGGTTGGGATTTGCGGGGTCAAAGCTTTCATGCATAAAGCCCGTGCCGCCGTGGGTGGAAAGCAGCATGCGCACAAGGGCGGCCATTTCCGTCTCATCGGTGCTGGTCAGCGCCTGCATACACAGGGCGATGGGCCAGATATAGCCGGCCGGCGTGTGGGGGCTGCCCACACCCCGGGCATGGGGCCCTTCATAATAGTACCGGTTATCCAGGCTCAGCACGAACCCGCGGGTACGCAGGTAAAGCGGGTCATCCTTGGCGCATACGCCCAGGTAAGGCAGGGCCAGCAGGCTGGGCACGTTGGCGTCGTCCATCAGCGTATAGTGCCCCATGCCGTCCGTCTCATAGGCGTAGATCAATCCGTGGTTCACATGCTCCACCAGCCCATAGGCCTGGATGCCCCGCTCTATCTGCTCATGGAGCGCCCCGGCCTGCAGCGCCAGCGCCTCGTCGTCCAGCACCTGGGCGAAGGCGGCAATGCGGCGCAGGGTCACGCAGGCAAAAAGGTTGGCCGGGATCAGATAGCCATAGCGGCAGGCGTCGTCGCTGGGCCGGAAGCCTGACCAGGTCATCCCCGTATAGGCGACCGGCGCGCCCTTGCCCCCGTTGGGCAGCGTGTCGCTGGGCGGGCAGTCGTCCCGCTCAAACCAGTAGGGGCTCGTCTCATGGCGCTGCTCGGCGGCAAAGACCTCCACGATCCGGTGCAGCGCCTGCCGGAAGGCCGGCGTAAAGATCGCCGTCGTCGGATGGCAGGTATAATAGGCATGGGCCAGCTGTACCGGATGGCAGAGCGAATCGATCTCATATTTGCGCTCCCATACCCAGGGGGATTGCGCCGGCCGGTCCTCCGACCACTTGGCCCCCGAAGCCTCCAGGTTGAAGGCGTTGGCATAGGGATCCAGCAGGATATACCGCATTTGCCGCTCGATCAGCCCTTCGATCAGCTCCGCAACCGCGGGCTTATCCGCAAAGCGGACGTAATGCATCACCTGGGCGGTCGAGTCCCGCAGCCACATGGCGGGAATGTCCCCGGTGATGACAAAGCTTGTCCCGTCCTCCCGCTGGGTCAGCGTGGTGTCCAGCGTGTTCATAAAGCACTGGCGGAACATGGCCGGATCGGCTCCAGCCCGCCGGAGCGCCTCCTCGACCGGCGCAATGCCTTCCAATATGCAATCCTTTGCGTTCATTTTATTCCTCCTATCCCTTCGGGTTCATATCTTTGGCTGCCGCCAGCGCCTGATACCGGCGCATCAGCTCGGCCACGCAGGATGCCTCCGTGGTATCCCGGATGGGCATGCCATAGGCTTCCATGACCGCCTTGTCGTTCTGCTGGTGGGCCTTGCGCAGCTCCGGCGGCATGGTGACTTCGTCATACAGGTCGGCAAGGCTGCAATCCGGGTACAGGGCGCGGGCGTCCAGGATGGCCTGCGCGGTCTGTTCAATTTTTGCCTTCTGTGCGTCGCTGGGCGTGGGCCAAGGGAAGTTGTTATAAACGATGTCTTTAGAGTAGCGGTAATCGCTCTTAAGACGTCCTGCAACGGCACGCATCCAAGACATATGAACATTGGATGTTAAAATGCTGAAATGATACAAAGAGGCATCTGGAATTATGAAAACCAGATCTGTGCATATGGTTTGATTATCCAGAAATCCTATTGGGATATAACGTCGTCGTTCGGATGATACTTTGGGCACAACAATAAATTCATCTGGATTCAATATCTCACGAAAGACCATCGGTGTATCCGCTAACTTGCGCCTGCCTGCATCCGGCGAATTCAAGCGATCTTCCCTGCATTTTTCGATACGCTCCATTACGGCAGGCATTTTCCTGATTTCTGCCGGATTCGCACCGACAAGCCACAGACACCATCGCCTTTTGTTATTGATGAATTCAACAGACCCCATCAGGCGTTTGATATATTCAGCGGCGGCGGGTTCGCGCTTGATGAACGTTTCATAATCATCCTGTTCAATGATAAGATGGCCGCCATCAGCAGGCCGATTACCTGTGGTCATATCAGGTACTGCACAAATCGGTTTTGCTCGATTCTCGATGAACACATTATCCGCATCCACGAGGTAAGCGTTGATGTTCTTCACGGTCTGCACACGATCCGCGATATACAGCCTGCGCGGCGCGTGATTTTCTGCCGTACTGAATCCCACAATCACGCAATGGACATGCGCCTTGATGCTGGCTTCGCTGTCCCAGCGGAAGGTACGATGGGCGAAATCAATATGAATGCCGAAACGCTCGTACAGCGGCTTCCATACGCTTGCTACCTGTTCGCCCTGCGTGATGGAGTTCGTCGAAACCAATGCGGTGCGAATAGAGGTATTCTGCATCAGCTGTGCCGCCTTGAAATACCAGCCTGCCACATAGTCAATTTTCCCTGCAGTCTTGTAGGGTTTGCCCTTTTCATCGGTATAGATGGAAAGAATATCTTTTTTCTGCTGGTCCGATTGCAGCGAATACCCCACAAAGGGCGGGTTTCCCATGATATAGTTCAGCTTAAGCTTGGGCACGACGCTTTCCCAGTCCATCCGCAGGGCGTTGCCCTCCACGATGTTGACATAGCCTTTCAGCGGCAGAAAGTCCAGCTGCATGTGGACGATGTCCTCCGTCGCCTTCATCGTCTGGCTTTCCGCAATCCACAGCGCCGTCTTGGCCACCGTCGCCGCAAAGTCGTTGATCTCGATCCCATAGAACTGCCCAATGGATACCTTTATGGGATTAGCCCCCTCAAAGCCCAGGGCGATCTGCCCGCCCTGCAGCGCCTCCAGCGCTTCGTTTTCCAGCTTCCGCAGCGAAAGGTAGGTTTCCGTCAGGAAGTTGCCGCTGCCGCAGGCTGGATCCAGGAAGGCCAGCGAAGCCAGCTTGTCCTGGAACGCCTTGAGGCGGCGCTCGCGCATGCGCTGCACCGGCGTTTGCCGGATCTCATCCAGCTCAGCGCTCAGCTCGTCCAGGAACAGCGGATCGATCACCTTATGGATATTCTCGATGGAGGTATAGTGCATCCCGCCCTTGCGCCGGGTTTCCGGGTTCAGCGTGGATTCAAACACCGCGCCGAATATGGTGGGGCTGATCTCGCTCCAGTTGAAGTCCTCGCTGGCCTTGGCCAGCAGCAGTTCATAGATTGCCTCGTCAAACACAGGGATCTCAATATTTTCATCCGAGAACAGGCCGCCGTTGACATAGGGGAACGCGGCCAAGCCCGGATCGTCGCCCGCAAGGTAAGGGTCGCGCTGCTCTATCGCCGTATCCAGCACGCGGAACAGCTTAATTAGCGCCTGCCGCGCGCCCCTGGCTCCCGCTTCACGAAGGTAATCGTGGAACATATTATGCCTGCCGAATATGCCCGCGTCCTCGGCATACAGGCAGAACACCAAGCGCACGCAGAGCATATTCAGGCTCTTCAGCGCCCGTTCGCTGTTGGGGTCGATGTACTGCTTCTGGAGGGCGTCGTACAGCCGGCCCACCAGCTCCCCCGCCTGCATGGAAATATCCATCTCGCGCTTGACGTGCTCATCCCCTGTATCCACAAGGAAATGCAGCCGGGGATATTCCTTCTCCAAATCGGCCAGAGCGACCACCTCCGGCGCGTCGTTGGGGCGGTTCATGTCGTGAATATGGAATTCTTGGAAATTGCATACGACGATCCAGCGCGGGTTCTGATTGTGGGGCAGATAGCCCGCATACCGCCGGGCCTGCTGATAGGGCGTCAGCACGGAGCCGTCGGACTGCTTATACCCCCTGCGCAGATCGATCTCTCGGCCTTTTTGTTCGATCAGCACCCGCGTTTGCGGGATATAACCGTCGATAAAGCTGGTATGGCCAAGCTGGACCTGCTCCTCAAAGGTCATATACTCGGCCGGGTGCTCCACCCCGAAAAGGTCGGCCAGCAGCGAAAGCCAGAACTTCTGGCTTTCTCCTTTTTCATAGCCTTTATCCTTCCAATATTCTGCAAAGCGCTTGGCCGCCGTCCGCCGCTGCATATCGTTCATATCCGCACCGCCTGAAAATCCTGTTATTTGTTCAGTGTACCATATTCGCAGCGTTAACGGAAGGAAAAGCTTGGGCGGAGGCCCGTTTGACGCCCTTATGGATAACCGCTCCAGGCCCTATGCAAAAGGCGCCTCGTCCGGTATGCTACCGGGCGGGGCGCCCTGCCCTCCTATGCCGCCCGCTTATGGCGGGCAGCCGGGGCCTTGGGGTTATTTGTGGTTCGGGTCGCGGCCAACCGTGGTATTATCCTGCGTGCGGCATTGCAGCTCGGGGATGGGGTTGGGGCTGTCTTCATAGCGGTAATCCTGGCCGTTCTTGCAGATCGAGGCTTCGATCACCCGGTGGCTGTTAACCATATTGACATCCGGATTGACCACACCCTGATAGAAGAAGAACTTGGCGTTGGCGGGCATCTCCCCGACGGGCCGGTAGTCCTCCAGGTCGGCGGTCAGCCATACCGTATTCTTCAGCACGCTGCGGACATACTCTTTATTGCCGCGGAAGCGCAGCAGCTCGGGGAATTCCCCATTGGGGATCACCTGCTGCCAATGCTTGCCCTCATACTGGGAAAGCAGCTGCGCCGCCCGGTGCAGATGGGCCACCTCCTGCTGGAAACAGCGCTCCCACACCGCCTTGACGCAGGGATCGGTTTCGTCCTCATAGCAGGAGTAATACAGATAGCATTCGGTATATTCATGCAGCAGCAGGCTCTCCAGCCAGGTGGCGTTGGGATCCAGCAGGCTGCCGTAATGGCTCACATGCTGCTCCTCGACCATGGCGATCTCCTGGTAGAGCTGCCGCCCAAGGTCCGTGGGATGGAAGCAGGCGTTGTTCATGTAATAATTCATGGTCTGCTGCTCCGCCGCCGTGATGATGGAAACATTGAGCTTGGTGATGGGCTCGGCCGCCATAAAGTCCACATGCCGCTTGACCGAATCAAAGGGATACCGGTGATGGGCGATGGTGGGCCGGGCCGGCATAATCTCGGTATAGCAGCCAACCAGGCGCTCGGCCAGCTCGCCCTGCTCCATCTCCAGCAGGTCGCCGTACCGGTACAGGTGATCGAAGTCCTCCAGCAGGGCGAAATCCAGCGCCATCTTCACATAGGCGTCGGGCTCGCGCTGCGCCAGGATGGCCGTCAGCTCCACCGCCAGCTGCTCATATCCGATGGTGTGCTCCAGCACGTTTTCGTCCTTGGGCTTCAGGCAGGAGATTTTCTTTTGCTGCTGCTGCTCGATGCGCCGCAGAAGCGCCAGCTCCCGCCTAAGGTCGTTGTTGTCGGTATGCCGGTGGAACTGGTGGGAGAACCACACCGCCTCAAACTCCGTGCCGTTCATCAAAATGATGCGCAGCCGGGTAAAGGGATCCACCTCGTACTTATTGTAGCTATAGGGGTACAGCTCTTTCCAGTTTTCAATGGTCGAATCGATGGATTCAGGATGTAAGGTAAAAGGGTTCATGACAGAACCTCCTTATGCTAGGATATCATCAGCATGCCCGAGGCTGACATAAATAATGTATGAAAAAAGGGAACAAACCGTTCAGTCACGGCTTGTTCCCCGGAAGGACAGGCGCTATATGATCTTTTTCTGCGTCCATCTGGAGCCCCGGAAGCGGATAAGGAAAATGACGGCCCGCACGACCCAGTCCATAAACATGGCGATCCACACGCCCATTACGCCCATATTCAGGCCCTGGGCCAGGACATAGCTCATGATAACGCGGCAGATCCACATGGAGGCCACCGAGCAGATCATGGTAAAACGCGCGTCGCCGGCCGCCCGCAGCGCGTTGGGCAGGGTAAAGGACATGGGCCAAAAGAAGATACAGCAAAGGCTGTGGGCGATCAGGATCTCAAAGGCGATGGACGACGCCTCCGGCGAGAGATGAAAGCAGCTGACGATCCAGCGGCAGGCCGCCATCTCCGCCAGATTCAAAAGCAGCATCGACCCGTAGGTCAGCTTCATGAGCAGCTTGGTATAATAGCGGGCCTGGTCATAGTCCTGCGCGCCGACGCACCGGCCCACGATGGTAATCATCGCAAGGCCGATGGCCGACCCCGGGATGATGGCGATCCCCGCCACCGAATTGCCCACCGCGTTAGCTGCGATAGCCGAGGTGCCAAAGGTGGCAATCAGCCCCTGCACCAGGATTTTGCCAAACTGGAACATCCCGTTCTCCAGGCCGTTGGGCACGCCCACCCGCAGAATCCGCTTGATCATATCGAAGCGGAGGGATAACCGGCGGTAGCTGATAATATGGATGGGGTTGGCCCGATTACGCAAAAGCACCAGCATCGCCACGGCGCCGGCCATACGGGAAATAAGCGTCGCCAGCGCCGCGCCGAACACGCCCATGTGAAAGCCATAAATGGTAATCGCGTTGCCCACCACGTTGATCAGGTTCATCACGACCGAGGTTTCCAGCGAAATCTTGGAATTACCCATGGACCGGAAAAGGGCCGCGCCAGCGTTATAAATGGCAAGGAAGGGATACGACAGCGCCGAAAGCAGGAAATAGGTCTGCGCGTTTCGCATGACCTCCGCTTCGATACCGCCAAAAATCAGCCGCAGCAGCCAATCCTTGGCCACCAGGGAAACGCCCATGACCCCCAGCGCCAGAAGCGTGATGGCCGTAACCAGCTGCTGGGCGCTGACGCAGGCGTTCTCCTCCTCCCGGCGCCCCAGATACTGGGAGGCCACCACCGCGCCGCCGGTCGCCAGCGCGGAAAAGATGTTAATGAGCAGGATGTTGATGGTATCCACCAGGGAGACGCCGGAAACCGCCGCCTCGCCTGCCGAGGAAACCATCACGGTATCGGCCATACCGATGGTGACAGCCAGAAGCTGCTCCAGCACCAGCGGAATAATCAGCCGCTTTAGATCCTGTTTGGAAAATAGCCGTCCCGCAGCCGCCTCCATATCCATTCCTCCCCCCAAAAGGCCATAATAAAGCCGCTTGCTGCCAAGCGGCCCGCTGCTTTGATTCGCCCGATAACTGTATAACTGTAAGCTAGTATACCATGTTTTCCCCATCCCACAAGCCCCCGCGGGCCTTCCGGGCGGATTTTGGAATATTCCCGTCTTTTCCCCCGCCCTCCTTGGCAAAAATGACGCCTACAGCTCCTGCTGGCCGAGCTTTTGGCACAGCCCGATCAGGTATTGGGCCGAAGGCGAAAGGAACTTGTGCTCATGGTAGACCACGGAAAGGTTCCGCGGGAACCGCACCCCCTCCACCGCCAGGCGGCGCACCCTGCCCTGGCGCACCTCTTCGCGGGCCAGCCGTTCCGGCAGGATGGTCAGCCCCAGCCCCGCCCGCACCGCGCTGAGGATCGCGCCGGTGGAGATGCTTTCCCATACCGGATGGAGCGTGCAGCCCTCCACGCGCATCACCGAATCGATCAGCTCCCGGGTGCCGCTGCCCTCCTCCCGCAGCAGGAGCCGGGCCTGGGAAAGCTGCTCCAGGGTAATCACGCCCTTCTCCGCCGCCGGGTCGTCCGCCGGGCAGAGGACAACCAGCTCGTCGGTCAGAAACGGGATGGTTTCCAGCTTATCCCAGGGGCTGACCCCCTCCACCAGCGCCAGGTCCAGCCGGTTTTCCATCACCCGCTGCTGCAGGCTGTTGGAGTTGTCCACCGTGACCCGCAGCTCCACCTGGGGGAACTGCCGAGCAAAGGCCTGGGCGAGCTGCGGCATCAGGCAGGTGCCGCAGGTGATGCTGGCCCCCACCCGCAAAAAGCCCGCGCCGTCTAAATTGCGCACGCTGCGCTCCATCTCCTCATACAGCGTCAGGATATGCCGGGCATAGGTCAGAAACCGCTCCCCTGCCTGCGTCAGGTGCAGCCTGCGGGCGATGCGGTCAAAAAAAGGGACGCCATAATATCCCTCGAGCTCCTGCAGCGCCAGGCTCACCGAGGGCTGCGCCATGTACAAGGCCCGCGCCGCCGCCGTAACCCCGCCCGTGTCGCAAACCGTTACAAAGATTCTCAGATGCCGAAGCGTCATTTTCAACCTCATTCATAGTGTTTTTGTTATGAAATATATACTATTATACTATTTTCATGATCGACCGGCAAGGCGTACAATAGGGTAAGAAGCATTGGAAGGGAGACGCCTATGAAAACCCAAACCTATCTAAAGCTATTCACCAGCACCTTCTACATCAGCGCCTTTACCTTTGGCGGCGGTTTTGTCATCATACCGCTTCTGCGCAAGAAATTCGTGGACGACTTAGGCTGGCTGCAGGAGGAGGAGATGATGGATCTGGCCGCCATCGCCCAATCCTCGCCGGGGCCCATCGCCGTCAACGCCTCCATCCTCATCGGGCACAAGGTGGCAGGCGTGCCGGGCGCGCTGTGCACCATCCTGGGCACCGTGCTGCCGCCGCTGATCATCATCTCCATCGTATCGGTCTTCTACCAGCAGATCCGCGACAACGCGGCCGTAGGCGCGCTGCTCAAGGCGATGCGGGCCGCGGTCGCCGCGGTGATTGCCGACGTCGTCATCACCATGGGGCGCAACGTATGGCGCAACCAGCGCTGGTTTGGCCTTGCACTGATGGCGCTGGCCTTTATCGCCAGCCGGTTCCTTGCGGTGAACGCCGCCTTTGTGGTGCTGGCGGCTGCGCTGGTCGGCGGCCTGAGTGCTAGCCTGCGCCTGCACCGGAAGGAGGGCGGCGCATGATCCTGCTTGAGCTTTTCTGGAGCTTCTTCCAAATCGGCCTGTTCAGCTTCGGCGGCGGCAACGCGGCCATGCCCTTCATCCAGGCCCAGGTGGTGGATCTGCATGGATGGCTGACGCTGACGGAATTTGCGGATCTTGTCACCCTGGCGGAAATGACGCCCGGCCCCATCGGCGTCAACGCCGCCACCTTCGTCGGCACCCGCCTGGGCGGCGTTGGCGGCGCCCTGATTGCCACAGCGGGCTGCGTGCTGCCCTCCTGCGTCATCGCCATCGCCCTGTCGGTCTGCTACAAGCGCCTGCGGGACAACGCCGTCTTTAAGGGCGTGCTCCAGGGCCTGCGTCCGGCGGTCGTGGCCCTCATTGCCTCGGCGGGGCTCACCATCGCCCTTCTGGCCCTGCTGGGCGACAGCGGCCGCGCTTTCGACTGGATCGGGGCCGCCCTCTTTGCCGCCAGCCTCTTTGTGCTGCGCCGGTTCAAGCCCAATCCCATCTGGGTCATGCTGGGCGCGGGCGTATTGGGGATGGGCTGTTATCTCATCCTTTGACCGGGCGGGCATTCCATGGTATGCTAAAGAAAAAGGCGGGAGTACCGGCATGAATCAGGAACAAATCAACCGTATCAACCAATTGGCCCGGAAAAGCAAGACGCCTGAAGGGCTGACCGCGGAGGAAGCCGCCGAGCAGGCCGCCCTGCGCCGGGCCTATATCGACGCATATAAGCTGAGCCTCCGCCAGCAGCTGGAGAGCATCGTGGTGCAGGACGAAACTGGCGCAAAGCGCAAACTGCGCCCCAAGGCGTAACCCTTTACATTCAGACACAAAACGCCGCCCGGTTGTGCTGC
>UQLW01000025.1 GCA_900542005.1 uncultured Eubacteriales bacterium
CCACAGGTTGATGAATCCCTGGGATTTCCCCGACAAACCCGCTTCGCTGGGCTTTGGCGGGGACCCCAATATATTGTACTTGCGCGGGCGAAATGAATTCGCCCTTGCGCCAAGGTTTTGCTCCGCAAAACGCTTGTACGGCGTATTCACGCCGCCCAGCCTTGCCGGGCAGAAGGACTCCCAGATCCTTTTCTTACAGCTTTCCCTGCTCTCTCAGAGCCTGCACCTTATCGGGAAGGCCCCACAGGTTGATGAAGCCCTGGGAGTCCTTCTGGTCGTAGTCGCTCTCCTCAAAGGTGACCAGGTTCTCGGAGTACAGGGTCTCAGGAGAGGTGATGGCGGCGGTGATGATATTGCCCTTATAGAGCTTCAGCTTCACCGTGCCGGTGACGTGCTTCTGGGTGTCCACGGCGAAGGCGGTGAGGGCCTCCCGCAGGGGGGTGAACCACTTGCCGTTATAAATCAGGTCGGCGAAGTCCACCGCCAGCTTGGTCTTCATGTGCTTGGTGTCCTTGTCGATGGTGATCTGCTCCAGCACCTCGTGGGCCCGGTAGAGGATGGTGCCGCCCGGAGTCTCATACACGCCCCGGTCCTTCATGCCCACCAGCCGGTTCTCCACGATGTCCAGCAGGCCGACACCGTTCTCTCCGCCCAGCTTGTTCAGCTTGCGGATGATGTCGCTGGCCTTCATCTTCTCCCCGTCGATGGCCACAGGCCAGCCCTTCTCAAAGTCCAGGGTGACGTAAGTGGGGGCGTCGGGAGCCATAGCGGGGGACACACCCATCTCCAGGAAGCCGGGCTTGTCATACTGGGGCTCGTTGGCGGGATCCTCCAGATCCAGGCCCTCGTGGGACAGGTGCCACAGGTTCTTGTCCTTGGAGTAATTGGTCTCCCGGCTGATCTTCAGGGGGACGTTGTGGGCCTCGGCATAGTCGATCTCCTCGTCCCGGCCCTTGATGTCCCACTCCCGCCAGGGAGCGATGATCTTCATCTCAGGGGCAAAGCGCTTGATGGCCAGCTCAAACCGCACCTGATCGTTGCCCTTGCCGGTGCAGCCGTGGCAGATGGCGTCAGCCCCCTCTTTCTTGGCAATCTCCACCAGCCGCTTGCCGATGATGGGCCGGGCGAAGGCGGTGCCCAGAAGATAGTCCTCATACTTGGCCCCCATCATCATGGAGGGGATGATGACCTCATCCACCATCTCGTCAGTCAGGTCCTCGATGTACAGCTTGGAGGCGCCGGTCTTGATGGCCTTCTCCTCCAGGCCGTCCAGCTCGTCCCCCTGCCCCACATCGGCGGAGACCGCGATGATCTCCGGGTTATTGTAATTCTCCTTCAGCCAGGGGATGATGATGGATGTATCCAGGCCGCCGGAATAGGCCAGCACGACTTTCTTGATCTCAGACATTTCGTTTCCCTCCAAAATTCGGGCGGAGCGCCCGGTTCCGGGTCCGCCGCGTTTCATTGGGGACAGTCTACCACTCTTTGGATGAGATTTCAAGCGCCGATTTGTATAATTATTCTTACCTACTCAATTTTCTTCCGTAAAAATTAAATAAATATGAATATATTTTTGAATATAAATAAATTTTATTCACTTTCTCATGGAGACTATTTTCGCCGCGCAGAGCTGTACTGTCCCGCACCGCTCTCTAATTTAGTTCCGTCCACCTGCGCCCCCTTTCTGTGCGGCGGTGCGGTGTAACCGCTCTGTTTCTGGGCAAACTATACAGAGTCTTTATATCAATGATTCAAATCTTAACACTATGGATTCTTGTGCTCTTGTCGAGCCGTGGTATAATTTACCGCATCAGAAGCTGGGTCCTTTGAGCTGACGCCATGGAGTCCTCGATTGCCCCGGCTCTGTCCCTGTCCGCAGCGGCGGACCTGACATAAAGATGTACGCCCGTAATATTGACAGAGACATAGTCTATTCAGGTCTGGAGCCCGCAGAAGGCCCACATCCACGGCCGCCCCGGCAAGTTCTGGATGTTTGGTACGGAATGCGCCGCTGCACTCATGTGTGTGAAATGGTTGAAGGAGGTCGTTATTTATGCTGGAAGTCAGCTTTGATGTAATGCAAAGCGCCGCACTGGCCGCTCTTGTGGCCATGGTGGGCCGCGGGATCGTAAAACGGGTCAAATTTTTCCAGACTTATTGCATCCCCGGAGTGATTGTGGCTGGTCTGATTGTCAGTTTCATTCTCGGGATCTTGCGGAGCGCCGGGCTGTTGTCCGTCCACTTTGAGGTCACTGTTCTAAAAGAATGGTTCATGGACATTTTCTTCACCGGGGTCGGTCTGACCGCATCCTGGGCGTTAATTAAAAAGGGTGGAAAGGTGTGCATCGGGATCACCATTACCACCATCGGACTGATCCTGGGTCAGGACATTCTGGGCGTAGTCCTGGCTGTGCTGTTGGGGATGCACCCCCTCCACGGCCTGGGACTGGGCTCCCTGTCTCTGATGGGCGGCGTGGGTACCTCCAGCGCCATCGCCCCCTCCTATGAGGCGCTGGGCGCGGAAAACGCCGTCGTACTGGCCGTTATGTGCGCCACCTTTGGTATGGTGTTTGCCAGCCTGTGCGGCGGACCGGTGGCCCGGACGCTGATCAAGCGCCACCATCTGCACGGAGAGGCGCGGATGGCCGAGTCTGAGTCCGAGGCCGTCGTCCCTCTGAATGGGAAGTCCCTGCTGAGCAGCGTATGTCTCATCATCGTATCCGCCGGACTGGGCTCTTACATCGCCATCCTGGCCGGCAGAGTCCCCTATATCGAATTTCCCTACTTCATTGGCTGCATGATCGGCGGCGTCATCGTCCGCAATATTCTGGACGTCATCCATGTGGAGGTCCGGACCGAGGAATTGGACGCATTTGGCGATCTGTGCCTTGAGATCTTTCTGGGCATGACCATGATGACCATTGATGTGACCAAGTTGGCAGGCGCCTTCGGCCCCTTCGTGATCATCTTTGCCGCACAGGTCATCTTCACCTGTCTGTGGGCCTATTTCATCACCTTCCGCACCTGCGGCCGGAACTATGACGCGGCGGTGATTGCCGCAGGACACATCGGCATGGGGCTGGGCAACGGACCCAACACCATGGCCAACGAAAAGGCCGTCATGGCGGAGCACGGCTTTTCCAACGTAGGCTGGGTGGTGTATCCCCCCTTCGGACTGCTGGTCCTGGATATTTTCAACCCCATCTTCTGCTCTGTGGCCGCCGTGCCGCTGTGCCGCCTCTTCGGAATCGCCTGACGGAGAGAGACTGCCACCACGCTCGCTCCCAAAGTCCTCTCTAAAATGCTGAAGGAACGGGGCTTTGCAAAGCAGGGCTTGAAAACAATTCAAAGAACAAGTGAGTGCGAACTGTCGAAATGGCAGTTCGCACTCGCTTGCTTTTTCCATGGTCCCACCCTTGCTTCGGGCCTAAAATCTGCATCTTACAGCGGACCTCAAGCGCGCTCCACAAAGAAAGCGCGAAATCAAAAAATAATTGACAAACGATAATTTTTTGCAGCCTGTGCCGCTGTATCCAGCGGGGAAGAGAGCTTCAGGAGGACCACGACTCCATCATATAAGGGAGGGTACGCTGTGGCCATCACGGTACATTTGAGCGAAATATTGAAGGAGCGGGGCATGACCGCCCTTCTACTGCTGGACCTGTGCGGGGGCGTGCTGGCCCACCCGGAGCAGCCAGGGACAGAGCAGGACCGGTTCGTCGGCTTTCACCTGGTATATGAGCCCGCCCCCCTCCCCGGTGAGGAGCGAAATATCGAAGACGAGCACTGGGTGGAATACGGTACACAGACCCTGGACGCGGGACCCTGCGGCTCCTCCGGGAGGACACCCTCACCGCCGGGGAGGCCATGGACCTGGGCGGGACCTGGACCCTCCCCTGGGCGGAGGGTGCGGCCTATACCCTGGCGGTGAAGCACAACTCCGATGGGACCTGGACCTTCAATCTGTTTCCCGGGCCCTACCGGGAGGGCTAGGCCGCTTCTCTCACCGTCTGGTTTCTGGACACTCAGGGGATGGGCGTCCCGGTGACGGTGGAGCTGGAGCGGACGGCCCCAGCCTGAACCCAGACCCTCACACAGCACAGCGCCCCGGAGAAGCACCGCTTCTCCGGGGCGCTGTGCCAATTCCAGCCTGCCGGTCTCACTCCTCCACCGCGATGATCTTCACCTGGTCCGCTGAGAAGCCCGCCGTCTGGTTGACTACGTCCACGATCCGCGCCGTGTCCGCGTCGGTCAGACCGCCCTCCGGAGCGGCCACCGCCAGACTGAGGGCGTTCTCCCCAATGAAGGCCACGCAGTCGGTATAGCCCTTGGCAATGACCAGATTTTCGATCTGGGCCTCCGTTACTGTGTAGTCTGCCATGGTCTGGATGCTGGCATTGGCCTCATCCTTCAGAGTCTGGTCCGCCGACTCCTTCCCGGCGGCCTCCTGGAGCAGGGCAAGGGCACTGTCCCGGGACTGCTGGCGGTTGAGGCGCGCGGTGTCAAAATAGCTCCCGCCCGCAGAGGCCGTCCCACCGCCGTCGCTCTGCCCCGTCTGGCCGCTCCCGTCCGAACCAGGGGCGGAGGAGCCGCCGCCGCTCACCAGCGGATCCTCCTTCCCCACCATGGCGGACTCCCCCAGGGTCTTGCCTACTTCCTGCTCATAGTTCCAGTTCAAATAGACCGCCGCACACACAAATACCGCGATGGCCGCCACCACCATATTTCGCTTCCACAGCTGAGACAGGTTTTTTCCCTTCGTTTTCATGCTGAACTCCTCCCATTCTTCCATTTTAACAATATTTTGTTCCACTTGGATCCTGTTTTCCTCCACTGCCGTCCCATCTGCCGCGGTCCTCCCTATGGATCGCCCTGGCAGACGGTGATGCAGTCGCTGCCCAGCCCCGTCAGGGCGGACACCGCCCGGATCACCTGGAGCCGCACTCCTGGGTCGTCCCCGCCGGCGCACACCACCAGCGCCCCCCGGAACTGGGGGGCCACGGTCTGGAGCGGGACCACCTCCTGACTGCCTGAGCCACGCCCCAGGGTCACGGTGGAGACGCTGCGCTCCCCCTCCCCCCGGCTCTGAGTGTCCTGGGCCAGGACCTGCCGGCTGCCGCTCTTCAGGGTCAGCATGACCTCCGTCTCCCCCGCTCCATGGATGCCGGACAGGGTGCGGGCCAGCTTCTCCTCCAGCTCCTCCAGCTGGAAAAACACCTCCCCGTCCGCCCGCTCCTCCTCTGCCGGGGGGCGGGACTCCCCCGTGGGGAGCAGCAGCAGGAGCACCCCCACTGCAATGACCAGCAGCGCATACCGATAGCGGTCCAGGACCGCCTTCCACCGCTCCATTCCCTTGGGCCATGAGATCTTCACGGCGACTCCTCCTCTGTTTCAAAGCTCTGATGGGCCTCCGGGACCCCCAGCTCAGTCCAAATCGTCCGGGACAGTGCCGCCCGCTGCGCCGTGGTCAGCGTTCCCCGCACCGTGACCCGGTCCGGGAGCCAGCCCTCCCCTCCGGCGCTTGCGCAGGTCACCTGCGCCGTGCACGCCGCTCCCAGCTCTGCCGCCTTGTCCGCAATATATGCGGCGCAGGACTGCTCTATGACGGCGCCCACCGTCTCCGCCCGGGTCTGCTCCAGCTCCTGCCGCTGTACCGCCATGACCTGTCCGTACTCCTCCAGCCACGCCTCCGGCTCCATGGGCTCCAGCCGGAGCACCGGCCCCAGCACCGCCGCCAGCACCGCCAGCCCACAGGCCAGCCGCCCCACCCGCCGCACCGGCCCGTCTGGCATCAGGCTGTTGGCCAAGGCGCACAGGATGGCCGCCGCCGTCACCCCGGTCAGCCAGTTCCCTACCAGTTCCATCATCCCATCACCGCCGATACTGCCGAGACGATGCTGAACAGCAGCACCAGGGCACAGCTCCCCGTCATCCCCAGGATCAGGCCGAAGGCTCCGCCCAGGTTGTCCATCAAACCGCTGAGCCGGGGGCCCGCCACCGTCCCGGTGAGGGCTGCCGCCCCCTTATAGGTCAGGTAGTGGAGGGCCAGTTGTAAAAACGGCGTCAAACAGATGGCCAGTACCACCAGCATCCCCACCACCCCCACAGTGCCCCGCAGGACTCCCGCTCCGGCCAGCACCGTCTCCGCCGCGTCGGACAGGATCCCGCCCACCACGGGGATGGCCCGGGAGATGGTCATTTTCGCCGCCTTTACCGCCGCGGCATCCGCCGAGCCCGCAATGGCTCCGCTGGCGGTGAGATAGCCCACAAAGACCAGCAGGCCCGCCGTCAGCAGAAAGACGATGGTCCCCTTGATCAGGGCGGCCAGCTTTTTCAGCCCGTCGCTGCCCAGGGCAGCGTGGGCACAGCAGGCCGCGATGTACGCATACAGCAGGGGGACCAGCAGGCCGTCGATCCCCCGGATGAGCAGACTGGAGCACAGCACGGTGGCACCCTGCCGCACTGCCGCGCCGGAGACCCCTCCGGTGGCCGCGGTGAGGGTGGCCATGGCAGGCAGCAGCAGCCCGGAAAAATCGTCCATCTTGGCGATGGTTTCCCGCCCCAGGCCCACCATCACCGTCATGTCGCTCACCGTCAGGGCGGTGACCGCCAGGGCCCCGGCCATCTCCACCGCCTGGAGCCCGCCGGACCGGCCCTCCAGGCAGGCCCCCTCCGCCAGGCCGCACAGCAGGACCACTGCCATCAGTTTCAGCCCCAGCCGGAGGCTGCGCCGGATCAGCCCGTCCAGCTGCGCCCCGGCGGCGCTCAAAATGCTCCTGGCTCCGGCCTCCAGGCCGTCCGTCCCCTCCACGCCGTACCCCTCCGCCTCCTCCAGCAGCTCGTCCAGGAAGGCATAGACCGCCTCCTTCCCGGCGCAGAGGATGCGCTCCAGAATGCCGAAATGCTCGGCTACCGCCAGCGGCTCCCCGGTGCAGGAAAGCTCCGGATAGGCGGCCAGGATGGCGGTCGTATGGCCGGGCAGGTCGATTTCGGGGATGATCTCAATGCCGCGCTGGGCGGCAAAGGCAACCACATCGGCGATTTCCTCCTGGGTATAGTAGCCGCCGTGGGGTGTACCGTCGCCCAGGGTCTGCGCCCGCCAGGAGCTGATCTCATTGAGCCGGGGAAAGCGCTTGGATTCAATCCGGTAGCCCTGGTCGTCGCTGAGGTGCCAATGAAAGCGGTTCAGCTTCAAAAGCGCGGCCTGCTCCAGCAGCTTTTTTACCTCGTCCACGCTGAAAAAGTGGCGGCATACGTCCAGCATGAAGCCGCGCCAGGGATACCGGGGGCTATCCTCCAGATAGAGGCAGGGCAGGTCGGGCCCTTCTTCGGCCAGCAGCTGGTAAAGCGTGACGAGAGCCAGGGAAAAGCCGGCCTGCGAGGACGCCTCGCAGGTGATGCCGTCCCCGGCGATCAGCAGGCGGTAGGCCTCCTCCGGCAGGGAGCTGGCCGTGCGGAAGGCAAGGAAGCCCTCTTCGGCCTTTTGGACGGAAAGCCTGCCCATGCCGGGCAGGCGGCGGGCGCGGTTGACAAAGAGCTTGACAGCCGCCTCCGCGCAGGGACCTTCATAGGTCATGGACCGGGGGAGCGTGCAATAGCCGGGCATGGTCCGTACCGGCCCGTTGATGCTGGGGATCAGGTTCATATAGCGTCCTCCTTACACGGTCATATGTGGGATGCCGATCCATCGTCCTTGCGGAAAAGGGCGGCCCACATGAAGTTGAGTCCTTGGATTGCGCCCGGTACGCCATCCCGCATTTTACGGATCCAGATGAGATTCATCTGCGGTGCAAAAAGCTGCTGAAGCCTTTGGGGGGTAAAGGATACGCCGGCGCGCTTTTCTTGGTAATAGGTCCAATCATCGACGGCGTCGGCTCCATGCTGGTCTTCATCGCCGGATGCAAAGCACGTCAGGCCAAAGAAGCCGCCGGGCGACAAAAGCCGCTGAAGCTGTTGGCGGTAGGTAATTCTGCGATGAGGCGCTAGATGATGGAGCATCCCCGAATCATAAATCAGATCGTAGGGGCCGCCCGCTTCAAAGGACAAAGCATCGGCGCACTGAAACTGAACGGATACACCCTTACGGGCTGCGATAGCCCCGGCATGATCAATGGCGACCGGGGAAAGGTCGAGGGCGGTTACCTCAAGGCCCTGCTGAGCCATATAGATGGCATTACGCCCCTCGCCGCACCCCAATTCCAGCGCTTTTCGAGGATGGAGGCGTTCGATGATTTCCATCAGGCTCTCATCAGGAAGCTCATTCTGCTGGATAAATGGGGCGGGCCTGCTTCGCGTGTGATAAAACGCATCCCACGCAATCCCCTGGCTATACTGGTCCAGCATGGACAAAAGATCGTCATAGGTGTTGATTTCGCGGTTCATCGCGTGGCCTTCTCTTCCTCCATGCGGGAGGCGTGCGGCCGCCCGCCCAGCGGGGATATGACGCCATAAAAGTGCAGGATGTTCAGGTCCTCCGGCATATCCAGACCATGGGAGCCCAGACCGCCGTCAATCTCATGGCAGCCATGGTCGGGGGCAAAGCCGATCAGCGTATTATGGCTTGCCCAGTGGAGCCGGGCCGCCTGGGCCAGCTGGTCAAAGGTATGGATATTGCGCCGCAGGGCCTCGATGGAGGCCGCGCCCTCCGGCGCAAAGCGGTGCATGGTCGCATCGTAGTCGCCGTTATAGACCACGATGAAATCATGCTCATCGGCTTCGATCAGGGCAAGCGCCTTGCGGTTGACCTCCTCGACGGTATCATAGATGAAATAATCCATCGCCCGCTCCAGAAAGATCATGGAGAGGCTGTCGCCGGCGGTTGAGACGATGGCGGGCCGCTTTCCGGCGCGGATCAGCGCATCAAAGAGGGAATCGGTGCGGATCACCGGCTTGGTATAGCTGCGGATGCCGTGCACCTGGGGCTGCGCGCCGGTGTACATGGTGCCGAAGCATACCGGCGTTACCGAAGGCATCACCGAGGCGAGGGGGAGGGCCAGCTGCGTGTGCTGCAGCACCGGCAGAAATAGGGCGGTATATTTCTGATAGAGCCACAGGGCGACGGCGTCGGGGTTGTACATCAGCACCCTGTCGGCCCGGCCAAGCCCGGCGCGCGCCACAAGGGACGAAAGAGCGGGATTGGCTGCGGCGGCGCATTCCGGCGGCGCAACGCCCATAGCCTGGGCCAGCGCGGCGGCAACCGAGTCCAGAGAGAAAGCATGATAAACAGGATCGTTCATAAAATAGCCCCCCTTTTTAAGCCGGTGAAAGTATCTTCATTGTAACCAAACCATGGGTAAAATTCAATAAAAGAACGTTCCTGGCCAGGAACGTTCTTTTATTATGGGGTTTGCCCAAGGTATTTGTGCGCTCGATCCGCTGTCGCTTCGGGGGATAGCCGGCCATAAAGCCAGTGGATGTCGTGTTGAAATCGCCGGCCAAGCGCTTGAGCACGTCAAGAGAGCCATGAATTTGAAGCTGCCGATTGCCACTGACAAAATAATACCTGACGAAGAACTTGAATCGAAATAACGTCCATGGGCAAAAAGCAACAGGTGAATAGACGAATTACAAACCCAAATTGGCGGTTCATGGTATAATCATACCATCGATCTGAGGACAAGGAGCGAAAAACGATGGACGGCACACAGGCGCAGCGCCGCATGGAGCGGGTGAAAGCGGCTATTTTAGCCGCAGGGTTTACCGAGGCAGGGGCGGTGGATACCGGGAGGTTAACCTATGAGGAGGAGATCCGCCGCATCTGCGAGGGCAACAGCTGCCGGAATTACGGCGCGTCCTGGGCCTGCCCGCCGGCGGTGGGCACCCTTGACGCCTGCCGGAAGCAATGCGGGCAGTATAGCCATATGCTGCTTTTTAACCGGAAATATCCGCTGGAGGATCCCTTTGACTATGACGGGATGGTCGGAGCGCTGCGGGACTTCAAGGCCCGGGTGGAAGCGCTGGACGGCGCGCTTGTCCCGTGGATCGGGGAAAGGCTTATGCTTTCCAACGAGGGCTGCGGCCGGTGCAGCCGCTGCACCTATCCGGACAGCCCCTGCCGGTTTCCCGATAGGCTCTATCCCTCCATCGAGGGCTATGGCTTCAACATCGGCCGCCTGGCCAGGGAAGCCGGCATGCACGGCCACTTCGGCCCCGGCACGGTGACCTACTTTGGCGCGATACTGTTCGGCTTAAAGGACAAATAAAAAAAGCTCCCGTAAAAGCGGGAGCTTTTGGCGTCAAGCCGGGTTTACTTCTGGGCTTCCTCGATGGCCACAGCCAGGGCTACGGAGGCGCCGACCATGGGGTTGTTGCCCATGCCGATCAGGCCCATCATTTCCACGTGGGCGGGCACGGAGGAGGAGCCGGCGAACTGGGCGTCCGAGTGCATACGGCCCATGGTGTCGGTCATGCCGTAGCTGGCGGGGCCGGCGGCCATGTTATCGGGATGCAGGGTACGGCCCGTGCCGCCGCCGGAGGCCACGGAGAAATACTTCTTGTCGTGGTCAATGGCCCACTTCTTATAGGTGCCGGCGACAGGATGCTGGAAGCGGGTGGGGTTGGTGGAGTTGCCGGTGATGGAAACGTCCACGTCCTCATGCTGCATGATGGCCACGCCCTCGCGCACGTCGTCAGCGCCATAGCACTTGACCTTGGCGCGCTCGCCGTTGGAATAGGCGGTGGTGTTGACGACCGTCAGCTCGTCGGTGTAATAATCGAACTGGGTCTGCACATAGGTGAAGCCGTTGATACGGGAGATGATCATTGCGGCGTCCTTGCCCAGGCCGTTGAGGATGACGCGCAGGGGCTCCTTGCGCACCTTGTTGGCGGTGCGGGCGATGCCGATAGCGCCCTCGGCGGCGGCGAAGGACTCGTGGCCGGCCAGGAAGGCGAAGCACTTGGTATCCTCACGCAGCAGCATAGCGGCCAGGTTGCCGTGGCCCTGGCCCACCTGGCGGTTCTCCGCCACGGAGCCGGGCACGCAGAAGGCCTGGAGGCCCTCGCCGATGGCCTCGGCGGCGTCGGCAGCGCTCTTGCAGCCCTTCTTCAGCGCGATGGCGGCGCCCAGGGTGTAGGCCCATACCGCGTTGTCGAAGGCGATGGGCTGGACGCCCTTTACAATGGACTCGGGATCAATGCCCGCGGCGCCCACATATTCCTTGGCCGCGTCCAGGGACTCGAAGCCATATTTATCCAGGGTTTTGGTGATCTTTGCAATTCGACGATCATATCCTTCAAACATTGCCATGATGAAACGCCTCCTTTCTTATTCCTTGCGGGGGTCGATGACACGGACGGCCTCGTCGTAGCGGCCGTAGGTGCCGATGTTGCTCTCATAGGCCTCCTTGGGATCCACGCCCTTCTTGATGGCGTCCATCATCTTGCCCATGTTCACAAAGCGGTAGCCAATCACCTGATCGTCGGCGTCCAGCGCAATGTTCAGCACATAGCCCTCGGCCATCTCCAGGTAACGCACGCCCTTGGCGGCGGTGCCATACATGGTGCCGATCTGGCTGCGCAGGCCCTTGCCCAGGTCCTCCAGGCCAGCGCCGATGACCAGGCCGTCCTCGGAGAAGGCGGACTGGGTGCGGCCGTAAACGATCTGCAGGAACAGCTCGCGCATGGCGGTGTTGATAGCGTCGCAGACCAGGTCCGTATTCAGGGCCTCCAGGATGGTCTTGCCGGGCAGAATCTCGGCGGCCATGGCGGCGGAGTGGGTCATGCCCGAGCAGCCCAGCGTCTCGACCAGGGCCTCCTGAATGACGCCGTCCTTGACGTTCAGGCTCAGCTTACATGCGCCCTGCTGAGGCGCGCACCAGCCGACGCCGTGCGTGAAGCCGGAAATATCGGTGATCTGGGTGGCTTTAATCCACTTTCCCTCTTCAGGAATCGGAGCCGGGCCATGCTTGGGGCCTTTGGCAACGCAGATCATTTCATCCACTTCTCTGGAATACTGCATGTTATTTCCTCCCTGCTGAAATTTGCGTATTTGTGGAAATTTTGACCGAAGCTATTATACCATACCCATCCGGCAACATGCAAATGCCCGAAGCGGTTTTCCGGCGGGAACGGCCGCTTATCTTTCCGTTGCCGCAGGAATCCCGGCGTGATATGATAGGCAAAAGGAGGGATGGACAATGGATACCCGTCAAGCGCTTGCGCGCATCGGCCGGGTGGCCGCTCAGGGCCCCTTTGCGCCGGACTGGGCGCAGATTGCCGCCGTATACCGGACGCCGCAATGGTATGAGGAGGCCAAATTCGGCATTTTTATCCACTGGGGCCTGTATGCGGTGCCAGCCTTTGGCAACGAGTGGTACGCCCGAAACATGTACCGGGCCGGTACGCCGGAGTATGAGCACCATGTCAAGACCTATGGGCCGCCCGATCGCTTTGGCTATAAGGATTTTATCCCCAGGTTCCAGGCGGAGCGGTTCGACCCGGAGGCCTGGGCCCGGCTGTTCGCGGCCTCGGGCGCCCGTTTTGTGGTGCCGGTGGCCGAGCACCACGATGGGTTTGCCATGTACGGCTCGGCGCTGAACCCCTTCAATGCGCTTGAGATGGGGCCGCGCCGCGACCTGACCGGCGAGCTGCTGCGGGCCGTGGAGGCGCAGGGGCTGATTCCGGGCGCCTCCTCCCACCGGGCCGAGCATTTCTGGTTCATGGACGGCGTGCGCCGCCTGCCCGGCGACTGGACGGGCAACGAGGCCTTCTACGGCCCGGCCCAGGACGCCCCCGCCCATACGGAGGACTATGATGAAGCGCCGCCGGACCGGGCATTTATGGAGGATTGGCTGATCCGCACCTGCGAGCTCATTGACCGGCTCCGTCCCCGGGTGCTGTGGTTTGATTGGTGGATCAACCAGAAGGCCTGGCAGCAGGTGCTGCCCACGCTGGCCGCCTATTACTATAACCGGGCCCATGAATGGGGCTTTGAGGCCGCGATCAACTATAAATATACGGCCCTGCCGCCCAATACCGGCGTATTTGACGTGGAGCGCGGCCAGCTGTCCGGCATCCGCAAGGCGCTCTGGCAGACGGATACGGCGATCTCCAAAACCTCCTGGGGGTATACCGAAAACCAAGCGTATAAGACGGCGGCCTCGCTGATCGCCGATCTGGTGGATATTGTATCCAAGCACGGCGTGCTGCTGCTCAATATTGGGCCCCGGGCCGACGGCTCCATCCCCGAGGAGGAGGCGGAGGTGCTTCTGGCCATGGGCGATTGGCTGTCGGTCAATGGGGAGGGGATCTACGGCTCGCGGCCCTGGAAGGTCTATGGCGAGGGGCCCACGGCCGTGCCGGAGGGCGCCTTTACCGATACCCAGCGGGCTGCCTATACGGAGCGGGATATTCGCTATACCCGTAAGGGCGACAGGCTTTACGCCTATGTGATGCGTTGGCCCCAGGAAGGCGTGGTGACGCTGAAGGCCCTGCGGGATACGCCGGTCAACGGGGTGAGCCTGCTGGGCGAGGGCGAGGTTGCCTGGTACCAGCAGGCGGCGGACGGCCTGACGGTGCACACCACAGGACGCGGGGACGACGGGCTGCCCACGGCGCTGCGGATTACGCTGTAGCCCTACAACTGCACAGCCCTGGGAAGGCGCCTGCTGAAGCGGGCGCCTTCGCTTTGATGGTTGGTGGGCCAGAAGGAATGCCCCGGCCGGAAAGCGCCCCATACCCGGGGGCTTCCTTTTGCGGCCATCCTTTTTCTGATCTGCCTAGGGGGCGGGCCTGCGCGCCCGCTTAGGCCCAGGCTGCGGCGATTTGAAAAACCAGGACGGATAGAGTATAATATAGCCTATTAACATGCCTACCTATGTCCATTTGCATAGATGACGAAGAAAGGAGCCAATATGGCACAGCGAAAAAGCACGAAGTCCAGCGGCAAGAAGGGCGCCGCCCGGAAGAAGGCAAAGCCGCAGGCGGCCAAGGCGGCGCGCCGGCCGGCCGCCCCCCAGCGGCCGGCGCGGAATATCAAGGCGGATATTGCGGGGCTGGTGCTGATCGCGCTGGGCATTTTCTTCATGGCCTGCTTATTCCAGCAGGATGCGGGGCTGCTCAGCCAGTCGCTATCGGAATTTTTCCGGGGCTTCCTGGGCTGGGGCGCCTATGGGTTCCCGCTGCTGGTGGCCTTTGCCGGCGCTATGGTCCTGCTGTATCCGGATGTTCGGCTTTCCCCCGGCGTATACATAACCCTCGCCGTGGTTTTTCCCCTCCTGCTGTGCCTGGTGACGCTCTTTGCCACGCCGGCCATGAAGATGGTGCTGGAGGATTATGGATATGGGGGCTTTGTATCGCGGTGCTATGAATATGCCCGGGCGGGCGGGGCCAGCGGCGGCGCGCTGGCCGGGATGATTGTCTTTCCCCTGCTGCTTTACCTGGGCAAGGAGGGCACGATCATCCTGTGCGTGCTGGCCCTTTGCCTCATCGCCGTCATTTGGGGCTTTTCCTTCCGGGCCATGTCCCGGAAAATAACCGAGAAGGTGGATACGGCCGTGCAGCAGCGCCAGAGCGCCCGCCAGCAGAAGCGCCGCAGGCTGTATGTGGGCGACGTGGGCGGCGCGCCGGAACCGGAGCTTGACCTGGAGCTGATCGACGACGGGCTTTTTACGCTGCGCACGGAGGCGGACGAGGAGCCGGAGGATACGCTGGAGGTGCTGAAGGCAGAGGATATCGAGGTGGCGGCCCCGGTGGATCAGCCGGCCCCGGACATGCATATCGAGGTGATAGAGCCGGAGCCGGAGGAGCCGGAACCGGCGCCCCGGGAAACGAAGCCGGAGGAGCCGGAACCGCGGCCGCTGGACAAGCCGGAGCAGGTGGCCATGGAGGCGGTGATACCGCCGGAGCAAGAGGGGGAGCGCTTTTACCAGATCCCGCCCATGTCCCTGCTGGAGAAATCCAAATCGGCCCACGCCGGGGACGATACGGCCCAGCGGGCCCGCAAGCTGGAGGAGGCCCTGCACTCCTACGGCATCCGCGCCGATGTCGTGGGCGTGAACTGCGGGCCGGTCATCACCCAGTTTGAGGTGCAGCCGGCCCCGGGCGTCAAGAGCAGCTCCATCGTGAACCTGGCCCAGGATCTGGCCATGTGCCTGGCCGCGCCCACCATCCGCATTGAAGCGCCCATCCCCGGCAAATCGGTGATCGGCGTCGAGATCCCCAACACCAAGGCGGCGATGGTGCGCCTGCGGGACGTCATCGAGACCGCCGAATTTGACCGGGCAAAATCGCCGCTGGCCTTTGGGCTTGGCCGCGATATTGTGGGGAAGACGGTGATCGCCGACCTGGCGAAGATGCCCCATGTGCTGGTGGCCGGCACCACCGGCTCGGGCAAGAGCGTCTGCGTCAATACCATGCTGATCTCCATGCTCTATAAGGTATCGCCCCGGGATGTGCGGCTGATCCTGATCGACCCCAAGGTGGTGGAGATGAGCGTCTATAACGATATCCCCCATATGCTGATCCCCGTGGTGACCGATCCCCAGAAGGCGGCCGGCGCGCTGAAGTGGGCGGTCAAGGAGATGGAGGAGCGGTATCAGAAGTTTGCGGCCCTGAAGGTGCGGGATATCGGCCGGTATAACGAGGTGATCGAGGACCCGGCCCTGCATATGCCCTATATCGTAATCATCATCGACGAGATGGCCGACCTGATGATGGTGGCGGCCAATGACGTGGAGGATTCGGTCTGCCGCCTGGCGCAGAAGGCCCGGGCGGCGGGCATGCACCTGGTGCTGGCCACGCAGAGCCCCCGGGTGGACGTCATCACCGGCATGATCAAGGCCAATATCCCCAGCCGGATCGCCCTGGCCGTCTCCTCGCAGACCGATTCCCGGGTGATCCTGGACATGGTGGGGGCGGAGAAGCTGCTGGGCCACGGCGACATGCTCTATATGCCCATCGGCGCCAGCAAGCCCACCCGCGTACAGGGCGCCTTTGTGGGCGACGAAGAGGTGGAGCGCGTGGTGGAATTCATCCGGGGCCAGGGGCTGGAGGAGGCCGGCGGCTATGACGAGGCCATCCTGGACAAGGTGGAGAACTATGTGATCGAGGGCGACAGCGTCAAGGAGCAGGGCGAGGGCCGCCCGCTGGATCCGCTGCTGCGGGAGGCGGTAGACGTGGTGCTGGAGCAGGGCCAGGCATCCATCTCCATGGTGCAGCGCCGGCTTCGGGTGGGATATGCCCGGGCCGCCCGCCTGGTGGACGAGATGGAGCTTTTGGGTATCGTGGGCCCCAGCGTGGGCAGCAAGGCCCGGGAGATTATCAAGACGAGGGCTGAGATCAACAATATACTGTCCGAGGGCGAACTGCCCCAGGACGGATAAGGAGCGCATATGAAAAATCACGCTGTAACGGTGGGCATGGTGTCCCTGGGCTGCAGCAAAAACAAGGTGGACGCCGAGGTGATGCTGGCCAAGCTGAGCCAGGCGGGCTACGCGCTGACCATGGATCCCGCCGGGGCCGACGTCATCATCGTCAATACCTGCGGCTTTATCAACGACGCCAAGGTGGAATCGGTCAACGCCATCCTGGAGATGGCGGAGTATAAAAAAGGACGGTGCCAGGCGCTCATCGTCAGCGGGTGCCTTACGGCGCGCTACCCGGGCGAGCTGTGGGAGGAGATCCCCGAGGCGGACGCCCTGTTGGGCGTCTCCCAGTACCCTGAAATTGTTTCCGTCGTGGAGAAGGTGCTGGAGGGCAAGCGTATCCGCAATACGGCGCTGGACTGCCGCCTGGCGGGCTCGCCGGAGCGCATTCTGACCACGCCGCCATGGATGGGATATCTCAAGATCGCCGAGGGCTGCGATAACCGCTGTTCCTTCTGCGCGATCCCCGATATCCGCGGCCCCTACCGCAGCCGCCCCCTGGAGGAGCTGGTGGAGGAGGCGCAGTGGATGGCCGCCCAGGGCGTCAGGGAGCTCATCCTGATCGCCCAGGATACGACCCGCTACGGCATGGATCTTTACGGCGCCCCCAGCCTGCCGCGGCTTCTGGAGGCCGTCTGCCAGGTGGAGGGGATCCGGTGGGTGCGGACGCTGTATTGCTATCCGGAGATGGTGGACGAGGCGCTGCTGGACACCATGCGGCGGCAGGAAAAGATTTGCGATTACCTGGATATCCCGCTGCAGCATTGCCAGGATACGATCCTGGAGGCGATGAACCGGCGCTCCAGCGCAAAGCAGATCGAAGCGCTGATGGAGCGGATCCGGTCGCTGCCGGAGCGCTTTGCCCTGCGGACGACCATGATTGTCGGCTTCCCCGGCGAGCAGGAGGATGATTTTGAGGCGCTGATGGACTTTGTTGAGCGCCATCCCTTCGATCACCTGGGGGCCTTCACCTATTCGGCTGAGGAGGGCACCCCGGCTGCCGACCGGGTTGACCAGGTGGATGAGGACGAGAAAGCGCGGCGGCTGGACCGGCTGATGCAGGCGCAGCAGGCCATATCCCGCCGGCAGCTGGCAGGATATGTGGGCGAAACGCTGGAGGTACTGGTGGAGGAGGCGCTGCCCGGCGGGCGGTATGTGGGGCGTACCCGTTACCAGGCGCCGGATATCGACGGGGTGACGCGCTTTACCGGGCCGCAGGGCCTGGAGCCGGGCAGCCTGGTGCGGGTGCGGATTACGGCAAGCCGCGAATACGACCTGGAAGGAGCGCTTGAGGATGTCGCTGGCCAATAAGCTGACGCTGGCGCGGTTGGCGATGGTGCCGGTGTTCCTGGCGATGATGGAGATCCCCTTTCCCCATCATACGGCCTGGGCGGCGGCCGTCTTTCTCGCCGCCGCGCTGACCGATCTGCTGGATGGGTATTTTGCCCGCAGGCAGGGCACGGTTTCGGGCTTCGGGAAGATCTTCGATCCTATAGCCGATAAAATACTGGTGCTGTCGGCCCTGCTGCCGCTGGCCGTCCAGGGCCGGCTGTCGGTGTGGGTGGTGCTGATCCTGGTAGGAAGGGAATTCATCGTCAGCGCCGTCCGCATCCAGGCCAGCAGCCAGGGCGGGACGATCATCGCCGCCAGCCTGCTGGGCAAGGTGAAAACCGTGCTGCAGGACGCGGCCATCATCATGATGCTGATGGAGCCGGAGCTTGCCTTTTTGAAGCTGTGGTATCTTTCCGACGCGGTTATGGCCGCGGCAGTGCTTTTGACGCTGTGGTCGCTGTGGGACTACTGCTATCGCAACCGCGGCCTCTTCAGCGGATTATAGGGGGCTTATATGAACGCAGAGATTCTTTCGGTGGGCACGGAGCTGCTTATGGGGCAGATTGCCAATACCGACGCCCAATATCTTTCCCAGGGGCTAAACGAGCTGGGGATCAACGTATATTATCATACGGTGGTGGGCGATAACCCCGGACGGCTGCAGCAGCAGCTGCGCCAGGCCTGGGAGCGAAGCGACCTCATTATTACCACCGGGGGCCTGGGGCCCACGGAGGACGACCTGACCAAGGAAGCCGTGGCGGAATTTCTGGGGCTTCCCCTTGAGCTGCATCAGCCCTCGCTGGAGGCGATGGCCCGCTATTTTGCCGGTATCGGGCGGACGATGACGCCCAATAACGAGAAGCAGGCCTATTTCCCCAAGGGCTGCCTGGTGCTGGACAACCCCAATGGCACGGCGCCGGGCTGCCTGGTGGAGCGGGAGGGGCGCGTTTTTGTGGTGCTGCCGGGCCCGCCCCGGGAGCTGAACCCCATGTTTGACAACCATGTGCGCCCGTACCTTATGCAGCGGGGCGACGCGAAGATCACATCCAGGATGCTTCACATTTTCGGCATGGGCGAGTCAGAGGCCGCCTACCGGCTGCGGACGATGATCGAGCGGCAGGATAACCCGACCCTGGCCACCTATGTGGGCAAGGGGGATGTGCTGCTGCGGATAACGGCCCGCACCGCCCTGGACGCCGATCCGGAGCCCCTCCTTGCGCCCGCGGTGCAGGAGGTGGAGGCGCTGCTGGGCGGCGTGGTGATCTCCGACAGGGATGAAACGCTGCCCGAGGTGGTGGTGCGCCTGCTTGCCAGCCAGGGCAAGACGCTGGCCTGCGCCGAATCCTGCACAGGGGGGCTGCTCTCCAGCATGATCGTGGACGTGCCCGGGGCGTCCGGCGTGCTGCTGGAGGGGGCTGTGACCTATTCCAACGAGGCGAAAATGCGGCGGCTGGCCGTGCCGGAGGCGGTGCTGGCGCAGCATGGCGCGGTATCGGAGGCCTGCGCGCGGGCCATGGCCGAGGGGATGCGCGCGGCTTCGGGGGCGGATTTTGCCCTGGCCACCACCGGCATCGCCGGGCCGGGCGGCGGCACGCCGGAAAAGCCGGTGGGGCTGATCTATGCGGCGCTGGCCTCCGCCGGCGGGGTGGAGGTGGAGACCTACCGCCTGAAGCGGGACCGGGCCCTGAACCGGCGCACCACCGCGCTGAACGCGCTGGACATGCTGCGCCGGCATCTTCTGCAAAAGCAGCCCTAGCCATGCGAAAATATGTTTGCATTGGGTAAAAGTATGGTATAATGAAAATATTCTGATACACGGAGGGCAAAAGTTTGGTATCGGCGGAAAAGAAAAAGGCCTTGGAGCTGGCTCTGGGGCAAATTGAAAAGCAGTTTGGAAAGGGCGCCATCATGAAGCTGGGCGAGTCCCAGTCGATGATGGATGTGGATATTATTTCGACCGGCTGCCTGGATCTGGATCTTGCCCTGGGGGTGGGCGGCCTGCCCCGCGGCCGGATTATCGAGATCTATGGGCCGGAATCCTCCGGCAAGACGACGGTCGCGCTGCATGTGGTGGCCGAGGCCCAGAAGGCAGGCGGCACCGCCGCCTTCGTGGACGCTGAGCACGCGCTGGATCCGGTTTACGCCCGCAACCTGGGCGTGAATATCGACGACCTGTATGTATCCCAGCCGGATACCGGCGAGCAGGCGCTGGAGATTGTCGACGCGCTGGTGCGCTCCTCGGCGGTCGACGTGATTGTGGTGGACTCGGTGGCGGCGCTGGTGCCCAAGGCGGAGATCGAGGGCGATATGGGCGACGCCCATGTGGGCCTGCAGGCCCGGCTGATGGCGCAGGCGCTGCGGAAGCTGGCGGGCGCGGTCAGCAAATCCAATACGGTCATCCTCTTTATCAACCAGCTGCGGGAAAAGGTGGGCGTGATGTTCGGCAACCCGGAGACGACCCCCGGCGGCCGGGCGCTGAAGTTCTACGCGACGATCCGCATGGATATCCGCCGCACGGACTCCATCAAGCAGGGAACCGAGATCATCGGCAACCGTACCCGGGTCAAGGTGGTGAAGAACAAGGTGGCGCCTCCCTTTAAAACGGCTGAATTCGACGTGCTTTACGGCGAAGGCATCTCCCGGGAGGGCTGCATCCTGGACCGCGCGGTGGATCAGGGGCTCATCGTCAAATCCGGGGCCTGGTTCTCCTATAACGGCGACCGTATCGGCCAGGGGCGGGAGAACGCCCGCAAATACCTCAAGGAGAATCCGGAGGTGACCAACCTGGTGGACCAGAAGATCCGCGAGCTGGTGCTGGGAAAGGGAAAGGCGGAGGAGGCGGCCCAGACGGAGACGCCGGAGCCTCAAGCGGAATCGTAAAGGGTTAAAGCCCGCCTGTTGAAAAAAGCTTCGGCGCTTTTTCTCAAAAGGCGGGCCTTTTTCTTGACAATCTGTCCAGGTAAGGATAAAATAATATACTGGATTCTATTTCAAAATGTGTTCTGAACCGCCAGTTTGGAAACGCTGAAAAATATCCGAAAATACGCATTATGTAGGAAAGGAGGTAAACATGCAGGAGATTATCATTCCCATTGTCGTAGGATTGCTGGCACTGGCCGCCGGCGGTGTTGCTGGCTTTATGTATAGGAAAAATATCTCCGAGGCGCGGCTGGGCCGGGCCGAGGAGGTAGCAAGCAAGATTGTCGAGGACGCTCAGCTTGAGGCGGAGACCCTGAAAAAGGAAACCATCATCGAGGCCAAGGACGAAGTGCATAAGCTGCGGACGGAGCTGGACCGGGAGATCCGCGACCGCCGCAACGAGGTGCAGCGCTCTGAACGCCGGGTACAGCAAAAAGAGGATCAGCTGGACAAAAAAGCCGCGGGCCTGGAGAGCAAGGAGGACAAGCTCAACAGGATGCGCGAGCAGACGGCTCAGCTGGAGGAGCGGGCCCAGGAGCTCTATCAGAAGCAGCTGGCCGAATTGGAGCGGATATCCAATCTGACCAAAGAGGAGGCCCAGAGCGAGATCATGCAGCAGGCGGAGCGGGAGACCCGCCACGACTGCGCGCTTTTGATCCGTGATATCGAGCGGGAGACCAAAAACGAGGCCGATAAGCTGGCCCGGAACATCATTACCGGCGCGATTCAGCGCTGTGCGGCCGATCATGTGGCGGAAAGCACTGTGTCGGTGGTGGCTCTGCCCAACGAGGAGATGAAGGGCCGGATCATTGGCCGGGAGGGCCGCAACATCCGCACCCTGGAAACTGCGACCGGCATTGACTTTATCATTGACGATACGCCGGAGGCGGTGATCCTTTCGGGCTTTGACCCGGTCCGCCGGGAAATCGCCCGGTTGGCGCTGGAGAAGCTGGTGGTGGATGGCCGTATCCACCCGGCGCGCATCGAGGAGATGGTGGTCAAGGCCCGGAAGGAAGTGGAAACCCAGATCCGGGAGGCGGGCGAGAGCGCCGTTTTCGAGGTTGGCGTTACCGGGGTGCATCCGGAGCTGGTCAAGATCCTGGGACGGCTGCGCTACCGCACGAGCTATGGGCAGAACGTGCTGAAGCATTCCATTGAGGTCGCCCATCTGGCGGGCCTGATGGCGGCTGAGGTGGGCGCGGATGTGCGCCTGGCCAAGCGGGCGGGCCTGCTCCACGATATCGGTAAGGCCATCGACCATGAGGTTGAGGGCAGCCATGTGAAGATCGGCGTGGATCTGGCCAAGAAATACCGCGAGCACAACGAAATTGTCCATGCCATCGCAGCCCACCACAACGATATTGAGCCGCAGAGCGCGATTGCCCTGCTGGTGCAGGCGGCGGACGCCATTTCCGGCGCAAGGCCCGGCGCAAGGCGGGAGACGCTTGAAAGCTACATCAAGCGGCTGGAAAAGCTGGAGGAAATCGCCAACTCCTTCGAGGGTGTGGATAAGTCCTTTGCCATCCAGGCGGGGCGCGAGATCCGCATCGGCGTAATCCCCGAGAAGGTCGACGACGCCGGTATCGTGCTGATGGCCCGCGACATCGCCCACCGTATCGAATCCGAGATGGAATATCCCGGCCAGATCAAGGTAACCGTGCTGCGGGAAACCCGCGCCAGCGACCTGGCCAAATAGACGGCAGCATAAAAAAGGCAGGAGATCCTGCCTTTTTTTATTTGGCCTGGGCGGCGTGCGCGCTGCCGGCCGCTACAGTGCCAGCAGTGCGTACAGGCCCTGGGCGTGGTCCAGCCCCTGGGCGCTGATGAGCCGGTCAGCATTATAGTAAAACCGGGTATGCTCGATAAGGCGGAAGGCGCCGGCCAGCACGTCGACCAGCGCCCCATCCCCCTCATGGCGGGTCATATAGGCCACAGCCAGCAGGCGGAGCAGCGCATAGACGCCGCAGAAGGCCAGGAACTCGCCGCCGAAGCAGAGGCGGTCGTCGGCAAAGGGGAAATCCTCGTAGAAGATATGATTGACCAAAAGATGCTCGAAATGGCGCGGCCAGAGGGGGAAGCGCCCGTCGAAGCTGCGGCTGTCGCCGCGATAGCGCTTTAGGGCCTGGCCAATGGGGAGGGAAGGGCTGTAGCGCTCCAGGGCAACCGCGCCAAAACGCTGCATACTGGGGCTGGAGGGGGCCAGCGCTTCAACCATGCCGCACAGCGCCAGCAGCGCCGATGCGGCCAGGGTATCTGTGGTTTCCGGAAGCCGGTGGGACAGGGATAGGGAAAGGCGCCCCGGCAGCTCCGCGGCGGAGGCGGCCTCCAGCCGCATCAGGTAAGCGCCCATGCGCAGGATGCGGTCAGGCAGGGAGGCGCTGCGGTCCTGCAGCTGGCGGATGCATGCCTCCCGGATGGGAAGGCGGAAGCCGCCGGCCGGATGCAGCACCGGACGGGGCGGGCCCTGGACAGAACGCCGGATGAATTTCAACGGGGCCTGCTGCGCCATAAGCAGCTCCACCACGGCTTCGCAGCTGTTGGAGCAGCCGCCTTCCATGGCGCCGCCGGCTTGCTTCAGGGTGCGGGGATAGTACCGGCATATGCTGGATAGCGCCTCTTCGCCACATTCCTTCTGCAGCATACACAGCCCATCGGCATCGTGCAGCGGGCAATCGCCCTGCCAGTTGGGTGAGATCAGGGCGTAGCGCTGGGGCGTGGGATCGGGGGCTGGGTGGAAGGCCACATCCAGCCGGGCGCGCAGCGCAGGCGAACAGGCCATCCCCAGCAGGCGGAAATACTCATCCTGCGTCAGGGAGATGCCCCAGCCCGTGCAGCAGCTGCTGCGGCAGGCTCCGCCCTTGCAATGAAAGCGGGCGTCATATTCGGGACACCAGATTTCATGAACGGTTTCCATGGGAACGCCACCTTTATTCTGGAATGGCCCCTATTATATCGGGGGCGTTTCCCAAAATCAAGAGCCCCCGATAAGCGAAGGGGCCGCCCGGGCGGGGCGGCCCCCTGCCCGGGGCGGGTCCGGCGGCGCGCAGCGGTCAGAAGCGGTTGGGCCTGCCGGAAAGCTTCAGCGACAGCTTGCGAAGCAAATCGGCCGGTACGACGAGGAAGGCCAGCGATATGGCGAGCGCCAGGCTGGACGGCGTCAGCGCCGTGGTGCGAAAGAGCATGCCGCCATAATAGACCAGGGCCAGCTGTACTAGCATGACCAGCAGCATAATGCCGGTAAAGGGCCGGTTGCGCCCGATGTGGGACAGCAGGTTCATGCGGTGTGTGCGGGCGTTGAAGCTGTTAAACACGCCGCAGAAGATGAACAGCACGAAGAATGCCGTCAGGAAGTAGAGCGGGTCAGTCTCATAGCGGAAGAGGGCGCGGGTGAGGGGCAGCTTTAGAAAGAGCGTGCACAGCCCCACGGAGATCAGGCCGGTAATCACGATCTGGTGGATCATGTAGCTGTTGAGAATGGGCTCGTCACGCCGCTTGGGCATCTCCCGCATGGAATCCTCCAGCGGGGGCTCGCCGGCAAAGGCCAGGCCGCCCAGGGTGTCCATAATCATGTTGATCCACAGCATCTGGATCACGGTGACGGGCGTATCCACCCCGATAAAGGGACCGATGATGGATACGCCTACCGCGCAGAGGTTCATGGTTAGCTGAAATACGATAAACTTTCGGATGCTCTTGAAGATGGTGCGGCCATAGAGCACCGCCCGGGCGATAGAAGCGATGTGGTTATTGAGAATCACAATATCCCCGGCCTCCTTGGCGACTTCGGTGCCGGAGCCCATGGAGAAGCCCACGTCCGCCCGTTTCAGCGCCGGCGCATCGTTGATGCCGTCGCCGGTCATGCCGGCCACCAAGCCCTGCTGCTGGGCTACCCGGACCAGCCGGCTTTTATCGGCGGGCAGCGCCCGGGCGACCACCCGGAGCCGGGGCAGGCGCCGCGCCAGGGCCTCGTCGTCCATGGCCGCCAGCTGGGCGCTGGTCACCGCTTCGCCGCCGGCCTCCAGCAGCCCGGTGCGGCGGGCGATGGCTGAGGCTGTATCCAGGCTGTCGCCGGTGACCATCACAACCTGGATGCCGGCCTGCCGGATCTGCGCGATGGCCCGGGCGGCGTCAGGACGGATCGCGTCGCGGATGCAGGCCAGACCAATCAGCGTAAAGCCGGCGAAGCGGCCGCTGGCAGAGGGCGGCTGAGGGGAGACGGCCAGGGCCACGACGCGCTCCATGCTGCGGGTATGCTCACAAAGGCGCTCCCGAAGCTGGTCAAGCCCCCCGGCAGGCTGGGCGGCCCCCTGGTGGTCGTAGTAGTGGGTGCAGGCGGGAAGCAGCTTTTCCGGCGCGCCCTTGACCAGGTACAGGGTTCGCGGGCCGGCCAGCTGAACGGCGGAAAATTTGTTGGCGCTGTCAAAGGGCAGGCTGCTTCTAACCCGGTATGCGGAGGCCCCGGCGGAGGGCGCCGCCGCGATATAATCCAGGAGCGCCCGGTCCGTTGCGTTGCCGCCGATGGCCCGCCCGCCGGAAAGGGAGCTGGCCGTATTGTACAGGCAGCTAAGCTCCACCAGATGGTAGAGGCCGGGACTGCGCCGGAGGGCGGCCGCCGTATCGAAGCAATACCCCTGCCCATCCAGGAAATCCCCCACCTTCAGATGGCCCTGGGTCAGGGTGCCCGTCTTATCGGTAAAGAGGATGTTGAGGCTGCCGCTGGTTTCAATCCCCACCAGCTTGCGCACCAGCACATGGTCCTTCAGCATGCGCTTCATGTTGGAGGAGAGCACCACCGTAATCATCATGGGCAGGCCCTCGGGCACGGCCACCACCACCACGGTAATGCCCAAGGTTAACGCATGAATGAAATATTCCAGCATCAGCGGCAGGTTGCCCACCGCTTCGCCGATGGCCGCCATGTTAAAGTTATAGTCCATAAAGAGGGAATTGAACAGGTCGGCCAGAAAGACGAGGCCGGCGGCCATATAGCCCAGGCGGCTGATGGTGCGCGCCAGGCCCCCAAGACGCAGCTTCAGCGGGCTTTCCCGGGTTTCCTCCTGCATTTGCTGGGCCATATCCCCATAAAAGGTGCCGTCGCCCACGCGGCAAACCCGCATGACGCCCTCGCCGGCGGCGACGGTGCAGCCCTGGAAAAGCTGATCGGCCCCGGCCAGATCCCACTTCTGGGGCGTGCGGCCGCCGCCGGGGCGCTTTTCGGCCTCACGGCTCTCCCCGTTCAGGGGGGACTGATCCACAGACAGCCGGCCGGAAAGCAGCACGCCGTCGGCCGGGACGCGTTCGCCGGCCTCCAGCAGCACAAGGTCGCCGGCCACCACCTCCGATACGGGAATCTGCTCCGGACGCCCTGCGCGGCGGACGCGGCATACCGCCCGCTCCGCATCCTGCTGCAGGCGGAGGAAGGCTGTTTCGCTGCCATATTCCGAGAGGGTGGAGATAAAGGTGGCCAGGAAGATGGCCAGGGCGATGCCGGCCGTCTCATACCAGTCGAAGCGCCGGAACATGAACAGCACATTGATCGCCAGCACAATGAGCAGGATCTTGATGACGGGATCGGAGAAGCTTTCGAGGAACTGGCGGAAGAATCCCCTGCGCTTTTGGGGGGTGACCCGGTTTTCACCGTGCTGGTTCCGGCTTATGAGGACCTCCTGGGGCGAAAGCCCCGGGTCCGCTGCGATGGACGAATAGGCTCTTGCTTGCATGGGCGGCTCCTTATCTTGTGTTTTGGGTGGGTTTGTACCATTTTATGAGGGCCATGCGCAGGGCATACCGGAATTTGCGTACCCGGGGATCCAGCGTGCAGGGCGGCCTTTTCAACGGAGCCAAATTAGGATAAAATGCAAGAGAAGCGAAAGGTGTCGAAACCTGCGGCATCAAAAGGGGGCAAGAAGCGTTTGATCTGCGATCTGCATATCCATTCCAAATATTCCAGGGCCACAAGCGGGGAATGCCTGCCGGAATACCTGGACCTGTGGGCGCGCCGGAAGGGGATCGGCCTGGTGGGCACGGGCGACTTTACGCATCCGGCCTGGCGGGCGCTGCTGGCGGAGACGATGGAACCGGCGGAAGAAGGCCTTTACCGGCTGAAGGCGGACCGGCGGCTGCCGGATATTACAGCTGGCGGGCAGCCGGCTCCGCGCTTTGTGATAACCGGGGAAATCAGCTCCATCTACAAAAAGAACGGGCGTACCCGCAAGGTTCATAATGTGATCCTGCTGCCCTCCCTGGAGGCAGCGGAGAGGCTCGCCCTCCGGCTGGAGGCCATCGGCAACCTGCACTCGGACGGACGGCCCATTCTGGGCCTGGACAGCCGGGACCTAATGGAGATTACCCTGGAGGCCTGCCCGGAGGCCATGCTGATCCCCGCCCATATCTGGACACCCCATTTTTCCCTGTTTGGCGCGTTTTCGGGCTTTGATACCATCGAGGAGTGCTTTGGGGACATGACGCCCTATATCCATGCCCTGGAGACGGGCCTCTCCTCAGACCCACCCATGAACTGGCGGCTGTCCGCGCTGGATGGATACCGGCTGGTCTCCAATTCCGACGCGCATTCGCCTTCCAAGCTGGGGCGTGAGGCCAACATCATCGAGATGGAGTGCAGCTATCCCGCCCTCGTCAGGGCCCTTTCCGACCCCGGGGACAGGGCCTTCCGGGGAACGCTGGAGTTCTTCCCGGAGGAGGGTAAATATCACCTGGACGGTCACCGTGCCTGCGGCCAGCGGCTGACGCCGGAGCAGACGGAGCAGGCCCAGGGACGCTGCCCGGCCTGCGGACGGAAAATTACGATCGGCGTCCTGCACCGGGTGGAGCAGCTGGCCGACCGGCCGGAGGGCTATATGCCGGCTCACGCGCCCGCCTTTGAGCGGCTGGTGCCGCTGCCGGAGGTCATCGCTGCCTCCACGGGCTTCACGGTGGCCAGCGCCCGCGTGGCCAAGCAATATGAGGCGATGCTCCAGACCCTGGGCCCGGAGTTTGCCATCCTGCGGGAGCTGCCGCTGGAGGCCATTGAGCGGGCGGCGGGCCCCTGCGTCGCGGAAGGGATCCGGCGGGTACGCGCCGGGCGGCTGACGCTGCTGGCCGGCTACGATGGGGAATACGGGAAGATTGAAATTCTGAATCCTGCGGAAATTAAGCAGCTGTCGGGCCAGATGAGCTTCCTGGGCGCGGCCGCGCCGGCAAGGCCCGCCAGGAAGGCAACCTCCGCCCGGCGCGCGCCGGCGGGGCAGCCTCCGGAGCCGGAAGGCCCCGACAGGCGGCAGGGTGCAGACGGCGCGCTGGCCGGGCTGAACGAGGAGCAGCGCGCTGCCGTCATGGCGCGGGAGCGTGCGGTGGCGGTGGTTGCCGGGCCGGGTACGGGCAAGACCAAGACGCTGGTGGCCCGTATCCAATACCTGGTGGAGCAGGGGGTTGATCCGGCGGGCATCATGGCGGTGACCTTTACCAACCAGGCGGCGGGCGAAATGCGCCAGCGCCTGGAGGCCGCGCTGGGCACAGCGCCGGTTCAGGTGATGACCATCGGCACCTTCCATGCGATCTGCCTGAGGCAGCTGACAGCGCAGCGGGGGCGGGTGCTCATCGTGGACGAGGGAGAAGCCCTGCTGATAGCGGAGGAGACAACGCAAGCTCTGAATGAAAAGCTATCGCCCCGGGCGCTGCTGCAGGGCGTGTCGCGCCTGAAGAACGGGATGGAGCCGGGGATCCCTATGGAGGCTGCCGAGGCCTATCAGCGGCGGCTGGAGGCTTACGGCGTGCTGGACTTCGACGACCTGCTGCTGGAGGCACTGGCCCTGGAAGAAGCCGCCCGGGGCGTGACCCACCTGCTGGTCGATGAATTTCAGGACATGAACCGGATGCAATACCGCCTCATGCGCGCCTGGAGCGCTGCGGCTCAGAGCGTGTTTGTCATCGGCGACCCGGATCAGGCCATATATGGCTTCCGCGGCGCGGATCCACAGTGTTTTGACCATTTCTTTGCTGATTTTCCGGGCGCTCAGGCGATACGCCTGAACCGGAACTACCGTTCGACGCCCCAGGTGCTGGGCTGCGCGCTGGCGGCTATTGCGCAAAGCGGGCCGGAACAGGATAAACGGCGGCTCACGCCGAACCAGGGCGACGGGGCGCGGGTCCGGTGGCTTTCAGCCGGCGACGAGTTCGGCCAGGCGCTCTTTGTCACCAAGGAGATCAACCGGATGACGGGCGGCATCGATATGCTGGACACCCATACCCTGGCCCGGGACAGAGACTCGGACAAGGTCAGGAGCTTTTCGGAGATCGCCCTGCTGTACCGTACCCACCGGCAGGCAGAGCTGATGGAGAAATGCCTCCGGCAGGAAGGGATTCCCTACACGGTGGCCGGACGGGACGACCTGCTGGAGCAGGCAGAGGCGCGCGGCGCGGCGGCCTTCTTCCGCAGCCTGCTCTATCCGGGCGACCGGGCCGCCCTCATTACCTGCCTGCGCCAGGCGCTGGGGGTAAAGAAGAAAACGGCGGAATCCTATGCCGCGCTGGCGGTAGGGGAAGCGGCGCCCGAAGCGCTGGCCCTGGATCCGGGCATTGTGCGCTATCACGAGCTGGCCCGGGCCTATGGCCCCAGGGCGGACCGGGAATCCCCCCAAAGGCTGCTGACGGACTGGGCCCGGGATATGGCCCTGGCGGACAGCCCGGCTATGGAGCGGCTTATCCATATGGCGGTATTTGACGGGCGGATGGAGCCCTTCCTCAGAAAGCTGGCGCTGGGCGGGGAAAGCGATCTGGTGCGCAGCGCCCAGGCGGCCTATCTTTCCGACGCGGTTTCGCTGATGACCCTGCACGGCGCCAAGGGGCTTGAATATCCGGTTGTGTTCCTATGCGGAGCCAACGAGGGCCTGATCCCGCTGGATACGCCGGGACGGCGCGGGGATCCTGAGGAGGAAAAGCGGCTCTTCTATGTGGGCCTGACCCGGGCAAAGGAGGAGCTGATTGTGATCAACTGGTCGAAGCCTTCGCCCTACCTGTCCCGGTTCCCGGCGGCGCTGGTCAAGCGGGGCCGCGCCCAGGAGGGCCCAGCCCGCCAGGGCCGCCAGCTAAGCTTCCTTTAGCGCCTGCCCGCAGGGCCATCATATCCTGCCCATAAAGGCGGGGAAAGGAGAAAATATGAAGCTGGCCGATGTTTTTGGCGATCATATGATGATTCAGCGCGATCAACCCATTGTCATCTTCGGGGAAGGGCGGGGCCGGGGCGCCGTCTGCTTCTGCAGTGAAACCATAAGCTTTGAGGCGGACGGCGAATTCCGTGTCACCCTGCCGCCGCAGCCCTGCGGCGGGCCGCACCGGATGAAAGTGACCCTGGAAGGTGAAACGCAGGTCATGGAGGATATCCTGATAGGCGACGTATACCTGGCGGCCGGGCAGTCCAACATGGAGATGAAGCTGGAGGAAACCGAGGAGTACCAGGGATGGCTGGAGCCGCGGCCGGATATCCGCCTGTTTTGCGAGCCGCATCAGGTGGACGAAAGGCTACGCCAATGGAAGGAGCCGCCCCGGTGGATTATGCCGGATGGACAAAACGAGCGGGGCTTTTCCGCGGTGGGCTATTGGTTCGCCCGGCGGCTGGCCGATTCAACCGGCATTCCCATCGGCGTCATCAATTGCAGCAAGGGCGCGTCCCGGGTGGACGCCTGGATCGATCCAAAGCGGCTGGAAGCCGAGCCCTACCGTAGGATGCTGCGGGAAAAGCATCGGGACTATGCGGCGTACCCCTTCAATGCGGACGGGCTGCTTTACCGGACGAAGCTTCTGCCGCTGGCGCCCTTTGCCCTGGCGGGCGTGCTCTGGTACCAGGGGGAAAGCAACCGCGGCTTGGCGGAAGCCCGCCACTATCCGGCGCTTTTTGAATGCATGGTGGAAAATTGGCGTCAGCTATGGCGGAAAACGCTCCCCTTTTATACCGTGCAGCTGATGCCCTTTGACGAGCCAGAGGCGCAGTCCGACTGGTCGGGGATAAGGCTGGGGCAGTTGGAAGCCGCCCGTAGGCTGGAGTCCGTCTATTTGACAACGCTTTTTGATACCCAAGAGGCGCAAAAGATCCATCCGCAGCAAAAAAGATGTGTCGGGGAGGCGCTGGCAGGCGCTGTGCTGCACGGGCGGAATGGACGGCCGGTGGAATACTGCGGGCCCTTGGCGCAATGGGCGGAATTTGAACCCGAAGGCGTCCGCGTACATTTTACCCATAGCGAAGGTATGCATTTTCTGACAGATGAGCCGGAGGACGTATATTTGTTTGACCGGGAAGGGAAAAAATATCCTGCCAGCGCTGTAGTCGGGCAGGATGCGATTGTGTTCTTTCATCATAGCCTGCAGGCGCCCTGCAAGATCGGCATGGGTCTGGCCAATGTGCCGAAGCACAACCTGTATAACGGCGCAGGCTATCTTGCATCGCCCTTTTTATTCCAGGAGAAACAGCCTCAAGGGAAAGAAGGATGACGCATGAAGGAGGCTGCGCAAGGCGCCGCTTCTGCCGGAGGAAAAAAAGCCGGGGCAAGCGATATATCGCTTGCCCCGGCGTGGTGCCGAAGACCTGACTCGAACAGGCACGGTACAAAACCGGGAGATTTTAAGTCTCCTGCGTCTGCCATTCCGCCACTTCGGCCGGTCGGCTTTTATTGTACTGCATTTGCGGCGGTATTTCAAGCCTTTCGCTCAGGGAGGCACCGTCCGGGGGGCTGTGGCATAGGATGTAGTGGAAGAGACGGCGGGGGACGGATAACCCCGACCGCGCCGGCGGTTAAGGCCGCGAACACAAAAGATGCACAACATAAAAGGACATGACCCCCAAAAAGCGGTCTGGCCCGCATGGCTTCTTCCAAGACGGAAAATAAACGCACCCGATTCCGTGATCAACCACCCTGGGCGCCGGGCAATCCCGGCGCCCTTTTTGCGCGCTTCCGCCATCGCGCGGCCTTTTTCAAAAGTCGGGGCATGGGAAATAAAATCTACGGCATATGCTTGTATCGCGCAGGGGAAAAAGCTATAATGAAGCTGTTATATGGATAGGTTATTTCTAAAAACTTCTGCGCGCTTGAGCGGGGCAGACGGGCCGCCGGCGGCGGCATCGGTATTTCTTCCGGAGGGAGGTGCAGGGCAAGGGGCGCGGGCGGGCAGCCGCCCGGCGCGACAAGAGCGAGGGATGAACGGGACGACAGCAAAGGGACAGAAATAAGCGGAGGATAAGCATGGACTATATTGTGGTGGATAATACCGAATGGACCTATCCGGACCGGGATTTTTCCAGCTACCTTTCCGGCAGCGGCAGGCTGACCGGGGCGACGGCGCGCAACAGCATCGTGGGCGCGCAGATCCTCTTTCGGAATCTTCCAAAGGACGGCCGGCTGGACGTGGCCCTGGAGGGGTTGGAGGGCGAAGTGTACGGCCTGTATCCGGTGTATGTGGAGGATAACCCGTTCCTGACAAAGGAAAACGCCCTGGAGCATTTCCCGGAGCGCTGGGCGCCATACCTCATTTACGATTGCATCAAGCCCTTTGACGGCGCGGTCGAGACGACCGGCGGCGTGGGCGGGCTTTATATCAGCCTGACGGTCGGCAGGGACGCCAAGCCGGGCAAGATGACCGGGGCAGTCCGCGTGCAGGATACGCGTATTCCCGTGGAGCTGACTGTGTATGACGTGACGGCGCCGGACGAGACGAGGATGCGGATCATCAACGGCTATTCCCGGGGCCATGTGGCCAGCTATCACCATGTGGAGCCTGATTCGGATGCCTTCTGGCAGCTGGACACCCAGTATCTCAAGATGCTGCGGCGCATGCATCAGAATATGCTGTACGCGCCGGGGGCCGAGGTGACAGAGCTGGGCGATAACCGCTACAGCTTCACCTTTAAGGGGCTGGAGGCCTTCATGGAAAAGGCGCTGGGCCTGGGCTTCCAATACTTTAACCTGGCCAGTGTCGGCGGGCGCAAGAGCTGGAAGGAATCGACCATCCTGGTGCATGGCATGCCGGCTATGAGCTACGAGGCCTACCGGTATCTGGCCCAATATCTTCCGGCCCTCGAAGGCTTCCTGGCGGAAAAGGGCTGGCTGGACCGCTGCTATATGGGCGTATCCGACGAGCCGAACGCCGAGAACGCCACCGAATTCCGCGCCCTGTGCGGCCTGGTACGGAAGCTGGCCCCCCATATCCGGCTCATTGACGCCATGAGCTATGGCAACCTGCATGGCGCGCTGGACGTGTGGGTGCCGCTCAACTCGGAGTATCAGGAGCACCGCGCGGAAATCGAGACCTTCCGGGAGGGCGGCGACGAGATCTGGCATTACGTCTGCTGCGGCCCCCGCAAGGACGGCTATATCAACCGGTTTATGGATCTTCCGCTGCTGGCCACGCGGTATCTCTTCTGGGGCAATTATAAATATGACCTGAAGGGCTATCTGCATTGGGCCAGCAACCACTATCAGCCGGGGCAGGATCCCTTTAAGCAGAACTGCCCGATCCACCATAACGCCGATTCGGTCACCACGCTGCCCTCGGGCGATACGCATCTAATCTATCCTGGCGCGGACGGCCCCTGGATGTCGATGCGGCTGGAAGCCCAGCGGGAAAGCGCCGAGGACTATGAGCTTCTCAAGCTGCTGGAGGAGAAGGATAAGGCCGCGGCCGACGCCATCTGCGACAGCGTGTTCACCAGCTTTAACCAGGTGGATTATGACCCGAATCACTTTAAGGCGGCCCGCGAACGGCTGCTGAAGGCCCTGAGCTGAAGGGGAAGATAGAGCAAGCCGGCTTCTTCAAGAAGCCGGCTTTTTTGGCCTGCGCAGGCCGGAGGGGACGGCGCGCAGGGGCCTGGGGAAAACAGATGGTGGTATTTGATGGGAAAATATGCTAAAATAGGTCCATAGCAGGATAAAAGGGGATGAAGGCTCCTTTTACGGAGAGAATAAGCTTAGGATCAAGCGGAAAGGACGCAGAAAGCATGAGTACAAAGCATTTTACCACGGCAGATTTTGATCGAGAGGTTCTTCAGAGCGCCAAGCCCGTGCTGGTGGATTTCTGGGCGACGTGGTGCGGCCCCTGCCGGATGATCGCGCCGGTTATCGATCAGCTGGCTCAAGAATACGACGGACGCGCCCTGGTGGGCAAGGTGGACGTGGATCAGGAGCCGGATCTGGCCAAGCGCTATGGCGTGATGAGCATCCCCACCATTGTGGTAATCAAGAACGGCCAGGTGGTGGACAAGGTGGTGGGCGCTTCGCCGAAGCCCAGGCTGGCGGCCCTGCTGGACAAGGCCCTGTAGCCCGAGGGAAAACGTGAATAGGCCGCCGGATACCCGGCGGCCTTTGGTATACCCATCTGCCGGGTAGACGTTGGGAAAAACCGCCATCCATGATATAATGATAGAAAAACCTGGGTTGCCGAGGCTTCCGGCAGCCGGCAAAGGAGCGAATCCATGCAGCAGCCTGCCTTTCAGAAGATTGCAGATTTCCGGCGCGACCAGATCATCACGGGCTTTTTCCTGGTGAAAAACCTGACGCTTAAAACTTCTCCCAAGAATAACCGGCAGTACGGCGACTATCAGCTGGCGGACCAGACCGGGGAGATCAACGCCAAGCTGTGGGAGGTCGCCGATCCCTCGGCCTGCCCGGATGTGGGCAGCTTTATCAAGGTGCAGGGCCTGGTAACGGAATACCAGGGCAAGCCCCAGCTGCGCATTGACCGGATGCGCCTGGTGACAGAGGAGGATCCGGTCGATATGGGCGAGCTTGTACCCAGCGCGCCGGAGGATAGCCGGAGCATGCTCAAGGAGCTGGGGGCATACATCCAGCGCATCGAGGATGAGCAGCTGCGCGCGCTGGTGGCCGCCTATGTGGCCGAGGTGGAGCAGCAGCTTCCCTATTATCCCGCTGCCCTGCGCAACCATCATTCGATCCGGGCTGGACTTGTTTATCATACGCTGTCCATGCTGCGCATGGCCGACGGCGTGCTGGCGGTCTATCCCTTCCTGCGCCGGGACCTGCTTTTTGCCGGCGTGATCATTCACGATTTGGCCAAAACTGAGGAGCTGGACGCGAAAAATACCGGTATCGCCACCCAATATACCCGCGAGGGCGCGCTCTTGGGCCACATTACCCAGGGAATCGTGCTGGTGGACCGGCTGGGGCAGCGGCTTGGAACGGATACGGAACGCATTACGCTGCTGGAGCATATGATCCTGTCCCATCACTACGAGCCGGAATTCGGCAGCCCCAAGCGGCCCATGTTCCCGGAGGCGGAGGTGCTCCACTATCTGGATATCCTGGACGCCCGCATGTATGACTTCCAGAAGATTGAGGAAAGCCTCAAGCCCGGTGAGTTCTCCGAGCCGGTCTGGCTTTTGCAGAACCGGAAGCTGTATAAGCCCCAGTGGGGAAGCGAGGCGGAAGGCTAGGAAGCACTCTGCGGACAGGCACCCAATATGCGCCAGGGTAAACAGCTTTTCGCAAAAGAAGAATAATAGAGAAAAAAAGGGGAGAATATTCGCATATCAGGAAAGGTTGTTGACAGCGCGGGAGATTGGTGCTATCATAAGCCCGTTCCAGAAAAGCGATGATGAGGAAGAGTAGGCTGTTGGATCGCTCAAGAGAGCTGCCGGTTGGTGCGAGGCGGCGCGATGACGCAGGCCGAACTGGCCTCTGAGCAGGCGCCTGAAAGGGGTAAGTAGGGCCGCCCGGCTGCCGGCCGTTATCTTGGCAGGATATAAGACGCCATGCGTCCGTATCTGTGAGTGCGCTTTATAGAAAGCGAAAAAGAGTGGTACCGCGGAAAGCAAGCTTTTCGTCTCTTTTATCTGAAAGGATAGGAGACGGGAAGCTTTTTTTATCGCCCGGCTCCTGTTTATCAATCTTCCCAAAAGGAAAGGAGAAAACGATGGAAGAAAAAAGTAGAACTGCCGGGCTTATCCCCTTTTCCGTCTGCTTTTCAGTGGGTGCGGTGCTCTTTAGCTCCCATGCAGGCGGCGGATTTGCTTCTGGCAACCAGGCCTATCAGAACTTCGTGACGACAGGGTGGCTGGCGCCCTTTTCGGCGCTTCTAGCCATGCTCCTGTTTATCCTGACCATTCGCGAGGCTATGCTGATGTACAACACCCGCGGGCTGAACAGCTATAAGCAGCTTTTTGAGACGCTTTATCATCCGCTGGATAAGTTGGAATGGCTTTTTGAATTATTCTTCTACATTATGGTGCTGATGGCTGTGGGTGCGGCGATTGCTACCGCCGCTTCAACGCTGACCTCACTTTTGGGGCTGAAGTATGAATTGGGCATCGTGGTTGTAGGAGCTATCGTTTTGGTGCTGACCATTTTCGGCGCCGGGCTTGTCCGAAAGGCATCTACGGTGATGGGCCTTGGGATCTTGGTCTGCGCCATCACCATTTTCTGCATCGGCATTGTGAAGGCGCCGGATCTGATCGGCGTTTTCCGTACCAGCTTTCAGGGCGAAGGCTTCAGCCGCCTGCCTCAGGCGCTGCTGAATGCCTTTACCTATGCGGGATTTCAGTGCGTGGTGATTCCGACGATGATCGTCTGCGGCAAGCCGCTGCTGAATAAGCGGGCCTGCTCCCAATCCATGTGGATTTCCTTTGGACTCAATGCAGTATCGCTGGTGCTTTCGGTGCTGATGCTGATGGGGTGGGCCAGCTTTTTTACGCAGCAGGAAAACGGCACCACCATTCCTACCCTGACCGTGTGTCAGGCAGGCATGGAGATGGACTGGCTGACCGTGGTATATTCCGCCTGCTTGCTGCTTTGCCTCATCTCCACCGGCGTTACAACGGTGTTTGGCTTTGTGGCGCGCTTTGAGAAGCTGAAGGTTCTTCGCCGGGTGAAAAGCGGGCCGGTGCGAAGCGCCATCGTTTCCTCTTTTATTATCATTCTGGCCATGACGGTTTCCCTGATGGGGCTGACCAATATTATTAAGTACGGATATGGATACTGCGGCTATCTGGCCATCGCCATTATTATCGTGCCCTTCCTGACGGTGGGCGTGGTGAAAAATCGCCGTTTTTTGATGGAACACCCAGAATATCGAGGTGTTTCGGGCCTCAAGGCGCGTCGTATGGCCGCTGCATCGAAAAAGGAGGTATAAAAGTATGGATAAAACGTTAATGCCGGGCTATACCATTGGCGCTGATGCCTATGAGGATATTCCCCATGTATGCCCCGGATACGGACGGAACGCAGTAATGATCGGCGGAAAACACGCGCTGGCCGCGGCGGAGCAGAAGATTCGTGCGGCAGTCGCCGGCTCGTCCATTGAGATCACCGGTAGCTTTTGGTATGGGGGTGAAGCTTCGGTGGAAAATATGGATCGGCTCATGGAGCAGGACGCTGTGCGCCAGTCGGATATGCTCTTTGCCATAGGCGGCGGGAAGGCGATCGATACCTGCAAGGTGATCGCCCACCGCACGGGACGGCCCTTTTTCACCTTCCCGACCATTGCGTCCACCTGCGCCGCCTGTACCAGCCTAGGTATTGTCTACCATCCCGATGGATCGCTGCGGGAATATGCCTTCTCCAAGGTTCCGCCGGCGCATGTGTTTATCGATACCCAAATCATCGCCGAGGCGCCGAGGCGGTATCTGTGGGCGGGTATCGGCGATACCATGGCGAAGTTCTACGAATGCACGGTATCTTCACGCAACGATGTGCCGCGCCATTCGGACGCGATGGGGATTGCCCTAAGCGCCATGTGCGCGGCGCCGATCCTTCGCTGGGGGCAGAAGGCGCTGGAGGCCTGCGATAAGAACCTTGTGACCGATGAACTGCGTGAGGTGATCCTGGGGATTATTATCTCCACAGGCTTGGTATCCAATTTCGTACAGGTAGACTACACGACAGGCTTGGCCCATGCAGTATATAACGGCTTTACGGTGCTGCCGGAAATAGAGGCGAACCATCATCTTCATGGGGAAATTGTATCTTATGGTATCTTGGTGCTGCTGACGGTGGATGGACAGTGGGATGAGCGCGATCGCCTTTATGCCTTTAATCGCTCGGTAGGACTGCCTACATGCCTAGCGGATCTGGATGTGACGCCCGACGAGATCGGCAAGGTGGCGGAAAAGGCGCTAAAGGGGATCGACGTGAGAGTGTATCCCTATCCGGTAACGGAGCAGATGATTTGTGACGCGATCTTCAAGCTGGAGCAATACCACAAGGCCCACGCCTGACGCGATAAAAAAGGAAAAACGCCGCTTGCCGGCGTTTTTTTATGCCTTTTAGGCCGAACGGCGCTTAAGCCGCCGGATATACGCATGCTGCGCCAGGCAGGCGGCAGACAGGACGAAAAGGGCCGCCAGCCAAAAAACCGGGGGTTTTGAAGCACCGGCATCGCCGCTGGGTTCGGGGCTGGCTGAAGCGACGGCGGCCTGCCGGGGCAAAAGCTGAATGGTAAGGTCATGCTGGCGCTGGCTTTTACGGCCCAGGGTGTCCTCATAGCTGAGCGTGAGGCTGCCGGAAACCATACCGGCCCCCTGATCCGGCAGCGATACCAGCAGGTTAGCCGCAGCTGTTCCGGCTTCGCCGGGTAAAATCGTCCCCACCAGCACCGGGCCGCCGCAATCCAGGCCCGGCATATCAAAGGAGAGGATGACGTTGCGGATTTCATCCCGGCCCAGGTTCATGAGCTGCATGGAGAAGGCCAGGTTATCGCCCTCGCAGGCCTGCGCGGGCAGCTGAGGCGGGTCATAGGCAAGCCGTACAGGCCGGTCTACCTCTACCACAATCGGCTCGGTCTGCGTGCGAACCAGGCCGGAGGGCGCTTCATATTCCAAGACAAGGCCGGCCTGAATATATCCGGGGCCAGCCTCCGGCGAACAGGTCAGGGGCAGCTGCCATGTGAAGCGCTCGCCGGGCTTTAGCTGATCCACGAAGGCCGAAGCGCCCTCCACAGGGATGAGAAGCCCCTTGGGCTCCTGAAAGCGCAGCAGGATGTTGTGGGCCGGCTGGGATGGGCTGGTATTGACGAAGGTGACCGACAGCAGGCCGGCTTCGCCGGAAACCAGCGGGTCGGGCGCGGGGCGGACGGCCTCCAAAGCCAGCCGGGGCGGCGACCGGCGGCTGGCTGCGCAGGCGGCATCCAGGGGGAAGGACAGCATCAGGACAACGGCCGCCCCGGCTGCCAGACGCCTGAACAGCCGGCGCGCGCCATATCCCGGAGCCGACGGGGACCGGACGGTCATGGCTGCCCATCCCGCTGCAGGCGGGCCTCCGGCAGCAGACGGCCGTCGGACAGCCGGACAATCCGGTCCGCCTGCTCGGCGATGCTCAGGTCGTGGGTAACCAGCACCAGGGTAATCCCCAGCCCGGCGCTCATCTGCTTGAGCAGGGCCAGCACCTCGCGGCCCGAGCGGCCGTCCAGGTTGCCGGTGGGCTCATCGGCAAAAAGGACGGCGGGCTTATTGGCCAGGGCCCGGGCGATGGCCACCCGCTGCTGCTGCCCCCCGGAGAGGGCGCCGGGCAGATGATCCAGCCGGTCGCCGATGCCCAGGGCCTCGGTAAGGTAGGCAATGTGATGAAGATCCGGCTTGGCGGCGTCCAGCATCACCGGCAGCAGCATGTTTTCATAGGCTGTCAGCTCCTGCACCAGGTTGTAGGCCTGGAAGACAAAGCCAAAGCGCCGGCGGCGCAGCACGGATAGCTGGCTGTCATGGTAGTCGGACAGGCTATGCCCCTGGAAAAACACGCTTCCCTCCGTGGGCTTCTCCAGCGCGCCCAAAAGATGCAGCAGCGTGGATTTCCCGGAGCCGCTGGGCCCGGTGACAGCGCAGAATTCCCCCTCGGCTATGGCGAGGGTTACATGATCCAGGGCCTTAACCTGGACGCCGCTGCCGCCATATATTTTGGTCAGCGCCCGGCATTCGAGAATGGGCATCGGCTTCACCTCCTTGTGTTGAGCATACCATGCTTCCCTTACAATCCGGTGAAGGTAAGCTTACGATTCCGCAAGCTTACCCGAGGCTTTGGCGCAGCGCGCCCTCCAGGCGGGGCAGCAGCAGGCTGATCTGCAGCCCGCGTCCGGTATTTTGGGCGGCAATATCGCCGTGATGGCTTTCACAGATGGCCTTTGCGATGGCAAGCCCAAGGCCGGCGCCCTCGGAGGACGCGCCGGCAGGGCGGTAGAAGCGGTCGAAAAGATGGGGAAGGGATTCCTCCGGCACACCGCCGCCGTCGTCCTCCACGCTGATCCAGCCATACTGGCCATGGCAGCGGCAGTCCACGCGGATCACGCCGCCGGCCGCCGTATGCTGGCAGGCGTTCTTTAATAGGTTGGTTAGGGCCTCGCCCAGCCACTGGCGGTCGCAGCGCAAAATGAGGCTGGCCTCCGGAAGTATAAAGCGCCTGCCGGGGAACAGCGCGGCCATCTCGCCGCAGAGGCTGACACAGAGGGCCCGGATATCCGTCGGGGCAAAATGCATTTCATAGGCGTGGGCGCGCAGCTTTTCCAGCCGCAGCAGCGATGCGGCCATGGCTTCCATCCGGTCGATAACCGCCAGCTGCTTCTGGCGGCGGGCGGGGTCGCCGCCAAGCCCATCGAGCTCGCAATAGAGCCTCAGGGAGCTGAGGGGCGTACGCCATTGATGGGCGATATCCGCGATAAGCGCGGCGGTTTGCCGGGCCTGACGGACGCTGTTTTCCCGGTCCCTGGCGGCGAGGCGGCAGATCTGGGCCAGGGACTGCTCCAGGGCGGCCAGGCTCCCCTCGTCCAGGGGCGCCTCATAGGGAATGCCGCAGTGCTGGAAGCCGTCCAGCTTTTTTTGTATCTGCTCCACACGGCGCAGGCCGCGGCGGCGGGCAAGCAGCGCCCAGGCCGCGGCCAGAAGCGCGCACAGGGCTGCCGCCAAGGCGCAGACGGCGGGCGCGGGGCCCGACGGGGGAAGCAGGGCGCTGAAAAGCGCCATGAGCGCGGAAAGACCGCACAGCCATAGGACGGGCATGCTACGACTCCTGCCAACGGTAGCCCACGCCGCGGGCGGTATGGATGCAGCCGGGCCCCAGCTTTTCCCGCAGGCGGCTCATGTGGACGGAAAGCGTATTATCATCGATGTATTCGCCGGCGTCATCCCAGATCAGGGCCAAAAGCTGGGCCCGGGTCAGCGTGCGGCCGGAATTGCGGGCCAGCGCCGCCAGCAGCAGGTATTCGGTGGGCGTCAGCATCAGGGGCTGCCCGTCGCGGGATACGCTGCGCCGGTCAAAATCGACGTGGATATGGCGCCCATGGTAGGCGCGGGGCTTTTCGCGCCGCAGCTGGGCCCGGATGCGGCTGGTCAGCTCCCGCAGGCGGAAGGGCTTGGTGACATAATCGTCGCCGCCGGCATCCAAGCCCTGCACGACCTGCAGCTCATCGCCGCAGGCGGTCAAAAAGAGGATGCGCACATCGCTGCCCGCCTGGCGCCACTGACGGCACAGGGCGAGGCCGCTGCCGTCAGGCAGGCGGACATCCAGAATGGCCAGGTCAAAGCCTGCGCCATCCCAGGCCGCCTGCGCCTCCCGGACTGTACCCGCCAGCGTAACCGCGTAGCCCTCGAGCTTCAGCAGCTCCGACAGGCCATCTTGAAGGTAAGGATCGTCTTCAACCAGCAGTATCCGATGCGTCATGGCTTATCCCGGCCTTTCTCGATGGGAAAAATATAAATAAAAAGTATTGAGAATATTGTAACACGAAAGGCCGCCGGCGAAAAGACCGGCGGCCAAAAATCAATGGAAAGGCTTTGGCGTATGCTGCAGGGCCCCGCAGCGGGGACAGGCGGAAGACGCAAGCGGCTCCGGCGGCAGAGGCGCCCCGCAGGACAGGCAGCGGTAAAGGCGGCGTTTGCGGAGCTCGGCGGTATAAAGGGGCCCTTCAAAGCGGGCCTCTGAAGCCGGTGCGGGCGGGCCTGCCGTTCGCAGAAGGTGCATGGTGCTGCGGCCGGCCAGAAGCTGCGCGCCCTCATACTGGTTAAAGCCGGGGTAGATACGGGAAGCCACCAGGCCGAGATGGCAATAGATTCGCTGCAGGCGCAGCGAAAAATCAGGCGCGCGGGCGCCCATGGAGAAGAACAGGGGCAGGCAGGTCCCGCCCAGGGCCTGGCAGGCGCGGCGAAGAAATAGGCTGGCGCCGGGCAGCGTATAGGGCGGATCGGTAAAGGCCCCATCGAAGCGCCCAGCCAGCGAGGCAGGCAGCGGGTCGCGCAGGTCGTGGCAGCGGGGGGTTAGGGCCAGCCGGTAGTGTCGCGCCGTGCGGCCGATGTGCTGAAGCACGCGGGCGTCCACATCCAGCGAGGTAACCGCCCCGCAGGGGGATTTGCCGGGATGGTAGAGCGCCTGAAGCAGCAGGGCCAGCGCGGCGCCGGTCATATCGTCATCACCCAGACAGACCACCTGCTTGCCGATTAACGCTCCCGCCCGCAGGCAGAGCACAGCCCGGCGCATAGCGGTGGCCGGTGTGCACTTGGCCTGGTCGAGTGTGGTATCGGCATCGGGGCGGGTGCGGCAGATTGCCTCCAGGATTTCCATCTGTGGGGCCAGCAGGGGCAGCGGGTCCGCTGCGGATATCAGCGTGGCCAGCAGCTCACGGCGGACGCCCCTGTACCCCAGGCGATCCAGTACAAAGGCCTCGCCCGGGCCGGTGAGCCGGACGCCCCCGCGGGATTCGGCCAGGCCCCGGGACTTGAGCTCATGCTTGATGGCGCCGGCCAACGGTACCGGCAGCTCCAGGCGGGCGGCCAGTTCCCGAAGGGGCAGAGGGCCGCTGAGCCAGAGCGTGACAAGATAGGACTCCAGCGCGGGTATCCCCTCGGCCAGGTTGACCGCCCGCTGCAGAGCGCAAAGCATAGGATCAGCCATGCAGAGGCGCCTCCTTAGGTAGATAGACGGTGCGGCGGGCCAGCTGGTAGCGGTAGTTTTGCGTTTGCAGCATGGCCTCTACCAGGGGAAAGAAGCCGCCGGGCAGCGCCCCACGGCAGGAGAATACATCGAGGGCAAGATACTGGTATTCCGGCCAGGTGTGGACGGCGATGTGGGATTCCGATACGATGGCAAAGCCCGTTACGCCCACCGGCGCAAAGCGCTGGTAGGCCTCCTGCAGGATGCGGACCTGGAGGCATTCAGCCACGGCGTGGATCAGCCCACGCACCTCATCTACCTCGCCGGTGATGGAGGTGGGGCAGTCGTAAAAGTCGCAGGTCAGATGGGTTCCAATGGTTTGATTCATGATCGGGAAGCTCCTTTATTGGAATTTGGATACAGAAGGAAGCATCCCGGATAAAAAAACGGCGGAAGCCGTCTTCCGCCGCGCGTATACCACAAAAACCGGGCAGGCAAAGGCTGCCCTGGGACAGGGGCGTACGATGGCCGGGAAAACGCATTCTGTATCGGCCGGGCCAGGGGACGGCCCGAAGGGTACCGCAGCAAAGCGCGGCTGAAAAAGACCAGCCTCGCAATGCCTGATGGGTCACGCAGGCTTATTCGCCGCGCGCCGCCTTTACAGAATCCGCCAATACCGACATAAACGTACGCTCCTTTATCTTCGGATGCCTTTATCATAGGGCCATGATGGGAAATTGTCAAGGGAGGAAAATTGCCAATGCGCCGCAGGCGTGCTACAATGCGGGAAAGGGGGACGGCGCGCCCCGCCCCGTTCCCCCATTGAACCATACAGGAGGTGTGCGTCATGCAGATAAAAACGGCGGCGCTGATCGGCCTGGGGGCGATCGGCTCCTTCATCGCTCCGCGCCTGAACGAGGCCCTGGGCCCGGGAGGCTTCAAGGTGGTGGCCGAGGGGGCGCGCAAGCGCCGCCTTTTGGAAGAGGGGACAACCATCAACGGGACGCGGTATGTGTTCGACGTAGCCGACCCCAGCGGAGCCTGCGAGCCGGTGGACCTTGTCATTGTGCTGGTTAAGCATAATGCCCTGCCTCAGGCCATACAGGATATCCGGCCCTTGGTGGGGCCGGATACGGTGATCGTCTCCTTCATGAACGGGATTACCAGCGAGGAGACCCTGGCAGAAGCCTATGGATGGCCCCGGGTGATCTATGGGCTTAGCCGGGTATCGGTGGTGATGGAAAACCATACAAGCCAGTATGATCCGGATAACGGCATTTTCCTCTTTGGGGAGGCCTGCAACCAGGGCACGCTTTCCCCCCGCATAGCCGCCCTGGCGGAGCTTTTCGACCGCGCGGGCATCCGGTACCAGGTGCCGGAGGATATGGTGCGGGCTCTGTGGCTCAAGTTCATGGCCAACGTCAGCGAAAACCAGACCTCGGCAGTGCTGGGGATCCCCTTTGGCGCGTGGCAGGTCAGCGACGAAGCCAACGCGCTGCGGGAGGATACCATGCGGGAGGTCATCGCCATCGCCCAGAAAAAGGGGATTGACATCGGCGAACAGGATATCCTGGACCAGCGGGCGCAGCTTCAGCGCATCCCGTATCCCAACAAGACCTCCATGCTGCAGGACCTGGAGCACGGGCGGCCTACCGAGGTGGAGATGCTGGCGGGGACGGTGATCCGCCTGGGCCGCGAGACGGGCGTGCCGACGCCGGTCAACCAGGCCCTGTATCACGCGATACGGGTGCTGGAGGAGAAGAACGCAGGCAAGATCTAAGGGGCAGGGCCGGAGCCCGGCACAAAAAAACGGCCCGCGCCTAGCGCGGGCGGAAAACCCCTATCGGTTATTCTGCGCCGTCGGGAGAGCTTTCGGCGCTTTGGGCCCCTTTACGGCCTATCACCTGGATGCGTCCGATCAAAAAGGACGAGAGGGTAACCGTAATGAGGGAGAAAAAGATGCGGGTGAAGGGGATATAGGTCAGCGACAGCAGAAGCACGACCAAATCGGTGAAGAGATAGGCCCGGGCGATGGGCCATCGGGTCAGATGGGAAATGGTCAGCGCCAGGGCGTCGTCGCCGCCGCAGGCTCCGCCGGTGCGCACCACAAGGCCCACGCCTATCCCCACGAAAAGCGCGCCGGCCACGGCTGCCAGCAGCGGATGCTGCCCGATGGCCGGGAAAAGCGGCGGGAACTGCTCATAGATCCGGTAGAAGAGGGCAAAGCTCAGGCTTGCCACGACCGAATACTTGGCAAAGGAACGGCCGAGGAACCTAAAGCCGATCAAATAGCAGGTAATGTCCATGACAAAGCCGCTGAAGGCCGGAGAGATATGCAGCCAGTGCTGCAGGAACAGCGTCATGCCCAGCACGCCGCCCTCGGTAATGCTGCTTTGGCTGTGGACCTGATAGAGGCCGAAGGCCAGGATCGCCGCGCCCAGGACGGCCGTCAGATAAGGGCGCAGGCTTGCGAGGCCCTTCTTAGGGGATAACATTCTAACAACTCCTTTCTTATCCAAGCTATAGTATACCAAATCCACCGGTGAAAGGCACCAGGGGAAATCGGCCGCTTTGCCCGGCAAAAGGCGGCGGCAGCCTGGCAAGGGCCGGCTTGGGCGGCGGTGCGCGCAGCTCGTCGGCCTTCCTTGCGGGTGCGCGCGTTTGCGCCGGGAGGACGGCGGCATAGAAGAAAAGCAGGAGGAACAAGCCATGTCGAAGATGGATCAGGTGCGGGCGGAAATGATGGCCGCCATGAAGCAAAAGGACAAGCCGCGCAAGGACGCGCTGAGCCTGCTGCTGGCGGCGCTGAAGAATAAAGCCATCGATAAGCGCGGGGAGCTGACCGAGCAGGAGGAAAACGAGATCGTGCTTCACGAGATGAAGCAGGCCAGAGAAACGCTGGAAAGCGCGCCGGCCAGCCGCCAGGACATTATTGACGAGTGCAACACGCGCCTTGCAGTATACAGTGAGTTCGCACCCCAGCAGATGGATGAGGCCCAGGTCAGCGCCCTGCTGGAGGAGGTGCTGGCAGAGCTGGGGCTGGAGGCGCCCGGCAAGCAGGACAAGGGGCGGATCATGAAGCTGCTGATGCCCCGCGTAAAGGGCCGCGCCGATGGGGGGATGGTGAACCGCCTGGTGCAGCAGCGCCTGCAGCCCTAGCGCCGGTTCGATCGATATACGCGCCCAG
>UQLW01000026.1 GCA_900542005.1 uncultured Eubacteriales bacterium
TTCCAGCGCCAGTCGAAATCCGGCTTGAATTCCTCCTGCAGGATGCTGGAGCAAAGGGTTTTCAGCTCAACCAGGTCCGGCGCCTGCAAAGCGGCTGCCGATGCTGCAATGCCCTTGCACATGGCGTCCATGCACAGCCGGATTTCCTGAAACAGCGGCAGGACAGAAAATAGCTGATAAGCGTCCATTTCATGGATTCGCATCAGCTCCTGTAGCTGGTTGATTTTGTCATTGAGATTTTTGCAGCGCTCAAAGAGCGTTTTTTCCGCAAAGAGCGCTTTGAGCGCTGCATTGCGCCGGTCAATTTCCTGTGCATCGTTCGTTAGCCCGATATCGCTATCCAGCACCGGCTTTAATAGGGTATCCAGCATCATGTATGCCCAAAGCTTTTCATCCACCGATATTCTGGCCATTGCATCCTCCTTAGTCGATCTCCAGATAGGCGTGGATCAGGGCGGCCAGCTGCTTGTCCTGCAGGATACGCTCAGCGGTAAGGCCATACTTTTCTGCGATCATATGGGCGTATCGTTGCGGCTTAGGCGCAGATGCCCGGATGCGATAGCCATAGCGGATCTGGCCCTCCTCAATTGCCGTCTCGGTTACAAAGCTGCTGACCTGATCCGGAAGCTGCGCCATGAGCCGGTCATAGACCTCATAATAATGGGTCACCACGAACTGCGTGCAGCCGCGCTGTACCATCCGGCTCAGCAGGTCCGCCAGTATGGGGATGGCTTCCTCAGGGTTTGTGGCGGTAAGCGGTTCGTTAAACAGCAGCAGCGTCGCGCTGTCGGCGCGCTCATACATTTTCCGGATGATGGTTAACTCAAGCTCATACCGGGATTGATTGGAGCCGTTTTCTTCGCCGGCGGAGAACAGCGTGATGACCTGATGGTAGATAGGCGTTGAAAAGGCTTCGGCCGGCACCATCATACCCAAATGGCTGAGCAGCACGCATTGAGCCAGTGACTTCAAAAATGAGGTCTTGCCCGAGTGGTTCGGCCCTGTGACCAGCGCTATGCGGGCTCGAGGCAATGCCGCCGATACAGGCACAGCCGGCCCCGCCCGGAGGCTCAGATAGGGATAGGATACCGCTTCAAGCTGGATGCGGTCATCCAGATAAACCGGTACGCAGACCGGGCATCCCTGCGCCTGGTACCTTTTCATCATGCTTATAGCCGCTTGATAGAGCTGCAGCGAGTGGATTTGCTCCGCCCATGCTGCGATTTCCTGGAAGTCCACCTGATCCAGAAGGCGCCCTATGCTCCGCAGCTGGCTATGAAACCTGCGCTCAAAGCCTGCGTGGAAATGGGCTTCAAGCTCCGCCAGGGCTCCAACCCGAGGATAGGGGATATGAGCCGCTAGGCAGATCGCTTTCCCTGGTTCATCGGACAGCAGGCTCCTGAGCGGCTCCTGCTCTTGGTTGAACCCGATTATCCCCCAATCATCCACTTCGCCGAAGCCGTTTACATTGCAGCCAATATCTATGCTCTGAAATCCTGCATAGGCTGCTTGGATTTCCTCCAGCGCCGCCTGAGCGCCGCGATAGCAATCCGACTGAAGCAGCCAGGCCAACGCCGTCCGCTCATCCTGCAGCGCCGCTTCGGGACAGGCTGCCAGAAGCGCCTGATATTCGTCCACCAGCTTGAGGTAGTCGCTTAAAGCTGATTGTCCCGTGTTGCAGAAGATGAGGGCAGATGCGCCGCGTTCCGCCGCAAGACGGCCTGTTTTTTGGACCAGCGCCCTTGCGTTACGGGTCAGCCGTTCCAGCTTTTCCTCAACCTGGCCAACTGCCCGAAGGGCCTGCAGCACTGCCTGCCGGTTTTTGAGTTCCGCTGCATCGGCCGATAAATACCGGCCCAGAAACCCTGCGGTCTCCTCCTGATTCTGGAACGGGAGGGAAAAGTACCGGGCCAATTCCAGCATATCCAGGTTTTCCAAATCCCCTTTTTCCACCTGGAAATCGCCGGTAGAGCTGGGAAACAACCTCATGCTTCACGTCTCCTTGCTTCAGGATAAGGGAAGTATATCACGATCATGCAAAAATGGCGCCGGTTTCGGCGCCAAAGGTCGATATGGGAGCGTCAATGGCCAATCAAGGGCGGAACACGCGGCGCACCGCTTCCAGGTAGCCGTAGCCATAGCGGTCATCGGGCTGCAGATAGCTGGTCTCCGTCCATTCGTTCCAGCTGTTCAGGGTGATGAGCGGCGGCTGCTGGGGATGGGCGTCGGCATAGGCCTTTGCCATCCGGAGCGCCTGCTCGAAGCGCTCGGGCGTATTATCGCGGACGATGCCGGGGCGGAAGCCCTGAAACCGCGGATTATTGTCCCAGCCTACGGACACATGGGGGAAATAGGGCTTTTCCGATTGGGAAAGGCGTTGATATTCGGCCTCCACATCCCGGAGAATATCGAGGTAATCCCGATCCACGTCGGTAAAGTGGACAAATTGATAATGGCTGCAGGAATCCATACCCAGCGAATGCATCAGCGAAAAGGGATCCATGCGAAGCGCCCCGCCATCCACTCCGGTCAGGTTCAGCGCCTGCTGCGAGGCGTACAGCGTCAGCTGCAAATGCAGCCCGGCGAAGCCGGCAGCCGCGGCCCGCTGCCGGAAGCCGTCCAGCGCTCGGCGGGTGTTCTCCAGGCCGCCCAGGCCGCGGATGAGGTTGGCCGGATCGTAGATCATGAAAACGGGCTTGCCCTCAATCGTATAATAATTGGGCAGCGTAAAATACCGCCCGATAATCCGGTCGGTCAGCCGGATAAATTCCGCCTCGTCCACGGCGCCGTCCCAGATCATGTTGCGGTCGTCGTCGGAGATGCGCTTGTCCCAGGTGTTGTTTACGCTGTGATTGGCCCACATCAGGTAAAATTTCATCTGGCTGCTGGATCTTGCTTTCAAAAACCCATTGTTGAGACACGCCTCCAGGAAGGGGCGGCGGTCATACCAATACCAGTCGTAGATAAACACATTCACCCCGTGGTCCAGGGCGCACTGAATCTGCCCCTCCATGACATAGGGGTCGGCCTCATTGGGATACCCCCAGAGCGGGCGGCGGGGCCAGGTGTGCCCGGGGAATTTGGCCTGCGCGCTGCGCACGCTTTGCCATTCGCCCATCCCATCGGGCCAGAAGGGGCGGGTACGCGGTTCATCCGGTGTGTAAGACGGCCATACATAGGCCGCGACATCATACTTTTTCATGACGTTTGTCCTTCTTTCCGGCGCTCCGGGCAGGTTTGTCGCACAGCATATACCGCTGCCCGGTGAGCCTTTCACGCAGCAGCTGCGTAAGGCTGTCCAGCTGCCCGTCCGCATCCGCTTTGGGCAGCAGGATCGCCTGATTGGCCGCTACAAAAATGTAGAATGCGTCAGCCGTCTCCTGGGCGGCCATCTTCTCATAGGGATAACAGGTTTGCAGCGTTTCCCCTTCATATATGCAGCTGGCCTCGATGGCCTCTTCGCCAAAGACAAGACGCTGCGGCACCTTCAGCTGGCCAGGCAGGGCCTGATACTGCTTGCGGGCGCCGGGCCCCAGCATATAGAGGAAAGCGCCGAACATCGCCAGACCTAAACCGCCGAATATATACCCGATGACGATACCGGGCCGCAGCAGGTTCAGCAGGATCATCCCCAGCGAGACGGCCGGCAGCACGCCCAGAAAAACAAAGCGGCGGAAACGGGGATTACGGCTGCGGAACATGGTGAAAGCGTAAAAGCGCAGGTACGCCTGCTCTGTCAGGGTGGTCGTGATCTCAATCATAGCTCATTTCCCTTTCATCGGCTGATATACCCCTTAAGTATAGCGGCGGCAGGGAAAAACCGCAAGGCGCTATTCTCTGAATGCCGCCATCACCGCCTGTTCCGTGCGCCGTGCCGTACCGGCTTCGCTTCCGCCGTCATAGCGGGAATTTTTCATATATACGCAGGTCAGATCGTGCTGGGGATCCACCCAGAAATGCGTGCCATAGGCTCCGCTCCACCCAAAGCACCCCCGCGGCAGCACTGGATCCGCTGTGGTCACACGCACGCCAAGCCCCCAGCTTTCGGTGGGGGAGAGCCCCGGTGTGCCCGCGGCGACCTGAGGCGTGGCCATTTCCCGGATCGCGCTCTCCGGCAGCAGGCCGCCGCCCCGGCTCCGCAGCATGAGCGCGAACCGTTCATAGTCCTCCAGCGTCCCGGCAAGCCCAGCTCCTCCGGCCGTGTATTCGGTTGGGAAGCCTTCAAACACATGGCGCCCCATGTCGTCGCGTCCGTTGCTTGGCCCCTGGGCCTCCATCCTGCGCACATGCATGGGCGCCATCCGGGTCCACTGGCCTTCGCTGGGGGCAAATACGGTGTTCTCCATGGCCAACGGCTTCAGCAGGGCCCGATACAGAAACTGTGCATAATTCTGTCGGCTCACAAGCTCCACAATCCGGGCCAGCACGTCAAAACCAGCCACCGCGCTATAGGCAGCCTGGGAGCCGGGTTCAAAGCTGAGCGGATACCGGGGATAGGCGGCTACAGCCGCCGCTAAACTAGCCTGGGCCGATGGGGGGAAGCCGGCATACTGCGCCGCACCCAGCGGGCCGCACAGCAGGCCGCCTGTATGCGTCAGCAGGTGCCGGATGGTCAGCGGGACCCTGCTGGGGCCGGCGTCCGCCGGGCGGCCCAGGCTATCCAGCCGCCCCAGCCGCAGCGCGGCATATTCCGGCAGATAAAGGGATACCGGATCATCAAGCTGCAGCCTGCCCTCGGCGGCCAGCTGCAGGACAGCGGCCGCGGTTATGGGCTTGGTCATAGAGGCCAGCCGAAAGATCATTCCTTCCCGTGCAGCGCCATAATAGCGCCGCAGCACAGTACGGCCGCCGCAGGTTACCGATACAGCAGCCCCGTCAATCCGGCAGCCTGCCAGGTCCGCCGCCATCATTTCGTCAATTCGGGCCGCAAGAAGCGGAAGCGAAAGCATCATCATTTTCCCCTTTCCAAGCAATAAGGCCAGTATAGAGCCTGCGGCCCGCGGCCGTCAACGCCTTTTGGGGGATACCGGGCTCAGCCTTCCCTTTTCCAGGGAAACAATGCGGTCGGCGACAGCCAGGGCGGCGGGGCGGTGGGCGATCATCAGCACCGTCTTGCCCTGAAATACCGGCCTTAAATCGTCGATCATCGTCCGCTCGGTGTCCTCATCCAGCGCGGAAGTAAATTCATCCAACAGGAGGATTGGCGCATCCTTGAGAATAGCCCGGGCCAGCGCGATCCGCTGGCGCTGCCCGCCGGAAATATTCTGGGCGCCGTCGGACAGTATGGTGGCGTAGCCCTCCGGCAGCGTACCGATAAAATCATGGATCTTTGCCCGGCGCGCCGCCTCTTCTACCTGGCGCATATCCGCGCCCGGGCGGCCCCAGCGTATGTTGTCCAGGATGGAGGCCTGAAAGAGCGTCGCATCCTGGGATACATAGGCTGTCATCGCCCGCAGCTGCTCCAGCGTCATGGCCCCAACCGGCCGGCCCATCATCCGGATCTCCCCCTGGGTGGGGGAGTAGAAGCCTAAAAGCAGCTTGAAAAGGGTTGATTTCCCGCTGCCGGACGCCCCGACCAAGGCGCATATCTGTCCTTTGGGTATTTGAAGGCATGCGTTGTCCAGCAGGGGGGCGCGTCCTGGGTAGCCGAAGGAAACCTGGTTGAAGCAAATGGCATCTTCCGCAGCGGCACCGCCGTCGTAGCCATTGGGGCAGCCGCCCTGCTCCACCGGCGTTTTCAGCAGCGATAGGATACGCTTTGCAGAAGCCAAAGAAAGCTGGCTATGATGGGTAAACAAAGACAGGCTGCCTGCTGCCTCCGCCAAAAGGCCCGCATACCCGGATACCAGCGCAAGCACGTCCAGGGACATGGCGCCCCGGGCGACCGCAAAAGCACCGGAAGCCAGCGCAAGCGGCTGGGCCGACATCCGGGCCAGCTCGATCCATCCGTTTATCGCAGCATCCAGCAGCTTCAGGCGAATCCTGGAGCGCCGGATCTTCCGGCATATGCCGCTGTATTGCCCGGCCAGCTGCGGCTGCAGGCCAAAGCTGCGGATTTCGGCCGCGCCTTGGACAGCCTGGCTGATCTGCCGGCCGCTTTCATCCAGCTGCGCCTGTATCGACAGGCGCAGCCGCTGCTCCAGCGGATGGAGGCATGCGGGCAGAGCCCAGGATAGCGCCGCCAGCATAAGCCCCAGCGACAGCATGGCCAGGCTTTGCCTGGCAAGCACCACCCAGGATACGGCTAAAAGGATCCCGGCCCGGAACAGGCTGCCGACCGTATAGCCCTGGAGGAAGGCCGTTGCCCGTTCCGTATCGGCCGTTAACAGCGCCGTATAGGCGCCCAGGGACCCGCTGTGAAAGGCGCCATAGGGCAGGGACAGGATATGATGGAAGATACCCTGGCGCAGCGCGCCGACACCCTCCCGGGCGATCCGCTTGATGCGGCGGCCGCCAAGGCCGATCAAGGGGGTAAACCCCAGCAAAACGGCGGCCAGCAGCAGGCTCCCCGCCAGCCCGGCTTCGTCCCCGGATACAGACCGGATCAGGCCCTGCAGGAGCACAGGCGTCATCATCGCTGCGGCGGTTTCGAGTGCGGAAAGCAGGCCCGCGCCGAGAAAGGCAAGGGGACGGTCAATCCATCGGAAAATAGCGGCCAGGACAGGGACGCGGTCAGGTTTGGCTGCCTGTTGCATTCCATTCTTCCTCCTCCAGGGGCTGCGTAAGGATTTCATCGATACGCATAAGGTCGGCGCGGGCGATGCGCAGGGCATAGACGATATGATCCATGAGCCCGATGGCGGTCTGAACGCTTTGGCTCAGGGTCAGAAAGCTTATAAGGCCGCTCAGGCTGATCCAACCCAGCCGCAGCAGGCAGCTGCCGGCCAGAAAAACCACGAGCAGCGTGACCACTGCCAGGGCGTACCGGACCTGGCCCAACCGGACCAGCTTATCCCCCACGGCAATGGATACCGTATCCATTCTCTCGCCGGCAGCCCGGAAACGGCCTTCCATGACGGCTCCCAGCCCATAGGCCTTCACCATGTCAAATCCATTCATGATATCGGCCGCCTGCTGCACAGCCGCCGACGCCGCTTCCGATTCCTCCCTATGCTGGCGCTGTGTACTGCGGCTGATCGCAGCCATCAGCCAGACGAAGAGGGGGAGCAGGCAGCCATAGAACAGGGCCAGCGGCCAGCAGATGACAAAGCAGCGGATCAGGGAAACGGCGGCGGTAATCGCTGACTGCCCAAGCCAAGCCCATTTGCCTACGACCGTTTCATTGAGGCGGGTAAGGTCTTGGTTTATCCTGACAACCAGGTCACCCCGGGAAAAGCGATGCTCAAGCCGCTCCATCGGCAGGTGCATTGCGTGCCGGAAGCATGCCACGCGCAGCCTGGCAAAAAAGCCCTCCACCATCCAGGCGGAGCAGCCGGACAGGAAAATGCCATAGAAGAAGCTGCCCGCCAGGGTGGCGGCTAAGCGGGCGGCGGCCAGCAGCATGCGGTCGAAGCGCCCCGCCACGCCGTATTCCACCGTTTCGCCCAAATAATAGGCAACAGCCAGCCGAATCGCCGCATTGCCCACAAGCAGGAGAACGAGCGCGGCCAAGCCAAGCCAGTTGCGCTTGCTTTGGCTGAAAAAGCGCAGGGTAGCGCTGCCGGTCCGGTTCATGGCCTTGGGTCCGCCTTGGCGGCCTCGATGATGCCCTGCGCCTTTGTGACGTACAGCGGCCCGCGCTTCAGCAGGCTGGCGTAATAATCGTATAATGCGCTGCGGCGTCCCGCCAATACCTCTGAGGCGTTGGTATAAACGCCGTAAAGATAATCGCAAATGCTTCCGGCATCCGGGACAAGCAAGGCGTCGTCATAGGTATAGGCGGTTGCCCACCCGAACAGCGTTTCCAGCTGTTTGGCCCCGTTCTCCAGGGAAAAACGGCTGTTAAATTCACGGTTATCGTTCATAAACCGCGGCTCAAAGGCCTGGGTCAGCTCCATCAGCTCCTTCATATGGTTTTGCCCCATAGCTACACAGCACAAACGTCCGCCAGGCTTCAGGGCGCCGTGCAGCGTGAGAAAGAAATCGGTCAGATCATGGGCATGGATAAAAAGCTGGTTGGCCACAATCAAGTCATAGCGGCCGGCCTCCAGGTCTGCGTTTTCGTCCTCCCATAGCGTGTGCCGGAAGGCTACGCCCTCGGCAAACCGGCACGCAGCGAGGGATTCCCGGGATTTTTCCAGGTTATACTCCACGCAATCAAAAATTTCTATTTTGGTATCCCGGGGGATGCGTTCAGCGTTTTGCAGCCACACATCATCCCAGAGGGCATAGCATACTGCGACACGCTCACCCGGGCGAAGCGACAGGCGGTCAAAGAGCCAACGATACCAGCCATAGGGATTCTGGCTGTACAGCCTGTGGATCCGTGAAGCGCGCTGCCGCAGCCGGGTATCTTCGTAGCGTTCCATGATCCTTTGACGGCGCTGGGTTAGGCGCATGATCTGAGCTAGGGCGTCCCACCAGGATTGGCTTTTGCCTGCCTGCAGCATGGCCGCCCGGAGCGCTTCCAGAAGCCGGTCGATATGGCGGCGCTGGGCCTGCAGAAGCCGCTGCTGCTCCTTGAGCGACTCAGCCAGCTGCTGGCCGTCGTCCCTCCGGAGGATCGTGGCGGTCTGCTCCAGGGAAAAGCCAAGATACCGCAGCATCATGATTTTCTGCAGCCGTATCAGGCTCGTCTCGCCATAGAGCCGGTATCCTCCCGGCGTGCGCGCTTCGGGCACCAGCAGCCCGATCTTGTCATAATGGCGCAGCATGCGCGGCGTAATCCCCGCAATACGGGCAAACTCGCCCGCCGTATATCCCTCCGTCTCTTTGGGCATTGTCCGTCACCTCCTTGTTTATCATAAAGGTTGACATAATGACAAAGTCAATAGCCAAGATGGCTTTAGGGTCAAAAAAAGCGCCTTGAAAGGCGCTTAGGTGATGTAAGAGGAAAGAGGGGGGGCGTATCTTAGAAAGCCGGAGGGGTCAGGGTCAGGATCGTCCCCTCGCGGATTGCGCGGTCAGCCTCCATCGCAATATAGAAGGCGCTGTAGACCTCTTCGATCGTCGGATTGCCGGGCCTTTGATGCTCGATCATATCGATCAGCGTACTGATCTGGGCGTACATATCCTTATATTCAGCCTGCAGGTTAATGGTTTCATAGATCCCGGTATCGCTGTGGTAGAGGCTGATGAGATCGCCTTCCTCCTGGTTCTGGCTGCGATGGTCCCGCATCGTAAGGGTAATACGGCCCTTTGTGCCAATAAACTCCTTCACATTGGCGCTGGCGGTGTTCCGGCTCCAGCCTGCCTCATAATAGCCGATGCAGCCATTTTCCAGCTTCAGGGTAATCATGCCATAATTCGGGTGACGGCTGTCAGGCTCAAGGTAGGTGCCGATCCCGCTGACCTGGCAGACACGGGAGCCGGAGAACCACTGCATGACATCGATATAATGCACGCCGCAATCGACGATCGGCGGACAGTCCTCCAGCAGCCTCCGGTAGCGGCTCCAGTTCATGGCATGATGATTCTGCACCATGCGCATCAGCCGCAGCTCGCCAATCGCCCCCTGGGCGATGAGCTGCTGCATCCGGATATAGGACTGGTTGTGGCGCAGGATATGGGCGATGAGCACCTTGGAGGAAGCCTGCTTAACCGCTTCATAAAAGGCCCGCCCCTCTTCAATGGAGGAGGCGATGGGCTTTTCGCAGAGCACATGCTTGCCATAGGCGAGGCAATCCTTCAAAATAGCCAGATGGGAGGTGACATAGGTCGCAATGATGACAATATCCACCGCCGGATCCGCCAGGAAGGGACGGTAATCGGTGCCGTATTGACGGGCTGCATATTGGCGGGCGGTCAGTCGGGCCGTTTCAGCGTTTATGTCGACCACCGCCTCGATCCGAATGTTCTCCCGGCAATAAATGCCTGCAAGATGCTCGCAGCCGATGTGCCCGCAGCCAATCAGCATGACGCCGTATTGTTTCATAACATGCACCTCATCCATACATAGTCTGGCTTGTCCCATGGGGAAACTGTGATATAGCCCCACAAGAAAACCGCAGGCGGCTGTGTACGGCCGCCTGCGGTCCGTTTCGCCTGATGAAATTAGTCCAATACGATCTCGCGATGGGCCTGCGCAGAATCGTAGATCGCCTGCATCATCTTGGCGGTGATGATGACGGTATCGATGTGGGAGGGGAGCTTCTCGCCGGTCTGGATGCAATTCAGGAAGGCGTCGATCTCATTCTGGAAATGATCGCGCATCTTGAATACGGGCTTATACTCCACCAGGGAGCCAAACTCCGCGGTATAGACCGTAAAGTCCTTGCCATACTGCAGGCGGATGCCCGCCTTATCGCCCATAAAGTCAATGTACATCTCATTCTCGCCGATGTTTTGGGCCCAGGCACCGTTCAGGGTAATCACGGGGCCTTCCGTGCGGATCATGCCGGTTACCGAATCATCCACATTGTATACGCCGTCATATTTGGGCGGGCCGGCCCACATATCGGTATAGGCGTAGCCCTTCATATCGCAGCCCAGCTTGGAGAAGGTCTCGCCGGATACCGTGACCGGCTTGGGATCGCCGCAGCAATACATGACGATATCCAGGAAATGTACGCCCCAGTCGATCAGCGCGCCGCCGCCGGCAATTTCCTTCGTCGTAAAGGCGCCGCCCAGCCCGGGAATGGAACGGTGGGAACGGAAGGATACATATACATGGAAAACTTCGCCCAGCTTGCCGGAATCAATGTATTGCTTGATGAGGTTGACGGAATCGTTAAAGCGGTTCACCACGCCGATATTGAGCACCTTGCCCGTTTCATGCTGTACCTTCTGCATTTCCAGGGCCTCGGCATAGGTGCGGGCGGCCGGCTTCTCGCAGAGTACATGCTTTCCAGCCCGCAGGAAGTCCATGGCGATGACGGAATGCATGTTGTTGGGTACGCAGACGGACACGGCCTCGATTTCGGGATCGTGGAGGAAATCGTGGTAATCGGCTACCGCGGTGCCGCAGCCATATTTCTCCACAGCCGCTTCGGCCCGCTCGGGAATGATGTCGCAGAAATACTTGATTTCCGCCTGCTCATTGTTCATGTAGGAGGGAATGTGCGCTGCGTTGGCAATGGTACCGCAGCCAATCACGGCTACCTTGATCTTCTTCATATGCAAACTCCTCAACCAGTAAATTGAGCCGGCCTGCCGGCCAAATCATACCGGCTTCCAGCTCGTCTGAATTCATGTAATATAATAATGGCACAGGGGAAATTGCTTGTCAACGGGATGCCTCCGCCCTTTAAGAAAGTTAGCGAAATTCGGCAGAGATCATAGCATATTTAGTCATAAGGGCGGCGGCGCAGCCTGCGCCAGGGCAAAAATATTTGATAGAAATCGCTTTCGATCCGTTGACAAAGCGCTTAATCCATGGTAAAGTAAACAGCGTGCCGAGCCCATCGCCGATGGGGAGACAACAATGGGGAATTGTGTAACGGCAGCACCTACGACTCTGACTCGTATTGTCAAGGTTCGAATCCTTGTTCCCCAGCCATATGCCCTCATGGTCTAGTGGCCTAGGACACCGCCCTCTCACGGCGGCAACAGGGGTTCGAATCCCCTTGAGGGTACCATACACAGACGGATTCCCATCTTGATAAGAGGGGAATCCGGTTTTTTTGTCCATTTTTTCTGTCTGTATAGGCTTTTAGGGCAATTTCGCAGTATAATAAAAAGCGGTATATGGATTAGGATTGGATGAGGGGCGGGCGTAAGCTTCATCCCATCTGATCCATTTTAAGGAGGGACCGGCAGGGTGACCATCATGGATGCGATTCAGGCGCGCCACTCGGTACGAAGCTATCGGGCCATGGATATTCCCGGGGATGCGCTTTCCCGGCTGCAGGCAGATGTGGAGGCCTGCAACCGGGAGGGCGGCCTTCATATTCAGCTTATCACCCAGGAGCCTAAGGCCTTTAGCGGCTTTATGGCTCATTATGGAAAATTCAGCGGCGTGCAGAACTATATGGCGCTCATCGGGAAAAAATCGGATGACCTGGAAATGAAGCTTGGGTATTATGGCGAGCGGCTTGCGATCCTTGCCCAAAGGCTGGGACTGAATACCTGCTGGGTAGCCATGACGTTTTCCAAGGGCGCCACCAGAAAAAGCTGTGCGCTGTCAAGGGGCGAAAGGCTGGTGGCGGTCCTCGCCTTGGGATACGGCGTAAACCAGGGAACACCCCATAAATCGAAACCGATGGATGCCCTTTGCAGCGTCGCGGGCGAAATGCCAGAGTGGTTCAGGCTTGGTATGGAGTCCGCCCTTTTGGCCCCGACTGCCATGAACCAACAGAAATTCAAAATCACCCTTGACGGGAGGGCCGTCAGCGCGCAGTCTCTTGGCGGATTTTATTCCAGGGTTGACCTTGGCATTGTCAAGTACCACTTTGAAGCCGGAGCCGGCCGGGACAATTTCATCTGGAAATCATAAAAACCCTGCGTCACGGCGCCAGTTGGAGGATAATCGTATGCCGCAGCGAAAATACTATCATGCCTATGATGACCGTTACCGTCAGGTACACGGGCAGGACCTGCAATGGTCCCAGGGGAATCCGTCGCAAATTGTAGCGGAAACCATCGCCGACTTTGCCGTTAGCCGGCAGCACAGGCTTCTGGAGATTGGATGCGGGGAGGGCCGCGACGCTTTCCCCCTGCTGGAGCAGGGCTATGACCTGCTGGCGACCGATGTATCGCCGGAGGCGATTGCCTTCTGCCGGGACAAGCGGCCTGCTTATGCAGAACGCTTCCAGGTGGTCGATTGCGTTTCGGGCTTGCTTAACGGGCGCTTTGACTTTATCTACGCTGTCGCAGTCGTGCATATGCTGGTTCCAGATGAGGATAGGGACGCCTTCTACACCTTCATCCGGGATCATCTAAGCCCCGCAGGGCTTGCGCTGATTTGTACCATGGGCGATGGCGCTGTCGAACGCCAAACCGATATCCGCACCGCCTTTGACCTTCAGAGGCGTGTCCACCAGCAGTCCGGACGGATGCTTCAAATTGCCAATACCTCCTGCCGGATGGTTGGCTTCCGGACGTGGGAAAAAGAGCTGGAACGAAACGGCCTTGATTGTATAAAAAAGGGTATAACGGCCGTTGGGCTGGACTTCCCGCAGATGATGTATGCCGTCGTTAAACAGCATGCGGCTCCAGCCGCCTATGATTAGCTGATTTTCACAGAAAGTTAAAATATTTTTCATCAATATAAGCAGGAAAAGGCGGATTGATCCCGAATATAACCAATACGGAAGGAGGAAAAAGGATACACTTCAACATGAAAGGAGAGTAAACCATGCGCATAAAAGTAACAGCCAGGAATATCGAGCTATCCGGCGCGCTGGAGCGGCAGATTGAAAAGAAGCTGAAGAAGCTTGACAAGTTCTTCACAGAGGACGTTACCGCCCAGGTGCGGGTTTCCAACGAAAAAAATCTGGCAGTGATTGAAGTGACCATCCCCTTTGACGGTATGATTATCCGTTGCGAGGAAAAAACGCAGGATATGTATGCCTCCATCGATCTTGTGGTCGACAAGCTGGTCCGCCAGCTTCGCCGCCACAAGACCCGGCTGAGCAAGCGGCTGCGCGAGGGCGCCTTTGCCTATTCCGCCGAGGAGGAGGATTTCACCCCTCTTGAGGCGGACGAAGAGGAGGCCGGCCCTCAGGTATATCGGGTCAAGCGCTTCCCGGTAAAGCCGCAGGATGTCGAGGAGGCTATTTTGCAGATGCAGCTGCTGGGGCATGATTTCTATGTTTTCTCCAACGCGGCCACCGGCGAGGTCAACGTGCTCTACCGCCGCAAGGACGGCCGGTACGGCCTGATCGAGCCGGACTACGATTGATAAAGACGCGGCCTTAGGCCCGTGTATAGGGTAAGCGGGCGGCCCTTCCCACCGGGAGGGGCCGCCTTTTCTGCCTGCAGGGAACTTCAGGGGGAATCCGGGCGAATCACGCGCATCTTTCCATTTGCGTTCCACCGGCCAAAATGCTACAATACCCTCGACTCATTTTGTGTATTGGAGATCGGACATGCCTAATTTTTTGAAAAAGCTTTTCCCCAGCGCCAATGAAAGGGAGGTCAAGCGCCTGATGCGCCAGGTTGAGGCCGTAAACGACCTGGAGCCGCGCTATGAAGCGATGAGCGACCTGGAGCTGGCCGGGCAGACGCAGATCTTTCGTGATCAGCTCAAGGACGGCTCAACCCTGGAAGATATCCTGCCCAAGGCATATGCCCTGGTGCGCGAGGGTGCAAAAAGGGTATTTGGCAAGCGGCTGTTCGACATGCAGATCTTAGGCGGAATCGTGCTGCACCAGGGGCGCATCGCAGAGATGAAGACCGGCGAAGGCAAAACGCTCACCGCCGTGCTGGCCGCCTATCTGAACGCCTTATCCGGCGAGGGCGTACATGTGGTTACGGTCAACGACTATCTGGCCAGCTTTCAGAGCGAAAGCATGGGGCTGCTTTACCGCTTCCTGGGGCTGACGGTCGGGCTGGTCGTTCCGGGCATGGAGCCGGAGGAAAAGCGGCAGGCCTATCAATGCGACATCACCTATGGCACCAATAATGAATTCGGCTTTGACTATCTGCGGGATAACATGGTGGTGAGCCTGGAGCAGCAGGTGCAGCGCAAGCTGCATTACGCCATCGTCGATGAGGTCGACAGCATCCTGATCGACGAAGCCCGCACGCCGCTGATTATCTCCGGCATGGGCGAGGACAGCACCGAGATATACGGCAAGGCCGACGCCTTTGTCCGACGGCTGACGGCGGAAGCCGATTATACCATCGATGAAAAGATGAAGGCCGTTACCCTTACCGAGGAGGGAATCCGCAAGGCGGAACGGTATTTTGGCATCGATAACCTGTCGGATATGGACAATACCGCCATCCAGCACCACATTAACCAGGCGCTGAAAGCGCATGCCCTGTTCCAGCGGGATCGGGATTACATCGTGCAGAATGATGAGGTCATCATCGTAGACGAGTTCACCGGGCGGCTGATGATCGGCCGCCGGTATTCCGAGGGCCTCCACCAGGCAATCGAGGCCAAGGAAAAGGTAAAGGTGCAGCAGGAGAGCAAGACCCTGGCCACTATCACGCTGCAGAATTATTTCAGGATGTATGAAAAGCTTTCCGGTATGACCGGTACAGCCGCGACCGAAGAGGAAGAATTCCGCAGCATCTATAACATGGATGTAGTCGAGGTGCCGACCAACCGGCCCATGATCCGTCAGGATCTCAACGATGTGGTCTACAAATCGGTCAAGGGCAAGTTCGCCGCCGTGGTGGAGGAGGTCGTCCAGCGCCATGAGAAGGGGCAGCCGATCCTGGTGGGTACCGTTTCGGTCGAAAAAAGCGAAATCCTCAGCTCGATGCTGGACCGGCGGGGCGTGCCCCATGTGGTGCTGAACGCAAAGTATCACGCGAGGGAGGCTGAGATTGTCGCCCAGGCCGGGCAAAAGGGCGCCGTCACCATCGCCACCAACATGGCCGGCCGCGGTACCGATATTCTGCTGGGCGGCAATCCGGAATATATGGCCCGTATGGAAATGCGCCGCCAGGGCTACAGCGAGGAGATGGTTGAGGAAGCAGTCAGCATCACACCCTCGGATGAGGAGGAGGTGCTGAAGGCCCGGGCTGTATACCAGAAGCTTTTCAATCAATATAAGGTAAAGACCGACGCTGCCCATGACGAAGTGGTGGCGCTGGGCGGGCTGCATATCATCGGCACCGAGCGCCATGAAAGCCGCCGCATCGATAACCAGCTGCGCGGCCGCTCCGGCCGCCAGGGCGATCCGGGCAGCTCCCGCTTCTATATCGCCCTGGAGGACGATCTGATGCGCCTGTTCGGCTCCGAGCGGGTAGAAAGCCTGATGGACAGGATGGGTCTGGATGACGACGTTCCCATCGAGCTCGGCTTTTTATCCTCGCAGATCGAATCGGCCCAGAAAAAGGTGGAGGCGCGCAATTTCGATATCCGCAAGCATGTGCTGCAATATGACGACGTGATGAACCAGCAGCGGACCATCATCTATCAGCAGCGCCGCCAGGTGCTGGAGGGCAAGGATCTGTCCGAGGCGATCGCCCAGATGCGCAGCGAGCTGCTGGATCGCGCGCTGGATACCTTTGCCTCCAAGGAGCTGGAGCAGGAAGATTGGGATATCCCGGGACTGATGGAATACCTGCGGCGCGTTTATCTGCCGGAGGGGGCCCTAAGCTACACGCCGGAGCAGCTCCGCGCGCTGGAGCGTGATAAGCTGAAGGAGGATCTGGAGTCCATTGGGCAGCGCCTTTATGCGGAGAAGGAGGCGGAGATCGCCCAGTCGGGAATCAGCATGCGCGCAGTGGAGCACAGCGTCCTGCTGCGGATGGTGGATACCAAATGGATGGATCACATCGACAATATGGATCAGCTGCGCAAGGGCATCGGCCTGCGGGCCGTGGGCCAGCGCGATCCTGTGGTGGAATATAAGTTTGAGGGCTTTGATATGTTCACCGAAATGGTGAACGCCATCCAGGAGGATACCCTCACCATCCTGTATCACATCCATGTGGACCGTGTGCCGGAGCGCAAGCAGGTGGCTAAGCCCGTCCAGGCTGCGCAGCCCGGGGGGGAACCCTCGGAGCCGGCGCCGAAGCAGCCGGCCCGCAAGCTGCCCCAGGTGGGGCGCAATGACCCCTGCCCCTGCGGCAGCGGTCTTAAATACAAAAAGTGCCATGGCAAGAACCAGGCATAAAAAGGGGTGATTCGTTTGGTACAGCTGGACAGCGCATTAAGCAAGCTGGATAAGATCCGGAAGGTCATCAACGAGGCAGGTGATGCACTTTGACCTGGATGGCATGAACCGCCAGCTCAATGAGCTGCATGCGGAGATGGGTGCGCCGGGCTTTTGGGACGACGTTGCCCATGCATCCAAGGTCAACAAGCAGGTCAGCAATCTGGAAAGCAAAATTGCCCAGCATCAAGCCCTGGTGCGGCAGCATGACGATCTTTCGGTGATGGTGGAGCTCGCCAACGAGGAAGAAGACGAAAGCCTCATTGACGAGATCAACGCCGAGGTGGAGGAGCTGGAAGCCAAGGCGAAGGAGTTAGAGATCAATACCCTGCTGAGCGGGGAATATGACGCCAATAACGCCATTTTGAGCCTTCATGCCGGGGCTGGCGGCACAGAGGCCCAGGATTGGACCCAGATGCTGTATCGCATGTATACCCGCTGGGCCGAGCGGCATCATTTCACCGTCAAGGTGATGGACTATCTGGACGGCGATGAGGCGGGGATCAAGTCGGTTACCTTTCAGGTAAACGGGCTGAATGCCTACGGCTATCTAAAATCGGAAAAGGGCGTGCACCGCCTGGTGCGCATATCGCCCTTCGACGCGTCTGCCAGGCGGCACACCTCCTTTGCCTCGCTGGAGGTGCTGCCGGAGCTGGACGAGGACATTGAGGTGGAAATCAATCCGGAGGATCTTCGGATTGATACATACCGCTCATCGGGCGCAGGCGGCCAGCATATCAACAAAACCGATTCCGCCGTGCGGATTACCCATATCCCCACCGGCTTTGTGACCTCCTGCCAGACGGAACGCTCCCAGGTGCAGAACCGGGAGACCGCCATGCGGATGCTCAAGTCCAAACTCATTGAGCTCAAGGAGCGGGAGGCAATGGATAAGCTGGCCGATATCAAGGGCGAGCTGAAAAAAATCGAATGGGGCAGCCAGATCCGCTCCTATGTATTCCAGCCCTATACCATGGTCAAGGATCATCGCACCCTGGCCGAAACGGGGAATGTCGGGGCGGTTATGGATGGGGATCTCGATATGTTCATCTACGAGTATCTGAAAAAGATGTAAAGAGGTGGAAACATGAAGAAAAGAGCGCGCGCTGCCGTCCTTGCGGCGTGTATGATTCTGACACTGGCCGGATGCACGGCCAAGGCCCCCGGTACGACGCCGGCGGAAACGCCGCCTGCCACGGAGGCCACCACCACGACCCCAGCGGCCACCACTACCACCACGGCGGCGGAGACAACCACGGTTGCAGATAAGCTCCGGCGTTCGCCGACCACAGGCATGCCCGTCGAGGCCGATACGGCTTACCGGCCGGTGGCCTGCGTGATCAGCAACGCCAAAGGCGCTGCGCCCCAATGGGAGCTCAAGCGCGCCGACGTGGTGTATGAATTCCTTCAGGAGGGACGCAGCGTCACCCGATTCCTGGCCATCTTCAACGACGATGTCCCCGATGACGCGGGCCCTGTCCGTTCCTGCCGTTTCCCCTTCCTGGATATCCTGGCCATGTGGGAGGCGCCGCTTGCCTTCTGCGGCGGCAGCTCCGTAGCGCCCGTCGACGTGGATACCCGGATTGTTTCCGAGAATCTCCCGTACTATATCGACGACACAAAGGGCCGCTACAGCGAATATTTCCGGCGGGACAGCTCCCGGAAGGCTCCGCATAACCTGCGCGTCAACCTCCAGCAGCTACGGGAGGACACGCCTGAATGGGATTATCCCGAGGACGCGCTGACCTTCTCAGAGGCTGCGCCGCAGGGAACGAGCGTATCCAAGATTCAGGTCAACTTCACCTCCAAATATGAGGTTGCCGGCTATCAATACGACCCGCAGCAAAAGCTGTGGCTGCGCTACTGGCCTGATGGCGACCCCATGGAGGACGCCGACGGCACCCAGCTTGCCGTAACCAATCTGGTTGTCCTAAAAATGAACTATAAGACCCTGGATACCTCCGCCGGACACCTGGAGCTGGAGAGCACGGGCAGCGGCGAAGCGCTTTTCTTTATGAATGGTGTGGAGATTGAAGGCACCTGGGAGCGGGAAAAGATCGACGAGCCTTTGGTGCTGAAGAATAAGCAGGGCGAAGCCGTCAGCCTCATGCCCGGCAAGAGCTGGTTCTGCGTGGTTGACGACGAGGCGCCCATCGTAGTGGAGTAATGGCAAAGCGATTGATTGATATTTCCGTGCCCCTGCGGGAGGGGATGGCCCATTGGCCCGGCGACGTCCCCTTTACGCGGGTTCAGCGCACGCGCATTGGCGAGGACCATGCCGTCAGCAATGATTCGCTCCTGATGATGAGCGCGCATTGCGGTACCCATGTGGACGCGCCGAGACATTTTCTCCCGGAAGGGACCACGGTTGAGGCCATGGAGCTTTCGCTGCTGATCGGGCCTGCCTATGTGCTGGACTGCACCGCCTGGCAGGGACATTTAACCGAGGAAGCCTTTGCAGGCGTCCCTGCCGGTGTTGAACGGCTCTTGGTCAAAACGGTCAACGCCCGGGCAACCCTGTCCGGCTCCTTTGACGAGCACTTTACCGGCCTGACCGAATCGGGCGCCCTGTGGCTCAAGCGCCGCGGGATCCGGCTGTTCGGCCTGGACTATTTTTCCATCGGCGCGCTGGATGACGGCAGCATCGCCCGGGCTCACCGGGCGTTTCTTTCGCAGGCCGGCGCGGTGGCCCTGGAGGGGCTGTGTCTCGAGGGGGTAGCCGGGGGCTGGTATGATCTGATCTGCCTGCCGCTGAAGCTGGCGGGCAGTGACGGCGCGCCCTGCCGGGCCGTGCTGGTGCGGGAGGATGCAGAATGAATAAGTGGATGGTTCGGGTCATCGCGGTGGTCACCGGCATCGCCTGCCTGCTGGCCTTGGCCCTTACAGCCGTTCAGCTGGTCGCCTTTGACCGGGGGCGTTATTCGGCCGCCTATCAGCAATATGGCCGGGCGGAGGCTATCGGGATCAGCGAGGACGACCTTATGGCGGTTACAGACCGCTTGCTGGATTATCTCAAGGGGCAATCGGATACCCTGGAGATGGAAGCGTCTATCCAGGGTGTGATCCAGCCTGTCTTCGGAGAGCGTGAGCTGCTGCATATGGCCGATGTCCAGCGCCTGTTTATGGCTGGTTTTGCGATACGCCGCTGGTCGGTCATCATCGCTGCCTGCGGCATTGTGCTGCTGCTGGCTACCCAGAAGAAGCGCGCGTTCTATATGCTGGCCTGGGGCTACCTTGCGGCGTTGGGGTGCTTCCTCCTCTTTGCGGTGGTGGTCGGCATCGCCATGGCGGTCAACTTCAATCAGGCCTTCACCCTCTTCCATCAGCTGCTGTTTACCAATGATCTATGGTTGCTGGATCCGCGGACCGACGTGTTGATCCAGATGTTCCCTGAAGCCTTCTTTGAGCAGATGGCAACGGGGATCCTGGGGTGGATGTCGGCGACGGTGCTGCTGCCCGCTGTCCCAGCCGCTATCTATGGTATTTATCGCAGAAGAAAGACGAGGGAACGGATATGAGCTATGAAAGCCTGTGCCGCGACAAGGTTCAGCGGTTGATGGATCAAAAAGAGGCGCTCATCCTGGCCTTCGAGTCCTCCTGTGATGAAACCTCGGTAGCGGTCATCGAATCCGGCCGCAGGGTGCGTTCCCTGCGGATTGCCTCTCAAATCGATACCCATGTGGCGTATGGCGGCGTTGTCCCGGAGATTGCCTCCCGTATGCATGTGGAAGCGATCGGCTCGCTGACGGATCTTGCCCTGAAGGATGCGGGGATTGGCCTAGATCAGGTGGACGCCTTGGCGGTTACCGCCGGCCCGGGCTTGGTCGGCGCGCTGCTTGTCGGCGTATCCTTTGCCAAATCCATGGCTTATGTTCTAAAGAAGCCGTTGATTGGCGTACATCATATTGAAGGACACATCAGTGCAAACTACCTGGATCATCCGGATCTGTCGCCGCCGTTCCTCTGCCTGGTCATTTCCGGAGGCCATACCCAGCTGGTAGAGGTGCTGGGCTACGGCATGTACCGCCCCTTGGGCGCTACCCGCGACGATGCGGCCGGCGAGGCCTTTGATAAAGGCGCGCGGGTGCTGGGCTTGCCCTATCCCGGGGGAAAGCATATGGATCAGCTGGCCCGGCAGGGAAGGTCGGACGCATTCTCCTTCCCGCAGGCCCATGTAAAGGACGCGCCCTTGGACTTTAGCTTCTCTGGCCTGAAGACTTCGCTGATTCAGCTTGTGCATCAGCAGACGCAGAAGGACCCGGGCTGGCTTGAGCTCCACCGTGCCGACCTGGCGGCCAGCTACCAGCAGGCCATTGTTAAAGCGCTGCGTGAGCATGCCCAGCTGGCCATGGATCAGCTGGGCTATCAGACGCTGGCCCTGGCCGGCGGCGTAGCGGCAAACAGCTGCCTGCGCCAGGAGATGGGGGAGGCTATGGCGGCCATGAACCGCAGGCTCGTCTATCCCAGCCTCATTCACTGCACGGATAATGCGGCGATGATTGGGGCGGCGGCCTATTACCGGCTGATGAAGGGCGCCTTTGCACCGCTGTCTTTGAACGCTACGCCGTCGCTGCCCTTGGCGCCATAGCCGCGCCCGGCAGCCCGGGAAAGGATGCTGCCGGATATGAAAAAGATGAACTCATCGCTCAAATTCCTGCCTCTCGTGCTCTGTGTGACGCTGATGCTGGCCGCAGGCTGCGCACAGGGAGGGACGCCCGCGCCTACGGCAAGCCCCCAGGCCAGCGCCGGGCCCACCGGCCCTCTGGAAGGGATCACAATCGCCCTGGACCCAGGGCATGGCGGGGATGACGGCGGCTGCGTTGGCGCCAGCGGTGCAACGGAGGCGGAACTTAATCTGCAGGTTGCCTTCGCGCTGCGGGATGCCCTGCAGCAGCAGGGCGCGCAGGTGGTGCTGACCCGCAATGATGAAACGGTGGTCTATCAGACGGACTCCGGCAAGACCCGCAAGCAACAGGATATGGCCGGACGGATGGATGTCATTGAGCAGGCGCGGGCGCAGCTTGTCGTAAGTATCCATATGAACCGCTATAGCGATGCCGGCGTTCGCGGCGCCCAGGTTTTCTATTTTGAGGAGGGGTCCGCCGGGCAACGGCTGGCCCAGCAGCTGCAGCAGAGCCTCAACAGCCTGGAGGAGCAGGTGAAGAAGCGCAATGCCGCTTCCGGCAACTATTTTATTCTGAAAACGCCCCAATGCCCCAGCGCCCTGGTGGAGTGCGGCTTTTTGTCCAATCCGCAGGAGGAGGCGCTGCTGCAGGACGCCGCCTATCAGGGGCGCTTGGCCCAGGCGCTTTGCGAGGGTATTATAACCTATTATCAACAGCCGCAGGCAGAGGATTAGCTGCGGCAAGATCAAATTGGCGGGAGGCCTTATGCAACAAACACTTCCCCTTTTCCCGGAACCGCTGCAGGACGGCGAGGATCCGGCCCTTTTGAATCCCCTGGTGCTGGCCTATCTTGGCGATACCTTGTATGATCTATATGTCAGAACCCGCCTGGTGCAGACGACGCACGCCCAGGCGGGGCGTCTGCATAAGCAGGCAATTCATTATGTGTGCGCGGCGGGGCAGGCGCGGGCGCTGCATGCGCTGATGGATATGCTTACGGAAAAGGAGGCCGCCGTCATGCGGCGGGGGCGAAACGCCAAATCGCCCACCATGCCCAAGCACGCATCGATTGCCGACTACCGCCACGCCACCGCCTTTGAGGCCCTGCTGGGCTACCTTTACCTGGCTGGCGAAGTCCAAAGGGCCGAGGCGCTGATGAAGAAGGCCTTTGAATATACCGATAAGGAGGAACACAATGCCACAGGTCAAGCCTAAAGTCAAGCTGCTCTGCCATACCGCCAATCCTGACGAGGTTGTGGCCATGGCAGCCCGGCTATGTTATTCTGACGCAGATATTGAGACGCTGGAGCAGGGCGTTCAGGCCCGCGACCAAGGGAAATATATCCAACGGCTCATGTCGATGGGCCATCTTTCCCCCATTGAGCACGCCAGCTTTACCTTTGGGATTGAAGGCGTCTCCCGTTCGCTGTTAGCGCAGATCACCCGTCACCGCATAGCCAGCTTCTCCGTGAAATCCCAGCGCTATGTGGGGTTGGCGGGGAAGGGAGAGGACGGCTTTAACTATATCGTCCCGCCGGCCATCGAGGCGCTGGGCCCGGAAGCGGTCGAGTCCTTCAGCCAGCAGATGCATACCATTCAGCGCTGGTATGACGAATGGGTGGACAAGCTGGGCAACCAGGGGGAAAAAACCTTTGAGGACGCCCGGTTCGTGCTGCCCAATGCCGCTGAGACCAAATTCATCATGACCATGAACGCTCGGGAGCTGATTCATTTCTTCAGCCTGCGCTGCTGCAACCGCGCCCAGTGGGAAATCCGGGCCGTGGCCTGGCAGATGCTGGAGCTGGCGGCCGGGGCCGCGCCCTATCTATTTGCCCAGGCAGGGCCCGGCTGCATCTGCGGCCCATGCCCGGAGGGGAAAAAGACCTGCGGGCAATGCAGCGAGGTGCGGGCATACCAAAGGACCCTTATGGAAAAAATCCAAGAGAAAAGGAATTGAGAATAGATGAGCTATAAAAAAGACAGCAACCGCGCAGGCAAGCGCGGCGATACCTCCGGCCAGGGCGGCTACAGCGCCGCAAAGGGCGGCCGGAAAAACCAGGGACAGGGCCGGGCGGACAGCCGTGGATATGGTCAGGGCCGGGCCGGCAATTATACCCAGGGAAGGCCGGGTACCCGCAGCGAACGCGCCAACGGGGAGGGGCGCGCCGCCAGCGGCTATGGGGAGAGCCGCAGCTTCCGTGGGAACGCCTATGGCGCGCCTCAGGGGTGCGCTTACCGCGGGGAGAAGCCCTATGCCCCCGCTGCCGGGCAGGCGCGCCGCGGCGGGGAAAAGCCCTATCCTCCCAAGGGCCGCGATGCCTATGATCCCTATGTTCAGCGCGGGGCGCCGCCCCTTCCCCGCGAGAAAAAGCTCCGGTCCCAGCCGAAGCCGGTGAAGCCCTATGAAAAGCCCGCCGGTGTGGAAGCGCCCCGGGAAGAGGATGCGACCCTATTGGTTGGGCGCAACGCTGTATGGGAGGCGCTGAAGGCCGGCCGGGCCATGGAGCGGCTCTATGTGGCCCAGGGAGTGGACGAAACGGCCCTGCAGGGCATTCTCGGCGTCGCCTATCGGGAAAAGGTAAAGGTCGAACGGGTACCGCGTACCCGGGTGACAGAGCTGGCGGGCACCGATAAGCATCAGGGGGTTGTCGCCCATCTTTCGGCCATGGAGTATACCCCGCTGGACAAGCTGGTCGAGGACGCCTTTGCGGCTACGGACTCGCCTGTATTCGTCCTGCTGGATGAGGTGCAGGATCCCCATAATCTGGGCGCTATTATCCGCACCGCCGATTGCGCCGGCGCTAACGGCATCATCATCCTGGAGCACCGGGCTGTGGGCCTGACGGCCACCGTATCCAAGGTATCCGCCGGCGCCCTGGCCCACATGCCGGTGGCCAAGGCCACCAACCTGGTCCGCGTCATGGAAACGCTGCAGCAGCGCGGCGTGGAGATGGTCGGAGCCGATATGGGAGGCGTCTGCTGCTATGACTGCGACTTTGCCGCGGGCCCCCTGGGCCTTGTGATCGGCAACGAGGGCGTCGGCCTGCGCCGGCTGGTGCGGGAGCAGTGCGATGTGTTGGCTGGGATCCCCATCCATGGCCATGTGGATTCGCTGAACGCTTCGGTGGCTGCTGCCGTGTTGATGTTCGAGGCTGTCCGCCAGCGCAAATTCGCCAAGTAAAATGGCTGGCATACTCATCGTAGACGGATATAATATTCTCCATAGCTGGGGCCATCTGAACCAAGCGATTGCCAAGATCGGCCTGGATGGGGCCCGGGACCGCCTTATTGCAGAGTTGGAGGATTACGCCGGCACCACCCATACCCAGGTCATTGTGGTATTTGACGCCTACCATACCCAGCGCATGCTGCTGACCCAGCAGCAGCGCAATGGGGTGGAGGTGGTCTTTACCCGGCATAAGGAAACGGCGGATCACTATATCGAGCGCCTGGTTTCCACCCTGGATACGCGTCAATACGATGTACGCGTCGCCACCAGCGACGGGGTGGAGCAGGTAGTGGTGATGGGTCGTGGTGCCAGCCGCATTTCGGCCCGGGAGCTGGAAATCGACGTAAAGAACGCACGCCGGGAGCGCAATACCCGCATGGAGCGCCAGCACCACGCTAAAAGGCATACGCTGGAGACGCTGATCGACCCGGAAACGCTTCGGCGGCTGCGCGATTCGCTGCCAAAGGAGGATTAGCCATGCAATGCGGATGTCCGCTGTGCGGTACGCTTTCTGTCCATGAGGCGCGGGGGATGGATAGCCGCTGCGTCTGCCCGGCCTGCGGGTGGACTTGCCGGGACTGTATGGGCGACGGGCAGGGCAAATTCACCCCGCTGACCCGGGAGGATGTGCAACGGATGAAAGAAGAGAAAAGCAATCCATAGTTAAGGGCAATTCTTAGCATATCCAAAGGGAGCACAGCCCGGTATAATGGGGGTGCAATCTTACTTGAGGAGGCCGAAAATGGCAAAAATTACCTTTATGGGGGCGGGTAGCTCCGTCTTTGCCAAGAACGTGCTGGGCGACTGCATCCTTTCGCCCGTGCTGCAGGATTCTACCATTGCGCTGTATGATATTGATCCCGTACGGCTGGAGGATTCCCGCCTGATGCTGACCAATATCAACAACAACCACGGCGGAAAGGCGACCATTGAGGCGTATCTGGGCGTCGAACAGCGCAAGGATGCGCTGCGCGGCGCAGACTTTGTCATTAACGCCATCCAGGTCGGGCTGTATGAGCCCTGCACGGTGACCGATTTCGAGGTGCCAAAAAAGTACGGCCTGCGCCAGACCATTGGCGATACGCTGGGAATCGGCGGTATTTTCCGGGCCCTGCGTACCATCCCGGTGATGATGGACTTCGTCGAGGATATGATGCAGGTATGCCCCAACGCCTGGTTCCTCAATTATACCAACCCCATGGCGATGCTGACCGGCGCGCTGCTGCGGGCCACCCCCGTTAAGCTGGTAGGGCTTTGCCACAGCGTCCAGGTTTGCGCCTCCGGCCTGCTGAAGGGCCTGGGCATGGAGTATGACGACACCATCCAGTGGAAAATCGCCGGCATCAACCATATGGCCTGGCTGCTGGAAATCACCAAGGACGGCAAGGACCTCTATCCGGAGATCAAACGGCGCGCCCTGGCCCGTACGGAAAAGCATAACGATATGGTGCGCTATGAAATCATGCGCCAGTTTGGCTATTATGTGACCGAATCCAGCGAGCATAACGCCGAATATATGCCCTATTTCATTAAGGATAAATATCCTGGCCTGATCGATCAGTTCAATATCCCGCTGGACGAGTATCCGCGACGCTGCGTGGAGCAGATCAAAAAGTGGGAAACCATGCGCAAGGATCTGGTGGAAAACCACGAGCTGACCCACGAACGGACCCATGAATACGCCGCCCACATCATGGAAGCCATGGTGACCAATCAGCCCTTCAAGTTTGGCGGCAATGTGCTCAATACCTATGGCCAGATTGCCAACCTGCCCCGGGAAGCCTGTGTGGAGGTGCCCTGCATCGCTGACGCTTCCGGCGTGACCAGCACCATGGTCGGCAGCCTGCCTGTGCAGTGCGCCGCGCTGAACCGTACCAATATCAACGTGCAGCTCTTAACCATCGAGGCGGCTCTGACCCGGAAAAAGGAATATATTTATCAGGCTGCCTTCATGGATCCGCATACCTCCAGCGAGCTTTCGCTGGACGATATCCGCAGCCTGTGCGACGACCTGATCGAGGCGCACGGAAGCTGGCTGCCTGAATATCACTAGGATTTTCCAATTTTTAAGCAAAAAAGGCCTTTATTGCATGAAGGCCTTTTTTGTATGCCATCGCCCTCATTCAAACAGAATATGGGCTGATTCGCTCGCCGCTTCTTGCAGCATCTCCAAAAATGCCGAATAGGGAAGGATATCCTCCTGTAGTGGAGCTGGTAACGCACGCATCAGCTGTTGCGCGTAGCTGATTTCCGCAAGGGCCTCCTGCCTTGTGATACCCCTGGGCAGGGGGAGGTCCACCGCGCTTTGCGCCTGCATAAGGCCGCCTGCGATCTCGGGGAATTGGGTGCAGACTCGTAGGGCATAGGGCTCAAGGCAAACGGACTCTCGCTCTTTCGGGGTCAGCTTTAGCCGGTTCCAGTGGTTGCGGAGGCAATCGCGCACCGCTATATCGGAAACAAGATGCGCGCCATATCCCATTATAATGGGTGAAAGCGGCCTTTGATCCGCAAGCCAATCTTGTACATCCCGTTTCCAGACAGCATGTTCCCGCCTCAGATGCGTATACCCCTTATCCGCATCGGTATGGCCGGGGCGTGAAAGGACCGCATCCGGCAGGATGTTGCCAAGGAAAAAGGCGGCGGCATCCAGGGTGGGTTTTCGCTGGATCAGCAGGCGCGCAATATAAAGGTGACAAAGTGGGGATGGCAACTATAACACCCTCTTTCTCTATCGCTCCAACAGCTCCGGTTTGCGCCGCAGCTGATGCCTATGAGGCGGTAGCCGAGTCACCCGCCTGGGCCATATCCCGGCTGACAGCGCGCTTCATCCATCCGCCAAAGAAATAGTAAAGCATGCTGGGCGCCAAGCCCAGCACCCAGCCCACCGGTGCGGCAAACCATATGCCCGTTGATCCCCATAGGGAGGATAGCAGCAGGGACAGGCCTATTTTGGATAGAAGCTCGACCACGCTGGAAATCACCGTAGGAGCAACGGCCCCGATACCCCTTAGGCAGGAATTAAAGAGCCAGATAGCGCCCAGGGCAGGCAGGAATACCGCTTCAATCCGGATCATCTGGACGCTGGAAGATAGAATCGCCGCTTGGTCGCCATTGACAAAGAGCAGCGCCAACGGGCGGGCAAAAAGCAGCATCACAGTCATGGATAGGGCAATCAGGCCCGAAAGCAGCAGCCCGGCCTTGCGCATCCCCAGGCCGATACGGCCATAGGCCCTTGCCCCATAGTTCTGCCCTGCATAGATCGAAAAGGAGAAGGCTACCTGGGAAAAGGTGACGGTAATTAGCTGCTCTACCTTGCTGCCGACAGTGTAGGCGGCCACCACATCGGAGCCAAAAGAATTGATTACGCGGGTGATAACCAGCATACCCACGCTTAAGGTGAGATTTTGCAGCAGCATGGGCCCGGCAATGCGAAAAAAGGAGCCCAATAAAGCCCGCTGCACCGGCATATGCTCCCGGGTAAACCGAAGCTCGGGATATCGCTTCCACATATAGGCTATGCATAAAAGGGAAGAAACCAGCTGGGCAATCACCGTAGCCCATGCAACCCCGGCCACCCCGGCATGCAGCCAGAGCACAAAGGCCAAATCCAGCGCAATATTCAGGAGGCTGCACAGGATCAGAAAATACAGGGGCGTCCGGCTGTCTCCGATGGCCCGCAGGATAGAGGCGGCAGCATTATAAAAAAGAGAGGCGATCATCAGCCCGCAGGTGATGCGGATATAGCAGATGGAGCCTTCGATAATGTTAGGCGGCGTTCCCAGCAGGCGCATCATGGGCTCTGCGCTGAAGAAGGCGGCCAGCCCAAAGACCGCCGATCCCAGCAGGGTCATATACAGGGCGTGCGCTACAGTGCGCTTTACCTGCCCTCCGTCCTTTGCGCCCCAGGCCTGGGACACAAGGATGGACAGGGCGTTGGTTATCGCGTTGGCTGCCATGACAAACATGCTGTAGGTCGAGCTCGTAGCGCCTACCGAGGCCAATGCCTCCGCGCTGACAAACTTACCCAGCACGACCGTGTCTACCATATTGTAGAACAGCTGAAAAACCGAACCGGCCAGCATGGGGAGGGCAAAGAGGATCAGCAGGCGCATCGGATTCCCCTGCGTCAAATCCAGCGCAGAGGATCGCAGGCTCTTCTTCATCAATCAGGCTACCCCTTTCTCGGCAGGGCTTCCCGGCATTTTTACCGGCTTCCCGGCAGGAAAACCCCTTTGTTATTATATTTGCTTTATTCTGCCGCCGCAAGGGATTATAGGTTATCACGTTCCCTTTTCTTCACCTCTCCTGGTTGCCTTTGCCGGGTTGACGGCCGCCATCAATGGGCTGCCGAGGCCGCTGAGCTGCACAAGCCCGGCAGGGCGAGGCATAGACGGCTGACCCATAGCAGGTAAGCCCTCCGGCGCTGTATACAGCGCCGGAGGGCTTGCTGATGTGGTGATTTTAAGCGTGCCGGATGGGGAATCCAAGCATCAGCGGATTATGGAATGGCTATGAATATAGAATTCCTCCTGGCAGGGCAGGTACTTTTTCTCCATCGGTTCAAAGCCCTCGTCAAAACGCAGCGCCTCCTGTTCGTCAAAGGTATAGGCGGGGCTTTCGTTGTAAACCCACATCCGCCCATCCAGTGCGCCAGGCTTCAGCTCCTTTACCATCATGGCCGATGGGAAAATTCCTCCCTCCAGGCATACGTTATACTTTTTCGAGCTCTTGAACCCACGGCTTACATAGTTGGAGGGGTTGCCAAAGATGACGATACCATCATAATCCATATCCAATGCGATATGAAAGGAATGCTTGATCAGCTTCTTTCCATACCCCTGGCGCTGGTATTCGGGCGCAATGCTGACCGGGCCGAAGGTGAGGATGGGCTTTTCATTTCCATCTTCATCCGTCAGCCGGTTATGGGTATACATGATGCTGCCGATGACCTGGCCGTCCAGTTCCATCACCAGATCAAGCTCCGGCAAAAAATCCGGATGATTCCGAAGAATATGGGCCAAATAGTGCTCCGTACAGCCTGGAGTATAGAGATTCCAAAAGGCTTTTCTCGTGATTTCCTCCACCCGGCGATAGTCGGCCGGCTCCTCCCGGCGAATGACAACCATTGGGCTCATCGTTCAGACCTCCATCTATTTTCTTAGGGCCTATCCTAGGGTATCACATCTGCTGGCCTTTGAAAAGGGGAGAGGGGGACAAGCATCAGCCTTAGCATCATGCGGAAAGGGCGGCGAAAGCCGCCCTCTTATCGGTAGGGCCGAGCGGCGCCTAAATGCGCTCTACAAAGTGGTTTTCATACATATTCCAATATTTTTTGTATACCCGGCCCTCCTGGCCATCAAAATTCAGCTGATACATCCTGAAGATAACCGGGAAGTCCTTGGGCTGCCACTGCTCTTCATAGGAATAGCAGTATTTCATGCCGAGTCTTTGCATCACAGCGCCGCTGCGGGGATTCTTGACGTCATGGGTTGCGGTAATGTAGGGAAGGCCGTCCTTTCTTACCTGCTCTACAACGGCTGCCGCTGCTTCGGATACGATCCCTTTGTGCCAGTATTCTTTCCGCAAGGCGTATCCAAAATCATGGCTTTCATCCATATCCACCTGGATATAGCCGATGGGTACATCGTCCTGCTTGAGGCAGATGGCATAGGCATATCCCTGAGGCCCGGCATAACTCGCCGCATACCTTTCCTCGAAGAACCTACGCGCGTCCTCGCAGCTTTTCGCCGGAAACCACGGCAGAAAGGTGTTGACCTCCTCGTCCTTTAAAATCAGATACAGCGCTTCGATGTCTTTCTCTGTAAATCTTCTTAAAATCAGGCGTTCCGTCTCCAGGGTAGGGGTGTTCATCCTATCGCATCCTCCTTCGTTATGCTTTCATATTCATCCAAGATCACATGAACCGTATAGCGGGCGTTGCCGGAAACCACGGGATCCGCCGCATGATAGGTCAAAAGCGCCTTCCACAGGGCCCACCCTCTTGCGCGGTTTACCGTCCCCACATCCAAGCCCTGCAAAAAGATCCGCCTGGCCTGGTTGTCAAAATACGTCCAGGCCATCGCATAGTCACAGGCCGGATCGCCAACGCCCATGATCCCAAAATCAATCACGCCGCACAAACCGCCGTCCTTGATCAAAAGGTTCCCCGGCGCAATATCGCCGTGCAGCCATACCGGCGCCCGCTCCCACTGGGAGGCAACGGCCTGCGCCCATATCCGGCGGATTCGATCGGCCGGCAGTACGCTTCCCAGCGTGCGCAGAGACTCCTCTACCTGGCCGCCATAAACAGAGGGGCTTGAACCGCGGAAAAAGTTATGCGCTCCCGCCGCTGGCCCGTCTTCAGTCGGAACGCGCTGCAGCTCCTGCAGGAAGGCTGAAAGCTCCCTGGCAATCCGCGATTGATCAGGCGTTTGGATGCCAAGCAGCGGCTCACCCTCGATGTATTGATTGACAGACCATGGGAAGGGATAATAGCAGGTCGCCTTTCCCTGGGCGATGGGGCGTGAAATAGCCATCGTCAGGTGTTCTGACAGATAGGGGAGCCATTTCGCTTCTTTTTCAATTTGGGGGACATAGGCGTCCCCGCTCGGCAGGCGAACGGTCATCTCCCGGCCCAAATGGAAGGTTCTGTTATCATGCCCGCTGCGGCTTACCGGCCGGATGTCTAACCCCGCCCATTGGGGGAACTGCTCGCCTACCAGCCGCACCACCATTTCCGTTGTAATGTCCAATATACAGTCTCCTTTCGTAGGTTGTGGCTTATCCGTATTTGTATTATAGTCTGAAATCAGAGGAAGGATCAACCTACAGATTGATTCATAAAGAAAAAGTAGGGGAGCCGTAAGTAACCTTACGGCTCCCTGCTTTCATTCATTCCGCTTTCGTTGCGCGGCAAGGATCTTTTCAATTGCCTTCAATGAAAGGCGGTATTGCTCTGCCAGCGTCTTATCGTCAACGCCGTGTTGATGGGCCTGATAAATTTCCATATCGCGCTGCCGGTACAGGGCTCGGGAACCATTTTGGCTTCCCCAGGACTTCCGCTTGCTGCTGGGAATATAAAGGTAACCGCCGTCCATGTAGCGTTGGATTTCTTTTATCAGGTCAGCCGGTAATACATCGGTTGCAGATTGATAGCTCATCATGCTCTCCTTAATTGGTATCGTCTCCCAATAAGGCATAGCAAAGGCTATTTCAAATCGTCTAGGCCGGAACAGCATGGATCGCAATAGCTTTTGCTATGCGATCAGTTTTGAACAGTACGCGCATAGGGGAATCACCTCTCCAGAAGAATCATTGGTCTGAACGGTTTGCATTTTACCACGGACGGTGCAATTTTTCAAGCTCCTGCCCATGTATACCGATCAATCATCCTTTCCAGCTTTCATTTGGGGCAGCAGAGCGGGAAGTTTTTATTTCGGACTCTTCTCTGATTTTATCCTGTGTTTTCTGCCGCTAATAGGCCAAAGCATCCATGGTGTTTATGGTACATAAGTGCACTCTCTTATCTTAAATCTTTTAATACCGCAGATATATCCGCATTCATGCAAATCGCTTGCTTGGCAATTTCCCTAGGTGCTACAGCCTCGCCGTAGTTAATGCATGCATAAGTTGCATAGCGGTTCTGTGCAGTCATTTTCCAAAAAGGGTATTTTATGATGACGGGCGTATTTTCTCCAACACCGAGTTCCAAAAACAAAATGTGCATGCCTTTATGCCGTCTGATAAAATCCTCATAGCGATTCGCCGCTGCATACCATCCATCGTCCTGCACAAAAGAGTTATCGCACCGCAAGTTCATTGTCATAGGCGCGCCGCAAACAGGGCATTTGGGAATCAATTCTGACGGGATTTTCAATCCCTTTTGCTCTGCTACCATTTGCCGCACCGCTTCTTCGTTATCATAGGTCATATTGTGGCAAGCTTTCGAGCATTGCCATAAACCATAATCACCCTGCGTATAGAACAGACGCTTTTTATCAAAGCCCGCCTTCTGGAATTGATGGTCTACATTGGTTGTCAATACAAAATAGTCCTTATCTTGGACAAGCCCTAACAAGTCTGCGTAAGGTGCTCCCACCTCTATGTCATAGCGGTTGATATAGATATGCTTTGACCACCACGCCCAGTATTCTTCCAGCGAATTGTACGGATAAAAACCGCCTGAATACATATCGGTAAAGCCGTATTTTTCACGAAAATCTGCAAAGTATCTTTCAAAGCGTTCCCCGTCATAAGTAAACCCCGCCGAGGTGGACATTCCCGCACCCGCACCTACTACAATAGCGTTGGCATTTTCTATTTCATTTTTCAGCCTGTCAATCTGCTCGGAGTAACTCACGGTAGATGGTATAGTCTGTTTCCTTAAAAACATTAAAAATCACCTCAATTCTGCTATGCATTTGCGCCTTGTATTCCTTTACCGTTTGGAACGCGATTTCTGCCGCTTTGCCATTCGGGAAATGGAACTCGCCCGTAGAGATACAGCTAAAAGCAATATTGCGTAAGCCTTTTTGCTCGGCTAATTTCAAACAGGAACGATAACAGCAAGCAAGCAAATCACAATCCTGTTGCGTTAAGTGCCCTTGGATAATCGGACCGACTGTATGCAGAACATACCGGCAAGGCAGGTTGTATGCCGGCGTGATTTTTGCCGTTCCTGTTTCTTCTTCGTGACCTTGTTTACTCATAAGCTCTGCACAAGCCAACCGAAGCTGTATTCCCGCAAAGGTATGAATCGCATTGTCAATACACCGGTGATTGGGGCAGAAGCAACCGAGCATTTGACTGTTGGCGGCGTTTACGATACCGTCACATTGTAAAGTGGTAATATCGCCCCGCCACAGATATATCCCCGGCTGAAGCGGCTGCAAATCAGCAATACTTGTAATTCCTTTCCGCCTTGCTTCTTGCTGTAAGTAGGCGTCCTGTATCATCAAAAGCTCGTCTGCAACAGGCAAGGGCGCACGAATATTAAAAAGCGCACGAAGCAGAATCTTTTGGTCCTGCTCACTCGTCGGAATCCTTATTTCAGAATACTGCGGCTGTTCTTTTAGAAGCGCTGCGATTAAATACCACCTTCTTTCGGCCTGTGTCATTTTTTTATCCTCTCCGAATATTTGCTTTTTGTAGGCAAACGCTTATCGTTCATTCTGATGCCCTCCTATTGAAACAATCCAAAGCCCCGCAGACCAGGTCGATCTGCGAGGCTTTGTTTGTTTTATTTAGAACTTACCGTTCTGATTCTGCCAAGTAGATTCGTCTGCAATGGTTTCCATTACATCCCAGTGTTCGGCGATTTTGCCATCCTCAACACGCCATAGGTCATAGTAAGAGGTAGGTACGCCGCCGAAAGTGCCCTCGCTAACAGCAAGAACATAATTTCCCTGAGCAAGTACCTGATGAACGGTATTGTATATCATCTGAATGTTCTGCTTGGCAAGAGCCGTAAGTGCAGCACCTAAACCAGACAGCCCATCCGCAATGCCCGTGTTGTGCTGAATGTAGGTATCGCCGTCAAAGTAGTCGGGCGTCTTTTCGGGATGGTTGCCCTGCATTACATCGTAAAGGAAGTTCTTTACGATCTCACGGTTCGCTTCGGTCTTATCAAGGTCTTTCAGCTCCATTGTGCCGTCAATCTGCGTTCTGCCAGAGGGATTTGCTTCTGCCTTTGCTGTAAGATTATCCCAATGCTCGGCAATCTTACCGTTTTCATCAAAACGAAAGATGTCAAAAGCTACCTGTTCGCCCGCACCCGCAAAGTTGTAAACCGTCTGCAAGAAAACCTTATCGCCGTCCTCAAAGGCACGGATGTTATTTACGGTGGTCTTTACCGGAGCAGAAGCGAGATAAGCAACAGAGCCTACAAATGCGTCACGTCCTGTGCCGTATGCAAGATTGTGCTGAATATATCCCTCCGCCAGCAGGCCTGCAGCCTTTTCAGTATCGCCGTTTGCAAAGGTATTGATGAGTTCGAGCGCTTTCTGTGTGTTTGTCACTGTAGTTTCCTCCTTCATATTCAGGTGCCTTGATATTGTTCAGCCTGGATTTCTCCTCTGTAGGCTTCTTTGAGCTTTGTAACGGCCGTTCTCCGTAGCTCTTGGCTATATTATACGAGCGACCGTTTCCTCCGGAAAGTACGCACAATGTTGTGGTGTAGTTACCGTGAGGTAACGATGGGACAGTTACATAAAGCAAACCAATGCGTAATCTCGGGGCTTTTCGGCGGCTTCATATTGCAAAAAGTTTTTTGGATAAATCTTGTTTCTATTGATTTTAGGATGCAATATTGATTATATTGGGTCTGTATGGTATTATCAGATGCAAAGTTTCAAATAGAAACTAAGCGGAGGCCAATAAATGAGTACGCAAAAAACAGCAAAAGAATTGCCTGCTTGTCCTGTGGAAACGACTTTAACTTTAATTGGCGATAAATGGAAAGTTCTAATTCTGCGTGACCTGCTTACAGGAACAAAAAGGTTTGGTGAATTAAAAAAATCAATCGGCAATGTATCGCAAAAGGTGTTGACTGCACAGCTTCGAGCCATGGAAAATAGCGGTCTGTTGACTCGAAAGGTGTATGCCGAAGTGCCGCCAAAAGTAGAATATACTTTAACAGAACTTGGCGAGAGCCTGAAACCGATCCTTGATTCTATGTGGAATTGGGGCGAGGAATACAAGGCTTCTTTGCGTTAAAGAAATGGCGAGTACCCGTGAATAGCGACTGTTGTCAAAACACAAAAAAGTCCCCAAAGCCTTGTCAACATGGCTTTGGGGACTTCGTGCTTTATTCCCACTCAATCGTTCCCGGCGGCTTACTCGTGATATCGTACACGACGCGGTTGACCCCGGGCACCTCGTTAATGATGCGTTCGGATACACGCCGCAGCAGCGGATAGGGCAGCTCGGCAAACTCGACGGTCATGGCGTCGGTGCTCGTCACCGCGCGGATGGCGACGGCATAATCATAGGTGCGGGCATCGCCCATCACGCCCACCGACTGCACGCCGGTGAACACGGTGAAGTACTGCCAAATCGCCTCCGCCAAGCCGGCATTTGCCACTTCCTCGCGGAAAATGGCGTCGCTTTCGCGTACAATCCGCAGCCGGTCTTCCGTTACCTCGCCCATCACGCGAATCGCAAGGCCGGGGCCGGGGAAGGGCTGACGCCAGACCAAATGGCGGGGGATACCCAGCGACTCGCCCAGCCTACGCACTTCATCCTTGAAGAGGGAGCGAAGCGGCTCTACCAGCCCCTTGAAGTCCACCTGCTCCGGCAGGCCGCCCACGTTGTGGTGGCTTTTGATCACGGCCGCCTGGCCGCTTCCGGATTCGATAACATCGGGATAAATCGTGCCCTGCACCAGCCAGGGCGCGCCGCCCAGCCTGCGGGATTCCTCCTCAAAGACGCGGATGAATTCCTCGCCGATGATTTTCCGCTTGCGCTCCGGCTCCGTGATGCCGGCCAGCTTCGATAAAAAGCGCTGCGACGCGTCGACTTTCACAATATGGATGCCCAGCGTTTGCTGGTAGTAGGCCATCACCTCGTCAGCCTCATGCTTGCGCAGCAGGCCATGGTCGACAAAGATACAGGTAAGCCGGTCGCCAACCGCACGATGCACCAATACGGCGGCCACCGAGGAATCCACGCCGCCGCTGAGGCCGCAGATTACCCGGTCGCTTTCGCCCACCTGGCGTTGGATCTGCTCCACCAGGTAGCCGCCCAGGTTCTCCATATGCCAATCCCCGCGGCAGCCGCATACCTCATAGCAGAAATTACGGATCATGGCGCTGCCATTGGGGGTATGCCGGACCTCCGGATGGAACTGAAAGCCATAGAGCCCAAGCGCGTCGTTAGCAAAGGCGGCATAGGGGCAATGCTCCGTGTGGGCAATACCGCAAAAGCCTTCCGGCGCTTCGGCTACCGCATCGTTATGGTTCATCCACACCAGCTCGCCCTCCAGGCCCTTAAAGAGCGGGTGCTGCCCCAAAGTGATAAAGGTCCGCCCGAATTCCGGCACAGGGGCCTTATCCACGCGCCCACCCATCAGGCGGGCAATCACCTGCATGCCATAGCATATCCCCAGCACCGGAACCCCCAGCGACAGCACACGCGGGTCGCACAGCTTGGCGTCAGCCAGATACACGCTGTCGGGGCCGCCGGTCATAATGATCCCCTTGAGGTTTTCGCCGCGAATCTTCTCCAGCGGAGCGTTATAGGGGACGATCTCTGCATAGACGCCGTTGTCACGGACACAGCGGGCGATGAGCTGATTATACTGGCCGCCAAAGTCCAACACAACAATCCTTTCGTGCTCCATACTTCCTCCTTGCAAAAATGATTACCGTCAAAAGGCAACAGGTGCGCCCAGCGGGTGCACCTGTTCCTTCGATGGGACAAACCATATTATACGCTAAAAAGCAGCGCTCCGTAAGTGGGGAAGGGCCAGTCATTTTCTCCAACAATTCCTTCTAATTCATCGGCAACTGCACGAAGCTCCTGCATGGCTGCAAATACCGTGTCCTTGTAATAGCAGGCCTCGTCGGTCACGTTCTGGCAGTTCTTGGCGCCCAGCACGGCCAGCTCCAGGGCTTCAATCTTCCGGTAGAGGCAGCCGGTCAGGCGGGAGAGGCGGGCAACCATATCCCGTTCCATGGAGCAGTCGATCTCGCTGGATAAGGCTTGCTTGGCCAGCGCCGTATCCGCCAGCGACCGGCTATAACGGGTGACAGCCGGCAGAATATCCTTGCGGGCCATATCCAGCATGGTCAACGCCTCGATATGCAGCACCTTGGCATAATTCTCCATGAGGATCTCATAGCGGGAATGCATCTCGCCCTCGGTAAATACATGCTGCCGGGTAAACAGCGCGATATTACGATCGCTGATGAAATAGGGAAGGGCGTCCACCGTCGTTTTCAGGTTCAGCAGACCCCGGCGTCCAGCCTCCTGCAGCCATTCATCCGTATAGTTGTCGCCGTTAAAGATGATTCGCTTATGTTCGCGGATGGTGCGCTTGATGAGCGAAGACAGGGCGGCCTTGAAGTCATCTGCCGCTTCCAGCTCGGTGGCAAATCCATCCAGCACGTCGGCTACGATGGTATTAAGCACGACATTGGGCCCGGAGATGGAGAAGGTGGAGCCCAACATGCGGAATTCAAACTTATTGCCAGTAAAGGCAAAGGGAGAGGTGCGGTTGCGGTCAGTGGTATCCTTGGGGAATTTGAGCAGTACGTCGGTTCCAATTTCCATCATCGGGCGGATACGCTGGTCATAGCTCTCCCCGCTTTCCAGAGCGTGGAGGATCCCCGTCAGCTCATCCCCCAGGAACATGGATACAACGGCCGGAGGCGCTTCGTTGGCGCCCAGGCGGTGGTCGTTGCCGGCGCTGGCCACCGAGATACGGAGCAGATCCTGGTGCTCATCCACCGCCTTGATAACCGCCACCAGAAACAGTAGAAACTGCGCGTTCTCCTGGGGGGAATCGCCCGGCTCCAGAAGGTTGACGCCGGTATCGGTGGAAATGGACCAGTTGTTGTGCTTGCCGCTGCCATTGACGCCGGCAAAGGGCTTTTCATGCAGCAGGCACGCCAGGCCATGGCGGTCAGCGATTTTTTTCATCATCTCCATCGTAAGCTGATTGTGGTCGGTGGCAATGTTGGTGGTACTAAAGATGGGGGCCAGCTCGTGCTGGGCCGGCGCCACCTCGTTATGCTTGGTTTTGGCCAGGATCCCCAGCTTCCACAGCTCTTCGTCCAGCTCCTTCATAAAGGCGGCAACCCGGGGCCGCAATGCCCCGAAGTAGTGGTCCTCAAGCTCCTGGCCCTTGGGCGGCTTTGCGCCGAACAGGGTGCGGCCGGTGAAGATAAGATCCTTGCGTTGGTTGTACAGGGCCTTATCGATGAGGAAATATTCCTGCTCCGGCCCTACGGTGGTCAAAACAGATTTAACCCGCGTATTGCCAAAGAGCCGCAGAATACGTAGCGCCTGGCGGTTGATGGCGTCCATGGAGCGCAGCAGGGGCGTCTTTTTATCCAAAGCTTCGCCGCCATAGGAGCAAAAGGCCGTAGGGATACAGAGCGTGTCATCCTTGATGAAGGCATAGCTGGTCGGATCCCAGGCGGTATATCCCCGCGCCTCAAAGGTAGCGCGCAGCCCTCCGGAGGGAAAGCTGGAGGCGTCGGGCTCGCCCTTGATGAGTTCCTTGCCGGAGAATTCCATGATTACGCCGCCATCGGCCGTGGGCGAGATAAAGCTGTCGTGTTTTTCCGCCGTGATGCCGGTCATCGGCTGGAACCAGTGGGTAAAATGGGTGGCGCCCTTTTCTACCGCCCAGTCCTTCATGGCGTTGGCCACCACGTTGGCAACAGCGCTGTCCAGGGGCCTCCGATCCTGGATCGTCTTGTGCAGCGCCTTATAGGTATCCTTGGGAAGGCGCTGGCGCATCACCGCATCGTTGAAGACCTGGCTGCCAAAGATTTCGATGGTGTTCTTCATGGTATTCACTCCTAAAGTTTATTTACGCCGGCGGGGCGCGTCTGTCGGTGGATGAAATAAAAAAGAGGCGCCGTAGGTTCTGAAACCTACAGCGCCTTTGCTGTGTACGGTTGCAGTATATGCCGCCGCCCTTCATTTTGTCAAGGGGATTTTTTCGTTTTGTGCAGGTTTTCATATTCTGCCTTGCAATCTAGTAAAGATTCACGATTATACATTCCTTGACGAATCCGGAATGATTCGCTATAATAGGCCCCATAAGCAAGGTGAACAAAGGCGTTCACTGAAGGACGAGATGATCGTCCTGTCAGTGGACGCCTTTTCTTTTTTTGAAGGAGATCGATAGGATGAAAAAAGAAGGTCAAATCAGAATCCCATCCGGATGCGCAATCTCCGGCGTGTTCGCCCGAGACGGGGAGCCCATCAGCGGCGAAATGATGATCCGCTCTATCGCAACCATGCACGAGCGTTCCAACGGCCTGGGCGGCGGGTTTGCCGGGTACGGAATCTACCCGCAGTACAAGGACCTGTATGCCTTCCATGTGTTTTATGATACGCCGGAGGCCAAGCATACCTGCGAGGTATTCCTCGAGCGCCATTTCGACGTGGTGAACCTCTCCAAAATCCCCGTGCGCAAAACGCCGCGGATCGTCGATGAGCCCTTGATCTGGCGGTATTTTGTTGCGCCGCTGCCCACCAAGCTCTCCTCCAGCCAGCTGGAGGAGAAAGAATTTGTCGCGCGGTGCGTCATCCGCATCAACAGTACCATTGAGGGAGCGTATGTATTCTCCTCCGGCAAAAATATGGGCGTGTTCAAAGCGGTGGGTTACCCGGAGGACGTAGGCGATTTTTACCGCCTGGAGGAATATGAAGGCTATTGCTGGACAGCCCATGGACGTTATCCTACCAATACCCCCGGCTGGTGGGGCGGCGCGCATCCCTTTGCGCTCTTGGACTATTCTATCGTTCACAATGGGGAGATTTCTTCCTACGATGCCAACCGCCGCTTTATCGAGATGTTTGGCTACCAATGCACCCTTCTGACCGATACCGAAGTCATTACCTATATGATCGATTATCTGGTACGCCGCCAGGGACTGAGCTTTGAGGAGGCGGCGCAGGTCATAGCCGCACCCTTTTGGTCGACCATCGATCAGATGGACGAATCGGACCGGCAACGGATAACCTATCTGCGCAGCGTTTTCTCCAGCCTGCTGATTACGGGGCCTTTCTCCATTCTGGTGGGCTTTGAGGGCGGACTCATGGCCCTGAACGACCGCCTGAAGCTGCGTTCCATGGTGGTGGCGGAGCATGGGAAAAGGGTCTATATCGCCAGCGAGGAATGCGCAATCCGGGCGGTTGACCCGGATGTGACCCGGGTATGGGCGCCCCAGGGCGGGGAGCCCGTCATCGTAAGATTGGAAGAAGGTGTACGCTGATGGCTATTAACTATGTCTATCCTGAATATGAGATTATCCGCAATGCCGACCGCTGTATCGCTTGCCGCGTCTGCGAGCGGCAATGCGCCAATGAGGTACATCGCCTCGACCCCGAGAGCGGAAAAATGATGGCCGATGAGTCCAAATGCGTGAACTGCCATCGCTGCGTATCCCTCTGCCCGACCCGCGCACTGAAGATCGTGAAAAGCGACCATACCTTTCGGGCCAACGCCTCCTGGAGCGCCCAGGATATTAACGATATCTACCGCCAGGCCGGGACAGGCGGCGTGCTACTCAGCTCAATGGGCAACCCCAAGCCGTATCCGATCTATTGGGACCGGATGCTGATCAATGCGTCCCAGGTGACGAACCCCTCCATCGATCCGCTGCGGGAACCCATGGAAACCCGGGTGTTCCTGGGGAAAAAGCCGGACGCCATCCAGCGCGATGGGCAGGGACGGATCATCCCGCAGATGGATAAGCAGCTGGAGCTCTCGGTCCCCATCATGTTTTCGGCCATGTCCTATGGCTCCATCAGCTATAACGCGCACGCTTCCCTGGCCCGGGCGGCCCAGGAGCTCGGCATCCTCTACAACACAGGCGAGGGCGGTTTGCATCAGGATTTCTACCGCTATGGGCCCAACACGATCGTACAGGTCGCTTCCGGGCGTTTCGGGGTGCATAAGGACTACCTGGAGGCCGGCGCAGCGATTGAAATCAAGATGGGGCAGGGCGCAAAGCCCGGCATCGGCGGGCATCTCCCCGGCGCCAAGATCGTAGGGGACGTATCCCGGACCCGGATGATCCCCGAGGGGACCGACGCAATTTCCCCGGCGCCCCATCACGATATATACTCCATTGAGGACCTGCGGCAGCTGGTCATCTCCCTGAAGGAGGCGACTGAATACCAGAAGCCCGTCATCGTAAAGATCGCCGCCGTCCACAATGTGGCGGCCATTGCCAGCGGTATTGCCCGCAGCGGAGCCGACATCATCGCCATTGACGGCTTCCGCGGCGGCACCGGCGCGGCCCCCACCCGGATCCGTGATAACGTGGGGATTCCCATTGAGCTCGCCCTTGCCGCGGTGGATCAGCGGCTGCGGGATGAAGGGATCCGCAATCATGTCTCCCTGGTAGTGGGCGGCTCCATCCGCAACAGCGCCGACATCATCAAAGCGGTTGCCCTGGGTGCAGACGCCGTCTATATCGGCACCAGCGCGCTATTGGCTCTGGGTTGCCACCTGTGCCGCAGCTGCCATTCGGGCAAATGCAACTGGGGGATCGCTACCCAGCGGCCCGATCTCGTCAAGCGGCTCAATCCCGACGTGGGCTGCGAGCGGTTGGTCAACCTGGTTACAGCCTGGAAGCACGAGATCAAGGAAATGATGGGTGGTATGGGCATTAACTCCATTGAGGCGCTGCGGGGAAACCGGCTGATGCTGCGTGGCGTAGGGCTGACGGAAAAGGAACTGAGCATTCTGGGCATCCAGCATGCAGGAGAGTAGGGAGGACTGTATGAAACCGATTCAAATTAGGGAATCGTGGTGCCTGGGGTGCCATCTTTGTGAATATTACTGTGCCTTCGCCCATTCCGGCAAGGATGACATGGTAAGCGCGCTGAAGGGCGTAACCATCCATCCCCGGATCCAGATCGAGTCCAAGGGAACGGTCAACTTCGCTGTGGCCTGCCGCCATTGCCATGAACCCTTATGCGTCAAGGGCTGCATCACAGGGGCGCTTTCTGTAAAAGATGGGGTGGTGCGCATCGATTCGAGCCGTTGCGTAGGCTGCTATACCTGCATTCTGCTTTGCCCCTTTGGGGCGGTTATGCCAGGGCCCGACGGCCATGCCGCGCAAAAATGCGAGCTATGCACGACCAACGCCCAGGGGGAGCCCGCCTGCGTCAAGGGCTGCCCCAACCGGGCCATTCTATGGGAAAGGGGATAAGCGGTATGAACTTTGTCATCATTGGCAACTCGGCGGCCGCAGTAGGGGCGATTGAGGGGTTCCGGTCGCTGGATTCCCGGTCATCGATCACCGTGATCGCCCAGGAACCGGAGTTTACCTATTCCCGGCCGCTGATATCCTATTGGCTGGGCGGACAGTGCACGGAGGAGGGCATGCGCTACCGCGAGCCGGACTTTTATACGCTCAATGCCGTTACGCCGCGGCTGGGCCAGGCTGCTGCTGCGATCGACGCGCATGAGCATGTTGTGATACTCGAGGGAGGCGAGCGCGTCAGCTATGACAAGCTGCTGGTTGCTACGGGCTCGA
>UQLW01000027.1 GCA_900542005.1 uncultured Eubacteriales bacterium
TTTACGGCCTTTTAGGCCGCGAATCATGCCACCCCTCTTAGGGGTGGTCATGACTGATCGAACCGGCAGGCTTACCGATGGTCGCCCATGAAGAAAAGGGCCACTACGCCGGGGCCGGTGTGGCTGCCAATCACGGGGCCGACCTCATGATAGGTGATGGACTTCACCGAAAAGCGCTGCTGGATCAGGCTGCCCACATACTGGGCGTCCTCCAGACAATCGCCATGGCTGATGAAGATATCCTGCGTCTCGGGGTGCACCACGAGGCGGCCCATCTCCTCCACAAGGGCCTTCAGCGACTGCTTACGGCCGCGGGTCTTGCTCATGGCGATGAGGTGGCCCTCATCGTCCATATGCATGACAGGCTTGATGGACAGCATGGTGCCCAGGATAGCCGTGGTGGCCGAAATGCGGCCGCCACGGCGCAGATGGTTCAGATCGTCGACGGTAAACCAATGGGCGAGGTTGAGCTTGTGGGCCTCCAGCCACTGGGCATTCTCTAAAAGCGGCATCCCCTTGGCCTGGTTGGCCAGCGCGTAATGCACCAGGAGCCCCTGGCCAAGGGAGGCGGCCAGCGTATCGACGACCTGGATATCCCGCTGGGGGAATTGCTCCTTGAGCTGGTTGGCGGCGATAAAGGCTGACTGAACGCTGCCGCTCAGGCCGGAGGAAAAGCCGACATACAGGATATCCTGCCCCTGCTGGAGCATCGGGGTGAAGAATTCCACATACCTTTCGGTATTGATGAGCGTGGTTTTCGAGGTTTGTCCCTGGCGGATGCGGTCGTAAAAGCTCTTCGGCGTGACGGCACGGAAGTTATCGTCTTCAAAGGTTTCGCCGTTGATGGTATACATCAACCCCAGCACTTTGAGCGGGTGGGCGTCAATATAAGAGTGGGAAAGGTCGCAGGACGAATCTGTACAGATGATATAGGACATAGAGAAGGGCTCCTTTCTCAAACGGATCATCAACATCGTATTAAAAACCATATGACACGGCACATCTGTGGATATTGTATGATACTTATGCATGAAAATCAAGGGTGTTTTGGCCGCTGGCCCCCCTAAGAATAAAAAGTTTCAGCATGTTTAATATAAGGGGATGGAAGGCGGAAAAAGCTCTTGTACAGGCTGACAGGCGGATACGGCATATCTTACAGAAATATGGAGCTTTTTGATTTTGAAATTGACTTAAATGACATTTTGGACTAAAATAACTTAGTTATTGAAGAAGGAAACGGAGAATGGTGATGGCCGAAATGGGACTGCTGCAGGAGCAGATAGCAAAACGAAGGACCTTCGCAATTATTTCGCATCCGGACGCAGGCAAAACGACGCTGACGGAAAAGCTGCTGCTTTACGGCGGCGCGATCCACCTGGCCGGCTCGGTGAAAGCACGCAAATCTTCGCGTCATGCCGTGTCTGACTGGATGGAGATTGAAAAGCAGCGCGGTATTTCCGTGACAAGTTCGGCTATGCAGTTTAGCTATAAAGGCTTCCATATCAACATACTGGATACGCCGGGGCACCAGGACTTCTCAGAGGATACCTACCGCACACTGGTGGCGGCAGACAGCGCGGTGATGCTGATAGACGGCGCAAAGGGCGTCGAGCCGCAGACGATCAAGCTTTTCCATGTATGCCGGATGCGCGGCATCCCCATATTTACCTTCATCAACAAGATGGACCGCGCAGCCAAGCATCCCTTTGAGCTGATGGATGAAATTGAGCAGGTGCTGGGGATCGCCAGCAGCCCGATCAACTGGCCCATTGGCGTGGAGGGCGATTTCAAGGGGATTTACCATCGGGATACGAAGCTGGTAGAGCTTTACGATGAAGCGGACCATCATGGCGCCGCCCAGGTGGATTCCATCACAGGGACGCTGGAGGATCCGGAGATCCGGCAGCGGCTGGGCAGCTACTATATCGAAAAGCTGCAGGAGGAAATCGAGCTGCTGGACGGCGCAGGAGACGCGCTGGATATGGAACGCGTGAAGCAGGGGCAGCTGACGCCCATGTTCTTTGGCTCTGCCATGAACAATTTCGGCGTTGAGGTATTCCTGAACCGTTTCCTTGAATATTCGCTGCCGCCTCAGCCCCGCCAGTCGGATCAGGGGCCCATCGATCCCTTTGGCGAGCATTTTTCAGCCCTGGTATTCAAGATCCAGGCCAATATGGATCCGGCCCACCGGGACAGGCTGGCCTTTATCCGGATCTGCTCGGGCCGGTTCGTAAAGGGCATGGAGGCCCGCCTGGTGCAGCAGAACAAGACGGTGAAGCTGACCCAGCCCCAGCAGTTCATGGCGCAGGAGCGCGAAACCGTGGAGGAGGCTGTGGCAGGCGATATTATCGGCCTCTTTGATCCGGGCATCTATCACCTGGGCGATACGCTGGCGGCAGGGGACGTTTCCTTCCGGTATGAGGGCATCCCCATGTTCGCGCCGGAATACTTCGCCAGGGTAGCGCCGGTTGATTCCTTAAAGCGGAAGCAATTCGTCAAGGGCATTAACCAGCTGGCCGAGGAGGGGGCGATTCAGACCTTCCGCAGGCTGGATATCGGTCTGGAGGAGCATATTGTCGGCGTGGTGGGCGTGCTGCAGTTTGATGTGCTGAAGTTCCGGCTGGAACGCGAGTATGGCGCCCATGTGCAGATGGAGCGCCTGCCCTTCCGCTTTGTGCGGTGGGTGAAAAACGAGGGCTTGAAGCCGGAACGGCTGTCGCTGGTCAGCACAACGCGGCCGGCCGTGGACGAAGACGGGCGGCTGGTGCTGCTTTTTGAAAATGAGTGGTCCATCCAATGGGCTATTGAACACAATACAGGCCTGGAGCTGAGCGACACAGCCCCCAGGGCCATGAAAGAGTAGATAGAATGCGCAGGGAAGATTTACGGAATATTGCGATTATTGCCCACGTTGACCATGGAAAGACCACGCTGGTGGACGCGATGCTGCGCCAAAGCGGCACCTTCCGGGAAAACCAGACGGTGAACGAGCGTGTGATGGACTCGGGCGACCTGGAGCGGGAGCGCGGCATCACGATCCTGGCCAAAAATACGGCGATCCACTGGAAGGATACCAAGATCAACATCATTGATACGCCGGGACATGCCGACTTTGGCGGCGAGGTAGAGCGCGTGCTGCAGATGGTCAACGGCGTCTTGCTGGTGGTAGACGCCTATGAGGGCCCGATGCCGCAGACGCGGTTCGTCCTGCAGAAGGCCCTGAACCTGGGACTAACGGTCATCATCGTGGTCAACAAGATTGACCGGCCGGAGGCGCGGCCGGCAGAGGTGCTGGATGATACCCTGATGCTGCTGATGGAGCTGGGCGCCAGCGACGAGCAGCTGGACAGCGCCGTCGTCTATGTATCGGCCCGGGACGGCTATGCCAGCCTGGATGCGGCTCAGCGGGGCGAGAACCTTAAGCCGCTATTTGACTGCATCCTGGAGCACATCCCCGCGCCCGAGGGCGATGAGCAGGGTCCGGCGCAGATGCTGATTTCCACCATCGACTATAATTCGTTCCTGGGGAGGATTGGCATTGGCCGCCTCAACCGGGGCGGCATCCATGTGGGCGATTCGGTGGTGCTTTGTGATTACCATACGGGGAATGTGTCGCCAGCCACCCGGGTAACGGCGATCTATCAGTTTGAGGGGCTGCGCAGGGAGCCGGTGCAGGAGGCACGCATGGGCGACGTGGTCGCGGTTTCCGGCATTGAAAACCTGGAAATCGGCGATACGCTCTGCAATCCGGAGGCGGTGGAGCCGCTGCCCTTCGTCAAGATCAGCCAGCCGACCGTGGTGATGACCTTCATGGTCAATGACAGCCCGATGGCCGGCCGTGAGGGCAAGTATGTAACGAGCCGCCACCTGCGGGAACGGCTGATGCGCGAGGTGGAGACCGACGTATCCCTGAAGGTGGAGGATACGGAGCGCACCGACGCCTTTAAGGTATATGGAAGAGGCGAGCTGCACCTGTCCATCCTGATTGAAACCATGCGCCGCCAGGGCTATGAATTCGCCGTATCCAAGCCGGACGTGCTGACCCGGCAGACGGAGCAGGGGCTGGAGGAGCCGCTGGAGCGGCTGGAGGTGGACGTGCCGGACGAAAGCGTAGGCCCGGTTATGGAGAAGCTCAGCCGCCGCAAGGGCGAGATGACGGAAATGATGTCCAGGGACGGGCGGACGCGTATCACCTTCATTATCCCCGCCCGCGGGCTGTTTGGCTATCGGAGCGAATTCATGACCGACACCCGGGGGGAAGGCATCATGAATTCGGTCTTTGAAGGGTATGGCCCCTGGCGCGGCGCGATTTCCCGCCGAAACCTGGGCGCGCTGGTGGCGACCCAGGCCGGCGTGACCACCCCCTACGCCCTGTTTGGCATTCAGGACCGGGGCACGCTGTTTGTGGAGCCGGGCACACAGGTCTATGCCGGGATGGTGGTCGGCGCGGGGAACCGTGCAGACGATATTGAAATCAACGTATGCCGCCGTAAGCAGATGACCAACACCCGCTCGGCAGGCAAGGATGATAATGTGATCCTGGCGCCGGCCATGGTTCCTACGCTGGAGCAGGCGCTGGAATATATTGACGACGATGAGCTGCTGGAGGTAACGCCGCAGAACCTGCGCATTCGCAAGCGGATCCTGGATTCGGTGGAGCGCTACCGCAGCAAACGGCGCGAAATGCAGAACGACTGACGAAGGCGCAACAAGCCGGGATACCGTCGCGGGGGCTCCCCGGAGCGTATGCTTCGGGGAGTTTTTTTGCGGAAAGGCCGGGGGTTAAGGGGTTGTGCGTGCGGCGTAGGAGGCGTATCATGGAAAGAGGGAGAGGAGGGCGCGCCATGAAAAGATGGTGGCAAAGACAGAGCACAATCCGGAAATACTGCATTGCGACCCTGCTGACGGGCATGGGGCTGATCCTGTTCTGGGCGCTGCTCTCATCCTTTGACGACCTGTGGAAAAGCTTTGTCCATCTGCTGCGCACGGTTGGCGTGCTGCTGGTCCCCTTCCTGGCGGCGCCCTTGATCAGCTACGCGCTTTCCCCGGCGGTAAACGCCCTGGAGCGGGGACTGAACCGGATATCCAGAGGACGGCTGGGCAAGGCCCGGGTGCTGGCGGTTACGCTGCTTTACGCGGCGATCCTGGGCCTCTGCTTTTGGGTAGCGGCCGACTTTGTGCCCAAGCTTCTGGCTGATCTGAAAGCCTTTGCCCGCTGGGCGCCCAACTATTTTGAGGACATCAAGCGCTATTATGAGCAAAGCCTGCTGACCGAGCCGGCGCTGCAAAACGAGGCCGTCCGCAGCCTCTTGGACAGCGTGACCGGTAAGCTGGGGGAGATCACTGCGGAAATGGGCTCGGCGGCAGTCAACACGGTGATCGGTACGCTGTGGAACGTAGGCGCCGTGATCTTCAACGTGCTGTTGTCGCTGGTGCTGTCCTTTTATCTTTTAAGCAGCTCCCGCCAGATTTTTGGAGGGCTGAGCCGGTTTGCAGCCCGGCGGCTGGGCCGGGAAAGGACCCGGAGGCTGCTGGACGCCTTCCGGCGTGTGGACTGGGTCTTTGGCCGGTATATCGGCGCAAAGCTCCTGGAAGCCATAATCGTTTTTGTGATGTGTCAGGCGGCATTTTGGATCATTCCTACGCGCTATGGCACCCTGATGAGCCTTACAGTGGCCCTGTGCGGCCTGGTGCCCTATGTGGGATCGATTTTTTCCGGCGCTGCGGTCCTAACGGTGACCCTGCTGCAGGATCCCTCGCTGGCGCTGTGGACGGCGGCCGCCTTTGTGGTCATCCGTATAGCGGATGCCTGGTGGATCGCTCCCCGGGTGGTAGGCGACAAGCTGGGCCTGCATCCCTTCTGGGTGCTGGCGGTGGTGCTGATCGGCTGGCGGTTAGCCGGGGTGGCCGGCATGCTGCTGGCTGTGCCGGTGGCGGCGGTGGTGAAAACGGCTTTCGCCATGGGCGGCCATGACAGGAAGACGGGGGAGAACAACCCCGACGGACCGGCGCAGGAGATGAAACCGCCGGAGGTCCGGGCCAGCTAAAGCAACGGGATGGGAAAGGGCGCGCATAGGATGCGCGCCCTTTTATGCGGTAACGGGGGATGAGGGAAGCCGGATATGCCCGGCGCGTGGTTTGCCGCGCGCCAAGCGGGATTTGGGGCTTGCTTTTTCCCCGGGGGCAGAGCATAATAGAGGATGTAAACGCTTACAAAGGGGGCGGCCATGAACATTTATGATATTGCCCAGCGGGCGGGGGTATCCATTGCCACCGTGTCGCGGGTTATGAACGGCAACTCCCATGTGAGCGAGGCGACGCGCAGCCGGGTGCTGGCCGTGATAGACGAGGTGGGGTTCATGCCGAGCGTGCATGCCCGGAGCCTGGGCAAGGGATCCATGAAAACCATCGGCGTGCTGTGCGCCGACGCGTCGGACCTGTTTCTGGCCCAGGCAGTTAACCACATCGAGGGCCTGCTCCGCTGCGAGGGCTATCATGCCCTGCTGTGCTGTACCGGCCATGCCCTGGAGAATAAGCGCCGGGCCATCAAGCTGCTGCTGGGCAAGCAGGTGGACGCGCTGCTGCTGGTGGGATCCCAGTTCCAGGAGGCGGAGGACAACCGCCACATCCTGCAGGCGGCCCGCCAGGTGCCGGTGGTATTGATTAACGGCGCGCTCCATGGCGGGAATTTGGCCTGCGTGCGGCTGGATCACCGCCAGGCGACCTATAGGGCGACGCGGAAGCTGATCCGGCAGGGCAGACGGGTGCTGTACCTGCATGATTCGCTGACCCACAGCGGACGGGAAAAGCTGGAAGGCTACCAGCAGGCGGTCGAGGAGGCGGGTATGGAGCCGCCCGCCGTCATGCGCTGCGCACGGGAAATCGAATCGGCGCGGACCGTATCCCGCAGGCTGCTGCAGGCCATGGGAAGCCGGCCGGTCGGCGTCGTGGCTTCGGAGGATATCCTGGCGATCGGCGCGCTCAAAGCGGCGAAGGAGGCCGGGCTCACCGTGCCCGATCAGATTTCGTTGATCGGTTTCAACAATTCCATCCTCTGCCGGTGCTGCCAGCCGGAGCTGAGCAGCGTGGATAGCCGGGTCGAGCTTCTGTGCAGGGAAGGGGTGGCCCGGGTGATGGATATGCTGGCCGGCCGGTCGGCCGAGCGGGACACGATCCTGGAGGGGTCCTATGTGGGCCGGGGAACGACCCATGACGATAAGGAGGAGCAGCCATGAAAGCCTTTATGGACGAATCGTTTTTGCTACATACCCCAACGGCCCGGCATCTGTACGAGGACTATGCCAAGGATATGCCGATCATTGATTACCACTGCCACATCAGCCCCCAGCAGATTGCGGAGGATCACCGCTTCTCGACGATAACGGAGGCATGGCTGGGCGGCGACCACTATAAATGGCGGGTGATGCGGGCCCAAGGAATAGACGAGGCCTATATTACCGGCGGCGCCTCCGACTGGGAAAAGTTTGAAAAGTGGGCGGAAATCATGCCCATGCTCATAGGCAACCCCCTTTATCATTGGACGCATCTGGAGCTGAAGCGCTATTTTGGCATCGAAAAGCAGCTGAACGCCCACACGGCCCGGGAGATATGGACGGCGTGCAATGAGAAGCTTCAGGAACCGGAGATGACGGTGCGGGGCCTACTGCGCGCGCAAAAGGTGAAATGCCTGTGCACCACCGACGATCCGGCCGACAGCCTGGAATACCACAAGCGGCTGAAGGCGGAACCGGATTTTGAGATCCAGGTGCTGCCCGGCTGGCGGCCTGACCTGGCCTTGGGGATTGATTCGCCGGACTTTGGCCCGTATCTCCGGCGGCTGGAAGCGGCCAGCGGCGTGACCATCGATTCCTTTGCCGGGCTGTGCCAGGCGCTGAAGGTACGGATGGATGCCTTCGACCGCCTGGGCTGCCGCGTATGCGATCATGGGCTGGAGCAGATTCCCTGCGTGATGATTTCTGAAGCGGAGGCCGATCAGGCGATGCATATGGCGATGGAGGGCGCAGCCCTCAGCCAGCAGATGGCCGATGGCTTCCGCACCCGGCTGATGCTTTTCCTGGGCCGGGAGTATGTGACACGGGGCTGGGTGATGCAGCTGCATTACGGCGCGCTGCGCAACGTCAACCGCCGGATGGTGGCGGACCTCGGCCCCAACACAGGCTACGATTCGATCGGCGACGCTGGCTGTGGCAAGGCGCTGGCCGGGCTGCTGAACGCGCTGCGGGAGGCCGACGCCTTGCCCAAGACCGTGGTATTCTCCCTGAATCCCAACGACAACGACATGATTTCGTCGATCCTGGGCTGCTTCTGGGAAGGCGGTACCATCGGAAAGATGCAGCTGGGCGCGGCCTGGTGGTTCAACGATACGAAACCGGGCATGAAACAGCAGCTGGTCAGCTACGCCAGCACAGCGGTGCTGGGGAACTTTATCGGCATGCTGACCGATTCCAGAAGCTTCCTTTCCTATACCAGGCATGAGTATTTCCGGCGCATCCTGGCCGATTTGGTCGGACAATGGGTGGAGGATGGCGAATATCCGGCAGATGAGGAAGCGCTGCGTGCGATTATGGAAGGGATCTGCTACCAAAATGCGGCGCGCTTGCTGGGGCTGATGTAGGAGGGCGGCATGGCGGAACATGAAAAGGACAGGCCGGCCACAGCCCTGGGCGGCGGCGTCAGCCGCCGCGTCATGAGCTATGGCGGGGATATGATGGCTGTTACGGTGGATTTTGCGGCCGGAAGCGTGGGCGCGCTGCATGCCCACCCGCATCAGCAGATCAGCTATTGCGTAAGCGGCCGCTTTGTGCTGAAAAAGGCGGATACGTCCTGCACAATCGGGCCGGGTGATACCTATTATTGCGCGCCCGGCGAGCCGCACGGCGTCGAATGCCTGGAGGCGGGCAGGCTGGTCGATGTATTCACGCCTATACGGGAGGATTTTCTGCGGTAAAAACCGCAGGTAGACAAAGAGGCGGCGCGCTCTTGACAGTGCGGCGCCGCTCTTTTATCATGAAAGGGCCGGGAGGCAACCCGCGGCGCGCGGACGGGAGCCCATAGCGGGCCAGCACAGGAAAAATCGGACGTTTGGCATTTTAACGATCAGGTAGGAGGCAGCATGTCGAGGAAGCAGGAGCGCAAGGAGCAAAAGGCGGGCCGCAAGCAGGCGCGCCGGCAGAGGAAGAGCAACCGGATCACCAACGCGCTGTTGGTGATCTGCCTGGGCGTGTTTATTTTCGCCTCCTATAAGCTCATCCACATCCTTCTGGAATACAAGGCGGGCAGCGATGAATATGCGGCGCTGGTCCAATATGCGCCGGAGATCAGCCTTCAGCAGCCGGAGACCTCGGCCGGGACCGCGCCCGCCGGGGAAAGCGCCGCCGGGGATACCTGGGTGAAGCCCGACTCGGCCCTGCCTGTAATGGATTTTTCCGAGCTTAAAGCAATAAACAGCGACGTTAAGGCCTGGCTGACGATTTTTGATACCCCGATCAGCTACCCGGTGGTGCAGACGGATGACGACGAAACCTATCTGCACAGGACCTTTGAGGGGAAAAGCAACGCTTCCGGCTGCCTGTTTATCAGCCAATACAACACGGGATTTGACGACCCCAATACCGTGATCTATGGCCATAACATGAAAAACGGCAGTATGTTCCATGAGCTTGTCAGCTATAAGGACGAGGAATTCTTTCAAAAGCACCGCTACGGCGTACTGTATACGCCGGAAAAGACATACTGGCTCGATATTTTTGCCGCTTATGTGGTATCGGCCGACGGCGGCTTTGATCAGGTGCTTTTCTCCTCCGATGAGGAAGAAGCCGCTTTCTTTGAGAAGCTCCTGGAGCGGGCGCCGCAGCAGCTGGGTTATAAGGCCGAAGCGCTGGCGCCCATCCTGACGCTTTCTACCTGTACCTATGAATACAACGACGCGCGCTTTGTGGTGCATGCGCGCATCATGGAGTAGGCGTTCCCACGATAAATCGATCGGCTGCTGAATACCGATTGGGAGGTAGTGCTATGCCGGAGACTCTATGTCAACCCGGTTCTGACAATGCGCGGGGTGGGCTGCGCGGCGAACGCGCACGGCCCACGCCTGGACTCATTGCCGCGCTGTGTGATGGCTTTGGCTTTGATAAGCTCTACGCCTGGCGCGATCTTGGCGGGTCCTCCTGCCTTAACCTGCTTATGGCGCGCAAAGGGGCGCGCTTTGTCGCGCGGGTGTATCGGCCCTATGTGACAGAAGCTCGGTTGACCGACATACAGGGGGTGCGGGGCCTCCTGAAGCAGTGGGGTATCCCCTGTGCCGATGTGCTGCCTGCCTTGTCGGAGGCGCCCTATATCCGCTATCAGGGCCGGCTTATAGAGGCGGAGCGCTATGTTGTCCATGATGGTAATATGGATACGCTTCCGCGGCTTGAGCGGGCGTTGCCGCTGTTGGGGCGCATGACAAGCGCGCTGAGGCACGTTTCAGGGCTTAGCCAGGACGGCATGCGGCCGCTGTTTTCAAACCATATGCCTTTTGAGCAGATACAATCCGCTACACGGAAGGGCTGCGAACGAATCCGGAGCTGGAATCCAAACGCTTACGAGCTTCAGCTTGCACAGGCGTCTCTGCGGCTTGCAAGCTGCGTGCAACAGGCGGGCGGTGGCCTGTTTGAAGGCTTGCCGCGCCAGCTTGCGCATGGCGATTTCTGGGATAATAACGTCCTGTTTTTAGGTGAAACGGTGGCGTTGGTGGAGGATTTCGACTTCATGGGCGAGCGGCGGCGGATAGACGATATAGCGTTGACCTTGTACTATGCCCGTAATTATTTGAAAAATGCTGGTATACCCGAATCGCAGCACGCCGCAGCGTTGAAGCGGCTGCTGAACGCATATGAGTCCGGCCTGGATACACCGCTTGCGGCGGGGGAACGCGCGGCGCTGCCCATTGCCATAGCCAGCCAACCGCTCTGGTCGATCGGCGGTTGGATAGCAACGCTTGACAGTGAGCATGCGGCGCGGGTACATGCCTCGGATATGCTGGAGTATGTGGAAGCTGCGCAGCGAATCCTGGATCATCTGGCGCAATGGCAAAGGATGTTTGGGGGCCACTAGGCTGCAAGGAAAAGACGGGAAGAAAGACTGCACATGAAAGCCTCACAGGCCATATACCTGCAAACAGACAAACGATTAAGGGCCCTGACGTTCGGGATTTCCGGACGTCAGGGCCCTTCAGGGTTATCTGTAGGGAAAGGGTGGACCGGCGGCTACCAGTCGGCTACGGAGCCGTCCTTGTGGTAATAGCGGGGGGAATCCCAATCGCCGGGGAAGGCGCGTGCCCGAACCACGTCCTCGTCCACCTCAATGCCCAATCCAGGGCCGGTGGGTACGGGGATGGCCCCGTTTACGATGGTAAAGGGCGTCTTGAGATAGCCCTCGCCGCGATCCCAGCCGTTTTCCAGGCCGGGATGCTCCTGGATGAGGAAGTTGGGCGTACAGGCATCCACCTGGAGGCAGGCGGCCAGCGAAATGGGGCCCAGCGGGTTATGAGGGGCGATGGAGGCGAAATAGGGCTCGGCCATGGCGGCGATTTTACGCAGCTCAAAGATGCCGCCGGCATGGCAGGTATCCGGCTGCAGCACGGCGGCGGCCTGCTTCTCCAGCACCTCCCGGAAGGCATAGCGGGTGAAAAGCCGTTCGCCGGTAGCGATGGGTATGGTGGTGGAGCGTGCGACGGTGGCCAGCGCATCCACGTTTTCCGGCAGCACGGGCTCCTCTACGAACATGGGATAATAGGGCTCGATGGCCTTGCAGATGCGGACGGACATAGCAGGGGAAACCTGGCCATGGAAATCCACCGCGATATCCAGCTCCTTGCCCACCAGCTCCCGGGCGGCGGCAAAGCGGGAGGCGAAGCGGTCCACAAAGGCGAAGGAATCGATCGCTTCCACCGGGCCGGTCATAGCGGTTTTGACTGCGGTAAAGCCCTGGGCCATGCGGCGCTTGGCATTGGCGGCGAATTCCTCGGCATCCTTGCCGCCGCAATGGGAATACATGCGGATATGGTCGCGGACCCGGCCGCCCAGCATCTCATAAACCGGCAGCCCGTAATATTTGCCCTTGATGTCCCAGAGCGCCTGCTCGATGCCGGAGATGGCGCTGGTCAGCACGGGGCCGCCCCGGTAAAAGGTGGTGCGGTACATGGTCTGAAAGAGATGCTCGATCCGGAGCGGATCCTCGCCGATCAGGATGCGGGAGAGCTCCTCCACTGCCTTAGCCACCGTCTGGGCGCGGGATTCCACCACAGGCTCGCCCCAGCCCACGATGCCTTCATCGGTGGTGATTTTCAGGAAATTCCACCGGGGCAGGACAAAAAAGCACTCCATAGCTGTGATTTTCATTGAATGCGTCCTCCTTTTTTGGGGAGTCATCCCCTATGCTCCTATTATAGCGCCTTGGCGGCCGTTGAACATGGGGAAAATTGCAGTGTTTATGATGCGCGATGTCCGTGTTTGCCGGCCATGGTTGGAATCGGGCGATGAACACGGTATAATAAAAGAAAAAGGAGATGATTGAGCTGGCGCTTTTGCATGTTGACTTTTTTTCGGAGGCACTGGGGTTTGATACCAATATGGATGTGATCCTGCCCCAGCAGACACGCGGGCAGATCGGGACCAAGGGCGCGGCGGATCAGCGCCCCTACCAGACGCTGTACCTGCTGCACGGCATGACCGACGATCATACCGCCTGGCAGCGCCGTACCAGCATGGAGCGCTATGTGGCGCCCCTGTCTTTGGCAGTGGTCATGCCGGCAGTGCAGTTCAGCTGGTATACGGACCTGCCCTCCGGCTCCCGGTACTGGGCCTTTATCCACGAGGAACTGCCGGCGGTCTGCCGGGAATTCTTCCCGCTTTCCGAGCGGCGGGAGGATACCTTTGTGGCAGGGCTCTCCATGGGAGGCTATGGCGCGATGAAGATCGCCCTGGCCGATGGGGAACATTTTGGGGCGGCTGCCTCGCTTTCGGGGGCGCTGGATATGCGGCGGGTGATCGGCGAATTCCACCATCCCGCCTATGCGAACGCCTTTGGCAGCGCCGAGGAATTTGCCGGCAGCGACAACGACCTTTTCACCCTGGCAGAGCGGCGCAAGGCGCAGGGGGGCGTAATTCCCAAGCTCTATCTTTGGTGCGGCACCGAGGATTTCCTTCTGCAGGATAACGATCGATTTGCCGGCCATCTCCGAAAGCTGGGCTATGACGTCGACTACCGTCAATCGCCGGGCGACCATCAATGGAAATACTGGGATGAACAGATCCAGCATGTGCTGGAATGGCTGCCCCTGCGCGGAAAAGCCGACAAATAACGCGCCTGGACGGCGGAGAACGGGGCGGAATTTTTTCTGCTCCGAATCCTACAGATCGTGGGGACCGGCGGAGGATACCACGATATCCTGCAGGTTTTTGCCTGCCCCTGGGGGCGGGCTTTTTCTTTTGCGCAAAAGGGAGCGCCTTTTCGACAGCCCGGTTCGACACCGTATGCCCTTGCCCTTTGCTATGCTTTCAGAGAAAGGACAAGCCGCCGGCAGGCGGCTTCTGGACGGGAGGAAAGGGTTTGAAAGAGGCAATGAATCGATTGACAAAATCAATATGGAGGGCCATGTCGCGCATAAAGCCCTATCTTGCCCTGCTGGCGGCGATAGCGGCTGGGTTTGCCGCCGCCGGATGCATATGGATGCAGGACCTTCGGGTCGGCGTGCTGGCGGTGACGGCCGCCTGTTCTTTTTGGGGCCTTCCGGTGGGCGGGGCCGCCCTGGGCGCGGCGCTGGGGCTCCTCGTCCAGGGAAGCGAAGCCTGGATCCGGCTGCCCTCGGTGGCGGTGCTTTTGGCGCTGCTGCTGGCTACGCGCCATGCGGGATGGGGAAAAAGCGTATGGGCCCGCCTGGCCATGATGACCCTGGCGCAGGCCGTTACCCTTTTCTTTTTGCGGGGGCAGGGGTTTATGATGATCCTTCTGGGCCTGGAAACCCTGGGCGCCTGGGGCGTGACCCTGGCGCTGATGGGCGCGGGCGGGCACGTTACCCGGGTGAGCCCGCTGTCGGCGGGCAACGCGGCGATCTGCCTGACGGTATCCGTGGCGCTGCTGGCCTCGGGGCTGCCCGGCGTATATGAGGGGCCCTGGGCGCCCTGCATGCTGGTGATGGCTGTGGCGGTGATGGCGGCCGGTACCGTGGGCGGCCCCTCGGTGGGGGCGGCGGCGGGCCTTGCGCTGGGCGCGCTGGCGGCGCTGGCCAGCCGGACGCCCTGGGCGGCAGCGGGCGCGATGGGCATGGGCGCGATGACGGCGGCGGCGCTTTCAGGACTGGGACGTCCCTTTTCAGCGCTGGGATTTGCGCTGGGGCTCTGCGCTCTGGCTGTGCTGGAGGGGGTCAGTCCTCTGGCGGTGATCCCCTATCCGGCCATGATTACGGCCTGCCTGGCCTTTGCTATCGTCCCCAAAGCCTGGTGGGAGCGGGCCATGGTACAGCTCATCGAGCCGGCGGTTCAGCCCGCCGCCGTGGCGGCCACCCCGCTGGAGGAGGCGGGAACGAAAATACGGAATCTGTCCGGTTGCCTGCGGCAGCTTTCCACCGTGTTCCTGGAGATGGCGGTACCTGACGATACGCAGCAGGGCGAGCTGCTGGAGCCGCTGCTGCAGACGGTTGCCTCCCAGGCCTGCCAGGGCTGCGCACGGGCCAAGCTGTGCTGGGATACCCAGCAGGAGGCGACCCGGCAGGCCTTCATGGAAGCGCTGCAGGCGCCCGGCGAGCGGCGGGTCATATGGGAGGAGGATTTTCCCATGGCCTTCCGGGCGCGGTGCCCGCGGATGCACAAGGTGATGGGCGTGATGACCGGCGCCTATGGGCTCTACCGGGCGCACAGCGGCTATCACCGCCGGATCGATGAATGCCGGGCCCTGGTGGGCAGGCAGCTTACCGGCATGGCCGCCGTGATGGATCATCTGGCGGGCGAGATGCGTATACGCCTTGGGCCGGTGGGGGACAAGCAGCGCATGGTGCGCCAGACGCTGCGGGAGGCAGGGCTGGACCCTCAGGGCGTGGCGGTCACCCAGGATGGCTCCGGACGCTGGACGGTGGCGCTTCAGGTGACAAGCTGCGGCGGGCGTAAGATGTGCCGCACGGTCATTGCGCCCCTTCTGTCCAAAATTTTAGCCCGCCCCATGCTGCCTGAGGAGGGAAGCTGCGGCGGCGTGGGCGGTATGTGCCACCTGGTTTTCCGCCAGGCCAGGGTCTTTAAGGTGGAGAGCGGCGCGGCCCAGCAGGCGGCAGGGGCGGTGTGCGGGGACGCGATGATGCATAGGGCTCTGGAGCGGTCCGGTTTTCTTATGGCCATTTCTGATGGTATGGGGATTGGTTCCGGCGCGGCCCAGGAAGCCCAGGCTACGCTGAAGCTGCTGGAATGCTTCTATGAGGCGGGCTTTGAGGAGGACGTGATCTTCCATACCATAAACCAGGTGCTGCTGCTGCGCTCTGTCCGGGAGATGTACGCGACGGTGGATCTGTGCCTGGTGGATATCACCGAAGGACAGGCCCGGTTTATCAAGATCGGCGCCCCGCCCTCCTATATCCTCCGGGGCGAGCAGGTGATCGTAATCGCTACGCCGACCCTGCCGCTGGGGATCCTGGATAACGTGGAGCCGGCGACGATTAACCGGGTGCTGCAGGACGGCGACGTGGTGGTGCTGGCCTCCGACGGGCTGGATGGCGGCAACGGATGGATCGAGCAGGCGCTGCCGTCGATCGGGCACCTGCCGCCGGAGGACATGGCGCAGGCGCTGCTGGAGGCGTCCCGGCAGTGGGCGCCGGGGGCCGACGACCGCTCGGTGGTGGTGGCCCGGGTGAGCTGCCCCGAGCAGGATGAGATCGCCTACTTCAAGCGGCAAAGGCTGCAGCTGTGGAAGGCGCGGGTAGGGACCTAAACCCCATTTCAAAGCCGCACCGGTTTTGTCCGGTGCGGCTTTGCTGCGCCTGCCGGGGCGATCCCAGCCCATATCTGAATAAGGATGTTAAATAATTATAGATTTTTCGCCATCGCCTTGCCATTGTCGACTAAAACCGATACAATATACTATGCATTGTCGCAGGAGGATCAAGCATGCTGGAGGAAACTGCCGCAGGATTTTTGAAGGAACACGGCCTATGGGGCCGGGGGGCCGTATGCCTGATGGCTGTCTCCGGGGGCGTTGATTCGGTATCGCTGCTGTGGGCGCTGGCGCAGCTGCGGCCAGCGGCGGGGCTGACGATCTACGCGGCGCATCTCAACCACGGCCTGCGGCCGGAGGCAGACAGGGACGAGGCCTTTGTCCGCGGCCTGTGCCAAAGGCTTGGGATCTCCTGCACCGTGGGCCGCGCGAGGGTTGCGCAGTGGCAGGGCGGCCGCTCGCTGGAGATGGCCGCCCGGGATATCCGGCGTGCCTTTCTGCTGGCCGCCCGGGATGCCTGCGGGGCCGAGGTCATCTTTACCGCCCATCACGGCGACGATCAGCTGGAAACCATGCTGCTGCGTATGGCCAGGGGAACCTCGCTGACCGGGCTGGCCGGCATACGGCCGGCCGCCGGTGGGGTCGCCCGGCCGCTGCTTATGGCCAGCCGGGCTGAGATTGAAGCCTATGCCCGGGAAAAGGGCCTTTGCTGGGTGGAGGATTCCAGCAACCAGGATATAACCATCGAACGCAACCGGATACGGCGGCGGGTTACGCCGGAGCTGACGGCGCTGAATCCCCAATTGATCGGGGCGGTGGGGCGGCTGAGCCAGCGCTTGCAGCGGGATGAGGATTATATTGCCGCCCAGGCGGCGGAAGCGATCGGTGCCATCGAGAAAATCCCCTGCGGCGTACGCTGGCGGGTGCGGCCGATGCATCCCGCGCCGATGAGCCGGGTCATGGTCGCCATGATGGACGCCAGCGGCATGACGCAAATCGCTGGCCGCGATGTGGACGCCCTGATCCGGCTGGCCGGCGCGCCCCAAGGCGGGCGACTGCAGCTGCCCCAGGGGCGCTGCGCGGGGCTGGAGCATGGCTACCTGATGATTTACCGGACCGATGCACCGCCCCAGCCGTGGGAGAAGCCGGTGGCCGTGCCCGGTGTCACGCACACGCCCCACGGCGCGTTTGTGGCTACGCTGGTAGCAGAGCGGGGCGAGGACGGCGGTTTTATTCAGCATTTCGACGCCGACGCTTTCCCGGCCGGGGCGGTTGCCCGCACACGCCGGCCGGGCGACAGCATCCGGCCGCTGGGCGCGCCGGGGCAGATGAGCCTGAAGAAGGCGATGAACATGCGGCGGGTGCCATCCATCGCCCGCGCGGGATGGCCCATTTTGGCCTTGGGCCCGCGCGTGCTGTGGGTGCCGGGCGCCGGCCTGATGGATGACGGGCTTGCCTGCCGTCCGGACACCCGGCGCTGGCTGAAAGTTGTATATCAAGGAGAGGAGCATTCCTATGGCACATATCCACGATGAAGATATCGATCACATCCTTTTGACGCAGCAGCAGATTGCAGCCCGGATTCAGGAGCTGGGCGAGCAGATCTCCCGCGATTACTAGGGGCAGGAGCTGCTGGTGGTGGGCATACTAAAGGGGGCGGTGGTGTTCTATTCCGACCTGATCCGCCAGATCAATCTATCCATGCGGCTGGATTTCATGGTGGTTTCCAGCTATGGCAGCTCCACCGATTCCAGCGGCGTCGTCCGCATTCTTAAGGACCTTTCCCAGGATATTCAGGGCAAGCATGTGTTGATCGTAGAGGATATTCTGGATACGGGATTGACGCTGCATTACCTGACGGAGATATTGAAGCACCGGTCGCCGGCCAGCATCGAGGTGTGCACCCTGATGGACAAGCCGGAGCGGCGAAGGGCCGATATCCATGCCAAATATATTGGATTTACCATCCCCGACGCCTTTGTGGTGGGGTATGGGCTGGACTATAATGAAAAATACCGGAATATGCCTTCTGTCGGCGTGCTGAAAGAGGAAGTTTATCGGCGTGGGTGATTGATAGCGCCCGTGCTTTCATGGTATAATAGAGAGAATGCTTATATCCACAAGGAGGATTTGTCATTTGAAGAATAACCGCATGATACGCAGTGTCGTGCTGCTGGTGCTTTTGGTGGCAGTGGTAATCGGCATGGCGTATTTGTTTAACGGATCCCTGGCCCCCAAAGCGACTGAGTATCAATATACAGAATTCATCAAGCAGGTCAAGGATGGCAAGGTGGATGCGGTTTACGCCGTGCAGACCCAGCTGGTGGGACGCTACAAGGATTCCAGCATTCCGGAATCTGCCTTCCCCGACCGCTACGACTTCAGCGCTTCGATCCCCTCGACCGACCAGCTGATGGAGGATCTCAAGCGCGTCGCGGCGGAAAGCCGGAATGTCAGCGCCGACGATATCACCTCGGCTGACCTGACGGTCGACGTCAAGATCGGCCAGCCGGCCCGGGAGTCGCTCTTTACCCAGCTGCTTCCGCTTCTGATCTCTGTGGCGCTGATGGCCGGCCTGTGGTGGCTGTTTATGCGCCAGATGCAGGGCGCCAATAAGAGCACGATGAATTTCGGCAAATCAAGGGCCAAGCTCAGCGAGGACGGCGGCACCAAGGTGACCTTTGCCAACGTAGCCGGCGAGGATGAAGAGAAGGAAGAGCTGGCCGAGGTTGTCGACTTTTTGAAGTCGCCCAAGAAATATATCGCCCTGGGCGCCCGTATTCCCAAGGGCATCCTGCTGGTGGGCCCGCCGGGAACCGGTAAAACCCTGCTGGCCAAGGCGGTAGCCGGCGAGGCCGGCGTGCCCTTCTATTCCATCTCCGGTTCCGACTTTGTGGAAATGTATGTGGGCGTCGGCGCCAGCCGTGTGCGCGACCTGTTCGAGCAGGCGAAGCGCTCCGCTCCCTGCATCATTTTCATCGATGAGATCGACGCGGTAGGCCGTCACCGCGGAGCCGGATTGGGCGGCGGCCACGACGAACGCGAGCAGACCCTTAACCAATTGCTGGTGGAGATGGATGGCTTTACCACAAACGAAGGCATCATCATCATCGCCGCCACCAACCGCCCGGATATCCTGGATCCCGCGCTTCTGCGCCCCGGCCGCTTCGACCGCCGGGTGACGGTCTATGCGCCTGATGTGAAGGGCCGCGAGGCGGTGCTGGAGGTGCATGCCAAGGGCAAGCCGCTGGCCGACGACGTCAAGCTGGACGTCTTGGCCCGCATGACGCCGGGCTTCACCGGCGCCGACCTGGAGAACTGCCTGAATGAGGCAGCCCTGCTGGCCGCGCGCCGTAACCTGCCGAAGATTACGATGACTGAAATCAAGGAAGCCATTAACCGGGTGGAGATGGGGCCGGAAAAGAAATCGCTGAAGGTCACCAAGCGGGACCGGAAGCTGGTAGCCTATCACGAGGCTGGCCATGCGGTGGTGGCCTGGGCTGTACCGGGGAACGATCCGGTCAATGAGGTTTCCATCATCCCCCGCGGCGGCGCCGGCGGCTATACCCAGACGCTGTCGGACGAGGAATCCAGCTTCATTACCCGCGCCATGCTGCAGGCCCGTATTGCCTTTGCCATGGGCGGCTATATGGCCGAACGCATCAAATTCGGAGACATTACGACCGGCGCCTCCAGCGATATTAAAAACGCTACTGGCCTGGCGCGGCGTATGGTCACCGAGTGGGGGATGTCTACGGATATCGGACCGGTATTCCTGGGCGGCGAACAGGAGGTGTTCCTGGGCCGCGATTACGGCCAATCCCATTCCTATTCGGAGACGCTTTCTGCCCGAATCGACGCCGAGGTGCATGCCCTGATCGAGCGGGGCCGCAGCCAGGCGGAGGATGTGCTGACCGGCAACTGGGATAAGCTGGAGAACCTGGTCAACGTACTGCTGGACCGGGAGAAGATCAATGGCGACGAATTTAAGATCCTGATGGAGGGCGGCACGCTGGAGCCGCTTTCACAGCCGGAGGAACCGCAGCAGCCCGAAGAAGCCAAGCCGGAGCAGAGCGCTTCAGCGCCTGCAGGCGAGGGAGAGGAAGCGTAACGGACGGGCACGCCCGCAGGATCGATAGACGGTAACCCCCACGAGAAGGCGGCTCCCAGAGCCGCCTTTGGTTTCAGGCCAGAAAAATGCGCCCGGCAGCGCAAGGCTTGCGCGGGACGCGGGATAAAGGAGGAGAAACCATGCCCTTACTTGAGATTTGCGTAGGTTCGGTGGCCTCGGCACGGATCGCCCAGCAGGCTGGCGGCGGGCGGCTGGAGCTATGCGCGGCGCTACAGCTGGGCGGATATACCCCCAGCTGGGGGCTGATGACCGCGGTGCGGGATGCAGTGACGATCCCCATGAACGTCATCATCCGCAATATCGCCGACCGGTATGTTTTTACGCCCGATGAGATTGACGTGATGGTGCGGGATATCCGCATGGCCCGGGAGGCGGGGGCTGACGGCGTAGTCATCGGCGCGCTGACGGCTGACGCCCGGGTGGACATGGAGGCGTGCCTGCCCATGATGGAGGCGGCCAAGGGGCTGCCTGTTACCTTTCACCGCGCCTTCGATATGGTGGCCGATAAGCGGCAGGGGCTGGAGGATCTGATTAGCCTGGGCTGCGCGCGGGTGCTGACCAGCGCAGGCGCGCCGGTGGTGCCCCAGGGGATGGAAGGACTGAAATCGCTGATAGACCAGGCGGCAGACCGGATCATCGTGATGCCCGGCGGCGGGGTGACGGCGAAGAACGCCGCGGATATTGTCCGCACCCTGCACAACCGGGAGATGCACGGCACCTTCCGGGCGCCCGGAGCAGCTCCGGCGGCCGATACCAGCATGCAGGAGCTGAGCCAGGCAGTGGAAAGCCTGCGGGGGCTGTAAAGCGCGGGGCGCACGGCCGGCGCGCGGCATGTGGCCAAACAATATGCATTGCGGAAACAAAGCAGGCTTTGTTTTCGTCTTAAAGCCGTACCCCATATCTTGTGCTTTGTAGCGGGGGAGCGGCTTTTTTCATTGAAAGCATTGGCCGGTCATGATATAATAGCATGCATATGGAGCCGTAGGCAGGAGGTGTAGAGCATGGTATCGGATCTGCACCTGCATTCGACGGCTTCTGACGGCGAGCTGACGCCGGAACAGGTGGTGGAGCGCGCAAAGGGCAAGGGGATTGAATGCATAGCCCTGTCTGACCACGATACGGCGGCGGGCGTGGAGCAGGCGCAGGCGGCGGGCCGGCGGCTGGGCGTGACCGTCTTGCCAGCCATCGAGCTTTCTGCCGCCTTTGCCGGAGAGCTTCATATCCTTGGCTACGGCCTGGATATCCGCCATGCGGATTTTTGTGCCTTTACCCGCCAGCAGCAGCTCAGACGCGCCCAGCGCAACCGGCGGATGGTAGAAGCCCTGCAGCAGGCGGGCCTTGGCATTACAGAGGCAGCTTGCAGGCGCCTTGCCCCCGGCGCCGGTGAAAACTGGGGACGCAGCCATATGGCGCGGGCGCTGGTGGAAAAGGGCTGCTGCGCCGATACAAAGGAGGCCTTTGACCGCTACCTGGGATATGGGAAAAGCTGCTATGTCCCCCGGGAAAAAACGCCCCCGGCGGAATGTATCGGGCTGATCCATCGCTGCGGCGGCCTCGCGGTTCTGGCCCACCCGGGTCTGATCCAGGTGCCGGAGCATCAGCTTTTTGCCCTGATACATGGCTTGCAGTCCCAGGGCCTGGACGGGCTGGAGGCCTATTATCCCCAGCATAGCCCCAAGCAGGCCGCCCAATACGTCCGCATAGCCCGGATGCTGGGGCTGTATGTTACCTATGGAAGCGACTTTCACGGGCCATCCCGGGCGGGGAACGAGATGCTGGCCGGCTGGCTGACGCATCGCCCCGAAGGAGATGTAGCAGCGTTTTTGGATCGATTGATGGAGGAAAAAGAGAAGGGAAATGCCCACTCGTTCAAATAATCACCGCAATACGCCACGCGACGGCAAGCGGTATCCGGCCGCCCGCCAGGACGCGCCCAGCGCCAGGCGCTACCCGGTTACCCGCGAGGGCTCGTCCGGCGCCCAGGGCAGGCGAAGCAGCCAGGAGCCCCGGCGCCAGGGGCTGCAGGGCGCTGCAAGCCGGAGCAGACCCGCCCTTCGAGGCGCGCCGGCCCAGGGCCGGGCAACGGGAACAGGCGGCCGCGCGCAATCGCCGCGGGGTGGCGCTTCCTATGCAAGGCAGCCCTCGGGAAGCTATAGCCGCGGGGCACGCCCGGCGGGGCGCGCCCCGGTGAAAGCCAAGACCGGCGGGCGCGGCGGCCCACAGCGGGGCGGCATGCCGCCCAAAAAGCGGAATATGTGGATTCGGCGCTGCATCTTTTTTGCAGCGGTGCTGGGCGTACTCATTTTCTGGAGCACGCGGTATTATCAGCCCATCCTTGTGCCGGGCGTGCATATTAACGGGATCGATATGTCCGGTAAGACGAGGGATGAGGCGATTACCCTGCTGGAGCAGCAGATGGAAACGATGAAGGATTCCATCGCCGTTACGCTGAAATATGAGGACCGCTCCTGGGTGCTGACCAAGCAGGACTTCGACGTAGACGCCCCCATCGAGTATACGGTCGATCAGGCTATGCTGGTTGCGCGGGAGGGGAACGTATTCAAGCGCATGCTGGATGGATGGGAAGCCCGGCGCAACAAGCCCAATTACCAGGCATCGCTGGGCGTAGAGGACGCCAACCTGACGGAAAAGATCGCCCAGATCGCGGCGGAGCTGGATGTCCCCGCTACGAACGCTACCATCAACTTTGACCCCAACGAGGTGGAATTCACCATCACAGAGGGGTCGCAGGGCCGGGTGCTGGACCAGGAGAGCCTGCGCGAGACGATCATGCAGGCGCTGGAAAAGGAGCTTTCCTGCACCATTGAGCTGACCATGCAGACCACAGAGCCAGAGATCACCAAGGCGCAGCTTTCCCAGGCCACGGACCGGATTTCCTTTTTCGAGACGGAGGTGAACGGTTCGGCAAACCGGATCGACAATGTCAAGCTGGCGCTGGCCCAGTTCAACGGGCTGACCATTGCGCCCGGGCAGACGGTATCCTTTAACGAGACTACCGGCGAGCGTTCGGCAGATAACGGCTACAAGGAAGCGCCGGGCATCAACGCCGATAAGGGCCTGGAGGATACGCTGGGCGGGGGAGTCTGCCAGGCCTCCACGACGCTGTATAATGCGGCGCTGATGGCGAATTGCAAGATTGAGGAACGGCATCGTCATTCCTTCCCCTCCAGCTATGTGAAAAAGGGCTTTGACGCGATGGTGAACTGGCCCAATTCTGATTTTAAGTTTACCAATCAATCCGATTATCCCCTGTTTATCCGTACCTATGTGGGCGAAAAGGATGGGAAGGTTTACGCGCAGGTTTGGTTTTATGGCAAAAAGCTGGAGAACGGGATTACACTGCAGCGGCAGTCCGTGATTGTGGAGGAGACCGAAAAGCCGGAGCCGGAGCTCATTGAGGATACCTCCGGCAAATATGCCGACTATGTAACCTATGACGACGAGGCCTATGTGGCTGTCTCCTCCCGGGCCGGTATGGTGGTCGAGGCCTACCTGATTACCAAGGACGCCGACGGCAACGAAATTGATAAAAAGCTGCTGTATACGGATCATTTCCCGGCCATTACCGGCAAGCACTATTACGGAACCGAGAAACGCCCGGCAGGGGAACGTCCGAAGGCGAAGGCCGGCTGCTATCTGCTGCCCCACGCGACCTATGTGCCCCTGGATACGCCCAAGCCCACCTCGACCCCGCGCCCGGACCCGACGCCCGAGCCGGATGCGAGCGAACCGGATACCCCCAATGAAGAGTAAGTTCTATTTAAAGCAACGATAAAAAGGAGGCTACGACAATGAGCAACTTCAAGGTAGGTATGCTGACTGACGGCTTTAAGCTGGATCTGCGCAGCGGCATTGCCAAGGCGGCCAGCCTGGGCGCCAAGGGCGTGCAGGTCTATGCGGTGGAGGGAGAAATGCACTACAGCAACCTTTCCGCCCAGGCCCGCAAGGATCTTCTGCATTATACCCAGGATCAGGGATTGGTTTTTTCCGCCCTCTGCGGCGATCCTGGCGGCCATGGCTTTGCGGTGAAGGAGGAAAACCCCGCCCGGGTGGAGATGAGCAAGCGCATTCTGGATCTGGCGCTGGATCTGGAGTGCAATGTGGTGACCACCCACATTGGCTGCGTGCCGGAAACCTTCGACAACGAGACCTATGAGGCCATGGCTTCCGCCTGCGGCCAGATGAGCGAATACGCCAATTCGATGGGCGGCCACTTTGCCATTGAAACCGGTCCGGAGCCCTCCGACCTGCTGCGCCGCTTCCTGGATACGCTGCCGGGTAAGGGCGTTGGCGTCAACTTTGACCCTGCCAATCTGGCCATGGTCATTGGGGAGGATATCCCGCAGGCCGTGCGTAACCTGGGCCCCTATATCGTCCATACCCACGCCAAGGACGGCCGTATGCTTCGCAAGGGAAGGCGCGAGGTGATCTACGGCGTATTTGCCGAGGAGGGCATTGAAAGCCTGGGCAAGGAGCCCTATTTCATCGAAACGCCGCTGGGCCAGGGCTCCGTGCCCTGGAAGGAATACCTGGCCGCGCTGGAGGAGGTCGGTTACCATGGCTTCCTGACCATTGAGCGCGAGCTGGGGGCCGATCCGGCCGCCGATATGGCGATGGCGGTCGGCTTCCTGGAAAACCTGATTGGATAAACCGAAAAAAGACAGGGCCCCGCGAAGAACGGGGCCTTCCCTATAAGGAGGCGTCCATGCAATATAGACCGATCCATCGCGAGGAGTGGGAGGCTGCCGAGCGCATCAGCTCCATCGCGTTCTGGTATCCGATCGATCCGGCAAAGATCCGCGAAAGCGTGGAGAAGGATCCCGATATGACCCACGCGACCACAAGGGCGGCGATCGACGAGCAGGGCAAGCTGGTGGCCAAAATTGAGCTTATCCCCTTCCAAATCTGGTTTGACGGCCAGCAGGCGGGGATGGGCGGCATTGGCGGGGTGGCCTCCCGGCCGGAAACGCGCCGGGGCGGGCATATCCGCCGCCTGATGACGGACGCGCTGGCGGAGATGAACGAACAGGGTATGACCTTTTCCTACCTGTATCCCTTCAGCTATGCCTTTTATGGCAAATTCGGCTATGACCCCAGCGCGGGCTTTGCCCGCATCACCGCTCCCCTGGAGCCACTGCTGGCCTGCCCGGTGGAGGGCGAGCTGACCGAGTATTATCCCGGCGAGCCGGTTGCGCCCTTTATGCAGGTCTATGATGCCTTTGCCCAAAGCAGGAACCTGCTGGTGGTACGGGATGAAGCGCGCTTTAAGAACCACCTGAAGCACGACCCAGAGGCTTCAGGCGTCTTTACCTGGCTGTACCGGTCGGCGGACGGGACGCCTAAGGGATACATCACCTATACCCAGGGCCCCGACAACGGCATGGATGTGAAGGACATGGCCTGGACAGACAAGGAAGGGCTCATGGGCCTGATGGGCCTGCTGGGCCGCTTCACCGGTAACAAGGAGCGGGTGCGGATGCCCGTGCTTCCGGGTTTTGTCCCCGAGGTGTTCTGGAAGAATCTCTATGTGATCAAGAGCGAGGAGCAGTTCGGCGGGATGAACCGCATTGTGAATGCCGAACGCGCCTTTGCGCTGTGCCATAAGCCTTGGTTTGCCGGTTCCTGCATCGTGGAGGTGCAGGATGCGACCTGCCCATGGAATACGGGCAGCTACCGGATCGAGTGGGACGCGGACGGCCAGCAGGTAACTCGTACCCAGCAGCCGGGTGATATTGCCCTCACAGCCAACGCGCTTTCAGCCATGGTAACCGGGCGGCTTACCCTTCAGGAGCTGGGCATGCTGGATCAGGTGGAGATCCGCGGCAACGAGACCATGCTGCAGGCCCTCTTCCCCCGTAAGGGCAGCTGCATCCAGGACTACTTCTAGCTAGAAAAAATAAGACAGAAAAAGAAGGCTTGCCGCAGGCAGGCCTTCTTTTTTGCTTAGGACGCTATGGGGACGCAGGGCTACACCCTATCCCAGAAATAGCGCACAGTATCCAGGCAGTATTCTGTAGCCGCCGTATGCTCCTCCATGCCCTCGAATTCGATGGAGATTTCCTTGTCATATCCGGCTGCCTTGATGATCCCGAGAATGCGCGGGATATCCATATCGCCCTGGCCCAGGATGGCGCCGCGCAGGATGTGGTTTTTGCTGGCTGTTCCCACATATCCCAGCGAAAGGGGGAGCTTGCGGTATTCCTCCGGCGTGGTGGGCCGCGTAGCCGGGCCCTTTGTCGGGCCGTCCACATACATGCCGCGCTGAGGCAGCATACGGTCATAGCGGCGGATATAGAAATCCTTCATATGGATCATATCGGCGTATTTTACCGCCTTGGCCACGGCCGTCAAGGGATCGTCATCGACGCATAGATAATTTCCCACGTCTACGGTGAGGCCGATATTGGGACGGCCGGCGGCGAGCAGCAGCCGGATAAGCCGGTCAGCGCCGTTGACATACAGGCCATGGTTTTCCAGCGTGGTGCTCATGCCCAGGGAGGCGGCATAGTCGGCCAGCTCCTGGATGGCCTGGACAAAGACGGGAAAATCCTGCTCAAACTGCTCCGGCGTATTCAGCCCCTGGGGATGCTGGCCGCTGCAGGTATCATGGCGCATCTTCCGGATACCGAGGGCGTGGCAGATATCCATGTATTTTTCAATGCGGGCGATCTCCTCCCGCCGCTGCTGCTCGGTCGGCTTAATGACGCAGGCGTTGAGTGAAAAGGCGGAAAGCGGCATCCCCACCTTTTCCGCATGATTACGGATGCTCTCCACATAGGCCATATCCACCTCGCCGCTGTCCTTGAGAAGCGGCAGGCCAAAGGGGACAAGCTCCAGATGGGCGGCGCCGTGGGCCTTGGCCCAATCGATGACGTCGTAAATCGTCATCTGGCCCCGGAAAAGATAGGGCGACAGGCAATAGCTGCTGATACCAAGCTTCATGATCCATACTCCTCTCTTTGTGATAAAGTCCCATGGGGGTAAACCCCTTATTTATTGTAGCGCCTTTGACGCCCCCTTGTCCAGCCCCCCCTGGAAAGCGACGGCTGCCGCACGCCCAATATCCACGCGAAAACGGAGAAGGTCCGAATACGCCCGCCTTTCAGGCATATTCGGACCTTCCTGCGAAGTAAGGCTAGCGCTGGCTCCGCGCACGGCGGCGGTAGATCAACACTGCCAGGCCCAGGCCGGAAAGGGCCAAAGCGATAACGGCCAAAGCCGGAGATGATAGGTCGCCGGTCTTGGGGGCGTTTTTCTCTGCGCTGGCGGTCGCGGTTGTGGTGGAAGTAGCAGACGCGGTGGCGGCAGAAGTGGAGGTAGCGGCCGTATCCGACGGTTCTGTGATGCCGGTGGGGTCTGTGCCGGCCGACGCGATAGAGGATTCAGACGGCGTGGGCACAGGAGAGGTTCCGGAGGGCGAAGTATCCGAAGGTTGGGTAACCGAAGGCGAGGTATCCGAGGGAGTGGTATCGGAGGGGGACGTATCGGAGGGGGACGTATCGGAGGGGGACGTATCGGAGGGCGATGTATCGGGCTGGCATATTGTGTCAAAGATGGCGGCAGGCTTTTCCGAGGCCACCTTCCAGGCGCCGTCCTGATAGGTCAGGGTTACGCTGACCTGGACCGGTTGGCTGGAAACAAGCGCGTGCTGCTTGCCGGTATCCTGGCTGTATTGTGCGGCATAGGACTCGCCGGACAGCGAGCCGCTGAGGGTATAGGAGCCCTGGCTGACGTCAGTTTCCGTAAGGAGCGTAGTATCCAGCGGATAACGGGCCGCCTGATGGGACGAGGCGGCGGTGCAGCGTACCTCGACAAGCTCCCCCAGCAGCTGATCCAGCGCCTCGGCCGCCGGCTTCTCAGGCTCCGGCACATAATCGGGATCCTCCGTGAATACCAGATAGACCTCCAGATAACCGCGCTGTTTTTCCCATTTGTATTGCAGGGTTGTATCGATGGGAATATAATCGCCTGGCTCGTAAACGCCCGTTACCTCGTGGAGCGATACGCGGTTACCGCTGACTACCGGATACCAGTAGGTGATTTCATAATGGGAAAAAACGTACCCCGGATCGGCGGTAATACCGCAATCCTCGGTATAGGGGTCGAGCTTCCACAGATAGTAACCGTAATCCCAGTCGTTATTGTAGTAGGTTACGCGGACCTCTTCATCCAGCGTTCCGGAGCCGTGCTCCTTGGCTTGGTAGCGGATGTGGCCCCGCAGCGCCTTGTCGGTGTAGGTGGGATCCTCAAAATACAAATACCCTTTGGTTTGGCTGTTATACATGGCAACCTGCCAGCCCTTCACATTGACGCCTGCGCCATTATAAAACCAGGCGTAGGTATCGGAAACGCTGGCGGCCAGCGCAGATGCAGGCAGCAGCCCAATCAGCAGCGCCGCACAAATGAGCGGGATCAACCTTTTGATGATAGACTTTCTTTTCATTGCATGCAATCCTTTCCCTCGGCCGCCTGTTCCCTCAGTCTGACAGGGTCGGCAAGATAGAAGATAAGATACTGCTTGGCCAGCTCAGCGGAGGCAAAGGCACGTTGGTGACCGGTCAAATAATGGACAGCGTCGGCCCATTCCTCTACCGTGTAAGCGCCGGCTGGAATGGCAGGCAGCACCGTCTCTATCCCCAGCTTCCAGGGCCAAAAACGCAGATCCGACAGATAAGTGCAGCCTATGATTGACGCCAGCGTATCCAGAAGCCCTTCGCGGCCAGCCTGACCGGCGTGTAAACCAGACAAAATTTACCAGTTGTGCTACAATACATTCGCTGCGAAAAAAGCGGGGATTACAGGCATACACAGATAAAAAAGGGGGTGTCAGAATAGAGGATGAAAAAGTCTACCTTTTCAACCACCGGTGACAAGCGAATATGGGGCGGCGCCCTGCGCGGAGTGGCCAAAAAAATAAAAAAGCCGGGCAAATGCGGCTTTAGAAGATGGGTTGAGCAAAAAAAACAGGGAAAAGCCAAATATAGGTTGCCGAGAGGGCGGAAACCAGATGGAGGGAGAATTCATATTAGAAAATTAAAATATCTTTGTTGCGCTATGGAAGCAGGGCTTAGCGCAATGAGAGAGAATATATAAAGAATTGATTCAACAGCGACAAGGGGGATAAGATGCAATACGATGTAATCATACGCGGCGGAACCGTGGTGGATGGGAGCGGAAAGGCGCCTTATCGGGCGGATCTTGCGCTGAAGGACGGGCGGATCGCCGCGATTGGCTCGCTTGAGAGCCAGGACGCGGTGGATGAGATTGACGCGGCGGGCCTTCATGTGCTGCCTGGATTTATCGATACGCATGTACATTCCGACATGGCGCTGCTTCACGACAGGCAGCATGCCAATGGGCTGGCGCAGGGTATTACCACGGAAATTTTGGGGCAGGATGGGATATCCTACGCGCCCCTTTCGCCGGAAAACCGGCGGCAATACGCCCTGTATAACCGCGGGCTGAACGGCTGCTTTGACGATGTGGCGCTGGACTTTTCCAATGTGGAGCAATACCTGAGCTGCTTTGACGGCCGGGCGGGCATTAACGCGGCCTATAACGTGCCCCATGGCGCGGTCAGGCTGGAGGCCTTGGGCTTCCACGACCTGCCGCTGAGGGGCTATGCCCTGGACAAGGCCAAGGACCTGATGCGCGAGAGCTTTGAGCAGGGCGCGGTGGGCTTTTCGACCGGGCTGAGCTACTATCCCCATTCCTACAGCGATACCCAGGAGATGGTGGAGCTGTGCAAGGTCTGCGCCGAATACGACGTGCCGCTTGTGATCCACCTGCGGACCGTGCCCCGCCCCGGGGTGGAGCTGCCGGCTGTGCCGGAGGCGCTGGAGATCGGCAGAAGAAGCGGCTGCGCGGTGCATTTCTCCCATTTCCGTACGGGCGCGGGCAACGCAGGCCAGGCCAGCGAAATTGTCAAGCCCATGGAGGCGGCCATCGCCGCGGGCCAGCGGGTGACGCTGGAATGCTATCCCTATTATTCCGGCAGCGGGTATCCGGTGGTGTGCCTGCCGCCCTGGGCGGTAGAAGGGGGCTATGAAGCGACGCTGAAGCGACTGGCCGATCCCGCGCTGCGCGGCGAGATGACAAAGGGCATGCGGGAGAACGCCGCCAAATGTGAAGGAACCTTTACCCATGTGCCCCACCACCCCAGCTATGTGGGACGCGACTTTGCCGACGTGGCCGAAGAGCGGGGGCAATCGGTGGAGGATATGATGTGCGACCTGCTGCTGGAGGAGAAGCTGGACGTGGGATATTTCAGCAATCCCGAGGGCACAGAGGAGCAAAAGGCCGCAATGGACCGGGATTTCGTCTATCTGCTTTCGCGCCCCTATTACATGATCGGTTCCGACGCGATCCCCTACGGGCCGCGTCCGCATCCCCGGGCCTTCGGCGCATTTCCCCGCTTTTTCCGGTTGGCGCGGGAGCAGGGCATGGCCATCGAGACCTTTGCCTATCATGCCAGCGCGCTGCCCGCCCGCACCTTTAAGCTCAAGGACCGCGGCGAGATCCGGGTAGGCGGCTATGGCGACCTGGTGGTCCTGGACAGGGAGCGCGTAACCGATACGTCCACCTATAAGCATCCCCGCCGGGGCCCCAAGGGCATCGAATATGTGCTGGTGAACGGGCAGATCAGCCTTTGGCAGGGCCAGGTGACCGGCATCCTGGCCGGACAGGGCCTGCGCCGCGGCCGCTAAATGGCATCATAAAGGAAGATTCTAAAAATGGTGGATTGGTCAAAATATCCAATGGCGATCTGAGAAAAGCACGCTATAATGGGGACTAGAAGGCGTGAAAGGGGAGAAGTAGCTTGGTTAAGGATAAACAATTCTATAAGACCCTGCTGATTATTGCGATACCCGTTGCGCTGCAGAACCTGCTGTCCTTTGCGGTCAACATGCTGGATACGGTCATGGTGGGTACGCTGGGCGATGTGACGCTATCGGCGACATCGCTGGCCAACCAGGTATCGATCTACATGATGATGATTGTCCGCGGCCTGGGGGGAGGCGCGGCCATGATGATCTCCCAATACTGGGGCAAGCAGGATATCGGGCGCATCAAATCCATCTTCAGCATTGGCATGAAGGCCTCGGTGGCGATTTCGCTGCTGGCGACAGTGCTCATCATGGTGATTCCGGAGACGATGATGGGGATCTTTACCAACGACCCGCTGATCATCGCAGAGGGCGTCAAGTATCTTGTGATCGTCGCCTTCTCCTTTGTGATCTATGCCGTATCGCAGACGTTGGTGGCCATGCTCCGCTGCGTGGAAATCGTCCGTATCGGGCTGACCACCTCCATCGCGGCCTTTGCGGTCAACGTGGTGGGCAACTATGTCCTGATTTTCGGCAAGCTGGGCTTTCAGCCTATGGGCATCACCGGCGCGGCAGTGGCGACGCTGCTCTCCCGCGTGGTGGAGTGCCTGATTGTGATTTACTATGTGGCGTTTATCGACAAAAAGCTGCACCTGAAAATGCGCGACCTGCTGGCGAACGACTGGGTGCTGTGGAAGGATTACCTCAAGCATGGCCTGCCGATCGCCAGCGGCGATATCCTGTGGGGCCTGGTCGGCGTGTTCAAGGCGGCGATCATCGGCCGCCTGGCCGCCGCGGCGATTTCGGCCAACAGCATCAGCGAGGTGGTGCTGCAGCTGGCCACCACCTTCATCGGCGGCCTATCCAGCGCGGCCTGCATCATGATTGGCAAAACGGTGGGCGCCAAGCAATATGACAAAACGCGCCAATACGCCAAGACGCTTCAGATCCTGTTCTTTGCCTTTGGCTTTGTGGCCGCCGCCTTTACGCTGCTGATCCGCGAGCCGATCATTGCCCTGTATGACGTGACGCCCGAAGCCAAGGCCTATGCGATGGAGTTTTTGTTCTGGGGCGCTATCACCATATGGGGCACCTCCTATGCGGCTTCCTGCTTCGTGGGGATCAACCGCGGCAGCGGCGACGCGCGCTTTGTGGTGGCGACCGATATGATCTGCGGCTGGCTGATCGTGCTGCCGCTGATGTTCCTGGCCCTGAAGCTGGGCTGGCCGCCGCCTATCGTGTTCCTGATGTCCCGGATCGATCAGATCCTCAAGATGGGCATCGCCTTTGTGCGGCTGAACATGACGGATCGGTGGATCCGCAACGTGACCCGGGACTGACGGGAATACAAGCCCTTGGGCCCGCCTCCATCAGGCGGGCCCTTTGCCTTTACGGCTTTTAGGTTGATTTAAGGCACGCCTGCTATGCTGAACAAAACGATGCACAGGAGGCGGCGTATTATGCAATCCATGAACGGCTGGCCGCCGGAGGAAGCGGAATTCTATGGGGAGGCCCTCGCGCTGCTGGCGGCGGCGCAGGACACGCTTACCGCGCGGGTGGAGCTTATCCGGCGGGCAGAGATGGAGCGCACTGGCCGGGATCCGGTGGAGCATGTAAAGACGCGGATTAAAAAGGCCCAATCCATGCGGGAAAAGCTGATACGCCGGGGCTTTGCACCCAGCGCGGAGGCAGCGCTGCGCTGGGTGCATGACGCGGTGGGCGTGCGGGTTGTATGCAGCTTCCTGGAGGATGTATACAGGATCGCGGAGCAGCTTCGCCAGCAGGAAGCCTGGACGGTCCTGGGCGAAAAGGACTATATCCATAGGCCCAAGCCGAACGGCTACCGAAGTTACCATATGATCGTTCAGCTTCCTGTCAGCGCGGCGGGGGATATCCGGCAGGTATATGGAGAGGTGCAGCTGCGCACGCTGGCAATGGATACCTGGGCCAGCCTGGAGCATGAAATGAAATACAAAGGCGCGATGCCTGACCAAGGGATGCTGGCGGATGAGCTCAAGCGCTGCGCCGATGAAATCGCCTCCACAGACCTATCGCTGCAAACGCTGCGGGACCTGATGGATGGGAAGCTGGAAAAAATATGAACCGGATAAAGGAGGGAACCGGCATGCGGCTGCTGCTGGCTGAGGACGAGAAGGAGCTTTCCCGGGCGCTGGTGGCCATCCTCAAGCATAATCATTATTCGGTCGACGCCGTCTTTAACGGGAATGACGCGTTGGATTATGGGCTGACCGGCAACTATGACGGCATCATCCTTGACATTATGATGCCCGGCATGGACGGCCTGACGGCGCTGGCCCGGCTGCGTGAGCAGGGCATAGGGACGCCGGTGCTGATGCTGACGGCCAAATCGCAGGTGGATGACCGGATTACAGGGTTGGATACGGGCGCGGATGATTACCTGACCAAGCCCTTCGCCATGGGCGAGCTTCTGGCCCGGCTTCGGGCCATGATGCGCCGGCGCGCCGATTTTGCGCCCAATGTGATGCGTTGCGGCAATATCACGCTGAACCGGGCCAACTTTGAGCTTTCCAATGGCGACGCCAGCTTCCGGCTGGGGAATAAGGAATTCCAGATGATGGAGCTATTGCTGCTGCATCCCGGCCAGCTGATTTCCAGCGAACAGTTTATGGAACGCATCTGGGGATATGACACGGAAACCGAAATCAGCGTGGTATGGGTCTATGTTTCCTATCTGCGGAAGAAGCTGGCCGCCCTCGGCGCCAACGTGGAAATCAAGGCGACGCGGGGTGTAGGGTATATGCTGGAGGAAAAGGCATGATACGGCGGCTGCAGCGGAAATTCGTCGCCATCGCCATGGGCTCCCTCCTGGTGGTGATGGTCGCGGTGATCGGCGGAATGAACGCCGCAAATTTTCTCCAGATCAACAGCCGTGCCCAGTGGCTGCTGCAGATGCTGGCGGAGAATGACGGGAGGTTCCCAGAATTCGAGAAGGAAAAGCCCCCTGCTCCGGCGCCCAAGATCGGTTTTGAGATGACGGCTGAGACGCGCTTTGAAACGCGGTATTTCCTGGTCAGGACTGATGCGTCAGGCAGCGTTGTCGAGATCGATACGGGCCACATTGCGGCCATATCCTCGGAGCAGGCCCGGCAGATGGCGGAGAGCGTGCTGCAAAGCGGACATACCGGCGGATATCAGGGCGCCTACCGGTATCTGGTGACCGGCACCCAGGGCGGCAGCCTGGTGCTGTTTGTGGACTGCGGCTCCCAGATTAGGACCGGGCTGTCCTTTCTGCTGGCCTCCTGCTGCGTCGGGCTTGTCTGCTTCTGCGTGGTGTTTATCCTGGTGACGGTGTTTTCCCGGCGCGCCGTCGCCCCGGTGATCGAGAGCCTGGAGAAGCAGCGGCGCTTTATTACCGATGCGAGCCATGAAATCAAAACGCCGCTGGCCATTATCTCCGCCAATACGGACGTGCTGGAGCTGGATGAGGGCGGAAACGAATGGACCCAAAGCATACGCAGCCAGATCCAACGGCTGAATAAGCTGGTGGAGAAGCTGATGCTGCTGGCAAAGATGGAAGAGGATGAGATCAAGAGGGTGTTTGCCGTCTTTGACCTCAGCGAGACCGTGGCGGATGCAGCCGCGCCCTTTGAAACGCTGGCGCAAAGCCGGGGCAAGACCCTGCGGCTGGTCATAGAGCGGGGGCTGACAATCAATGGGGATGAGGGCGGCATCCGGGAGCTGACGGCCATCCTGATGGATAACGCCATTAAATATGCCGATGAGGGGAGCGAAATCCGCCTGGAGCTTCAGCGCCAGGGCCGGACAGCCCGGCTAAAGGTCAGCAACCGCTGCAGCGCACTGCCCGAGGGCAATCTGGAACGGCTGTTTGACCGGTTTTACCGGGCGGACAGCTCACGAAGCCGGGAAACGGGCGGCTATGGCGTGGGCCTTTCGGCCGCGCGCGCCATTGTGCAGGCCCATCGGGGAAAAATAACGGCCCAGAGCATTGCCAAGGAAGGCGCCATATGCTTCACGGTAATCCTTCCCACTGCGTAATCATTTGAAGAAAAGCGCTGGAAAACATCGTTTTCCAGCGCTTTTTTTGCCTCAAACGGCAAATTTTGGATCCGGGTAATCAGGCGGGCTTAAGCTTGATTTAAGGCATGACGCGTATGATGGAAGAAAGCAAGGCCAATGGCCTGGAAGGGAGAAAGTATTGCCATATCAGGATGTTTTTCAACGCTATGAAAAGAAATACCTGCTGACGCCGGCCCAATATGAAGGCCTGCTGGCGCCCCTTACCGCCAGGATGAAGCCGGATCCCTTTGGCGAGAGCGTCATCCGGAACCTCTATTTCGATACACCGGATTACCGGCTGATCCGCGCATCGCTGGAAAAGCCGGTCTACAAGGAAAAGCTGCGCCTGCGCTGCTACGGGACGCCGGAGGGACAGAGCCCCGCCTTTGTGGAGCTGAAAAAGAAGTATAAGGGCGTGGTATTCAAGCGGAGGGTGGACATGCCGCTGGCGCAGGCGGAGGACTATCTGCTCCGGGGACGGAACCCGGATAAGGATGGGCAAATTATCCGGGAAATCAATTGGTTTATGCAGTATTATCCGTCGCTGGCCCCGCGGATGTTCATCGGCTACCATCGCCGCGCCTTCTATGGGCTGCAGGATGGGGGGCTGCGGGTGACCTTTGACAGCCAAATCGGCTGGCGAACCCAGAGCCTGCGGCTTCAGGCCGGCGAATGGGGACGGATGCTGCTGGCGCCGGGACAGCAGCTCATGGAGATCAAGATCCCGGGCGCCATGCCCCTGTGGTTGGCCCGCGCGCTGGGGGATCTCGGAATCTACCCGGTTTCCTTTTCCAAATATGGCCAGGGGTTTCTGGCCTATCAGAGCAACCAATACAAGGAGGATGATGAAGCTTGTTCAATCTGTTCGACAGTGTGCTGACGGACACTACTGCGTCCGGGGCGACCCTCTCTTTGGCTTCCTTTGGGATCTGTACGGCGTGTTCGCTGGCGCTGGGCGCGGCGATTGCCTGGCTATACGCCTTCCGCAGCCGGGCCAGCAAAAGCTTTGTCGTGACGCTGGCCTTGCTGCCGGCCATGGTGCAGCTGGTGATTATGCTGGTCAATGGCAACCTGGGGACGGGCGTGGCGGTGATGGGTGCTTTCAGCCTGGTGCGCTTCCGGTCCGTCCCCGGCAGCGCCAGGGAGATTTCGAGCATCTTCCTGGCTATGGCCGTGGGCCTGGCTACCGGCACCGGCTATGTGGCGGTAGCGGCCTTGTCCGTCGCGGTCATTGGCCTGGCCGGCCTGCTTTATACTGTTTCCAGCTTTGGCGAGAGCCGGACCCAGGAGAAGGAGCTGAAGATTACGATCCCGGAAAGCCTGGATTATACCGGCGTATTCGATGATATTTTCCAGCGGTATACGCACAGGTGGGAGCTGGTGCAGGTGCGGACGGCTAGCATGGGTAGCCTTTACCGGCTGGATTACCGCATTACGCTGAAAAACGCGGAGGCAGAAAAGGCTTTCCTGGACGAGCTGCGCTGCAGGAACGGCAACCTGGAAATCAGCTGCGGCAGGGTGCCCTCTGCGCGGGAGGAGCTATAGCGACGGAAAAAGGAGGTATTTGCATGAAAAGGAACAAAGGGGGACCGGCGCTGCTGCTGGCCTGCCTGCTGCTGGGCGGCTGCCAGGGGGGCGGCACGGCTGCGCCGGACGCAACGGCGGCCGGTGAGCAGCAGGCGCAGGCCCAAACCCAGCAAACCGCCGTGAGCGCCGATGTCTCCGGCATGGATCTTGCCTTTTCGGCCAGCGACCTGGACGTGGGGTATGAGGAATCCACGGCCTGCTTGATCCAGCTTTCCGACGGCGGCATCACCATAGAGGGGGAGGGAGCCGCGGCGGAGGACGGCGTGCTGACCATCACCGCCGCCGGGACCTATGTGATTACAGGCAGCGTCAGCCAGGGCAGGGTGGTTATCCAAGCCGGGGAAAAGGATAAGGTCCAGCTCGTTTTAAGCGGCGCTTCGATCCAATGCGGGGATTATGCGGCCCTAACCATCGAGCAGGCGGATAAGGTCTTGATTACCCTGGCTGACGGCACGGTCAATACCCTCCGTGACGGAGCGGACTATACTGCCGCTTCGGAGGAGGACCGTGTGGACGCCGCCCTATTCAGCCGGGCGGATCTAACGATCAACGGGTCGGGCGCGCTGGAGGTCATAGGCCAATACCGGCATGGGATCGTATCCAAGGATGATCTTATCATCACAGGCGGCGCCCTTACGGTCAAGGCGGCAGCAGACGCTCTCTGCGGCAAGGACTGCGTGAAGATTTCAGGCGGCAGCCTGAAGCTGGAGGCCGGCAGCGATGGGATCCAATCGGACAACACGGAGCAGAGCGACCGGGGGTTCGTTTATATTGCCGGAGGGGAAATCGTGATTACAGCCGGCGCCGATGGCATAAAGGCGGAAACGCTGCTGAAGATAGACGGCGGCACGCTGGATATCACCTCCGGCGGCGGCAGCGCCGGAGGGCAGGCGGCCCTGGGGAATCAGACGGGGGACGAGGACACGCCCAGCACCAAGGGGCTTAAGGCCGGTGCGCTGCTGAAGGTAGACGGCGGCACGATCAGGGTGGACGCCCTGGACGACGCCCTGCACACCAACGGCGAGCTGGCCATAACCTCCGGCACAATAACCCTGTCCTCCGGCGACGACGGTATCCATGCCGATGGTTCGGTAGAGATCACCGGTGGAACGCTGTCGGTTACCCAAAGCTACGAGGGGATCGAGGGAGCCAGCGTGACCATTTCCGGCGGTATCCTTGACGTGGCCGCCAGCGACGATGGGATCAATTCAGCCGGCGGCAGCGATACCGGCATGGAAAACCGGATGGGACGCGACGGGTTTATTTCAGCTGAAGCCTATGATATCCGTATCAGCGGCGGCGAGATTACCCTGCGGACCCAAGGCGACGGCATCGATGCCAACGGCAGCTTTTACCTGGAGGGCGGGACGGTATGGATCCATGGGCCCAGCAGCGGCGGCAATGGCGCGCTGGATTATGACGGTACGGCCGAGGTTACCGGCGGGGTGCTGGTGGCCGCCGGCAGCGCGGGCATGGCGATGGGCTTCGACGAAAGCTCGGCCCAGTGCTCGATCCTCTATGCCTTCTCCGGCGAGCGGCAGGCCGGCGAAACGGTCACGCTGTCGGACGCCTCCGGCCAAACCATCGTGGCCTTTACGCCGGAAAAGGCATACGCTTCCATCGTGATTACCTCGCCCGAGCTCATTCAGGGGGAGCAATATACCCTTACAAGCGGCGATGAAGCCCAAACGCTGACGCTGACAGGCCAGGTGACCTCCAACCATACCGGTATGGGAGGCTTCGGACGCCAGGGCGGAGGGAAAGGGCCGGGCGGATGGTAGCATTCCCGGTATAAAATACCAAGATCCGGCCCTTTGAAGGGCCGGATCTTCAATATAAACGCTTCATGGCTGACGCAGCAGGCGGCTGCAGGCGCCGGAAAAGCAGGCGAGCATACGCTCGCTGTCCTGCGGCGGGTAATAGAAGTGGCTGGATGCAGGCAGTACCGAAAGCTCGAGGGTGGGATGCGCCTTCAGCAGCTGGCAGGAACGGGGGGATACGAGCTCATCCCGGCCGGACTGGAAGACATAACCCGGCGTGCGCAGGGCGGGCAGCAGCCGGCGTACGGCCGCTGATTCCCGGAAAAGCTCGTAATACCGGGGCAGCCAGCCCGCATACTGCCATAGCCTCCGGGTCAGCCTAATGCTGCAGCCCTCCTGAGCGGCGCGGGCCAGCACATCGCCCTCCGGTACGCACCCCCAGACGGCCTTCCAGGCATGGCGGACAGCAATGGGGCGGACGGCAATCCGAAGGGGAGCGGCCATTAGAAAGAGCAGCTTCGTCTCCTGGGGCAGGGCCAGGGCCGCTTCCACAGCCAGGAGCGCGCCCATGGAGTGGGTGACCATGATAACCCGTCCATACCGGCGGGCCAGCAAGCGGGCTTCCCCAAGGACCTGGGCCCTCCACCGGGCCATGGAGCTTGAAGCAAAATCAGCGGCGGAGCCGCCATGGCCGTCGAGCAGCAGGCTATGGACGGCCCACTGCGGCGGTATGAGGGGGAGAAAGGGCCTGAAATGGTCAGGCGTGCCCAGAATGCCGTGGATCAACAGCACGGCAGCATCCCCGCCGGGATGCTCACGGATAAAGGGCTGATGCAGCAAAGCGGCTCCCTCCGTCAGCGCCGGGCGGGGGATGGGCCGCGGCGGGGCTGCTTTTTCTGCACCGAATAGCCGAATTTACCCAGCTGCTTCCCCAGCACATAATAGTGCCCGTGGGCATAGGCCACCAGGCCGGAGCGCTCCAGATGGAGGCCGGCAGCGTCCACAAGGTCCTCCCGTACGTTTACCGCTACGATGCGGGAGAGAAACATGTCGTGACTGCCCAGAGGCAGGATCTGCTGGACGCGGCATTCCAGGCTGATGGGGCTTTGGGCGATCATGGGGGCGGAAATCTGCGTACAGGCTTCGGCCTCAAGTCCCATCTGGCGGAATTTATCGGTGTCGCGGCCGCTGCGTACGCCGCAGAAGTCGGCGGCGCGGGCCAGGGCGGCGTGGGTCAGGTTGATGGCGAACTCCCCGCTTGCCTGGATCAGGCCGTAGCTGTAGCGGCTGGGGCGCAGCGAGATGTAGGTCATCGCCGGATCGGAGCATACGATACCGGTCCAGGCTACGGTCAGCGCGTTGGGCTGCTGCACCGTGCCGCAGGATACCAGGGCAGGCGGCACCGGATACAGCAGCGTGCCCGGCTTCCAGGCAATTTTGGTCATGGCATTCCCTCCTCTATCTTGGTATAATCATACCATAACGCGAAAGCGCGGACAACCGGCGGAAGGGAGGCTGAGCGCATGCGCCTTGGAATCGACCAGGCAGGACGGTGGCAGCGCCTGCTGGAGGGAAAAAGGGCGGGGCTGATTACCAACCCCACGGGGGTGGACAGCGCGCTTCAATCGGATATAGACAGGCTGCGCCCCTATCTTGCCTGCCTTTTTGGCCCGGAGCACGGGATACGGGCCGTGGTGCAGGATGAGCTTGCGGTGGAGCACGGGCGCGACGAGCGGACCGGCCTGGTGGAATATAGCCTTTTTGGCTCAGTTACCGCGCCGACGGCAGAGATGCTGAAGGGCCTGGACCTGCTGATTTTTGACATTCAGGATGTGGGGGTGCGCTTTTATACCTACGGCGCGACCATGGCGCTGAGCATGCGGGCCGCCGCGCAGGCGGGGATCGGCTTTGTGGTGCTGGACCGCCCCAACCCGCTGGGCAGCCAGGTGGAAGGCCTCCTGCGGGGAGATGGCTTTGAAAGCTTTCTGAGCCTGGCGCCGGTCTGCACCCGCCATGGCTTGACGATGGGGGAGCTTGCCGGGCTGATGAAGGAGCGGATGGGACTGAAGCTGGAGCTGACCGTGATCCCGGTGGAGGGGTATAGCGGCAGCCCCCTGGAGGAGGATGGGCGTTGGGTGCCGCCCAGCCCCAATATGCCCTCGATCAGCACGGTACGGGTTTATCCGGGCACATGCCTGGTTGAGGGTACGAGCATTTCGGAGGGACGGGGTACGGCAAAGCCCTTTGAATGGATCGGCGCGCCATGGATCGACGGCCAGCGGCTGGCTGACCAGCTCAACGAACGGGGCTTGCCCGGCTGCTGGTTCCGCCCCGTCTCCTTCACGCCGCTGGCCTTTAAGCATGCCGGGCAGCTTTGCCAGGGCGTACAGGTGCATGTGACCGATCACCGGGCGTTTACGCCGGTGCGGATGGGTATAGCCCTGGTGCGGGCGCTGCAGGAGAGCTCGGGGAGCCGGTTTACCTGGCGGTATCTGCCCGAATACGGCCATTATATGACGGACCTGCTCCATGGTGACGACAGCCTGAGAAGAGGCGCGCCGCTGGAGGAAATCGAGCAGCGGATGCTGGAGGATGAGTACGCGTTCCGGCGGGCGTCGGCCCGCTTTCGGATCTATGGCGGATAAAAGGAGGAAAACATGAGAAAGGTTGTGGTTCTCTCGGCAGACGCGATGGTAAGCGAGGATCTCGTGACGCTGAAGCGCCTGCCCAATTACCAGCGGTATCTAAAGGGAGGCAGCGAGATTACCCGCGTGCGCTCCATCTACCCGACGATTACCTACCCGGCCCATACGACCATGGCGACGGGCGTATACCCTGACCGGCACGGGATCGACGGAAACCTGGTATTCGAGGCGCGGGAGGGCGAGCTGCCCTGGAAATGGTTCCACGACGCAGTCAAGGCGCCGGATATTTTTTCCGCCGCCAAGCGGGCCGGGCGCACGACCGCCGCGGTCTTTTGGCCGGTCACCGGCAACCATCCGGATATTGATTACCTCATCGACGAATATTGGACGCAGGGCGACGACGACACGCTGGAGGCGGCCTTTGCCCGCAGCGGCTCCAATGAGCAGGTGATGGAGATCGTCCGGAAGCACAAGAAGCTGCTGGAGGGCCAGGAACGCCAGCACCCAGCCTGCGACCGCTTTATCATCGCCTGTGCCTGCGATATGCTGCGGCAATTTAAGCCGGACCTTATGATGATCCATCCGGCCAATATTGACGGCTACCGTCACCGCTACGGGCTCTTTAACGATCGTGTCACCGAGGGCGTAGTGGAGACCGACGGATGGATTGGCGAGCTGTTCCAGGCCATGGAGGAGGCGGGTACGCTGCAGGATACGGATTTCTTCCTGGTCAGCGACCATGGGCAGCTGGAGATCAAGCGCATCGTCAATATCAATGTGCTGCTGGCCGAGGCGGGGCTGATCTGGCTGGACAGCCAGGGGCGGATCGCCGACTGGAAGGCCTATTGCCTTTCGGGGGGCATGTCGGCGCTGGTGTACCTGAAGGATCCCCAGGATCAGCAGAGCTATGACAAAACCTGGGCGCTGCTCAAGAAGATTGAAGAAGAGGGCGTATATGGCGTCAGCCGGGTCTATACCGCCGAGGAGGCCCAGAGGGAGCAGCGGCTGGCCGGCCCCTTCCGCTTTGTGCTGGAGACGGACGGCTATACCTCCTTTGGCGACTCGGCGCTGCGCCCGCTGGTGAAGAATTTTGACAGCCGCGACTACCGCTATGGCCGGGCTACCCATGGCTATCTGCCGGAAAAGGGCCCCCAGCCCATCCTGCTGGCCCAGGGGCCCGATATCGCGCAGGGCGTCGTGCTGCCGGAGGGACGGCTCATCGATGAGGCGCCGACCTTTGCCAGGCTCCTGGGGGCCGAGCTGCCGGAGGCCGAGGGCCAGGTCCTGGAGGGTATTTTACGATAACGCCGCCCGGGCGGGCCAAGGCAGGCATGAAAAAGGCGGGGAAACTGAACCGGTCCAGTAAAAACGGACAATAGACAAAAGGCCCCCTAATGTAGGAAAATAGAACTACATTAGGGGGTCATAGTATGTCCGGAAAAAAAGGGATGAAAAAGTATCCGGTTGGGGTACGGGAAGAAGTAGTGGCACGAATCCGCGCAGGAGAAAGTCAATGTGCATTGAGCTTCCCAAGACGCGAGGGCGCAAACCTGCAAAAACACTGGCGGAGTACCAGTATGAGAACAAACGGCTAAAGATGGAAAACGAGCTATTGCGGGATTTTCTGCGCTCCATAGGAAGGAAGTGAGGCCAAGGGCAAAATACGCAGTGATCTACCGGCACAGAAACGAATATCCGGTATCCGTTATGTGCTGCTTCTTTCAGGTATCCCGAAGCGGATATTATGATTTCGTCCATCGTCTGGGCAAGCCGGAAAAAGATACGGCTCTTGCAGAAATCATCGCGGAGCAGCGGGAGCGTAGCTTTCGCACATAT
>UQLW01000028.1 GCA_900542005.1 uncultured Eubacteriales bacterium
TAATTGCACAGCCGCGGTTTTTGTATGGCGCTTCGGGAAAGCAATGCCGCCTCGGGGTGAGGGGTGATCTTGCGCTGCGGAGCAACGCATTTTGTTGCGGCAGTTCTGCAATCGGCATTATACGAATTGCGTTTTGAGCAAATATATGCTATAATTCAGCGCAACGGGAGCGAACTCACTCTGAGGGCTTCCGCATTTTTGACTTGAATGGTTAGTTTTATCTAACCATACGAAAAGTACGGCTTCATTGACACTACTCCAGGAGAAATTTTTATGCACAGACAACATGGACAAAAAATTGATGAAATAAAACAATATACACTGACAAATGAAACCGGAGACGCCCAGGCTACTGTTTACCATGTGTTTCCCGGAGTTGAGGTGGCGTATGCTTCCATTCATATGGCCGATTTTGATTTTGGCGCCTTTGAGCAGGGGGTGAGAAAGAATTATGTTAGCATTCATTACTGTAAAGAAGGCCGTATTGAACAGGAAATCGAAAATGAGTTCTTCTACCTGATGCCCGGAGACTGCTCTATTGTCCTTCAGGATAAACCTTATAAAACGTTTCGATTGCCGTTAAATCATTACCATGGTATAAGCATCGGAGTTGATCTAGCTATCATCGATAATCCCCTTATTGTGTTTTTGAATAGCTGCGGTTGTCTTCCGTATGAAGCTTTGAACCATATTTGTGCAGGAACATCATACACAGCCCTTCGTTCTTCTAAAGTAGCCAAAAGGTTTTTTGAAGACTTATATGAAGCAGATGAGCAACATCGAATAGATTATCTGAGGGTGAAGCTACCAGAGCTTTTCTTCAGGATGAAAATTTCAAAAATGGATAGCCACAAATACCGTAGGACACTACTTCCACGCACACAGGTTGCCTTTGTAAAAAGTGTGGCAGACTATATTTCACAGAACATCCATAGCAAAATCACAGTCAAAAAACTGACGTTGGAATTTGGTATATCGGATACATATTTGCAGAATGCCTTCCGTAGTGTATATGGTATGCCGGTTATTAGTTTTATCCGTATGCAGAAAATGCAAAGCGCCGCACAGGTATTGATTCATACAACACGAAGCATAGATGAGATCGCAGAAGAATTTGGTTATGAAAACGAGAGTAAATTCTCGGCGACCTTTAAGAAGATTATGGGAGATCCTCCGGGTATATACCGTAAGGAACATTCAAAAATGAAAATTGTTTAGTGAGATACAGGAATACTTCTTTTTTGGAGGGTTCCTGTTTTGTTTTAGGAGCAATTTGCATCTGAAACGGGACGGTAAACTGTTTTGGAGGGATACTATGCTTTTTTGGAGTGTAAATAAAATGCTATGGTCATTGTTTTCAAAAATGAAATGATTATAATTGTTTTTGTTCGCAGTATGGCGAACAAAAATTATACCCAATGGTTATTTATGACTAACTCTTGTGAAAGGGATGTGTGTGATTATCAAAAAGCACTTATCAACGTTACTCCTGGGAATTTTGCTTCTCATTACAGCTGTGCTGTCGCTGTTTGTGGGCGTAGTCGATATTGATTTGGATACGCTGTTATTCGGTGGGGATGCCATGGAGCTGAAAATATTCCTCCTTACCAGAATTCCAAGACTACTTGCCATCCTTTGTACAGGCGTTGGCATGAGCGTATCCGGACTGATCATGCAGCAGCTTTGCATGAATAAGTTTGTTTCGCCAAGTACAGGTGCAACGATCCAGTCGGCTCAGTTTGGTATACTGCTGTCGTTGGTTTTCATCCCTACGATTGGATTATGGGGCAGGGTTCTTCTGGCTTTTGCCATGTCCATTTTAGGCACATGGGTTTTTGTATGGTTTGTTCAGCGTATCCAGTTCAAAAATACCGTACTTGTGCCATTGATCGGCATTATGTTCGGAAATGTTCTGGGCGGTATTACGAATTTTATCGCTTATAAGTTTGAAGTAACACAACAGCTGTCCACATATTTCGTTGGCTCCTTTGCTCTTGTGATTAAAGGCAATTACGAACTGGTTTGGCTTGCTGTTCCGCTGGTTATTATCGCCTTTATCTTTGCCAACTATTTTAACATTGTTGGTATGGGTAAGGATTTCTCTCAAAACCTCGGCGTGAATTATAAGTTGGTACTGTTCCTCGGCTTGACGATTGCTTCCATGATTACAGCAAGTGTGGTGACAGTTATAGGGCAAATTTCTTATATCGGCCTTATTATCCCGAATATCGTTGCGATGTTCAAAGGGGATAAGATCAAGGGGACGCTGGTTGACACGGCTCTGATTGGTGCATTGTTTGTGCTGATCTGCGATATGGTCGCACGGAGTGTCATTATGCCCTATGAGCTGCCTATCGAGTTAATTGTCGGCATTATCGGTAGCATTATGTTTATCGCAATGCTGATTTATAAGCTCAATCACGGCAAAAAGGCCATCCGCTTGGGCAAAGCAAAGGAGGGCTCCAGCTGTGGATAAAAAAATAGGTATAAAATACGCGAAGCCGTATCGCACTCATGCTCAGAAAACGAACATCAGAAACCTGATTGTACTGATAGTCATTGTGGTTGCAATTTGCGGAACCTATCTGCTGATCAACGCTTACCTGGATAAACCCAAACTGTTCCAGTATGTGTTGTCATTAAGAATTCCTACATTGATGGTTATGTTGATTGCTTCTTTCGCCATCGGCAGCGCATCGATCATATTCCAGTCTATCATCAATAACCGTATTGTGACGCCCTGCTTGCTGGGGATGAATTCCATGTATACGCTGGTGCATACTGCTGTGGTGTTCGTAGCTGGCTCTGGAAGCGTGATCGCAACCAACTCCAATCTGTCCTTTGCGGTTGATCTGATCGTAATGTCCATTGCGGCAACCTTTGTGTATTCCTATATGTTTAAGAAAACAGGAAACAACGTGCTTTATGTGCTGCTGATCGGTACGGTGCTGTCCTCTTTCTTTGGCAGCATCCAGTCCACTATGATCCGGGTGATGGATCCGAATGAGTATGATACATTGCTGACGACTCTGGTCGCTGACTTCAACAATGTGAATGTGGAAGTAATTGCGTTCTCTGTGATTTTGCTGGTGGCATTGACAATTTTCCTGTGGAAGGATCTGAAACTGCTGGATGTAATCACGCTGGGCAAAGATCAGGCCATCAACCTCGGCGTGGATTATGACCATACTGTGCGGAGATTACTGCTTGGCGTCGTTCTGTGCATTGCAATTGCAACCGCTATGGTCGGCCCCATTTCTTTCCTGGGCCTAATCATAGCCAATCTGGCGCGCCAGCTTCTGCGGACACATAAACACAGCCATTTGATCATTGGCTCCGCTTTGATGGGTATGCTTGCGATTATCGCTGGCCAAATCGTTTCTCAGCATGTATTCAGCTATGCAGTACCTATCAGCACATTTATCACCATCGGCGGCGGCATTTACTTCCTCTACCTGCTGCTGTTCAAGAAAGAAGGAATCTGATCATGAATGTCGTTGACCTGATCAAAAGATATGATGGAAAAACCGTTGTTGATTCTGTCAGTTTTGAAATTCCCAAAGGGAAAGTCCTGTCACTGATCGGCCCGAACGGTGCAGGTAAATCTACTGTTATGGGTATGATTTCCAGGTTGATCGCAAAGGACTCCGGTGCGATTAACTTCGAGGATAAAGACCTTTCCAGCTGGAAAAGCAAAGAACTTGCCCAAAAGTTGTCTATCCTGACACAGCATAACAACATTCAGATGAAACTTACCGTCCGTGAATTGGTTGCTTTTGGACGTTTCCCATATTCCGGCAATCGCTTAACGGTAGAAGACAATGAAATGATCAATAAAGCCATTGCATATATGGAGCTTCAGGAATTTGAAGATCGTTTTATCGATGAGCTTTCCGGCGGCCAACGCCAACGTGCGTACATTGCTATGGTTATTGCGCAGGATACGGAATATGTTCTTCTGGATGAACCCACCAACAATTTAGATATTTACCATGCATCCAATATGATGCGCACGGTCCGGCGCCTGTGTGATGAGCTGGGTAAAACGGTGATTTTGGTTCTGCATGAGATCAATTATGCGGCCTTTTATTCCGATTACATTTGTGCTTTTGTAGACGGTAAAATCGCAAAATTCGGAACTGTTGATGAAGTGATCAATAAGGAAACTCTTTCAGATATTTATAGGGTGGACTTTGAAATCATCCGCATCAACAGCAAACCGCTGTCTGTCTATTATTAATCCTGTTAAGTGAAAGCTTAACTTAAAATACATAAAAGCAAAGGAGAAGAATCCATGAAGAACATTCTTGCACTTGTGATGACCCTTGTAATGGTGCTCTGCATGACTGCATGCAGCGCTACCGGATCTAACGATCCGGTTGTGACCGATACTTCCGCAGGCATTGCCAAGACGGATACCCCTACGGCCCAGAGCCAGGAACCAAGCTCCGAAGCATCGACCACGACAGAGGAGGCCAAGCCGGAGACAATTACCATTCAGGCTCTGAATGCCAACAAGGAAATGGCTGATATTGAAGTTCCTTACGATCCTCAGCGCATTGCAATCCTTGATATGCCTGCCTTGGACATCGTGGATGCTCTGGATCTTGGCGGCCGGATTGTCGGCAGCGCAAACGTTACCATCGAATACTTGACCGACTATAATCCTGATGATTCCAACGGCGCGATTATGAATCTGGGTACCGTCAAGACTGCCGACCTGGAGAAGGTTGCTGCCTGTGAGCCTGACATCATCTTCATTGGCGGTCGCCTGAGTTCTGTATATGCAGATCTGGAAGCAATCGCACCTGTTGTTTATCTGGCGGTTGACTATGAAAAAGGTGTTGTGGAAAGCACCAAGTACAATGCACAAACCATCGCTTCCATCTTCGGCAAGGAAGCAGAGGTTGACGCCTTGTTCACTGAATTCCAGCCTCGCATTGATGCACTGAATGCTGTTCTGAACGGCAAGGACGTTTTGCTTGGTATGTACAACAGCAATGCTCTGGGCCTAATGGATACTGAGTCTCAGCTGAATATTATTGCCAAGGAATTGGGCGCCAATAATCTCGGTGAAACTGTTGGTGAAGTAGATAAGGCTACCCATGGCGAAGAAGCATCCTGGGAAACCATCATCACTCTGAATCCTGAATACATGTTTATCCTTGACCGCAGCACTGCAACTGGCGCTGCTGACGAGGGTGTCATGGGTGCTCGTGAGGTTATCGAAAATGACCTGATCAAGGAATTGGATGTATACAAAAACGGCAAGATAGTTTACTTCATCGAACATGCTAATGTTTGGTATACATCTACTGGTGGCGTCCAGGCGCTGGATACCATGTTGTCCGACTTGGAAAGCGCTCTATTGAACTAAAAACTTTCTTGCATCATGTAAGGCAGACAGAGGCTTGAATTCTGTCTGCCTTTTCCCATAGGCCAAAAGGATAGGCCACGATATTTCTGTCCCTGCTGCAGGCAGCTTCACGATCTGGACGGCCTGGGCTATGACGGGCATTGCACGCAAGAGCTGCTGGATGCACTAAAAAAAACCTGGCAATCCCAGCAGGAGGATAGGGCATGGCCCGCGTAAGCGGCGCCTTTTCCGGCGGCGCTGCCGGACGGGCGGGGCCTGATGCCTGCAGGCAAGGTTGCGCGGCATAAACCAAAAGGGGGCTTCAGCCATCGGCTGAAGCCCCCTTTTCACCGGTTAAATCAGAATGCAGATCATGCCGCCGGATTCGTCGTTGAGGATGCGGGTCATGGTTTCGCGCAGCTTGGCCTGGGTGTCCTCGGGCATCCGAACCAGCTTCTGGTTCAGGCCCTCGCGCACCAGGTCGTGGAGGGATTTGCCGAAGATCTCCGTAGTCCAGATGGATTCCGGATCGCTTTCAAAGCCGCTCATCAGGTAGCGCACCAGCTCCTCGGACTGCTGCTGGGTGCCGACGGTGGGGGAAAGCTCCGTATCGATGTCCACCCGCATGATATGCCAGGAGGGCGCGGAGGCCTTCAAGCATACGCCGAACTGGCCGCCCTGGCGCACCAGCTGGGGCTCCTCCAGCGTCAGCTCCTCCATGGTGGGCGAAACGACGCCATAGCCGGTGGCCCGCACCTGCTCCAGCGCGCCGGAGAGGCGGTCGTATTCCCGCTTGGCGGTGACAAGGTCGCCCATCATCGCCATAAGCGCCGTCTCATCCTCAATCTCTACGCCGCAGGTTTCCGAAAGCACCTGATAATAAAGCTCGCCGGGCACCTCGGCCTCCGCCTCAATCGCGCCGTTCTCGGGATGCACAGCCTCCACCGAAAGGCCGCTGAAATGGTCGGAGGAGGCAAAGACCTCCGCCACCGCCTCGTGATCCTTCAGCTTCTTGAAGGAGCCGGCAGCCCTGCGGGCCAGCTCCAGCAGCTCCTGCCGCAGCCAGTGGCCGGAGGGCAGCGAGCTGATCCAGGCGGGCAGGGCGATATGCATCTGGCGGGCCGGGAATTCATTGAGCACGCTGGCCAGCAGGCCGGTAATCTGGGGCGTCTGCATGTGCAGGATATCGATGGGCAGCACCGGGACGCCGTAGCGCTCGGTCAAGGTGGCGGCCAGGGACTGGGTGTCGGGCGTCAGCGGGTGGGCGGAGTTGAGCACCACGATAAAGGGCTTGCCCAGCTCGGAAAGCTCGTGTACCACCCGTTCCTCGGCGGGCACATAGACCTCACGGGGCAGGTCGGTGACGGAGCCATCCGTAGTGACCACCAGGCCCAGCGTGGCGTGGTTCTCGATGACCTTGCGGGTGCCCAGCTCGGCCGCCTGCTCAAAGGGCATCTCCTCGTCGGACCAGGGCGTGCGTACCTGGCGGGGCGCGTCGCCCTCCATCAGGCCCAGGGCGCCCTCCACCATATAGCCCACGCAATCCACCAGCCGCAGCTTGCAGGAGGTATTGCCGGGCATCTGTACCGTGATGGATTGGGAGGGTACGAACTGCATCTGGGTGGTCATGATGGTACGGCCCGCCGCCGATTGGGGCAATTCGTCCTGTACGCGCTCCCTGGCGGGCGCTTCCTCCAGCTCCGGCAGCACCATCAGATCCATAAACCGGCGGATCAGGGTGGATTTGCCGGTGCGTACCGGCCCCACCACGCCGATCTGCAGCTCCCCGCCGGCGCGCTGGGCGATTTGTTGATATACATCGTAATTGGCCATGTTCCCGCTCCTTTACCAAATTCTTTCGCCTGCGAACCCTCCCACCGGGGGATTCTCTACCTCATGCATACGCAGCGGCGGGCCAAGTTATGCCCTCATGTCCTTGTATTTCTGATTGGCTGCTGATACAATGAAGCCATAAATCAGGGCCCATGGGGCCCGGCAGGCGGATGCCGGTTGGGTATGACGTGGAAAGGATGGGAACATCATGGGGAATCGTGTGTTTGATGTGATCCGGCGGCTGCTGGATGAGCTGGAGGCGACGCAGGCGGATAACATAGAGGCGGCTGCCCGGCTGGAGGTGGAGACCTTCAAGCGGGGCGGCATCCTTCAGGCCTATGGCGTTGGCCATTCGGAGGGCGGCGCCAGCGAAATTTGCCATCGTGCGGGCGGCTTTATCCCCACGAAAAAGCTGCGCGATCCAACCTTCGGCCTGTATCAGGATATACCGGGCGTGGGCGTCCAATTCCTGGAATCAGCCGATCTGCGGCCGGAGGATACGCTGGTGCTGATTTCCAATTCCGGGCGGAATAACATGATTGTTGAGATGGCGATCGAGGCGAAGCGCAGGGGCTGCGGCGTGATTGTCGTGACATCCCTGGAGGCGTCCAAGCGCCTGACGCCCAAGCATAAGGACGGGAAAAACCTATATGCCTATGGCGACGTGGTGCTGGATAACCGCGTGATGGATGGCGATTCTTCGATCCAGCTTGAGGGGATGGATTCTAGGATCTGCGGCATGTCCTCCATCACTACGGCTGCGCTGCTGCAGGCTGCCATGTGCCGGGCAACGGAAATCTTTCTGGAGGAAGGGACCGTTCCGCCGGTGTATATGTCGGTCAATGTGGACGGCGGCCGGGAATACAACAAGAAGCTCGAGGAGCAGTATAAGGACAGGCTGAGATAGGGAGCCGCTCAGGCATGAAAAAGCGTGACGGACGCATATGCGTCCGTCACGCTTCTCGTTTTCCGGCCTATACCGGAGAAAACCGCCCCTATACCAGCCGGCTGGCCGCCTCCTTTGCGGCGGATAGCTCGCCGCTGCCTTCGATGATATCGATGCGGAAGCGGTAGATGCGCTGCTGCTGCGGCTCCAGCTCCTTGACGTGGCCAAGCGCCCGCTCCGCCGCCACGCCCAGCGGCGTGGCGTTGCCGGGCTCCAGCCCCAGCGCGTATTCTCCGGCGCCCAGGAGCTTCCACTGGGTAAAATGATCCAGCAGCTCCGCGTCATAATGGATCAGGACGCCGAACCCCAGCCGGTGGTTATAGAGGCCGGCAAAGCTCCGGCCGGCCTCATCCTTCCGCATGCGGCAGAAGAAGCACTGCTCCTGATAACCGGGGGACGGAGGCGTGATTTTAAGGCGCTCTGCCAGGCCGGCCTGCGCCTGTACGTCCCGCGGCTGGGCCAGCGCGGAGGGCAGGATAAGCTCGGCATCCTCGGAAAGAAGCGGGTATCCAAGGTTAAAGTGATAGAGGATCATATGCTGCTGGCGGGCAAAGCTGTGATTGGTTACCGTATCGGTAAGGAAGAAGGAGCGCTTGCCGCTGTCGAGGACAAGCTGGCGGCGCAGGGTCAGGTGCTCCCCGAACAGCACACCCTGGCGCATGAGCCCCGACGCCGCTGCGCGCATACCGTCCGGCCCCTGTTCAAGGGATACGCCGTATTGCTCGGCCGGCGTGTTATTGATGCGCCCGTGCATGCCGTACTCCCTGCCGTCCTCGCTGCAGGGCGCGCCCATATGGGTCAAGCCGCAGGTGGTCAGAAAGCCTGCAAAAAAGCCCCGGAGGAAACCGTCGCCCCGGCTATCATAAAAGGCGGGGGCTACCAGGCCGCTGGGCGCGATATACCCCATATTGTACCCGCGGTAGCTGACATAGGGAAGGTCCATCCCCTTATCGGCACAGATGGTGACGGCGAGGGGGCCGTTGTTGAGATCGGTGGCGCGTACGCCTTTGGCAAATCCGTCGGCACAGAAATAATCATTGACGCGCAAAAGCTGAGAGGGATGGCCGATATAGGGATTACCAGAGCAAGTATGCATCAGGGCACCTCTTTTCTACATCATCCTGTAAGGCTATAGGCAAAGGATAGTAAGCCGGCGCGCCGCTGTCAAGGCCATGGGGGCAAATGGGTGCAAAAATGAAAGCGCGGTATGCCCGCGCCCCATGATTGACAGCGGGGGAGGGGCTTGTTACAATGCATCCTAAGGGCGGCGTCCGCCCTTGGGATAAAAAAAGGGGGATATGCCCATGACGAGCAAAGAGTTGACACAGCGCGCCCTGGAGCAGGGCAACGGCATCCTTCGGCTGATCCCGACCTGGGTGCCCCGGTCCTTCTGCCGGCCGGGCAAGCGGATCAAGCTTCATCCGGACGACTACTATGTGCTGGGCCTGAAGCGGGGCGGCATCGACGAGCGCTGGTTCGCCTCGACGACGCATGCCGATAACGGGCCGGATACGCCCGAGGACGAGGGGCTGAGCTACATTGCCGTGAGCGAGGACGGCACGCAGCGGGTGACGCTGCGCGACGCCGTCGGCTGGGCCAAGGGCGAAATGATCGGGGAAAGCCTTTGGGAAAAGTACGGGCGCTGGCCGGTCTATTCCAAGTTTTTCGATAACCTGGGGCCGCTGCCGCATCACATCCATCACCGCCAGGAGCACGCTGCCCGGGTGGGCCAGGACGGGAAGCCGGAGATGTACTTTTTCCCGGCCCAGGTGAATAACCATGGCGGCGAATTCCCCTTCACCTTCTTTGGGCTTAATCCGGGCACGACAAAGGAGCAGGTACGCGAGGCGCTGGCCAACTTCTCCAAGGGCGATAATAACCTGCTGGCCTTATCCCGGGCCTATAAGCTGAACCTTGACACGGGCTGGGATGTGCCCCCGGGCGTGCTGCACGCACCGGGGAGCCTGTGCACCTATGAGCCCCAGTTTGCCTCAGATGTCTACGCCATGTATCAGTCGGTGCTCTATTATGAGCACTGCGTGCCCGAGGAGCTGCTTTGGAAGGATTGCCCGCAGCAGGAGATCGGCAACGTCGATTATCTGGTGGAGGTGATCGACTGGGACAAGAACGTGGATCCGGATTTCTATCAGCACCGGTTCATGGCGCCGATGGCTGCCAAGCCCTTTGAGCAGACGGACCCGGAAGGCTACCGCGAGGAGTGGATCTGCTATAAATCCGCCCAGGTCAGCGCCAAGCGCATCACCGTTTCCCCCGGAAGGAGCGTTACGCTCAAGGATCAGGCGGCCTATGGCATGATTTGCCTGCAGGGCTTTGGCACCTTTGGCGGCCAGCGGCTGGAAACGCCCACCTTGATCCGCTATGGACAGCTGACCTATGATGAGTATTTCGTGACCGAAGCGGCCGCACGCCAGGGCGTGGCCATCGAAAACCGCTCCGGTGAGCCCCTTGTGTTCCTGCAGCATTTTGCCGGGAATCCCGCGCTTTCGCTTTAGTAACAGAAAAAAATATAAGACGGCCCCTGCCACAGTATGGCGGGGGCCGTCTGGCTAAGAAAGCGGCCGGCCTACAGCCGGGTCCGGTAAAGCTCCTTGAGCTTCATGCGCTTGCCGTATTGCAGCACCGACGCGGAGTAGATGCGGATGCAAATGAGGGTAATGACGACGATGGCCACCACCAGCAGGGCGATGGAGATGATAAGGTCGCTGGCAAGCACGTCGCCATTGAGCAAGCGGAAGGGGATGATAAAGGGCGAGGAGAAGGGGATGTACATGGCCGCCTTCTGCAGCACGCTGCCGCTGTTGGGCATGACGGCGTTGATATAGCCAAGATAAAAGGAGATCATGGCGACCAGCATGACGGGCAGCATGGCGGAATTGAGGTCCTCAATCTTGCTGACAGAGGCGCCGCATACGGCGTTCATCACTGCGTACAGGCTATAGCCCAGCAGGAAATACAGCACGATCAGCAGCGCCGAGGGCAGCGTCAGCGAGGACAGGGACAGGGGCATGCCCAGCAGGGTAAAGTCAGCCGGCACCAGCAGCCGGTAACAGACTGCGGCAAAAACCAGCCCCCCGGCAAACTGAGCCAGCCCCGCCGCGCCCATGGCCAGGCATTTGCCGATCAGGATGCGGGAGGGCCTTGCGGAGACAACCAGGGTTTCCATGACGCGCGTGGCCTTCTCCGTGGCCACCGACATGGAGACGCCATACCCATAATAGTAGATCGCAAAGAACATCAGGACGGTCAGGATAAGCCCCAGGGCATAGCCGCTCAGATCCATCTGGCCGGCGATATCCGCTTCGTAGGGCAAAGTGCTCTGGGCAAAGGCGATGGTTTCCTCGCTGATCCCCTGGGCGGTGAGCTGGCGGTTGACATAATAGCGGCTGACGGCCTCGGCCACCTCGGCGGCGGATACGCCGGTCATGAAGTCCTTGGTGGTGATATACAGATAGGGCGCGCCGTCCTTGAGGGCAATGCGCAGAAGGGAGCGGCTGCCGTCGCCGGCGATTTGCTGGCGGAGCTCGCCGGACTGGCCTGCGGCGGCCATTTCAAAGCGCGTGCCGGGCATCGCCTCGTTCAGCGCCGCATCCAGCCCATCCATCAGGCCGGTTTCATCGAGAAGGTAGCAGACGGCCTGCGCCTCGCCGGGAGCGGCCGCCTCCGGGGCTTCGCCCTCAGCGGGGCTGGAGAAAAAGGCGATGCAGCGCGGCAGCGCGCAGAGGATCAACACCAGCGCCAACAGAATCGCCGTGGACAGGATAAAGGCCTTCTTCCGGACGGCGTCGCGGAAGGTGAAGGAAAATACGGTCATAATCTGCCTCATTGCGCCGCACCTACCTTTTCAATGAAGATTTCGTGAAGGGAAGGTTCCTTGATCTCATAACGGGTGGGATAGACGCCCGCCTGCACGAGACGGCGGAGAAAATCCTGGGCCATAGCGTCGCCGGTGATTTTGTACTCCTGCTCGTCGGCGCGGTCCTCCAGCAGGGTAAGGCCGCAGTCGCGCGCCGCAGGCTCTACGCCCGCTGCGGCTGAGACAATCAGGTTGGTATGGCCATAGCCCGCCTTGATGGCCTGCAGGTTGCCGGAAAGCACGCAGCGCCCCTGATGCAGCAGGACAAGATCCCGGCAGTACTCCTCGACCGTGGCCATTTGGTGGCTGCTCATGACGATCATCCGTCCCTCGTCTACCAGCTCGCGGATCAGCCCGCGGAGCATTTCCGCGTTGACCGGATCCAACCCGCTGAAGGGCTCGTCCAGGAAGATAAGCCTGGGGTTATGCACCAGCGTGGCGATCAGCTGGATCTTCTGCTGGTTCCCTTTGGAGAGCTTTTCAGCGGGCATATCCTTGTATTCCTCGACGCCCAGCCGCTGCATATAGCCCAGCGCGGAGGCCCGGGCGTCGCCCTTGGACATGCCCCGGAGCATGCCGAAATAAACAAGCTGCTCCAGCACCCTGGTCTTCATGTAGATCCCCCGCTCCTCCGGCATGTACCCAAAGCTGAGGGTTTCGCGGTCGATGGGGCGGCCATCCCATCGGGCGCTGCCCTCATCCGGCGTCAGGATCCCGAGGATCATGCGGATCGTGGTGGTCTTGCCAGCTCCATTGGTGCCGATCAGGCCGAAAACGCCGGGCTCGTCGATGGAAAAGCTGAGATGATCCACCGCAAGCCGCTGGCCGAAGGCCTTGGTCAGGCCCTCTACTTCTAATCCCCTGTTCATAGCCATCTCCTTTTATGTGATGCATTGGGCGGCCTTATCCCTTGCGGGAGCCATAGGCCCGAACCACCGATTATTGTAACAGCTATGGCGCTGGGTGTCTACTTAAGATAGAATTTGGGCCGGAGAGCGGACGCCTCCGCCGGTATGATTTGACAAACGCTGCAAAAAAAAGCACAATAGAAGCCAAGAAAAGGGGGGCGATCCATGGATGCAAGGCAGGCGCTGAAGCGCTATTTCGGGCACAGCGAATTCCGCCCGGGCCAGCAGCGGCTGATCGAAGCGCTGCTGGAGGGCCGGGACGTGCTGGGCGTAATGCCCACCGGCGCGGGCAAATCGCTGTGCTACCAGATTCCGGCGCTGCTGCTGGAGGGGATTACCGTGGTGCTGTCCCCGCTGATCTCGCTGATGCAGGATCAGGTGGCCGCGCTGACCGAGGCTGGCGTGCCGGCGGCCTTTATCAATTCCTCCCTTGAGCCCGCCGAGCAGCGCGACAGGCTGAAGCAGGCGGCCGAGGGGCGGGTGAAGCTTTTGTATGTGGCGCCGGAGCGGCTGGAAACGGAAGCGTTTATGGGCTTTGCCCAGCAGGCCAGGATCCGGCTGGTCGCTGTGGACGAGGCGCATTGCGTCTCCCAATGGGGGCAGGATTTCAGGCCCAGCTATCTTAAGATCGCCGGTATGATCGAAGCGCTGCCGGCCCGCCCGGCCGTAGCGGCCTTTACAGCGACCGCCACAGAGCAGGTCAAGGCGGATATTATCCAAATCCTTGGGCTCCGGGAGCCGCTGAGCCTCACCACCGGCTTCGACCGGCCCAACCTGTATTTCTCCGTGGCCCGGCCGCCGGATAAGATGGCGTATCTGCTGGAATACCTGGCTGGGCAGAGGGACAAAAGCGGCATCGTCTATTGCGCCACCCGCAGGGGGGTGGAGACGGTATTAGAAGGGCTGAAGGCGGCCGGTATCGCCGCAACGCGGTATCACGCCGGGCTGAGCGACGGGGAACGCCGGCAGAACCAGGAGGACTTTGTCTATGACCGGGCCCGGGTGATGGTTGCGACCAATGCCTTTGGTATGGGCATCGATAAGTCCAACGTGGGCTTTGTGGTGCATTATCACATGCCCCAAAGCCTGGAGGCCTATTACCAGGAGGCCGGTCGTGCCGGCCGTGACGGAGAGCCCGCCCAGTGCCTGCTGCTGTTTTCGCCAGGCGACGTGCAGACCGCCAAATACCTTGTCACCCACCCGGGCGAGAACGAGCAGATGACCACGCAGCAGCGGAGCCTGATTCAGGCGCAGGAGCTGGAGCGGCTGGATAAAATGGCCGCCTACTGCCGGACCAGCCGCTGCCTGCGGGCGTATCTGCTGGATTACTTTGGCGACTGCTGCCCGGAGCCCTGCGGCAGCTGCGGCAACTGCGAGCTGCCGGTGGTGGAAACCGATGTGACATTGCAGGCGCAGAAAATCCTTTCAGCGGTGGCCCGGGTGGAGCGGAAATACCCCTATGGCCTGGGCATGGCTGCGGTGCTGCGGATGCTGCGGGGGAGCCGCGACAAGCGGGTGCTTCAGCTGGGTTTGGATAAGCTGCCCACCTACGGGATCCTGCGGGATATGGACGAGGCGCGGCTGAGAGGGTTGACGGAGCAGCTGATGGATGCGGGCTATCTGACGCAGACGGCCGGCGAATACCCGGTGCTGCGGCTGACCGAGGCCGCAGCCGGGGTGCTTTTTCATGGGCAGCGGGTGATCCTGAAGACCCGGGCGCAGCCCCAGGTGAAGCGGCGGCCGGAGACGGCGCCCCCGGATGCAGGGCTGCTGGGCGCGCTTAAGGCGCTGCGCCTGCGCTTGGCCCAGCGGGAGAGGCTGCCGGCCTATATCATTTTTACCAATGCGGCGCTGTCGGATATGGCGGCCCGCCGCCCGGCCACCATGGAGGAATTCCTTGCTGTCCCCGGCGTGGGGGAGAAGAAGGCGCAGCGGTATGGGCAGGCCTTTCTGGAGGCGATACAAGCCTACGAGGCGGCGAAGGAGCTGTAAAGAAAACAGGCTTGGATGTTCTTGAACCCCAAATTCCGGCGGATGGGGCGGATTACAAGGTATGGAGGCATAAGCAATGAAGAGGATTCTTTTCTGGAGCTTCATTGTATCCCTTATCGCTTTTTTGATCGTATGGGGAATGATGGGCCTGAAATTGCTGAATGGCAGCTATGAGATCATAGCCGAAGCCTATATATCCCTTGGACTGTGTATCGCCTGCTTTGTAAGCCTTGCCGGGTATCGATTTGCTGCAAGCAAATGCCCGCACTGTGGGAAGACGCAATGGATAAAGGGGAAATACTGTTCTTGCTGCGGCAAAATGATCGCTGATGGATAAGCGTATAAGGCCCGGCCTATAAGCTAAGGGGTGGGCGCCTTCAAGCGTTGGCGACAAATGCCGATGGAGGCTTGTAGGGCGATATTCGGTAAAGAACAAAAAAACAGCGTCCTGAGACGCTGTTTTTTCTATAGCGGCAAAAGTTCCTCCGGGGACGGCGGCTGGAAGATCTCCATATACCGAAGCATCTCCGATTCGGGGATCACGAACACGCCCTCGGGCGCGCATTGGTTCCGCTGCCGGAGGCGGCGGAGCAGCTCCTCGCGCGGCGCCTCCATGTAATGAATTTGGAACTGAACGCCAAGGGCTTGGGCGCGCCTGCGGAAATCATCGCGCTCCACGCGCGCCCAGCAGCCAAAGTCCAGAATCACGCTTACGCCCAGCTCCAGCGCGCGTTTTGCCACGTCCCACATGAGCTGTTCCACCCTGCTGTGGCGCGCGTCGTGCTCGGGGCTTTCCACATCGCTGCCATACAGCGCAAGGTGCCAGACGTCGGTGGTCAGCCGCAGCGCGTTGCAGGCCTTTTCCAGCTGCCGGGCCCTTGTGGTTTTGCCGCTGCAGGGCAGCCCTACCATGAGATGAAGCACCGCCATGGACGGCCCCCTCTAGGCCTGACGGGCTTCAAAGCCCGCGGGCTGCAGCCTCAGGCGGCAGGGCGCCTGCCCGCCATAGGTCAGCTCGACCTCAACGGGCTCATTCTCCAGGGAAAAGACCATGACCTGGCCGCCTCCGAGCCATACGGGGACGGCGGAGGCGCCCGACGCCATGGGCATGGGACGGGGGGCGACCTCCCGCACCAGGCGGCGCAGCGCTTCCCCGTGGCAGGGCGTATCGCCGGCGGTAAAGGGGGCGCGGATCAGGCTGCCGCCGTGCAGGGCGGTATAGTCCCGGTTATAGTCCCAGGCCGCTTCATCCAGCACCACCGCCTGGTAGCCGGGAAACTTGGCGGCCCAGGCCGGCGTAATGCGGTAACGGCCGAAGAAGAGCAGCACGTCGGCGGGCTCGTCCCCGTCCCCGCCGCGGACAGGGCGGCAGGGGAGCCCCGACAGGAAGGGGAGAAGCGGCGGCTGCAGCCGCTCGCACAGGCCGCCGGCGGTACCGTTGGCCACATGGACGGGATAGATCCTGGACGCGCCTTCCATGGTGGAGGACAGGTCCCGAAGCCCGTCAAGCCCCCGGGCCAGCGCGTCCCAATAGTCCTGGGACATGCGCCAGGTACCCGACATATAGAAGATGTGGTCGACGCCGGCCGCCAGCGCCAGGCGCCTTCCCCAGCAGGTAGTCGGGACGCAGGGCCCGCGGTGGGAATACCGTGGTTTCCGAGAAGGTTTCATGCCCCTGCATCAGGGCCAGGTGCTGCAGAATGCCGCACCATACGCTGGCGCGGTGCTGCGGCGCGGCGTAGTCCTCGTCGCAGAAATGCGCTTCCCCTACCCGATACAGCATATCAGGGTGGGCGGCGGACAGGGCAGGCAGGTCGATGCCGTGGCGCTCATCCCCGGCATGCATCACCATGACGCCGGAACGTGGGCCTGAAACGGCCATGGCATCCACCAGACGGCCCAGCTTCCGGCAGAGATCCTTGGACCAGTCCAGGCACAGCGCGGCGTCGCGCCCTTCGGCCAGCCCGCGCAGCAGGCTTTCGCGGGTTTCCCGGCGGCCGGTGGCGGCGTTAAAGGCGGAAATGCAGGATTCGCAGAAGCAGCCGCCCATCTGCGGCCCCCAGTTGCCCATGCGCAGATCGTCATCGTGAAAGAGGGCGCTGACGCCGGCGGCGGCCAGCGTTTCCATCAGGCGTTGGTTTTCTTCCATCATCACCGGCTCGATATCGGCGCAGTGATAGACCGGCTGGCCGTCGGGCCCTTGGCGGTAGCGCCAGGCGGAGGGGATGGCCAGCTCCAGGGATTCGTCCTCTGGGTTCAGGGAATTGCCCGGGTGCCCCACCGGGATGGTGACGGCGCCCACGTCAAAGCCCTCCTCCCGCAGGGTATCGGCGGCCTGCTTCAGCCGGGGCGCTTCCGCCTGCAGCCGGCCGGAATAGGCGCCGGCCAGCCAAAGGGTATTGACGCCCGCGCGGCGCAGCATCCGGCGGTAATCGGCATCGCCGCCGGGCTCGTGGATCCGGGCGGCGTCATAGAAGTAGTTGATACGCATGATAGCCTCCTTCGGGGTGATGGCTCTATTATGCGCCCGGCAGGCGGCCAAGACCATGGCGTGATTTGACCAGATCGGGATTTTCCTCCGACCGGTTCGCAGCGGCGCCCAAATATGGTATCATCATAGAGAACAAGCTAAGGCGGGGAGGAGCGGGTATGAAGCTAACCATATGGACGGGGCGGCCCGGCAGCGGAATGCGGGAGCGGGTATATCGCCAGGCAGCCCAGGCGATACGCCGGGGGCAGGAGGCGCTGATCCTGGTGCCGGAGCAGTTTACCCTGGAGGGGGAAAGCCTGCTGATCCGGGCACTGGAGCGTCCGGGGTTCCTGGGGCAGCCGGTGATGAGCCCCACCCGCCTGGCCCGGGAGGTATTTGAGCGGGACGGGCGCGCTCTGCCGGAGGCCATGGATGAGCGGGGACGGGCGATGGCGCTGCAGCGGGTAGCCGGGCAGATGGCCGGCCGGCTGCCGCTGCTGGGCCGCAGCGCCCGAAACGCCCGCTTTGCCGGCGAGCTTTCCCAGCTGATGGGCGATATGAAGCGGTTCGATATCACGCCCGAAGCCCTGCGGCAGGCGGGGCGCTGCGGCAGCGAGCTGCTGGCGCAGAAAAGCCGCGAGATAGCGGACCTCTACGAGGCCTTCCATGATTTCCTTTCCGGACAGGGCCTGTGGGACGGGGAGGACCGCTTCAACGGCCTGATCGAGGCCCTTCCCCAGGCTGCATGGCTGGCGGGAACGCAGGTATGGATCGACGGCTTTGACCAATATCCGCCCCAATGGATGCGCCTGATTGAAGCGCTGTGCCGCCGGGCGCTGGAGGTAACGGTGACGATTACCGCAGCCGGGCCGGGGGAAAAAGACGAGGATGCCTTCCTGACCGGGGCCATGGACCTGGCCCGCCTGACGGAGCGGGCGGAGCAATCCGGCATCCCGGTGCAGCATGAGCATCTTGACCGTCCGGCGCGGACAAGCCTGGAACGCCTTCCGCGGCAGATCTTCGCCTACCCGGGCGAGGACGTGCCCGACGATGGGCAGGTGCGGGTGATCGAGGCTGCCGACGGGGAAGCCCAGATCGAAGCCGCCGCCGCCGCGGCCGATGCCCTGGTGCGCGGCGGCGCGCGGTTCCGGGATATCGTGATCGCCTGCGCGGATCTGGCCAGCCAGGGCCCGCGGGTGCGGCGTATCTTCCGGCGCAGCGGCCTGCCGGTGTTCCTGGATAACCGCATGGCCCTTCTGGAGCATCCGCTGGTGGGCCTGATGCTGTGCTGCCTGGAGGTGCCGGCCAAGGGCTGGCGGCGGGAGGACGTGCTGCGGGTGGTGAAAAATCCGCTGCTGGAGCTGAGCCAAAGCCAGCGGGAGGCCTTTGAGATCTATGCGGAAGCCTTTGACCTGAAGGGGCCAAGGCGTTTTGGCCAGCCCTTTACGCGGGCCTGCGGGGAGGTGGATCTGGAGGCGGCGGAGCAGGCACGGCTGATGCTGGCCGGCCCCCTGAGGAGGCTGCGGCGCAGCGGAACCACCGAGCAATGGGTGCGCTCCCTGGAGCAGCTGCTGGAGCAATGGAAGCTGGAGGAGGCGCTGGAGGAATACGCCGGACGCTGCGAGCGTCATGGCGACGGGGAGGCTGCGGCCCAATCCCGCCAGGCGCTGGAGGAAACGCGGACGCTGCTGGGGCAGCTGGCCTTCCTGCTGCCGGGCGAGGCGCTGTCGGCCGCCGAGCTGGAGCGGCTGCTGGAGGCGGGCTTTGGCGCCAGCCAGGTGGGCATCCTGCCGACCCGGGGGGATGCGGTGCTGGTTGGCGACGTGGGACGGACCAAGGTGGCCGGCGTGCGCCATCTGATCCTGGTAGGCGCCCAGGAGGGAAAGCTGCCCATGCCCCACGGGGAGGGCGCGCTGTTCCACGACCGGGATCTGGCGGCGCTCAACGACGCAGGGCTGCCCCTGGGCCGGGATGGCCGGGTACGCGGCGCCCAATCCAAGCTGGCCGTGATCGATGCCTTGTCCCGGGCCAGCGAAAGCCTGACGGTGCTGTATGCCCGCACCGATGAAAGCGGGACGGCGCTGAACCCTTCGCCGGTGGTGCTGCGGATCTGCCGGCTGATGAGGCTGGAGGCGGAGCCGGCGTCCCCCTGGGCGGCCCGCAGCCTGGCGGCGCTGAAGCCGGTAGCCGCCCGGGCGCTGGGTCAGCTGGCCCTGGGCCGCCAGGCGGCCGGCCCCTGGCGGCCGGCGCTGGCTTCCATCCGGGCCGTACCCCAGGAGAGGCCGTGGGTGGAACGGCTGCTGGGCGGGCGGACGGAGGAGCCGGTTGGCGAGATGGAGGTGCGCAGCCTGTCCGTCTCACGGCTGGAGGAATATGCCCGCTGCCCCATGGCGTGGTTTATCCGTTACGGACTGAACCCGGCCCAGTGGCCCCGGTTTACCGCCGACCCTCAGACCATCGGCTCCTTTACCCATGAGGCGATGGCCCTGCTGGGACGGCAGCCCGGCGCCCTTGACAGCGAGGAGGCGGCGGAGGCCGCCATGACGCAGATCACCCAGAGCCTGAAGGAGAAATGGTTTGCCTCCACGCTGGAGGATACCGCTATGGGCGATTACCTGTTTGACCTTATGCATCAGGTATGCTGCAGGACGGCCCGGGCCGCGGCCCGGCAAATTGCCGGCGGCAGCTTTAAGCCGGCGGCCCTGGAGCTGGCCCTGCCCCGCGAGGCGGCCATCCCCCTGGCGGGCGGCGGGGAGCTGCAGCTGACGGGCATCATTGACCGCGTGGATGAGGCGGGCCATGGCTGGCTGCGGGTGATGGATTATAAGACCGGGAAAAAAGCCCTGAAGCCCGAGGGCGTGCTGGACGGCACCCAGCTTCAGCTGTGGCTTTATCTTCAGGCGCTTTTGGAGCAGGACGGCAGCCGCCGCCCGGCCGGGCTGTATTATTCGCCGGCCCGGGATGAGCTGTCCCAGGAGGATCCCCTGCTGGACGACCGCCCCCAGGGCATTACCGTGGACGATCCGGAGGTGGCCGAGGCCTCCGATCCCGCAGCCGCGCCTGGGGAGGAATCAAGGATCATCGGCTTTAAGCGCAACAAGGACGGATCCGTTGCCGGAGGCTGGTCGGAGCGGGATGTACGGACCCTGTGCCGCCTGGCGGCCGAGACGGCGGCCCGGCTGGGCGAGGCCATGTGCCGCGGCGAAATCGAGCCGCGGCCTGCGGCGCAGGCCTGCGAATACTGCCCCTACAGCGCCTTCTGCCAGCGGCAGATCGACCCGCCCGCCCCGGCGCCCAAGCCGGGGAGAAGCGCATTGCGCGCCGCCCTGGAGGGCAGAGAGGAGGATGAACATGCCCAAATGGACTGAGCAGCAGCAGGCGGTGATCGATACCCGGGGCATGTCGCAGATGGTATCGGCAGCCGCAGGCAGCGGCAAGACGGCGGTCATGACCGAGCATGTAATCCGTCTGGTGGAGGAGGGCGTGGATATCGCCTCGATGGCGGTTGTCACCTTTACGCAGGCTGCCGCCGGGGAGATGCGCCAGCGCATCAGCGACCGGCTGGAGGCCGCTCTGGACAAGAATCCCCGGCTGCGAAGTCAGCTGGAGCGGCTGGACGACGCCTGGATCAGCACCTTCCACGCCCTGTGCACAAGGATTATAACCCGGTATGGCGCGGTGGCGCAGCTGCCGCCGGGCCTGACTGCGGCCAGCGAGGAGGAGCAGGCCCTGCTGTGGCAGGACGCCCTGGAGGAGGCCATGGAGGCCGCCTTTTCCGCCGGGGACCCGGGCCTTTCCCTGCTGGCCCGGGGCTGGGGCGGCCGTGACGGGCGCGGGCTGGCCCAGCCGGTCCGCCAGCTGTATGACTATGTCATGGCGCGGCCCCAGGGGCTTGCGCTGCTGCCGAAGATGGCGGAGGCCTATGCCCAGCAGGCGGCGGATCCCTCGCACAGCCTGTGGCAGCGGGCTGTGGATGAAGAAGGGGACAGGCTTCTGGCAGCCTGCCGGAGCCTGCTGGCCCAGGCGCTGGCGCTTTGCCGCCAGCCCGGCGGGCCGGCTGGCTATGAGAAGAGCCTGCGGGACGATCTGACCGCTTTGGATGAAAGGCGGCGCTTTCAGCCCCTGCGGGGCAAGCGAAAGAGCGACGACCCCGAGCTGACCCGCCAGGCCAAGGCCCTGCGGGACCGGGCCAAGGCGCTCTATGAGAAGCGGGTGCTGCCCCTTGATGAGATCAACAGGGCGGATATGGACACGATGACCCCGGCGGTGCAGGCACTGGCGGCGCTGACGGAGGATACGGCCCGGCGCTACGCCCTTCTCAAGGAGGAGCGGGGCGTGATGGACTTTTCCGATATGGAGCACTTCGCCCTGCGGGCGCTGGAGCAGCAGGACGTGGCCAGCGAGCTGCGGGAGAGCTTCTCCATGGTGCTGGTGGACGAATATCAGGATACAAACCAGGTACAGGAAGCGATCCTAAGCCGGATCAGCCGCCCCGATAATCTTTTTACCGTTGGAGACGTGAAGCAGGCCATCTATGGCTTCCGGCAGGCGGAGCCGGGGCTGTTTCTGGCCCGCTGCGCCCTGCCGGAGGACGCCTCCCGGCGCATGACGCGCCTGTCCCACAACTTTCGCTCTGCGCCCGGGGTGGTGGATTTTGTCAATACCGTATTCGGCAGCCTGATGACCCGGGAGCGTGGGGGCGTGGACTATACGGAGGCGGAGCAGCTGCGCTGCCGGGCGCCCCGGCCGGAGGAAGAGGAGCCCGGGCCCCAGGTGGAGCTGCTGCTGGTGGGGCCTGGGGAGGAGGATGAGGACGAGCCGCTGGCCGAAATGAGCCGTATCGAGCAGCAGGCCATGGCCGCAGCCGAGCTGATCCAGAGGCGGATGGGGCAGCCGGTCTATGACGGGAAGCTCGGCGGCTACCGTACCTGCCGGTGGAGCGATTTCGCCATCCTGATGCGCTCGCGCCAGGGCAAAACCGCGCCGGTGGCCCAGGTGCTGGAGCAGCAGGGGATTCCCGCCTATGCGCTGGGCGGAGGCGGCTGGAGCCAGCAGCTGGAGGTGGAGCAGACAATCTGCCTGCTGCGGCTCTTGGACAACCGCCACCGCGACCTGGAGCTGATGTGCGTGATGCGTTCGGCCTTCGGCGGCTTTTCCCTGCGGGAGCTGTGGACGATCCGCAGGGCCCACCCCATGGGCAGCTATGAAGCGGCGGCGGAGGATATGGCCTGCCAGGAGGGCGCGTTGGCAAGAAAGACCCGGGAATTCCTGGCAAGGCTGGAGGCATGGCGGGAGGATGCCCGGGTGCTGGCGGTCCCGGAGCTGATCTGGAAGGTGCTGGATGAGAGCGGCTATTATGACCTGCTGGGCGCGCTGCCCGGCGGGGATGTGCGCCAGGGTAACCTGAGGCTGCTGATGGATAAGGCCCGGGCCCTGGCCGGCACGCGCAGCCGGGGGCTTTACGGGCTGCTGCGCCACCTGGAGCGCATGGCCCAGGGGCAAGGCGACGGCAGCCTGGCCATTACGCTGCCGGAGAACGCCGACGTGGTGCGGGTAACCACGATCCACGCCTCCAAGGGGCTGGAATATCCGGTGGTGATCCTGATGGACCTGGATAAGGCTATGAACAACCAGGGGCGCAATACCGACCGCATTCAGATGGACGAGGCCATGGGCTTTGGCATGAAGGCCCTGCTGCTGGACCAGCGGCGTTGGCACGATACGCTCTCCCGGGCGGCGATGGCGATGGCCTCCCGGCAGCGGGAAATATCAGAGGAGGTGCGGGTGCTCTATGTGGCGCTGACCCGCGCAAGGGAGTCGCTGGTGCTGATCGGATCGGCCAAAGGGCTGGACCGCAGGCTGAAGGGCTGGGCCCTTCCCCTGGAGGCGGCGCTGGAGGCAGGCGAGGGCTGTTACCTGAATTGGCTTGGCCCAATCCTGCTGCGGTGCCCCGGCGCGGAGGCGCTGCGGGCGCAGGCGGGCCTGGGGCCGGATGCGGAATTCACCTGCCCTGTGCGAGTGACGCTGGTGGAAGCCCCCAGGCCAAAGCGGCTGGCGCTGCCGCCCCTGGGGGAGCTGGGGGAGCCTGACGCGGAGCGGATGGCTGATTTTGCCTGGCATTATCCCTACCGCACCGGCCTTCCCGCCAAAATTGCCGCTACAGACCGGGTGAAGCCGGCGGATCAGGTCTTGACCCGCCCCGGGCCCTCCGGGCGCTTTACCGCCGCCCAGCGGGGCACCTTTACCCATCAGGTGCTGGAGCGGCTGGAGGACGACCCGGCCGGGACGGCGCGCCGCCTGGCCCAGCAGGGGCTGATCCCTGCGGAATCGCTGGAGGAGATCCATTACCAATGGCTGGAGGACTGGCTCCGCCACCCCCTATGGGCGCGGGCCCGGGCCTCTGGCAAGATGGCGCGGGAGCTGCCCTTCAACCTTCAGCTGAGCGCGCTGGAAGCCCTGGGGGAGGCGGAGGGTGACCCGGTCATGGTGCAGGGCGTCATTGACCTGGCCTTTTTAGAGGGCGGCCAGTGGGTTCTGGTGGACTATAAGACAGGAGACGTACTGCCGGGCATGGAACAGGCCTACCTTGCCCATTATGCGCCGCAGCTTGAGCTCTACCGGCTGGCGCTGGAGCGGCTGACAGGCCGGCCGGTACGGGAAGCGGGGCTGTATATCCTGCCACGGGCCCTTTATTTACCTTTAGGAGGCGAAGATGCAAGCATGTGATCAGATCCTTTATTTCCTGGGCTGGCCCTGGGGGCAGCGCATCGGTGTGCGGACGGACGATGAGCTATCGGAGGATTATCCGGCGCTGCTGGTGCGGGGGCAGGGCGCCTGCATGGTTTCCCTGGCGCCGGAGCTGGAGGAGGCCGCCGCACCGGTGGCGGAGTGGCTGACCCCTGAAACCTGCGGCGCAGAGCTGGCGGCCTTCTTATTCGATCAGGAGGCGCCGCTGGCCCTGGAAACGGCCTGGTTCCTGATCCCGGGGCCGGAAGGCGTCCGGCCGGCGCCAGCCCGGGGCCGGGTCTGCTTTGACCCGCCGGCCGCCGATGTGCGCGCCTTTGCCGCCGCCGTGCCCGAACCGGATTGGCTGCGCGGCGGCGTGGCGCCCTATGCGCGCGCCTGCGCGGTATATGACGGCGGGGAGCTGGCGGCGCTGGCCGGCGGGCGGCTGCTGGGCGGCGTGCTGGATCTGAGCTTCGTTACCCATCCTGACTTCCGGGGCCGGGGATTTGGCACGGCGGCCCTTTCCGCCATGATCGCGGCCTACCCCAAGGCGCTGCCCCTCTGGAGGGCCGAAGCGGGCAATAAGGCCTCCAGGGAGGCGGCCCGCCGGATGGGATTCTGTGAGTATTTGCTTCAAGAAGGTATTATATTTCAAGGCTAACCTGAAACAATTGAAGAAAAATATTAAAAAATGAAAAAGAGATATTGACATATGCAATATCTCTTTTTATAATGGGGGCATACCAAGCAAGAGGAGGACGCAGCCATGACACTGGAGGAGATTCTCAAAGCGGTACAGGAGGGGCATATGCCGCCGGAGGAGGCCAGCCGGCTGATCAGCCGGCTGCGGGGTGCGGACGGCCAAGAGGGGGCAGCGCAGCGGGAAGCGGCGGATGACGGGCAGCAAACCTATGTGGGGAACATTGGCGGCGACCTGCCGCAGGGGGTGCGGGGCATTCTGCGCGGACATGTCGGCGGCGACGTTTGCGGTGATATTGCCGGCAGCATGGTGGGCAATGTCGGCGGCGACGTGCGGGGCGCCATCCTGGGCAGCCTGCAGGGCAGCGTGGGCGGCGACGTAAAGGGCCCCATTCAGGGGACGGTCAAGGGAAATGTCGGCGGCGACGTGAAGGGCGGCCTGAGCGGCGCCATGACCGGAAGCATCGGCGGCGACCTGGCCGGCGACCTCCGGGGCCGCTTGAACGGCAATGTGGGGGGCGATATCCATGGCGGCGTCTACCCCGTCGGGCCGGAGCCTGCGCTCAAGGGCAGCGTGGGCGGCGATATTCACGGCCCGGTAGAGGGGTTGATTGCCGGAAACGTGGGCGGGCGCCTGCGGCAGGGCATTACCGGACAGATAACCGGGGCGGTGGGCGCGGTGACCGGCGAGCTCAAGGGCGAGACCGGCGAGGTCAGCACCCGTATCAAAGGCTGTGTGAGCGGCACGGTACATGGGCCGGTGGGCAAGCGTATCGGCTTGGTCCAGCGCCGTATCGACCCGGTGGTGATTGACGGCGATGTGACCGGACGGATCGAGGGCGACGTATACGGCGATATCCGGGGCGCGGTCAGCGGCGTGATTACAGGCCGGGTGCACGGCAGGATCAGCGGACCGGTTACCGGATCGGTAAGGGATTACCAGAAATAAGCGGAAAAACCAGATAAGGAGGAAGAAAAATGGAACAGGATAAGATGTATCCGGCGCCCAGCACCTGCCCGGTGTGCGGCAGCAACCTTCAGATTACCCAGCTGTGCTGCGCGCGGTGCCATACGCGGCTGGAGGGGAACTTCTACCCCGGCCCGCTGGGCAAGCTGAACGCGGAACAATGCCGGTTTGTGGAGGTATTCCTGGCCACCCGGGGCAACCTGCGGGAGGCGGGCAAAATCCTGGGGCTCTCCTATCCCACCATGCGGCTGCGATTGGACGATATCCTGGCGGTGATGGGCGTGAGCGCCCCGCAGCCGACGCCGCAGACCGTGCTGGAGCAGCTGCAGAAGGGCGAGCTGACGCTGGAAGAGGCGATGGCCCATTTTTCACAGGAACAATAGGAAAGGGGAAAGAGGATGACGCTTCGAGAGGTATTGGAAAAGGTACGGGCCGGCGAGCTGACGGCGGAGCAGGGCGCTGTGCTGATTGCGGCTATGCAGCAGGCTGACGGCGGGAGCAGGGAGGCGGATCAGGCCGAAGCCCAGAAGCGGCGCGCTGCGGCAGAGGATGAACGCGCGGCGGCGGAGGCTGGACGGCAGGAAGCAGAGGATGGATGCGCGGCGGCGGAGGCCGGACGGCAGGAGGCAGAGGATGAACGCGCGGCAGCGGAGGCCGGGCGGCAGAAGGCAGAGGATGAACGCGCGGCAGCGGAGGCTGAACTGCGCGATGCGCAAGACGATTGCCATACCCTGCAGGAGGAGCTTAAAGCGATCCGGGAGCGGGCCGAGGCCTGCAGCGATAGCCAAGAGGCCGAGGCGCTGCGGCGCGAGGCGGAGCGGCTGGAGACCCTGGTGGGCAAGGCGCGGCAGCGGGTCGAACGCGCCCGCGGCCGGGCTGATTCCCGGCAGGAGGAGGGGGACGGCGCGCCCCGCGGCGGTCAGGCTGCCTCCAATGAGGCCGATTTCTGGGAGTTTGCCGGGAATATAGGCCGCACCGTGCGGGATTCGCTGAAGGACCTGCCCCGGCAGATCAATGAAGCGGTGCACAGATCGGGGATCCGCGGCGACAGCATGGGCAGCGTGGTGAACGGCGATGTGGAGGGCGATATCCCCCGGGCTGTCACCGGCATCATCAACGGTACAGTCCATGGCGATGTCAGCGGGCCTGTGAGCGGCGTGATCCGCGGCGATGTGGAGGGCGGCATTGGCTCCGGCGTGCTGGGGCAGGTTGCCGGTACGGTCCATGGCGATATTGGCGGCAATATCTTGGGGACGGTCGGCCGGGTTGAGGGCGATGTGCGCGGCGATATCCTGGGAAGGGTTCCCGGCGGCATATGCGGCGATGTGAACGGCTCCATCATGGGCAGCGTCGGCGCCGGTATCGAGGGCGATGTGAACGGCTCCATTATGGGCAGCGTCCATGGCAGCATAACCGGCGATGTGAAAGGTCCGATCAACGGCAGCGTGGACGGCGATATCGAAGGCGATGTGATGAACAGCGTGATGGGTATCGTCCGCGGCAGGATACACGGCGACGTCCGGGGCGCGGTGACCGGCAAGGTTGAAGGCGGTATTGAAGGCGACGTGGGCGGCAGCATTGAGGGCATTGTCATGGGCGGCGTGTGCGGCGATGTGAAGGGCTCCGTCAGGGGCAGCGTAACCGGCGGCATCGAAGGCGACGTGCTGGGCTCCATTGGCGGCAGCGTGGAGGGCGATATCGGCGGCACGGTGCACGGGTCGCTGTCCGGCTGTGTGCAGGGGAATATTCAAGGCGATATCGGCGGCCACATTCAGGCCCGGACGGATGGGAAGCCCAACCTTGTGGGAAATCTGGAGGGCGACCTGAAGGGCGATCTGAAGGGCCGCGTCATGGGCAGTGTGATGGGCGGCGTGGGCGGCTCGGTGACCGGCATGGTGGAAGGCGACGTTCACGGCGATATTATGGGCGACATGACCGGCACGATCACAGGTACGCTGTACGGCCAGGTACACGGCCGGCTGACCGGCAAGGTAGGGAGCCGGAGCTAGGCATATCCCAGCCGCAGGGGAAGCGCGGCCCTGAATAGGCGTCTCACGATCCGGGTGCTCTCCGCGCCCGGATCGGTTTTTTCTGCGTTGTAACGCTTGCGCTGAAAACGCCCGCCCCTCCCCTTGCCGGGAGGGGCGGAATTGGTTATACTGGAAGGGAAGGTTAAAGCAGGCTTTAAGGTATAGATCATAGGAGCGCGTTGCCATGACGTATTCGATTAAGGAAGCGGCCGAGCGTATGGGCGTGACCACCCATACGCTGCGCTATTACGACCGGGAAGGGCTTCTGCCCCATGTGGAGCGCACAGCCGGCGGGATCCGGCGTTTCAGCCAGGAGGATCTCGACGGCCTGGCGCTTATTAACTGCCTGAAGGCGACGGGTATGTCGATCCGCCAGATCAAGGATTTCCTGGATTTAAGCCAGCAGGGGGATGAGACGCTGGACGAGCGCCGGGCGATCCTGCGGCGGCAGCGGGAGCGGATCCTGGCTGGCATGGAGCAGATGCAGGAGCATCTGGAGCGGGTGGAGCGAAAGATCGCCTACTATGATACCAGGGCCCGGGAAAGGGAGCAGGGAAAATGAAATCCTATCGCAAAGAGCTGTTTTTTGAGCTGCCCAGCCGAAGGGGGCTGGTGAACATTACGCCCGAGGTGGAGGCGGCGCTGGCGGAAAGCGGGATCCGCGAGGGCCTGGTGCTGGTCAACGCGATGAATATTACAGCCAGCGTGTTCATCAATGACGATGAGCCGGGCCTTCACCAGGATTATGAAGCCTGGCTGGAACGGCTGGCCCCGGAAAAGCCCTACAGCCAATACCATCACAACGGCTATGAGGATAATGCCGACGCCCACCTTAAGCGCACGGTTATGGGCCGCGAGACCGTCGTGGCCGTAACCCAGGGGCGGCTGGATTTTGGCACCTGGGAGCAGATTTTCTACTATGAGCTGGACGGAAAACGGCGTAAGCACGCCCTGATTAAGATTATAGGTGAATAGCATGACGGCCCTTTTATTTACGATTACGCTGTCCATCCCCTGGGCGCAAAGCCTGAAGGACAAGCGTATGGTGGTGAAAAGCCTGAAGGACCGGTTGATCCGGCGCAATCTGACGGTAATGGAATCAGGCCTGACAGAGCAGCGCCAGAGGGCGGAGCTTGCTGTGGTAGCATTGGCGGCTAACCATGCCCTGGCTGATGCGGTCTATGAGGATACGATGCGCTTCGTGGAGGAAAACAGCCCGGCCCAGGTGGCCGGCGTGACGCGGCAGTGGCTGCTGTAGGGGAGGCGCGGATATGGAGATGCTGGACATTTATGACGACGCAATGCGGCCCATAGGCAAGGCGTCCCGGGCGGAGGCCCACGCCAGGGGGCTGGTTCACCAGGTCGTGCATCTGTGGGTGGCGGTTCGCTTCCGGGGTGAGGCGGCCCTGATTTTTCAGCAGCGGGCGGCTGATAAGCAGGATTTCCCAGGCTATTACGACATCGCCGTAGGCGGGCATATGGACGCGGGGGAGACGCCGGAGGCCGCGGTGCTTCGGGAAACGCGGGAGGAGATCGGGCTGATCCTGCGGGCAGATGAGCTTCGGTATTGCGGGGCATTCCGGGACGATATCCGGATTGCGGGGATGGATGACCGCGAAATGGCTCATGTTTATCTCTACTGCCACCCGTCGCCTGCATTTGTCCTGGGGACGGAGGTGGAACGGATGGTTTGGGTCCCGCTGGAGGAATATAAAAGAAAGCAGGCGGGCTGCCCTGTAACCACCGCCTATACCCAGCAGGGAGAGCGCATCACGATTGACGAGACCTGCTGGTGCCGCCATCCGGGCGAATTTGAGCGGTTTATCCTGCCGGCCCTGGAGGGATAGGGGTGCGATGAAGGATTTGATTCTTGTTGTGGGGCCCAATGGCGTTGGCAAGTCTACGGCATGCAGGGCGCTGACGGAAGCGCTGGGCGCCGCCGCCTATGTGGACAGTGACTGGTGCCGGTTTATCGAACCCTTTTCATTCACAGAGGCGACGAAGGCGTGTGTGGTGGCCAATATGAGCGATATGCTGGCTAATTATTTTGCCTGCGACGGGGTGGAACATGTGATTTTTTCCTATGGGCTGCACGGGCCGCGGCGTCAGCTGCTGGATCGGGTGCTGGCGAGGCTTGGGCAGCGGGGTATAGCCTTTCGGCTCTGTCCCATCCTCTGCACCTGCTCACCCCGGGAGAATGAGTTGCGAATGCGGCGGGACGGACGCGACGAAGCGCGGATTGCCCGGGCCATGGCCTGCCGTTGGGTATATGAGGATTGCCCCTATCCGCGGGTAGATGTGACCGGGCTGTCTGTCGCCCAGACCGTGGAGGCAATGCTTCAGGTGATCAAGGAGGAGCCATGTACCGGATCCTGATTGTAGAGGACGATTTTACCATCGCGCGGCTGCTGGCCGGGCATCTGGGCAAGTGGGGCTATGAGGCGCAGTTTGTGACGGATTTTTCCGGTGTCATGGAGCAGTTCATCGCCTTTGACCCGCAGCTTGTGCTGCTGGATATCTCGCTGCCCTACTTTAACGGATATTACTGGTGTACCCAGATCCGGAAGGTATCCCAGCTGCCCATCATATTCATCTCGTCGGCAGCGGATAACATGAATATCGTAATGGCGATCAACATGGGCGGCGATGATTTTATCGCCAAGCCCTTTGACCTGGAGGTGCTGACGGCCAAAATTCAGGCGCTGATCCGCCGCAGCTACTGCTTTAAGGGGCAGGCGAGCCTGATGGAGCACCGTGGCCTGATCCTGAATCTGGGCGAGGCTACCGCAACGTACCGGGAGGCCCGCGTGGAGCTGACCAAGAATGAACTGCGCATTTTGCAGATGCTGCTGGAGCATGCGGGCAGCACCGTATCCCGGGAGGCGATGATGATGAAGCTGTGGGAAAGCGACAGCTTTGTGGACGATAATACCCTGTCGGTCAATGTAGCGCGCCTGCGGCGCAAGCTGGCCGGGGTAGGGCTGGACGAGGGCTATATCAAGACCAAAAAGGGCGAAGGGTACAGGATTGACGGATGAGGCGGGAACACAGCTTACGGTTTATCATGGCGGCTTACCTGCGCCGGCGGCTCAAGGTGATCGCCCTGTTCGCCCTCTATGGCGGTATCTATTTTCTTGTGTTCGCCCTGTGCGATATCCCCATGGAGGCGGTGCTTTACGGCATGATGCTGGCGGCCGCGGCCTCGGCGGTCATTGCCATGGGCGATTTTTGGCGGTATGCCGCCCGGCACCGGCAGCTCTGCGACCTGATGGACCGGGCGCTGACAGGCTTTGACCGTATGCCGGAGCCGGACGACCTGATTGAGGCGGACTACCAGCGGATGATCGAGGTGCTGACAAAGGCGAGGATGGACCTGGCCCTGCAGAATGATCGGGCGCGCACCGAAATGGTGGATTATTACACCCTTTGGGCCCACCAGATCAAGACGCCGATCGCAGCTATGCGCCTGCTGCTTTCGGATGATCCCCAGCCCAGGGATACGGAAATCAGCCTGAAGCTGCTGGAGATCGAGCAGTATGTGCAGATGGTGCTGGAATACCTGCGCATTTCCAGCGACAGCTCGGACCTTCTTTTGAAGCGGTATGAAGTAGCTGGGATCGTACGCCAGGCGGTGCGCAAATATGCCGGCCTCTTTATTCTCAAGTCGATCGCCCTTTCCTTCGAGGAAATGCCGGATCAGTGCCTGACCGACGAAAAGGGCCTGCTGTTTGTCATCGAGCAGCTGCTGTCCAACGCGCTGAAGTATACGCCTTCCGGCGGACGCATCCGCATCTACATGGATCCGGAGCAGGCCGAAACGTTGGTGATTGAGGACAACGGCATTGGGATCAGGCCCGAGGACCTGCCGCGGATCTTTGAGAAGGGCTTTACCGGCTACAATGGGCGGATGGATAAAAAGTCCACGGGCATCGGCCTGTATCTGTGCCGGCGCATCATGGATAAGCTGGGGCATACGATCCAGGTGAGTTCAGCGGTCAAGCGGGGTACGCGGGTGGCGCTGAACCTATACCGGGATGAGCTTGAGATCATGTCATGACCGGCAGGGCTGTGCGGCGGCGGCCCGCCCCAAAAGGAAAAAGGCCATAGCGCAGGCGGCCGGCCGCCTGCGCTATGGCCTTTTTGCCCTGCTGCCCCTGCGGTAATCCTTTGGCGCATATCCGGTGCGCGCCTTAAAAAGCCGGCCAAAATGGCTCTGGGAGTGAAATCCCACGGCCTGGGCGATTTCACCAACGGAAAGCGCCGAACCGGTCAAAAGGCCCATAGCCTTTTGCAGGCGGTATTCAATCAGGTAGCGGTAAGGCGTATTGCCCATGGAGGCCTGAAAGCAGCGAAGGCATTCGGATTTGCTGACGTCCGCGCTTTTCGCCAGCTGCTCAAGGGATATATCTTCGGCATAGTGTACTTCGATATAATGCAGGAAGCGGCGCATACGCTGGAGCGTTACGCTGCTTTGCGGCGCCTCCGGGATATCGAGGTGCTGCGCCAGCTCCAGCCAAAGCGTGCAGAGCAGGACAAGCACCCTATAGGGATAAAGGGGATCCCTCGGTTCGACGCCGGATAATGCCTTCAGCCCTTCAAGAATCCGCTGTTGCCAATCGACGTCTGGATTCAGCGGCAAAAATGGGAGCTGCCCGCAGCCGGCAATCCGCTTTACATGCCTTGCCGCAGGGCAGCCGGGATAGAAAGAGATCAACAGCTCCGGAAACAGAAAGCTTTTATAGTGGCAATCCGGCGACGCGAGGACAAGGTGGATAACGTTCTGATTCAAGAAAACGCCGGCTCCAGCGGGAACCGTTATGGTTTGCTCCAGCGTATGCAGGCGGATTTCTCCACAGAGCACATAGATGAATTGAAAATCCTCATGCCAATGCATCACCCTAAAGCCCGGCGGCTCAGGTATGCTGTTCCCGCGCTTTACGTCCAGGCACAGGTAGGGGAAATCGGTTTGGCCGTTAAGGTTGACGGAATTCAGATACTGATCCTGCATGTTCTTGCCCTTTTGCGATATGATGATAATTTATGACCATATCCTTGTAGAAAGTGGGATATAACCCATGATAATATGATAAAAGAGTCAAACCTGCATGTCAATCTATACCGTAAGAACGGCAAAGGAGGCACATAGGATGCACCGGGCAAAGCAGCCTGCAAATATCGAAAAGATTCACAGCTCCTTTTCGGCGCAGGCAAAGGACTTTGAATCAGAACGGATGAATTTTTCCAAGCAGGAATATCTTGATTATACGATTCGGGCGATCCAGGCAAGGAAAACGGATGCGCTGCTTGACGCGGCGGCGGGGACGGGCGCTTGCGGCCGCAGCCTGTCGCCCCTGGTCGCTTCGGTGGTCTGTCTCGACGCCACGGACGCCATGCTGCAGCAAGGAAGGGCGATGGCTGAAGCGGCGGGCCTGTCCAATATCCGCTTCGTACAGGGATATGTGGAGCAAATCCCCTATCCGGATGCGGCCTTTGATATTGTCATAACCCGGCTGGCCTTTCACCACTTCCCTGAAATGGAGCGGCCCTTTATGGAGCTGCATCGGGTGCTGAAGCCGGGCGGTAAGCTTGTGATCATCGACATGGAAGCGGCTGAGGAGGACCTGCGGGATAGGGAGGACAGGATCGAGACCATGCGCGACCCGTCGCATGTGAAAAACCGAAGCCGCGGTGAATTTGCCGCGCTGTATGAGCGGTACGGATACAGCGTGAAGAAGATGGAGCATACGGACATAGCCGTATCGCTGGACGCCTGGATGGACCTGACGCAGACGCCTGAGAAGATAAGACGCCAGATCGCCGGACTCATGGAAGCGGAGTTATCAGGCGGGGAAAGGACCGGATTTTCGCCGCGCAGAGAAGGCGGGACCCTATGGTTCAATCAGCGGTGGCTGCTGATGCTGGGCGTAAAGGGAGCGGACAAGGCTGGCGCGCCTTGCAAGAATCCGGGCTAAAGCGTCCATATCAGGACGGCGCCAAACCCATCAGACGATTTAGGGAGGGCCATGATGCAGTATACAACTACATACAAATCGCCGCTGGGCGGGATCCTTTTGGCCGCCGATGAGAAGGGGCTGACCGGATTGTGGTTTGAGGGCCAGAAGTATTTTGCCCTTTATCTGGACAAGGAACACAAGCAGGGGGAAACGCCCATATTGGAGGAAGCCAAAAAATGGCTTGACCAGTACTTTGCCGGGCAAAATCCCGGCTTCCAGCCGCCGCTGAACTTTACGGGGACGGACTTTCAAAGGGAGGTATGGGCGCTTCTGTGTACGATCCCCTATGGAGAGACCACGACATATGGCGAACTTGCAAAGCGGCTTGCCGGGAAAAGGGGATGCGGCTCTATGTCCGCGCAGGCTGTGGGCGGGGCGGTGGGACGCAATGAAATCTCGATCATCGTTCCGTGCCACCGCGTTGTGGGCTCGAAGGGCAGCCTGACAGGATACGCGGGCGGTATTTGGAAAAAGATCGAGCTGCTCAAGCTGGAGGGCGCCTGGAAGGAATCCTTCTTTGTGCCAGCCAAAAGCACAGCCCCATAGGGGCGGCGCGCCGGACGATGACGGCGCGCAAGGGGCGTGATGGGAAAGCCTCCCGTCCGGGGCCCGAGATTACGAAAATGTAAGACAGAAAAAAGAAATGTAAGCCAAAAAGATGGCGCGGCATTTCTTTTTTGTTTACACTAAAAGCATCAAGTTCGGGAGGTTGTTCAATGCCCCTTTTAACGGTAAACAATGTGAAGAAGATTTATACGACCCGCTTCGGCGGGAACCATATCCAGGCCCTGTCCAACGTGTCCTTTTCGGTGGAGCCAGGGGAATATGTGGCGATTATGGGTGAATCCGGCTCCGGCAAGACGACGCTGCTCAATATCCTCGCCTCCCTGGATAAGCCCACCAGCGGCGAGGTCATCCTGGGCAGCCGGAGCCTTTCCGCCATACGGGAGCGGGAGATCTCCGCCTTCCGCCGGGATAACCTGGGCTTTGTATTCCAGGATTTCAACCTGCTGGATACCTTTTCCCTCAAGGACAATATCCTGCTGCCGCTGGTGCTGGCAGGGAAGGGGTATCCGGAGATGGAAAGCCGCCTGACGCCGCTGGCGGAAAAGCTGAAGATCAGCGGCATCCTGGCTAAATATCCCTATGAGGTTTCCGGCGGGCAGAAGCAGCGGGCGGCGGTGGCGCGGGCGCTGATTACGCAGCCGCAGCTGGTGCTGGCCGACGAGCCCACCGGCGCGCTGGATTCCAAAGCCACCGGCGAGCTGCTGGCGCTTTTCTCCCAGATCAACCGTGAGGGCCAGACGATCCTGATGGTGACCCACAGCACCCGGGCGGCCAGCCATGCCGGGCGCGTGCTCTTTATCAAGGACGGCGAGGTGTTCCATCAGATTTACCGCGGGGAAATGACAAACGACGAGATGTATCAGAAAATTACCGCGGCGCTGACCGTTATCACCATGGGGGGTGGGCGCGGTGAGTAAGCTCTTTTATCCCAAGCTGGCCCTGACCAATATCCGGAAGAACCGGCAGACCTATTTCCCTTACCTGCTCGCCTGTATCGGTTCGGTCATGATGTTCTATATCATGCATTCCATCTCCACCAGCCCGGGGCTTTTGCAGATGAGCGGCGGGGAGACCATCCTGCTGATCCTGAATCTGGGCAATATTGTCATCGGTTTTTTTTCCGCCATCTTTCTCTTTTATACCAACAGCTTCCTCATCAAGCGGCGAAAAAAGGAGATCGGGCTTTATAATATTCTGGGCATGGAGAAAAAGCATATTGCCCGCATGCTGTTCTATGAGACGCTGTTTACCGCGCTGATGGCTCTAGCGCTGGGGCTGGCCGGCGGTATGCTGCTCTCCAAGCTGATGTTCTGGCTGCTGCTTAGGCTGCTGAATTTTTCCGTGCCCATCGCCTTCGGTGTCTCCCTTCAGTCGCTCGGCACGACGGCCGCGCTCTTTGCCCTGATCTTTCTGGCTACGCTGTTCTTTACCCTGCGGCAGATCCATGTGGCGAACCCTGTGGAGCTGCTGCGGGGCGGCCAGGTGGGCGAGCGGGAGCCCAGGACCAAAGGGCTGCTGGCGGTTTTCGGCGCGCTGTGCCTGGGCGCCGGATACTACCTCGCCCTGTGGGTCGAATCGCCGGTGGATGCGATCTTCGTCTTTTTTGTGGCCGTGCTGCTGGTCATGGCGGGCACCTACGCCCTGTTCACGGCGGGGAGCATCGCCGTGTTGAAAATCTTGCGGCGCAACAAGCGGTTCTACTATCAAACGAAGCATTTCACCGCTGTTTCCGGCATGATCTACCGGATGAAGCAGAACGCTGTAGGACTGGCCAACATCTGCATCCTCAGCACAGCGGTGCTGGTGGTGCTTTCCACCACCGTATGCCTTTATGTGGGCCGGGAGGAGGTGGTAAACCGGATGTATCCCCGGGATGTGGCGGTATATGGCAAGGAGAGCAGCGAAGCCCAATTCCAGCAGACGCTTCAGCTGACGCGGGAGCAGGCGCAGCAGCATGGCCTTACCCTGGAGAATGAGCTGGCCTACCGCTATGAGCCCTATGCGGCCATCCGGGATGGATCGGTGTTTTTCCTGGATGCGAACAGCTATGATTATACCAGCGTATGCCAGCTTATCCTGATGACCCAGGAGGAATATAACCGGATCCAGGGCGATTCGGTGACGCTGGCCCGGGATGAGGCGCTGATTTATGGCCTGGACGGGCGCTATGGCGGGGACGCCATCACGCTGGGCGGCCAGCGCTTTACCATCCGGCGGGAGCTTGATACGATGAACACCGCAGAGCAAAGCGGGCAGCTGATCAAGGCCTATTATGTGGTCCTGGCCGATGAGGCGGTGATAGGGGACATCGCCCACGGAGCCGGCCTGGAGCCGCCGGAAGGGATGAAGTTTTACATTGGCCATGACCTTCGGGGAGACCTGGAAGCGCAGGATGCCTATACCGGGGATCTCAGCGAGCGGGTGGTGGAGAACCGGGCCGGCTATGTGGACAGCCGCCGCGAAAGCCAGGCGAACTTCTATTCGCTGTACGGCGGCTTCTTCTTCCTGGGCATCTTTCTGGGCATCCTGTTTTTGATGGCTACCGCGCTGATTATCTATTACAAGCAGGTGTCCGAGGGGTATGACGATAAGGCCCGCTTCGAGATCATGCAGAAGGTAGGCATGAGCCGCCAGGAGATAAAGGCGACAATCCGCAGCCAGATCGTCATGGTATTCTTCCTGCCGCTGGCAGCGGCTGTGGTGCATATCGCCTTCGCCTTCTCGGTGATCACCAAACTGCTGAGTATCTTCGGGCTGACCAACTTCCGCCTGTTCCTGGGCTGCACAGGGGCGACTATCGCCTTGTTCGCGGTGATCTATTTCATCGTCTATAGCTGGACGCAGCGGGTATATTACCGGATTGTAGAATAAAAAAAGGGCCCTTGGGGACCCTCCGTAAGGAAAGCGCCCCAAGGCTTTATATCTCAAATAAAATATTGTTGTGTTTGAAACGGTATAGCCTGTTGGCTATGCCGTTTTCGGCGTTTTTCCGGCTTTTCGTTTCAAATGCTTGTGGAAGTATTCTTCCACTTCTTCGGGGTTTTGAATATTTCTCAGAGAAATTTCAAGGAATTTATGCTGTTAAATACCGCCTGAATCGACTCCCGTTCGTTCTCATCGGAAACAGGTCAATCATTCAAAATCTGCTTTTGGAATGATTGGGGAAAGGTCAATTATCACAATACTTCAAACTCTCCTGGGCAGATACGCCCCAATGAACATGCGGCAAGTCCAATCCGTAGCAGACGATATCGCCTGAGTCTAAACCGTCCCTGTTTCTCCCGGTATAAATACTATATCCGCACCAGGTTCTGTAGTGGTATTCCGTATAAAATTCATAATCCTCTTGAAAAGTATCCGCAGTAACTTCCACATAAAACCCCTCAGGTCTGCTATTTGCTTCACATAAAATATGAAGTTCATTTGGCTCTTTTCCGTTTTCTGTATATTGCATTTCCCCGCGAAAATATGCAAATGTGTATGCCGGAATAATCTTTACGCTTTTCGGAATAAAAACATAGCGCATGCTCTCCGTAACTTCAGAAAAAGCATCTTTCGCTAAGGTGTAGATTCCGTCAGGAATCGAAAAAAACGATCCCTTGCCACAGATTTTAAGCAAAACACGGTTCCGATCCGGATCAAGTCCTTCTCTTATTTCAAATCCCTGCTTGTCGGTATAGGTGGATTCCGAGATAATCTCAGTATTTGCTTCAAACATACCGATCTCCCCCTGAATATTCCCAAATAAAAATTAAATTTTAATTTCGATCTGTTTGTTTCGCTAAATTGCGACTTGTCTCTCAGACACAAAATAATTATACCACGGCTTTGTGAAAGAGTCGACTGCGTAGAGGAAAAAAGAAGCGATATGAGAATCCCATACCGCTTCCTCAAAATGATTATGTGTTAATTATATCTGTATGTACAATTTCTTTTGCTCTTGCCTGTATGTTATTCGTAGCGCCTATCCAAGCCATTTTGGTTGGTGCTTTTAAGTTCCTCCGTTATGCCTTCTTTTTCGGGTGGTAAGGCATGGGAAATAGTAATCGCCTTGCAGTTCGTACCAAAGACCGTTGCTTTAGCTATAAATGTACTTGTCCATTGCGTAATCCTCCGTTATGATTTGAATTTTCCCTACAATTCAATCACTCTGGCTGATTGCAAAGCCGAAGGGAGAAGATACTTCCTTATGTAGCCTCTCCCTTGGGCCCTTTTTTGTGTCTGCACACCCAGCTTAGGCTTCGCCATCCAAGCCGCCGTCATCCTCGTGTTCGCAGTCATCGTCCAGAAATTCATTGATTTTGTAATTGCGCTGGAGCTTTTGCTCCTCCACCTCCCGGAAAATGAGCTCCTTGACCTCCATGGGACGGCGGATATTGACCAGCGCCATGTGGGGATGGGTCTTATCGGAGGAGTGCACCAGCACGGTACCGACGCCGAAGATCCGCTGCCCCAGGGAAATGGTGACGGAAATATCCCGGATCCGGTATAGCACGGTTTCGTCATAGGCGGTGTTGAAAAGGCCCCGCTGCAGGAAAAGCCGGTCCTTGGAGAGCTTGTATTGGGTAAAGGAGATGGGCATCCCCAGGATGCGCTTCCTGTCGCTCCACAGGTAGGGGGCGGTATCGTCTTTCTTCATGGGAAATTCCTTTCCAGGCTAGGCCTCGTCAAACAGGGGTGTGGAGAAGTATCGCTCGGCAGTATCGGGCAGCAGGGTCACCACCCGCTTGCCAGGCCCCAGCTGCCGGGCCAGCTTCAGGGCGGCGGCCACGTTGGAGCCGCTGGAGATGCCGCAAAGCAGGCCCTCCTCCCGGGCCAGCCGGCGGGCCATGGTGAGCGCTTCCTCATCGGTGACAACGCAGACCTGGCTGTAAAGGCTGGTGTTCAGGTTGTCGGGAATCAGCCCGTCGCCGATGCCCATCTGCAGATGGGTGCCAATGCTGCCGCCGGAGAGGATCGCCGCATGCTCAGGCTCTACCGCCCAGATGGCCATATCCGGATAGGCCCTGCGAAGCGCCTCGCCAATACCGGTCAGCGTGCCGCCGGTGCCCACGCCGGAGCAGAAGCCGTCGATGGGGCCGGGCGTATCCTCCAGGATCTCCCGGGCCGTGGCGCTTCGATGCACCTCGGGGTTGGCCGGGTTGGTGAACTGCTGGGGCACAAAGACACGGGGATCCTCCTTTGCCATGGCCAGCGCGGTCTGGAGGCACTCGTCGATGCAGCGGCCGATGTCCCCCTCGTCGTGGACCAGCACGACCTCGGCCCCGTAGTGGGTCACCAGCTTGCGGCGCTCCTCGCTGACGGAATCCGGCATGATGATGCGCACCGGGATACCCAGCACCGCGCCGACCAAGGCCAAGCCAACGCCCTGGTTGCCGCTGGTGGGCTCGACGATCACCGTATCCGGCCCAATGAGCCCGCGGGCCTTGGCGTCCTGGATCATATTGAGCGCCGTGCGGGTCTTGATGGAGCCGCCCACATTGACGGCTTCAAACTTCACCAGCACCTCGGCCGAGCCGGGGGCAGGCAGGCGATTGAGGCGGACCAGGGGCGTGCGCCCCACCGCCTCCAGGATGTTGTTGCAATACATGACATACTCCTACAAAAAAGTTGCTATACCGTTTATTATAGTCACCCGGGCCGCAGCCCGCAAGAGGCGATTCACCGCTGAGCCAGAACTCCATATATCCCATAGATATGCTATGCCGGAGCGCCCCTGCCATGCGCCGCCCTGGCATGAAGGATCTGCGCGCAAGGCGGCATGCCGCATTTTGCCGGATCAATAGACGATATTGCGGCCTATTATCGAAAAAAAGCGAAAATATGACAATTCTCCATACTCAAACGCCGTCCTTTTCGTTACCATAATATGTGTAGGAGAAAGGAGGTTCGCTATGAAAACACGGATGATCGTTTGCGCAGTATGCCTGCTTGCCCTGTGCCTTGGGGGCTGCTCCGGCGGTCAAGAGCGGGAGAGCGTCCAGGCTGAAGGGCCGCAGCCCTCCGACAGCGGCCAGACGGTGCGCCTTACCCTGGACAGCACCATCCAGTTCCGGGGGACGCCCGAGAAACCGGCGCCTGAATGGGGCGAGGATCCGGTGTCGAGGCTGCTGGGCGATATGGCTGGGGTCAGCGTGATCCTGAACCGTAATCAGGACGATATTGTGGGCGACAGCCTGGCGGACGTGCTGATCGCCTCCGGCGACTTCTCGGATCTCATCTATGTCAGCACCCAGGAGGATATTGCGAAGCTGGCCAATGCCGACTATGCCAGCGCCCTGGATGAGCTGGCGGCGGCCTGCTGCCCCACCTTCTGGGATAATTTCGATCCTATGGTTCCGCTCAACAATCAGGCGGAGGACGGGCATGTGTATGCAATCCGCAAGGGCTACCGGGGCGACCGCTTTTACGATGACCCAAACCTGCCGCTGGCGCCGCCGAGGATGATGGCACTGCGGAGGGACTGGCTTGAAAAAATGGGAGAGGAGCTGCCGCAATCGCTGGAGGAGCTGGAGGGCTTGCTCTACCGCGCCCGCGACAGAAAGGATGAGCTGGGGATCAGCGTCCCGCTCCGGTTGACGGGGCCGCTGGAGTCGCCGCTGTCCGACTGGATGGGCCTGGCCCAGGAGCCGGTGTGGGACGAGGCGGAGCAGAAGGTAAGCACGCCCTACCGGGAGCCGGGGTGGCTGGAGTATTTCCGCCTGATGAACCGGTGGTATCGGGAGGGCGTGCTGGGGCTGCCGGAGGGGGAGGACCCATGGACGGCCTACACCGCCCGCACCCGGGACGGCGCCTTTGCCACCGGCTATGACAACCAGAAGATCTATGCGGCGGAAGCGTTGTTCGTCCTGCGGGAGGGGTCGCAGGCCCATGATACGCCCTTCCCCTATGTGCTCCTGGAGCAGCCGCTGGCCTATCAGGGCCAAGTCGCGCCCTATGCCGCCGATCACGAGGCTTTTTCTACCCAGGTTTCTGTGCATACCGGGGCCATCATGATCAGCAAATCCAGCCTCAAGCAGCAGGAGGCGCTCCGGTTTTTGCATTTCCTGGCGGGCGAGGAGGCCATGGAGATGGTTCGTTGGGGGGTAGAGGGCATGCACTATGAGCGGACGGAGTCCGGGGCCATGCGATACCTGCCGGAATACCAATATGAGGATACCTGGGTATACTATAGCGGCCCTCCCCAAATGCGAAAGGCCGGGATTGATTATTGGCTCTGGATCGAGGATGCCACAGTCAACGGGCAGCTGGACGCCTCGCCGGAGGCCTATTACACCAACAGCGACCGCA
>UQLW01000029.1 GCA_900542005.1 uncultured Eubacteriales bacterium
AACGCGCCCATGCCCGGAACGATCCTGGATATCAAGGTATCCGTGGGCCAGAAGGTTGCCAAGGGCGACGTGCTGGTCATCCTGGAGGCGATGAAGATGGAGAACGAGATCATGGCGCCGGCCGACGGCACCGTAGTCGCGGTTTCCACCTCCAAGGGCGCTTCCGTCAACTCCGGAGATGTGCTGGTTTCCCTGGGTTAATCGTTCATCTCTGTAGAAGACGGGAGGGAAAAGAATGCTCGAACAAATTGGAAATGCCATAACCGGTTTTATTGAATCCATGGGCCTTCTTCAGTTCTTTCAGGGCACGGGATGGCAGAACCTGGTGATGATCCTCATTTCGCTGGTTCTGATCTACCTGGCCGTGGTTAGGAAGTTTGAGCCCATGCTGCTTCTGCCGATCGCCTTCGGCATGCTGATGGTGAACCTGCCCCTGTCCGGGGTCATGGATCCCCCGATTTACGAGGTGCAAAACGGGGCGCAGGTGCTGGACGCCAACGGCAATCCTGTGGTCAAGCAGGTCGGCGGCCTGTTCTATTACCTCTATCAGGGCGTAAAGCTCGGTATCTATCCGCCGCTCATCTTTATGGGCGTCGGCGCGATGACCGACTTCGGCCCGCTGATCGCCAACCCCAAGAGCCTGCTGCTGGGCGCGGCCGCGCAGCTGGGCATTTTCGTGGCCTTCTTCCTGGCGCTGTTTTGCGGCTTTAACCTCAACGAGGCCGCTTCCATCGGCATCATCGGCGGCGCAGACGGCCCCACGGCCATCTACACCACGACCCGGCTGGCGCCCCACCTTTTGAGCGCCATCGCCGTCGCAGCCTACTCCTATATGGCGCTGGTGCCCATCATCCAGCCGCCCATCATGCGGGCCTTTACGACCAAGGCGGAGCGCAGCATTGTCATGGAGCAGCTGCGTCCGGTATCCAAGAAGGAAAAGATCGTTTTCCCCATCATGATTACCATCGTGGTAGCGCTGCTGCTGCCCTCGGCCGCGCCCCTGGTGGGCATGCTGATGCTGGGCAACCTGTTTAAGGAGTCCGGCGTGGTGGATCGCCTCTCCAAGACCGCTCAGAACGAGCTCATGAATATCATCACCATCTTCCTGGGCCTGACGGTCGGCGCCACGGCCAACGGCGCTACCTTCCTGCGGCTGGAGACGATCATGATTATCGGTATGGGCCTGCTGGCCTTTGCCGGCGGTACGCTGGGCGGCGTGCTCTTTGGCAAGCTCATGTGCAAGGTTACCCATGGCAAGGTCAACCCCCTGATCGGCTCCGCCGGCGTATCGGCCGTGCCGATGGCGGCCCGCGTGTCCCAGGTGGTAGGCCAGAAGGAGAACCCCGGCAACTTCCTGCTGATGCATGCGATGGGCCCCAATGTGGCGGGCGTCATCGGATCGGCGGTTGCCGCCGGCGTGTTCCTGTCCCTGTTTAGCTAATAAAGGAGGAAATAAGAATCAATGGCTCAAGTAAAGATCTGTGAAACGATCCTCCGCGACGCGCATCAATCCCAGGCGGCTACCCGTATGCGCCTGGATGAAATGCTTCCTGTTGCCAAGCAGCTGGATAAGGTCGGCTACTATGCCCTGGAAGCCTGGGGCGGCGCCACCTTTGACTCCTGCATGCGCTACCTGCACGAGGATCCCTGGGAGCGCCTGCGCGCCCTGCGCAAGGCCATCCCCAATACCCGCCTGTCGATGCTGCTGCGCGGGCAGAACATCCTGGGCTATAAGCATTATGCCGACGACGTGGTGGACGCCTTTGTTAAGGCATCCATTGACAACGGCATCGATATCATCCGCATCTTCGACGCCCTCAACGACACCCGCAATATGCGGGCGGCTGTGGAGGCGACCAAGAAGTATAAGGGGCACGCCCAGCTGGCCATGAGCTATACCACCAGCCCGGTGCATACCTCTGAATACTTCGTCAACCTGGCTGTTGAGATGGAGAACATGGGCGCTGATTCCATCTGCATCAAGGATATGGCTGGGCTGCTGCTGCCCTACGAGGCCTATGACCTGGTAAAGGCCATCAAGTCCAAGGTTAAGGTGCCCATCGACCTGCATACGCACTTCACCACCGGCGTAGGCAACCTGACCCTGATGAAGGCCGTGGAAGCGGGCGTGGACATTGTCGATACCGCTTTGTCCCCCCTGGGCAACGGTACTGCGCAGCCGGCGACCGAGCCCTTTGTCCGCGCCCTGCAGGGCACGCCCTATGATACCGGCATCAAAATGGAGGATCTCAATGAGCTGACCACCTACTTTAACAAGGTGGCGGCCCGGTTGGCAGCCGATGGCTTCCTGGATTCCCGCGTGCTGAAGGTCGACATCAATGCGCTGCTCTATCAGGTGCCCGGCGGAATGCTGTCGAACCTGATCTCCCAGCTGAAGAATCAGGGCGCCGACGACCGCCTGCTGGAGGTGCTGGAAGAGGTGCCGCGCGTGCGCGAGGACTTTGGCTATCCGCCGCTTGTCACCCCCACCAGCCAGATTGTGGGTACGCAGGCCGTCCTGAACGTGCTGATGGGCAAGTACAAGATGATTTCCAAGGAGTCCAAGGGCCTGCTGCGGGGCGAATATGGCCGCCTGCCTGCGCCCACCAATCCCGAGGTTGTCAAGCTCGCCCTGGGCGAGGATGGCAAGGCGATTACCCATCGCCCGGCTGATGATATTGCGCCGGAGATGGATAAATACCGCGAGGCTGTCAAGGGCGTGATGGAGCAGGAGGAGGACGTGCTCAGCTATGCGCTGTTCCCCCAGGTTGCCTCCGACTTCTTCAAGTATCGCCAGGCCCAAAAGTATAAGATTGATTCTACACTGACCGCTGACGCCGCCAAGGTGCAGCCGGTATAGGATGCAAGGAAAAAGCGCCCCGAGCGGGGCGCTTTTTTTGCGCTTGGCCTTGACAGCACAGATCGGTCATTGTAGACCGAGGCAGAGACGAATGGATGCCGTTGTCCCTGACGCTTATATGGAAAATAACGGGGAAAGCCGCGTCGCTCTACCGGGCAGCCAGTACCTCGTCCAGCGTGGGCATGGCTGGGATCGCGCCGGGACGGCTGGTGGTGAGGGAGGCAGCCCGGTTGGCGAAGGCCACAAAACCGGCCAGCTGCTCAGCGGTTAAGCTGCGGATTGCCTGCCTGTCCATACCGCGCAGGCAGTATAGCATGGCACCCAGGAAGGTATCACCCGCGCCATTGGTATCGGCCACAGTGACCTTATATCCCGGTACTGAGCCGCAGCATTCGCCGAGGCGGAAGAAGGCACCCTTTTCACCCAGGGTGACCAGCACCAGGTCTGCCCCATACTGCGCCAGGGCGCGGCTGCCGCTTTCGCAGTCCTGCTCCCCGGTCAAAAGCAGCATTTCCTCATCGGAAACCTTGATGATGTCGGCCAGCTTTAGGCCCTCGGTCATATACTGAAGGGCCTCCGCCTCACTATCCCACAGAGGCGGCCGGTAGTTGGGATCATAGCAGATGATCGCGCCATGATCGCGGGCGTATTGGGCTGCCCGCAGCACCGTGGAGCGGGAGGGCTCGCCGGCCAGGGCTACCGATCCAAAATGCATGAAGTGTCCCTGCTGCAGCAGGCTCTCGTCCACATCCGCCCAGGTCAGGCGGATATCCGCTCCCGGTTTGCGGTAGAAGGTAAAGGACCGCTCGCCCTGCGGGGTCACGCTGACAATGGCCAGGGTGGTGGGAATGGCATCGTCGACCGCCAGGGAAGCGGTGCCCACGCCGTTATGGATCAGGGTATCGCGGAGAAAGGAGCCAAAGCTGTCCTTTCCCACCCTTCCAATAAAGGAGGAGGAAAGCCCCAGGCGGGAAGCGGCAACCGCCACGTTGGCCGGCGCGCCGCCGGGGTTCTGGGCGTAGCGCTGCGCGCCTTCGTCGGTAAGCCCGCAGGGAGTGAAGTCGATCAACAGCTCTCCAATGGCGACAAGATCAAACATGGTTAACCTCCCATTTGATGGTAAGCCCCGGTCAGGGCGTATTCATAGGCGCAGCGCGCCGTATCAGCAAAGGCGGTCATGGCCTCCGCCGGATAATCGCCCATGGCGGTTTCGCCGGTCAGCATGATGGCGGAAGCGCCGCTGACCACGGCAAAAGCGATATCCGTCACCTCAGCGCGGGTGGGCGTGGGTGCGTGGATCATGGAGTGCAGCATCTGGGTGACGACCAGGAAGGGGCGGCGGCGCTGGCGGCAGCGGCGGACGAGCTCCATCTGCAGCACCGGCAGGGTGCTGAGGGGGACATGGGAGCCCAAATCGCCCCTGGCAATGACGATAACGTCAGCCTCGTCCATAAAGTCCTCCAGGGCCTGGGCGCCGGCGGGATCCTCGATCTTTGCAAAGATCTGGAGGGGCTCCTGCGTCAGGGTGGCCCAATATTCCCGAACGGCGCGGAGGTCCCCGGCGCTGTGCACAAAGGGCAGCATCACCTGCCGGATGCCGAGGCTGGCAGCCAGCGACAGGTTTTCATAGTCCTGGGGGCTGAGGGTGGGCATGTCCACAGGACGGTCCTCGGGCAGGGCCAAGCTTTTGCGGGGCAGCAGCATACCTCCCCGGATAACCTGAACCAGGGCCGATGACCCGTCGGCCTCCAGCACCTGCCAAAGCTGGGCCCCGTCGTCCACCGCGATCCGGTCATTGGGGCGCAGCGCGGCGACCGCCGGGGCGGGTACGGGGATCCCCTCGCCGCCCAGCGTGAGCAGCTGGCCCGGTTCCGTATCAAAGGCGGGGAAGTCACCCAGCCGGATCTCCGGCCCCTGCAGGTCGATCAGCAGCTCCAGCTGCCTGCCGGTTCTTGCTTCGGCGGCGCGAACCTGCTCCAGCCAGGCGGCGCAGCCTGCCAGTGAACCGTGGGAAAGGTTGATTCTCAGGCCGGTCATCCCTGCCTGAATAAGCCTGGCCAGCATATCCGCGTCCCGGCAGGCCGGCCCAAGCGTACCATAAAGCTTGGGCATTTGTCTGTTTTCCATGTGCAGATTCCTTCTTGTAAAATTTCAATAAGGCTTGACCCATCGATCAGAAACCAATAGAATCAAATAAGAACGATACGATTATAGCATATCCCATCCAAGGGAGAAAGAACAGAGGAGGAATTATGCCGACGATTGAGCTAACGCCCAAGGGAATGAAGCGTTTCCGCAGCGGGCATCCCTGGGTTTTCCGCAGCGATATTGCCCATACCGAGCCTTCGGCCAAGCCGGGGCAGGTGGTGGAAATCCTTTCTCCGCAGGGCGCTTTCTGCGGACAGGGTTTTTATAACCCCCATTCGCAGATTACGGTGCGGCTGCTCAGCTATGACCAGGAGCCGGTCGACGAAGCGTTTTTCGCCGCGCGGCTGCAGGCGGCCTGGAAGCACCGCCTGGCCTTTGCCGACCCGGACAGCTGCCGCGTCGTCCATGCGGAGGCTGACTTTATTCCGGGGCTTATTCTTGATAAATTTGGCGATTATCTTGTCATGCAGTGCCTGTGCCTGGGGCTGGAGGCCTTTAAGCCCGCCTTGGCCCGTATCGCTATGGAAATAACAGGCGCAAAGGGCGTCTATGAGCGCGATGACCTGGCTACCCGCGGGCTGGAGGGCCTGAAGCAGCAGCGCGGCGTGCTGGCGGGGACTGTTCCGGACGTCGTTGTTATGCGGGAAAACGGGATCCTTCTGCAGGTAGATATCGCCCAGGGGCAAAAGACCGGGTATTTCCTGGATCAAAAGGAGAACCGTGCCGCCATCGCGCCCTATGTGAAGGACGCCCGGGTGCTGGATTGCTTCTGCCATGTGGGCGCCTTTTCGCTGCATGCCGCCCATTATGGCGCGAGGGAAACCATTGGTGTGGATATCTCGCAGGACACCTGCGGCTGGGCGCGGCGCAATGCGGAGCTGAACGGGTTTTCCGGCATCTGCAGCTTTATCTGCGATAACGCCTTCGACCGGCTGCGCGCCATGGCCCACAGCCATGAACGCTTTGACACCGTTATCCTGGATCCTCCGGCCTTTACCAAATCCCGAAGCACAGTGGCGGCAGCCACACGGGGATATAAGGATATCAATCTATGGGGTATGCGGTTAACCAAGCCGGGCGGCTTTCTGATCACCTGCTCCTGCTCGCAGCACATGCTGCCCGAACTGTTTCAGGAGACGGTCCAGGCGGCGGCGCGGGACGCCGGGTGTCTCCTGCGGCAGATGGAATTCCGTGGGCAGGGAAAAGATCATCCGGTCCTGGCCTCCATGCCCGAGTCCCATTACCTAAAATGCGGGATTTATCAGGTGTTTCATAAAAATCAGAGATAAGAGGGATATGCCATGCAGATTACCATACGCGTCATCACACCCCAGGGGCAGCGGCAGCTGCAGGCCGCTCCGGGGGAAACCCTTTACAACTGCCTGACCCGCGGCGGCATCGCGCTGGATGCGCCCTGCGGGGGGCATTGCTTTTGCGGGAAATGCAAGGTGCAGGTTGAACCCTCCGGCACGCCGGGAAAGCAGGAGGCAGCGCTGCTGACGGCCCAGGAGATTGCCCAGGGCTATCGCTTGGCCTGCGGCGTCCGCGTGGAGCAGCCGCTTGTGGTGCGCCTTGACCAGCGCCAGGGGGAGGCGGTCATCCTGGCTGAGGATACAGCCGAAGAGACGCAGCCCTGCCACCAGCTTGCCTGGAGCTATGTGCAGGTGCCGGAGGGGACCATCGAGGAGCCGCTGGGCGACCGGGAGCGGCTCTGCCAGGCGCTGGGGGTGGAGGCTGTCCCGCTTTCGGTGCTGAACAGCCTGCCCGAGGCCTGCCGGGCCGATCGGGGCAGCGTGGCGGCGCTGCTGGAGAGCGGTCGGGTGGTCGATATCCGGCCGGGCTGCCAGCCGCAGCCCATTTTCGGGCTGGCGGTGGATATCGGCACGACCACGGTTGTCGCCTACCTGGTGGATCTGGTCACGGGGCGTCAGCTTCAGGCGGCCAGCATGATGAATCCTCAAAAAAGCTATGGCGACGACGTGATTTCCCGGATCGATTATGCATCCCAGAGCGCGGAGGCCCTGGGCAGCCTGCGCGATAGGATTGTCGCTGGAATCAATGAGCTTATTGGCCGCGTCTGCCAGCTGGAGGGCGTCTCTGCTAATCAAATTTATCGCGCCGTGCTGGTAGGCAATACGGTGATGATCCATCTGCTGGCCGGTGTTTCGCCGCTTTATATCGCCCGTTCGCCTTTTATTCCGGCCTTCACCGGGGCGCTTTGCATGAGCCCGCAGGAGGCGGGCCTGCGCATCAGCCCGGCGGCGCGCATCTATACGCTGCCCAATGTGGCCAGCTATGTGGGTGCGGATATTGTGGCCAGCGTGATGGCCTCGGGTATGGACAGGGGGGATGAGCTGACCCTTATGGTGGATATCGGCACCAACGGCGAGATGGTGCTGGGGAACCGCGGGCGGATGCTCGCCTGCTCCACGGCCGCGGGACCCGCCCTGGAGGGGGCCCATATCAGCTGCGGTATGGGCGGCGTGACCGGGGCCATTTCGTCGGTCAAGCGCCAGGGGGATTCGATTTGCTGCGGCGTGATCGGCCAGGAGAGGGCCCGGGGGCTTTGCGGCTCCGGCCTGGTGGACGCTGTGGCCATGCTGCTGGAGGCGGGCGCGCTGGATGAAACCGGCCGTCTGGACCCGGACGAGGGCCCGGAAGCCTGGGCGTGCCGCTTTAGCTGCGAAGGGCGCAATACGCTTTTCCGGCTTACGGAGGGGGAGCCCGCCGTGACCCTTTCACAGAAGGATATCCGGGAGGTACAGCTGGCCAAGGGGGCGATCGCCGCCGGGATCGAAGTGCTGGCCCGCGCCTATGGCGTTCAGGTGGGCGATATTCAGCGCGTATGCCTGGCCGGCGGCTTTGGAAACTATATTGACCGGGCAAACGCCTGCCGCATCGGCCTGCTTCCCGCCATCCTGATGGACAGGATTGAGGGGATTGGCAACGGCGCAGGCGCGGGCGCCAGAATGGCCCTGCTATCGGAAAAGGAGCAGGCCCGGGCTGGCAGGCTGGCCGGACAGATCCAGTATATTGAGCTATCGGCGGTGAAGGAGTTCCAGGACCTGTTCATGGACAAAATGCTGTTCGACTAGAGGAGCCGGTACCGCAGCGAAAAAGGCGGGACGCATATCATGCGTCCCGCCTTTTGGCGTTTTGGGAGGATCAGCGGTTGATGACGCTGCTCAGGTCAATTGGCCGGTCGGGATGCAGCTCCTTGACGAAAAGCCCCCGGATGTAACCATGGTCCTGGCTGGTCGAATGCACATAGAAGCCATTGGCGTAATAAAACCTGGCCTGTGCCATCAGCTTGGTCCCGGTGTGCAGGGCAAGGGCCTGCACACCCTGCTGGCGGCATTCCGACTCGACCTGGCTGAGCAGGGCCCGGCCCATGCCGGACTGCTGCCAGTTGGGCAGGATGGCAAAGCGACTGATATAGGCAATCCCATCCTGCACATCATAGCGCACGCTGCCTATTGCCTTGGTCATATTGATAAAGCCAATGAGCACACGCTTGTCATGCATATCGCGCAGGATATCGTCGGCCGTCTCCAGAAGCGCCTTGGGCGGCTGACCCAGGCCCAGCAGCGATGCATATTCGGCAAAAGCAAGCTGCACAATATGATGGATCTCCGGCGCATCGGAGGCCATAGCCGGACGGATAAACAGGTTCATCTGCTGGGCCATGCTATTTTCCCATCAGAAGGGCCAGCACGGCCTTTTGTGCATGCAGCCGGTTCTCAGCTTCATCAAAGATGACCGACTGCGGCCCGTCGATCACCGGGGCGGTCACCTCTTCGCCGCGATGGGCCGGCAGGCAGTGCAGGAAGATGGCGTCCCCCTTGGCATGGGCGAAAAGCTCCTCATTCACCTGGAAGGGCAGGAACGCCTGCTCCCGTACCTTGAATTCCTCCTCCTGCCCCATGGAGGACCATACGTCGGTATAGACGGCATCAGCCCCTGCAATCGCCTCCACCGGGTCGTTGGTGACAAGCACCTGGCTCCCCTGCGCGGCGGCGTTCTCCCGGGCCCAGGCAACGACCTTTTCGTCGGGCATGTAGTCCTTCGGGCATCCGATGGCTATGTCCATGCCCACCTTGGAGCAGCCCAGCAGCAGGGAATGCGCCATATTGAAGCCGTCTCCAATAAAGGCAAGCTTCAGGCCCGAAAGCTGCTTTTTGTGTTCGTAGACGGTCATAAGATCGGCCAGCACCTGGCAGGGATGATAGCTGTCGGTCAAGCCGTTTATCACGGGGACCGAGCCGTAGCGGGCCAGCCCCTCCACGTCGGCATGGTCGAAGGTGCGGATCATGATGCCGTCCACAAAGCGGGAGAGCACCCGGGCCGTATCGGCGATCGGCTCGCCCCGGCCCAGCTGGATATCATGGGCGGAAAGAAAGAGCGCATGCCCACCCAGCTGCTGCATCCCAACCTCGAAGGATACCCGGGTACGGGTAGAGGATTTCGTGAAGATCATGGCCAGGGACTTTCCCTCCAGGAGCGGATGGGGGATCCCCGCCTGAAGCTCGCCCTTCAGCTTCAGCGCCAGGGAAAGCACCTGGTAAATTTCATCGGTGGTATAATCCTGCAGGCAGAGCATATGCCGCTGCGAGAAGGTTTTCTGAGGCTGATATTCATACAAATTCATTGGGATCACGACTCCTTTTGCTGTAAGATGGTATCCAGCGCGTCGATGAAGCGGTCGATCTGCGCGGGAGAAATGACCGCCGGCGGCAGCAGGCGCAGCGTATTATGCCCGGCTGTCCCCGTTACGAATCCTGCCGCCAGCAGCTCGGAGGAAAGCGCCTTGGCGGTAAGGGCCGGGGAAAGCTCCAGGCCGGCCATAAGCCCCAGGCCCCGGGCCTCTGTGACCAGCGGGTGGCTGGAGGCCAGCTGGCGCAGCCGCGATTGCAGGTATTCGCCCATCTCCCCGGCGCGCTGCAGGAGCCCCTCGTCATAGAGCGCCTCCATAACCGCGCAGCCGGCGGCGGTGGCCAGGTGATTCCCGCCAAAGGTGGAGCCGTGGTCGCCGGGCGCAAAGGCGCCTGCGGCTTCCTCTGTGGCCAGGATCGCGCCGATGGGTACGCCGCCGCCCAGCGCCTTGGCGGCCGTCACAATATCGGGCGTTATACCGTAATGCTCATAGGCAAAGAGCTTTCCGGTGCGGCCCATTCCGGTCTGCACCTCGTCGACGATCATCAGGATACCCAGCTCGTCGCAGAGCGCCCGCACCTGGCGCACATATTCAGGCGCAAAGGGCAAAACGCCGCTTTCCCCTTGAATCAGCTCCAGCATCACAGCGCAGGTTTCGCCGTCGGCCGCCTGGCGGAGCGCGTCTATATCGCCGGCCGCCACGTTGACAAAGCCCGCCGGCAGCGGAGCATAGGGCTTTTGATACTTTGCCTGCGCTGTAGCCGCGACCATGGCCAGCGTCCGGCCGTGAAAGGAATCGTGGAGCGATATCACCTTATAACGCTTGCTTGCCCGGTTGTAGAAATATTTTCTTGCCAGCTTTACCGCACCCTCGTTGGCCTCGGCGCCGGAGTTGGCAAAAAACACCCGGCTGGCGAAGGTATGCTCGGCCAGCATCCGGGCCAGGCGCGTTTGCGGCTCGACATAGTAGAGGTTTGAGGTATGCAGGATCCCCGTTTCGATCTGGGCGATCAGCTTTTGCGTGTAGGAGGGATAGCCATATCCCAGAATGTTGACGGCAATCCCGCCGAAGAGGTCGATATACTGCTTTCCCTCGCTGTCGGTCAGCGTAGCGCCTTCGCCTTTGACGAATGAAACGGGCAGCCGCTGGCCAAATGTATTCATATAAACCTTTTGATCCAGTTCTATCAGGGTGTTGAGATCCATTTGCACAGTCCTTTACCGGGTCACCATCGTGCCGATGCCCTTGTCAGTGAAAATCTCCAGCACAATGGGATGGGGGATTGTGCCGTTTACAATGTGCGTACGCTGAACGCCCTGCTCGATCCCCTTAATGCAGCCCATCACCTTGGGAATCATGCCGCCGACAATGACCTTCTGTTCAATCAGCCGGTAAATATGATCCACAGAGATCACGCTCATCAGCGTATCGGGGTTTTCCGGGTCCATCCGTACGCCGTCAATGTCGGTCAGGAACATGAGCTTTTCAGCCTTCAGCGCGGCCGCTACGTCGCCAGCCACCGTATCGGCGTTAATGTTATAGCTTTCGCCGCCGGGGCCGACGCCCACCGGAGCAATGACCGGGATATAGCCATTTTGGGTCAGCATCGTCAGCAGCTCGACATTGATACGGGTCACCTGGCCGACATATCCCAGATCCACGCCGTCCTTGGGCGGGGTCTTCGTTACCTCGATCAGGTTGGCGTCCTTTCCGCACAGGCCGATGGCCTTGCCGCCCATTGCGTTGATCTGTGAGACGATGTCCTTATTGATTTTTCCCACCAGCACCATCTGCACCGTGCCCATGGTTGCCGCGTCGGTAATGCGCAGGCCGTTATGGAATTTGGATTCGATCTGCTGTACGGCCAGCATCCGGTTGATCTCCGGACCGCCGCCATGGATGACAACAGGATTGATCCCGACCACCTTCAGCAGCGTGATATCCTGAAGGATTGTCTCCATTACCTTGGGATCGGTCATGGCGTTGCCGCCATATTTGATGACGACGGTCTTACCCGAAAGCCGCTGGATATAAGGCAGCGCCTCCATCAGAATATTGGCCTGCTGCACAAGGGCTTCAGTTTGCATGAAAATCTCCTGCCTTTCTTTGTATCGAATGCTTTATACTGAATCATACACTTGAATTTCGTCTTATACAAGACAAAATTTCAAATTCAGGTAGGGAATATGATTCATAAATATACACCATATTCAACAAATATGCAAGAAGAAAATGCAGTTTGCCTCAGCGCCCGTTTTATAGTACAATGCCCGGGAAAGGAGGTGGCAGGTATGCTGCTAACGCAACTGAAGGAGGCGGTCCTGGAGGCGAACCTGGAGCTGGTCCGCCGGGGGCTTGTGATGTTTACCTGGGGAAACGTGAGCGGGGTGGACCGGGAGCGGGGGCTGGTCGCCATTAAGCCGTCAGGCGTGTCTTATGAACATATGAAGGTGCGGGACATCGTTGTACTTGACCTGTCCGGGCAGGTTGTGGAGGGAGATCTGACGCCTTCCAGCGATATGCCCACCCATCTGGCGCTGTATAACGCCTTTCCGCAGATGGGCGCCATCGTACATACCCATTCAACCTGGGCCACGATCTGGGCCCAGGCCTGCCGGCCCGTGCCCTGCCTGGGCACAACCCATGCTGATACCTTTTATGGGGAAATTCCCTGTACCCGGGAGATGACGCCTGCTGAGATCAACGGCGCCTATGAACAGCAGACAGGCAATGTCATGATCGAGGCTCTGCAGGCCCGCGGCGGCAATCCAATGGATATGCCCGGCATCCTGGTCGCGCAGCACGGACCCTTTTCCTGGGGCAGGACGCCCGCTGAAGCGGTCTATCACGCGGCGGTTTTGGAGCAGGTTGCCCATATGGCCCATGAAACGCTGCTGATTCATCCCCAGGCCCAGGCCATATCGCAGTCCCTCCGGGATAAGCATTTTTTCCGGAAGCATGGGCCAAATGCCTATTATGGGCAGGGCGAGCGGCAAAAGAAGTAAAAATAGTCCATATCTGCATTTTTGTCCATAAAACTCCCACTTGTGCTGTTTTTATCAATCTGCCATTAGGACGGGACGGTCGAGAAAATTCCGGAATACTGGGAAAAATGAAATGCATTCGCTGAACATGTACAGAAGTTACCTGGACGAAGTATCTAAATTAAAAACCATTTTATTTGTACACACCTAACATAGCAATTGCGAAGCTTTCCCGATATAATAAGGGCAAGCTTATTTGCGGAGTGGTTCGCTTCCGCATTAACATGAGGAGGAAATAAAATGGCAACAGTAACCCTGAAGAACATGTACAAGATTTATCCCGGTGGCGTGCAGGCTGTTTCGGACTTTAACCTCGACATCGAGGATAAAGAGTTCATCGTACTGGTTGGCCCTTCCGGCTGCGGCAAGACCACGACCCTGCGTATGGTTGCCGGTCTGGAAGAAATCTCCGACGGCGAACTGTATATCGGCGATAAGCTGATGAACGACGTGCCCCCGAAGGATCGCGATATCGCCATGGTGTTCCAGAACTATGCGCTGTATCCCCACATGACCGTATATGATAACATGGCCTTCGGCCTGAAGCTGCGTAAGATCCCGCGTACGGAGATCGAGCGCCGCGTAAAGGAAGCCGCCCGCCTGCTGGATATCGAGCATCTGCTCAACCGTAAGCCCGCCGCTCTGTCCGGTGGCCAGCGTCAGCGTGTTGCCCTGGGCCGCGCCATCGTCCGCGATCCTAAGGTGTTCCTGATGGACGAACCGCTGTCCAACCTGGACGCTAAGCTGCGTGTCCAGATGCGTACCGAGATCACCAAGCTCCATGACCGTCTGGCCACCACGTTCATCTATGTAACCCATGACCAGACCGAGGCCATGACGATGGGTACCCGTATCGTCGTTATGAAGGACGGCCTCATTCAGCAGGTGGATAATCCCCAGAACCTGTACGATCATCCCGCCAACCTGTTCGTCGCCGGCTTCATTGGTATGCCGCCCATGAACTTCTTTGATGTCACGCTGTCCAAGGAAAATGGCAAGGTGTTCGCCAGCTTTGGCGAGAACAAGATCCAGGTGCCGGACGATATCGTCGCTAAGTTCGTATCGGAGGATTATCTGGAGAAGCAGGTCATCATGGGCGTACGTCCTGAGGATGTCCACGATGAGAAGCGGTACCTGGACGCCTATCCGGACAGCACCATCAACGCCTATGTGGAAGTTGTCGAGCTGCTGGGCTCTGAGACCAACCTGTTCCTGCTCATTTCCGGCAAGGACACCAACACCACTGCCACGGTTGATCCTCGCTCCACCTCCCGCGCTGGCGATAATATCCGCGTTTGCTTCGATATGGAGCGCATCCACTTCTTCGACAAGGATACCGAGGTCAGCATCCTGACCCGTTAGTCTCGTGAAAATGAGGAGTTGCCTTACGTCCTCATCATTGTAGATTGTATGATGGCAGAACGCGATCACAAATGAGGTTGTGTTCTGCCATCAGTTTTTTTGAGCGGACTGTTAGGAGAGAAGTCAGAATGCAATTGGACAGCAGAATCAATGCGGCTATTCAAGAGATTGCCCAAAAAATAGGGGTTACGATAACCTTATTAGATGAAACGGGAGATGTGCTGACCTCCAGCGATCCAACTATTCAGGGAACGCATGACGATATCCTTAACAGTTTGGATTTTGAGGATGGCCGCGCCCTTTCGCCTGAGAGCGGATGCACCTACTTCCTTCTGGAGAATGAGAATTACCGTCCTTTGCGGATCTGCGTTGCGGGTATCTCCCAGACCGTGGATCATTACGGCTTTTTGATTTCCGCTGTGCTGGATGAAATTCTCAAAACCACGCTGAAGAAGCCGGGAAGGGAAGAAGTATTCCGTCGGATTATGTTAGAGCGTATCGATCCGCTGGAATTGCAGGAGGCGATCCGGGATTACAAAATCAATCCCGACATGGATCGCTGCGTCATTATTGTACAGACCTTTGACGGCGATGCTACCCGCGTCTATGATGGCATGATGAAGCTGTTCCCCCGGCAGCAGGGCGATATCGTGGTCAGCCTGAATCGGTATGTGGTGGCCCTGGTAAAGCAGGTAGAGGACGAATCCGACATGGATACGGTGGTTCAGCTGGTTCAGGCGATGGATGAAACCATCAGCAATGAGCTGACAATCGACGCTTGCCTGGGGGTTGGTTCCATCAAGCATGGCCTGATGAATATCCGGGATTCCTTCAAGGAGGCCCAGGAAGCCATCAATTTGGGCCTGACCCAGCAGAGCCAGGGGAAGGTGTTCTTTTTCTCGCGCCTGCTGCTGGAGCGCTTTTTGCAGGAGGTTCCCCGCGACCTGCGGCGGCAGTTCTATGAAATTGCCTATAATGACGCACTGAAAAAGGTATTGAACGAAGAAATCCTCACCACAATTACGAAGTTCTTTGAAAACAACCTGAATCTCAGCGAGGCTGCGCGGAAGCTGTATATCCACCGAAATACGTTGATTTACCGGCTGGATAAGATCCAGAAGGTAACCGGCCTGGATCTGAGGCATTTTGAAGACGCTGTGCTTTTGAAGATCATCATTATGCTGGGAAAGAGCCTTTCCTCCAATAATCGTCTGGAATGACCCAATAGGCAAAAATACTGCTTGAAAAAATTTGCAGATGTGGTATAATACATAACGTTCGGTTGATGCAAGTCAATCGCTCGTTGCGCCTGTAGCTCAGTGGATAGAGCGTTCGGCTCCGGACCGAAAGGCCGCAGGTTCGATCCCCGCCAGGCGCGCCAAGGAAATCCCTAAGAAATTAGGGATTTTTTTGTTTGCCTTTTGTGGGGGAATTAGGGCTTTGTAGCAGCTCAGCATCATAACTAAGCGTGCTGAGAAAATAAAGGAAAACTCGTCACAGCGGGACATATGCCACAGAACATAGCCCGGGTCGCGTTGGGAAAGGCCAGCGAGCTGCAGAGGCGGGGCCAGCGGCCGGAACGCGAGACCTTCAACCAGGCGGTAGGCCTGCGGCTTTCCCAGGGCGTTTTATGCGATATCGCAACTCCCCAAATGCGGCTAACGATACCGCCATTTGTTTGATAGTTTTTTTGTCTGGAACGAGAAAAACGTGTATAATAACGATATGACAATTCCATCATGCTTCGGACATCAATCCCGGGTGCTTGATAGACCAACTAAGGAGGAAAATATGTCAAAGTGGAATTTGCTCGAGTCCCTTTCGCCCCTCTGGCAAGGCGATACCATGCAGGGGGAGACCTTTACTGTGGTGCGCGACCCGGAGGAAGAGGTTATCGTATCCCTGCTTTATCCCGTGGAGGAGGTTCTTACCCTGACAGACGCCACGCGTGAATACCAGGCGGTGGAAGGGCAGGATTACCGGCTGGAGGCGGGAAAGCTCGTGATCCCGGCCACCAGCAGGCTGCCTTACTTTACGCACGCGGAAATGTTCCCACAAAAGCGTGTCATCGGGAAAAACTTTCCCTGCACGCAGGGCGGGCTTATTATTTTCCAGGAAGGCGATTTCATGCACCGTCACCAGTCGGTGATCTCCTACCGCCACCGCGGCGCCTGGGATGGCCCCATCCCCGGAAGCTGCCTGGATAAGCTGCCGCGTACCGCCGCCAAGCTGAAGCAGGGAGGTACGCTGAACCTGCTGCTTTTTGGCGACAGCATTTCCTGCGGATGGAACTCCTCGGCCAAGACTGAGGCTCCGCCCTTTGCCCCCACATGGTACGATCAGATGAATGCCGGTCTTAAGCTGCGCTATCCGCAAATAGAAATCGCTTTTTCCAATCCTTCCATGGGCGGCATGGGCTCCCAATGGGCGGTAGAGAATGTGGAACGCCTCTGCTGCGACAAAGGCTATGATTTGTGCCTGCTGGCCTTTGGCATGAACGACGGCAGCATGAACCTCTCCGGAGCGGACTTTGCAGCCAACCTGCGCAAGTGCATGGAGGTTATCCAAAGGACCAGCCCGGATTGTGAATTTATTCTGGTGCTGCCAATCTATCCCAACAAGCTCTCGGCTTATGATGGATACTGGCAGCCCGGCTCGCTTCCCGAGAATTACGATGTATCTCAGGTAAAAATCACGCCGGTCTATGGTACCCATGATGAATTCCCCCCGGCGCTTTACGCTATGGAGAAGGAGCACGTAGCCGTAGCCAACGTAGGCGCAGTGCATCGGTACCTGCTGGAGCGCAAGCCCTATATTGACATGACCGGCAATAACACAAATCATCCCAACGATTTCTTAGCCAGGCTGTATGTGCAGACCCTGCTGGCGGCCCTGAGCCTGTAAGGCGGGGACATTCTGATACGGGGGAGATTTGCTGGATATCTCTTGGGCACAAAGCAAAACCCATGCGTTATGGCGGGTGCCCGTAAAACAGTTAACAGGTGCAGCGGATCACTTCCGCTGCACCTGTTGTGAATTGCCGTGTTTTGTAGTGTTGGAACACAGCCATCATAAGCCGAGCAATACAAATTTGCGTGATTATCTGTGCATGATTTTTGAAGGAGCGTAATGCTATATGGCAGAGCAGTTTTTGACATTAATGGCAGATTTGGATGAAGAATCACAGGCATTCATGGGTGAATGGAGTGAACAACTCAAAAAAGCGGGATTTATTGGCACGCAAACGCCGGGGCTCCCTTTTCATATTAGCCTGGAAACTTTTTCGCTGGATAAGGAGCAAGAAGTCGTTTATGAAATGCAGCGTCTTGCAAAGGAGTTTTCTGCTATACCGGTTCACATTAGCCATATTGGAATATTTGCAGGAGGCAAGGTTCTTTTTGGGGCTCCCGACATGAATCACCCGGAACTTTTTTCGCTTCATGAAGCAATTCGTATCGAACCCCGTGAAAAATCCCCATGGACGCCTCATGCTACGATTTTAATTGATGATACTGAAACAATATGTAGAGCGCTTCCGGTTTTATTAGAATCTTTCCACCCGTTTATAGGCAGGATCATCCGGTTGCATTTATGTGCATTTTGGCCCACAAGGGAGATTATGTCAATTGATTTGTGTGAATTGTAAAGGAAACTTCGACAGAGAAGAGAATCCCTTCGTCAGCCTCGCTGATAGCTCCCTTTGTACAGGGGCGCCTTTCTCAAAAACCTGCCACCCAAAAGCAAAATTTTACTATGGATCCCTATTTCACCATGGCTATCATGCCAAGGCATGCCTGGCCCAAACCCTACGCATACAAAAAGGTCGTGCATCATATTTGATGTACGACCTTTAATGGTTTTAGGAGCACCGCCTTAATCACATGGATATTCTTTTATTTTGAACCCCTTAGCTTAAATCGGTCATATGCTCCTGGATGGCGGCATCCCTCCGGCAACGGCCGCTTTCATCCAGGAAAGCGGCATGATAAAGCTCCGGCGACTTCAGAATACCGGCCGGCTTAAAGCGGTATTCATAGCTCCATAAATCGCCGGCGCTGCGCCAGGAATTCGGGCTTTGGTAAAAATAGACCCCCTGGGTGTGATGGAGCTGGGCAAAGCCGTTCTGCCGGGTGCCATATAGGCGAATATCGACTTGATGCTCGCCCGCAGGCGTCTGAACCGCCAGGGAATAGGGCGAAAAAGCGATATTCCCGACATCCTTTCCATCCACGAAAACCTTGACTAAGCCGCCACGGTATTGCGGGATCCGCAGGGTGAAACGCTCGCCTTCTGTGCGCACCTTAAGATGATAACGCAGATTACCGGTATAAAAGGGAAGGCCCTGGCTGACGATATCGCCCCACCCCAAGGCGCGTACCGGCGTGGACAGCGTTTTACGGGTTCCGTTGACGGTTACGCTGAAGTCGCCCAGCAAATAGAAGGCCTCCAGGTTGGTCCGGCGTCCGATGGGTACTTCGATCAGCAGCAGGTTTTCCCCGGCGACGAAGGGCGGCAGGGGGATCGTCTGGATGCAGCGATCCACATACCAACCGTCAGGTATGGTGGGAACCGCCTGCCCATTGAGGGTGACTTGTGCTTGCTGCGGCTGCTCCAGGCCCAGCTTTAGGCCCTGGAAGGCCATTTCACTGGGGATACGGAACCGAAGGGTCAGCCGGTCACGGGGCGTTTCAGGCGCTACGAGATAGGGCTGCACCACCTCCTTGCGGCGAAGCGGAATGCCCAACTGACGGCGTGCGGTGTTATCGATGCGCAGCAGCTCATCCTCGGAGTAAAACGCCCCGCCATTCAAGGCATATTCAGCCATATCCAGCAGCAGCATATTGGGCTCCTCCAGCGTAACGGGGATGAGACCAAAGCATAGGCCGGGCTGCTCCTGCGCGGCGGCTGTCATGGGCAACGCTGCTGCACCCTGTCCCGGGTCAAGGCGCAGCAGCAGGCTGTCATGGAGATGCCAGAGCCGTTCAAAGGTTGTTTTTCCCTTCCCATATTGCGCAGGCAGGGGAGAGATGGTCCCAGTCAGGGTATCGTAGAGGGTTATGACATACTCGCCCTGCAGCGTAAAGCGCAGCAAAGGCGCGGGATCCACATCGGGAGAGTCAGGATTTTTACCATTGCACAAAAAGAGCCATAGGCTGTCCCCATCCCGGCGAAGCTGATGGAGCAGACGGCCGGAGCGGCTGCCATCGGGCTGCCGGATCTCAAGAAAGCGTTCCCGCTCCAAGGCAGAAAGGATGGAGGATGCGTCAAAGGCGATATGATGCGCGCTGCGATACAGGCTGCAGGCGGCCTCCGAAGGCAGGGCGTCGACATAGTCGGGACAATCACCCAGGAAGAACAACCGTCCGCCAGCCTGCTGAAAAGCCTCCAGGCGCTGAATCGTGCTGGAGCGCAGCGTACGGACTGGAGGAACCAGTATGGCCTCATAGGCCATTTTCCCCACCTGAAGCGGATAACCGCCGGATTCGCACAGGCGCGGCAGCTCGGCCTCGCAAAGGTAATCGAAATCAATGCCGCCGATGAGTAGGGTTTCAGCCAGGCTGCTGAATTGCTGCTCCATCTGGTCCCGGAAGGCAGCCGTTTGGTCGGCGGGGCCCCAATAGAGCCAGTAGCTTTCAATGGGATGGATAACCGCCACCCGCACAACCGCCTGCCCCCGGGTCAGCGCCGTATTGAGCCGTGCAAAATGGTTCTCGATCATGGCAAACTGATCCCACCAGGGAGACTGATAGCTGATGGAAGCCGGATAATCCCGCTTTGCTTCGCCCTTCATGGTCATCCATGCCAGATGCGGCACCCGCACCGTTACGCCCAGCGCGGCCTGCCAGTCACCCTGAAGCTTATACCCGCGGAAATCATAATCCCATCCCGTCACGCCATACAGCTCCGACAGCATCCCCTCGGCGCCGGTCTGGTGAACCATCGACTGGGTCTGCTTGGCCGTAGTATATTCATGGAAATCACACAGCATATCAATACCGGGAATGCCAAAGCAGGGATAGCAGCGCATGGCGTCGCCCACCGCCTGGGTTTGGCTGGCCAGGGTGGGCTCGCCCATCACGTGGCCGGTAAGGCTGAGGCCATGGCCAGCGCACCAATCGCCGATCTGGCGGCAATAGGAGGCTACAAACAGGTCGGTTATCAGGTTCTGAAAGCGCCAGCGGGCCGGGGAGAGGCGGCCGCCGGGCAGCTCCCAAAGAAGCTCCGGAATGCGTGCGAAGAGATCCTCGGCATATGCCTGGTTGTAAAGCTCGGGCAGCCGGTCGGTCCAAGGCAGAAATACATCCTTCTCCTCCTGCGCAAAGCGCAGCGTATCCTTGGGTGTGAACTGAGGCTCGTCGGTAAAAATAGCCGGCACGACGCCGCCAAAGCATTCCCCTATGTGCTTCCTGTAGACCTCATGGGTGTCTTCGATGAATTCACCGATTGCTTCAGGCCGGAGGGTGTCCACATAGGGGTGATTGTTGAACCAGGGGTCGTCGGCGGCATACTCCATATAGGCGTACCACTTGGTTCCCTTGGCAGGCTCCTCCGGATCGATGCGCTTACCCTGCGCCAACGTCCCGTCCTCATTCAGGCAGATATCATAGGCTGCCAGCAAAACGCCGTTATCCTGCCGCATGGATTCCTGGCCGCGGCCAGGCTCCGGCTTCGTGCTGCGGTGCGGCCTGCTGGGCTGATAGGGGTTCACCGTTAAAAGCAGGGATTTCCGGGCATTTTGGGGCTTCCCATCGGTCACCCGTCCGCCTGCGGTGCCAGAGGGCCAGCGATCCTCATCATAGAGCCATGCCAGCATTCCCTCCCGCTGGGCCGCTTCGATGCAGAAACGGACAAAATCCATAAATTCCTGGCTCAGGTAGGGCGTATCCATGCCCGTACGCACATGCATGTGGAAGCCGCCAAGCCCCATTTGCTTGAAGATTCGGATCTGGCGCAGCAGCTCCTCCCGGGAGAGCTTCCCGTTCCAGGCCCAAAAGGGCGTCCCCCGATATTCGCTGCTGGGGTTCTCGAAAAGCTCATCGCTGAGCCGGACTGCTTGGTTCTTTGGATAGAGCATTCGTTTTTCCTTTCTGTCACCGCTGGTTGGCGCCGAGGCGTTGCTTCCTCCCGGCAATACCCAAACGCTGCGCGACAACGGGCGAAATGATGCCGTCCGTCTGTTGCGTTTACCACCAAAGTATAGCATCGCTGCCATCAAAAATCCAGGGTGGAAGCAGGGGAGGCCCATCCTTTCGCCAGCATCAAGAGGCGCTTCCCGTTACATAAGGTATGCGGATATGATATGATGGGGAGAAAGGAGGCGAAAGCGAGCATGAGCGTTACAAAGGGATGGGATTGGAGCCAAAACCAAAGCAAGGAGTGGCTGGTGCCGGCCAACGAAGCAGCCTTTCTCGCCGAACGGTGGACCGGTCTGGCGTTTCGGGATTTTCTGGATATGGGCTGCGGGCTGGGGCGGCACGCGATCTACATGGCTCGGAAGGGTTTCAACGTAGACGGGGTGGACGTATCGGAGGAAGCGGTGGCCCACCTGGAGCAATGGGCCTGCCGGGAGCGGCTCAAAATCCGGGTTCAGCAGGCCAATATGCTGTGCCTGCCCTTTGAAGATAGCCGCTTTGACTGCATTATGGCCTATAATGTCATCTATCACACGGATACGGCGGGCTTTAAGGCCGCACTGGGCGAACTGCGGCGCGTGCTCCGGCCCGGAGGCGAATTGTTTTTGACCATGCTCTCGAAGCGGACGCCTTCCTTCCAGCTTGCGCCGGCGCATACCCGGCTGGATGCCAACAGCTACTGGCGGGACGAAGGACCGGCTGAGCGCCATGTGCCGCATTTTTGCGTGGAGGCGCAGGAGCTTGCCGGGCTTTTTGCAGATTGGCGGTTTGTACAGCGCCCTATGGAATGCATCAGCCATGATTTGCAGCAGGCCGGCCGCTTCAGCGCCCATTTTACCGCGCTGGTGCAAAGGCCGCTGGATAACGGCGCTACTCCATAAGCTCAAAGGGCCCGCGGCAGCACAAAACTGTGCTGCCGCGGGCCCTTGCTGTGGCGTCTGGCTATTTTTCCACCATCCAGATATCCAGGATCAGCGATTCCAGCTTATCTGCATTGACTTTAAAGATGCTGGCGTTATTTTCGCTGCGGCCATTTTCGCCATCCAGCGTGATGGATTCCAGCGAGGAGAGGTCAGTCCCGCCCGCAAGGGTAGCCAGCGTGATAATCTGGTCAAAGGAGAGGGAGGTGGTCACATCATCGGACATGGTGGCCAGGCATTTGGTTGCGAAAGCGACCATACCCTGCTTCTGCCCGGTGGCCAAGATGGCGGTAAGCAGCTCCCGCTGGCGGCGCGAGCGGCCGGTATCGCCGCCGGCGGTGGTGTAGCGCTCGCGGACGTATTCCAGGGCCTGGGCGCCGTTTAGCGTGGCCGTTGTGCCCTTGGCGGGGAAATCGGGATCACGCTTGGACATATCGTCGGTAATCTCCAGCGTAACGCCGCCCATGGCGTCGATCAGCTCGGAAAAGCCGTCCATATCCACGCCGGCATAACCATGGATGGGGATCCCTTTCATCAGATGGCGAACCGCCGCCACCGCATTTTGATACGAATACTTACTGGGCCCGCCGCCAAAGGCGAAGGCCGCGTTAATTTTATTGTTCTGGGTGGAGGCAATCTTTCCCTCCCCATCGATCTTGTTGACCTGGGTATAGGTATCGCGGGGGATGGATACAAGCTTGATCGCCTTGGTTTTTGTGTTGATCGCGGCAATAATCATCACATCCGAACGCCAGCCGGCATGGTCTGCCTCCCGGGCGGCATTGGAATCCAGCCCCAGCAGCAGGATATTGACGATATCCTCATTGTAGGCGTAGCCCTTGTCCTCCAGCGCCGCAAGCTGCTTGGCTTCGGGATCGCTGGTATCGCCGTCTGCATCGGGCAGGATGGGCACGGTGGAGGAAAAAGCGGAGGTGGGGCTGACAAGCGCCTTCACCACAAAGAAACCCGCGCAGGCCAAAAGCAGCAGCAAAATGACCAACAGGACGATAAAAAACGTTTTGAGCGCGCGCCGGGGGCGCGGCTGAACCATCATATGTGCCATGCTTACATCCCTTCATAAAATACTCTATCCATTAGACGGACAAGGGGGTAAAAGGTTCGTCTCCGTGAATTTGCTCTTATTATAGGCATACGGAGCGAATCATGCAAGCGGCGCCATGGCATTTGGGGGCAATACATGGTAGAATAGGAGCATACTTCAGCGCAAAAGCGCGCGATGAATCACAAAGAGAAAGAAACGGTAACGATAGATGACAGAAAACAAGAGGCGCGAGCGCTTCCTGCCGGTTTCCCGGCAGGATATGGCCAACCGCGGCTGGGAACAGCCGGATTTTGTGCTGGTCAGTGGGGATGCCTATGTCGACCATCCCTCCTTTGGACATGCCATTATTGCCCGGGTGCTGGAGGCCGAGGGGTTCCGGGTATGCATACTGGCGCAGCCCGCCTGGCGCGATTGCGAGGACTTTAAGCGCTTTGGCCGTCCGCGGTATGGCTTTTTGATCTCTTCGGGCGTAATCGATTCCATGGTCAACCATTATACGGCGGCAAAGAAACCCCGGACAAGGGACGCTTATTCACCGGGCGGACGCACGGGCTGCCGCCCTAACCGGAATACCATCGTCTATGCCAACCGTATCCGGGAGGCCTATGGCGATATCCCCCTGATTATCGGAGGCCTGGAGCCCTCGCTCCGGCGGTTCGCCCATTATGACTATTGGGACGACCGCGTCAGGCGCTCGATCCTGGATGATGCGGGCGCGGACCTTATCAGCTACGGCATGGGCGAACGCAGCGTACCGGAGATCTGCCGGCGGCTGGCCCAGGGCGTCCCGGTGGATGAAATCCGGGATATCCCCGGGACCTGCTATTGGTCCAAGGAACCGGTGGGCATCGAGCTTCCCTCCGCCCAGCAGGTGAGCGAGGATAAACGCAAGTATGCCGAAGCCTTTGCCGAGCAATACCGCCAGATGGACCCGGTAGCGGGCAAGACGCTCTGCCAGCTGCAGGGCAGCCGCTATGTGGTGCAGAATAAGCCTGACATGCCCCTGGCGCGGGAGGAAATGGATCGCGTTTACGGGTTACCGTATACCCGCCAATGGCATCCGGATTACGACGATGCCGGCGGCGTGCCGGCGCTGGAGGAGGTCAAGTTCTCCGTAACAGCGACCCGGGGATGCTTTGGCGCCTGCAGCTTCTGCGCCCTGGCATACCATCAGGGGCGCATCGCGCAGTCGCGGTCCCACGAATCCGTGATCGCCGAGGTAAGGGCCATGACCCATGAGCCAGATTTCAAGGGCTATATCCATGATGTGGGCGGCCCTACCGCCAACTTCCGGCGTCCGGCCTGCAATAAGCAGCTCAGCCAGGGCCTGTGCCGGAACCGGCGCTGTATGTTCCCAACGCCCTGCAAGAACCTGGTGGTGGATCATAAGGAGTATGTACAGCTTTTGCGCAAGCTCCGGGCTATCCCCGGGGTGAAGAAGGTATTCATCCGCTCAGGCATCCGGTTTGATTATGTGATGGCCGATCCGGACGATACCTTTATGAGGGAGCTGGTCAAGCATCATATCTCCGGGCAGCTGAAGGTGGCGCCGGAGCATGTAAGTGGCCAGGTGCTCCGGCAGATGGGCAAGCCTGCCCGGACGGTGTACGACCGCTTTGTGGAAAAATATTACCAGACCAACATCGAAGAGGGGATGCGGCAATACCTGGTGCCCTACTTTATGTCCTCTCATCCGGGCAGCGACCTGAAGGCGGCCATCGAGCTGGCCGAATACCTACGGGACATCCACCACCAGCCGGAGCAGGTGCAGGATTTTTATCCGACGCCGGGCACGCTTTCCACCTGCATGTTCTATACTGGTTTGGACCCCTTGACCATGAAGCCGGTCTATGTACCCAAGAGCATGCATGAAAAGGCTATGCAGCGGGCGCTTATGCAGTATCGCAATCCCAAGAACTTTGACCTTGTCCGGGAGGCGCTGCACCGCGCCGGGCGCGAAGATCTGATCGGCTTTGGCGGCAAATGCCTGGTTCCGCCGGCCGGCAGCCAGTATCTGCGCCCTGAGGAAAGGGCAAGGATGGGCGCAGCCTCCAGAAGCCGCAGCGCGGGAGGACGGCGGAAGGAGCGCGGGCGGCGGCGATGATGCAGCGGCAAAGCTGAAAGTTGCAAATAGCCAAAAAATGCCCGGCGGCGGTTAAACGCCGTCGGGCATTTGCCTGTCCCCGGGTAGGCGCCCTCCCATCAGAGGGGCCCTGACGCGCCAGGGGATGCAGGCGGCCGCTTGCCTTCTCCCTTCCCAAGGTATCCGAGGATCTGCTGGGCGTATTGCGTCCAGGCATGTCCGTCGGTTGCGATGATATAGGTGGGAATGCGGGACTGGCCTGCCAGGCGGAGCAGGTTCGCCTGCTCTTTATCCAGGTATCCGGCCAGCTGCGCGTCGCTGAGCTGGCGGTATCGCTTGGGGTTGCGGGTGCGCAGGCGCCTGGCCAGCGTTTCCGGGCTGGCTACCAGCACGATGGTGACGGTATGCAGCCTTTTCAGCGCCTTTTCCAGCTTCCGGTAGCGCTTTTTCCCCTCGTCCTGGTAGCGGTCCGCGTGGTAGAGGTGAAATTGCTCCAGCACGAAGAAAAGGCCCTGGCTGTGCAGGCGAAAGGGCGCGCAGCGCCCGGCGGCGGAGGGAGCAAGGTCCGAAAGCAGCCTGAGGCGCGTCTCCAGCATGGCCAGGTGCTTTTTCCGCTTTACCGGCTTTTTCCCATGCTTCCGGGGAGGGGCGGCCGTATAACGATTGGACAGGGCCAGCATGCTGCGCTCCCCATCCAGCAGCTCCAGATGAAGGCGCTTGAGCTCGGCGATGACAGCGCTTTTACCGGCGCAGGGCAGCCCCTCCACCACAATTCCTCGGATTGCCTTTGACATGCCAACTCCCTCGCTTACAGGTGCAATCGTTTTTTTAGCTCAAATTTCAGCCCCTGGAAGATATTGATGATCGCCAGCAGCAATGCCAGGGCAAAGGCGATGGCGAACACAATCCAGGACCAATCCAGGTTCAGCCGCCCTTCCAGGAAAAGATCCAGCCGCGTTTCCAGCAGGATCATGACCGCGCCCAACAGGGTAAGGGCGCAGCTGGCCAGGCTGAGCTTGTGCAGCATCCCGCTGCGGGCCAGGCAGACAATCACCATAACCGAGAGCCCGCAAGCGATGACCAAGGGCAGCGCCAGGCTGGAGAACCACGCGCTCTGGGGGAAGATCATCTGCATAAGGTAAAGATAGGCGATTGCGCAGAGGCAGTCCAGCAGGATCAGGCCGTAGATATGGGGCCGGGGGAGCAGGACGGGCATCAGCGTGACCACCCAGAAGAGGGCCATGGCGCCGGCAGCAATCAACGACCAGGTAAAGGTGTGGTTTACCGCGATATCGATAATGAGGCAGATCACACCGCCCATCAGCAGCAGGATGGAGGCGGCGGTCACGGCAAAATGGTTCTGCACCACCGAGGTTACAATCTGAGGCGGCGGGTAGGGACGGGCAGCCGTATCGTCCACCGGCTGGCGGGGATTATGAACCGGGGTCTGGCAGAGGGGGCAGACCGACGCTGTTTGATCCAGCTTCACGCCGCAATGCACACAATAGCTCATTTGCCTTACTCCTTATTTCCTATAACCGTAACGGGGATCCCCCATTCAACCAGCCGGCGGAAGAAACCGCGCTCCAGCTCCGTGCTGGCGGCGGTGCTGCTGAACAGGATGCGGAGGCTGCCGCCACAGCTGGACACCGCGCACTGGATCGGGTTCATCTTGGCCGGGCCCAGGGTGACGAAAACCGTCTCCACCAGGGGCGCCATCTCCGGCGGCAGGTCGATAGCGCCCAGGTTCGTCAGCGTGGTGGTGAAGTACCGCTCGCCCGACAGGCGATAGGCGGCGTTAAGCGCGGCGTTTTTGATGAAAAGCGGCATGCAGCGCAGCACCGGGTTGCGTTCAGAGGCCACGTTGCCGCACATTTGCGCATTGAGAAATTTCCCGTTGAGCTGGTAGCGCATGTAATGATGGACCTGGCTGAGGAGCTCCTCAAAGGTGTACTCGCCATACTGCGGATCCACGCCCACATTGACATACAGCGAGAAATTACGCAGCGTGCGGGTGGGGAAGTAGTTGCGCATATTCACCGGCACGGATACCTTCACAGCCTCGCCCCGGCGGGCGAAGGGGTCTTTGCGGTATAGCTCCAGGATCCCCTCCAGCAGCACGGCGGCCAGCAGCTCGGTCATGGACACATGGTAGCTGCGCGCCTTCTGCAGCAGGGCCTGCACGGGAAGCGTCCCTTCGGTGACGGCCAGCATAAAGGTAGGCAGCTTCTTCATCCGCAGATGGTAGGCGCGCTGCTCGGCACGGCTGCGGATGACCCGAAAATTGGCGTAGCGGCTGTAGGCGTCCTCCATTTCCTCCGGATCAGGCCTTTGGGCAAGATCAAGCACGCCGTGGGACGCAGGGATGCGATGGCCCTTCAGCCTCAGGTATTGGGCTACCAGCGTTTTGAGAAACACCAAGCCGCCGGAGCCGTCGCTTAAGGCGTGAAAGACCTCCAGATGGATGGAGGGGCCGTAGTAGAGCACGCGGAACAGAAAATCCTCATTTTCTTCAAACCGCATGGGCTGGCAGGGGAAGGTAATTTCTGGGCGCACCCTGGGCGTGCGGGGATTGGTCTCCATATAGTACCAGAAAACGCCGGGCCGGATGCGGCACTGGAAGATGGGAAAGCGGGGCATCACGTCCAAGAGGGCCTGCTGCAGCGTTTGGGGGTCCACAGGCTCCCTCAGGCGGGCTGTCGCCCGGAAAAGCGAAGCAAAATTCGGTGAACGCACGGCAGGGTAGATCTTTCCTGCATTGTCCAGCTTGAACCAATAGCGATTCTTCCCTGACGCCATTTCGATCCCCCTTTTTCGTCGTATAGATAAGTATATCATACATCGGGCCCATTTTATCCCTTTTCTTCCGGTTCCTTGACAGAAAGGCGCAATTCCGTTACCCTGAAGCAAGATGAAATAAACGGAGCGTGGACGATGCCGAAATTCGCCACCCTGGCCTTGAAGGCCGCCATGAAAGCCCTAAAGCCCCAGATGGGGAAAATTGACCTGGAGCACCAGCGCGCCATGCAGGATAAAGCGGTGCAGCTATGCAAGCCGGGACGGCCTACCCGGTATTTGCCGGTGGAGGTGGCCGGGATGAAGGCTGCCTGGGAAGGTCCGGCCCGGGGAGCGCCTGAGGACCGGGCGGTGCTGTATTGCCATGGTGGCGCATACCTGTACGGGAGCCTGGAATACGCCCGGGTTATCGCAGCCAAGATCGCCCTGGCCGCCGGGCTGAATGTGATGGCCATCGAATACCCGCTGGCGCCGGAGCATCCCTATCCGCAGGCGCTGGAGGCGGCTGTGGCGGCGTACCGCCACCTGCTTGAGCTGGGCTTCCAGCCCGGGCAGATCGCCCTGGCCGGCGAATCGGCCGGCGGGAACATGGTGCTGGCGCTGCTTCTCAGGCTGAAGTCCCTGGGCATACCGCTGCCGGCGGCGGCGGTCACGCTTTCGCCCTGGTGCGATCTTGGAGGAAGGGGCGCAAGCTACCGCGCCCGCGCAGAGCAGGACGCGACGCTGGACCCGGACTCGATCGACGATGCAGCCCGGATGTATGCTGCCGGCGTCAGCCTGGATGATCCGCTGGTATCCCCCGCCTTTGGCGATTTCACCGGCTGCCCGCCGGTGCTCATCCAGTGCGGCAGCGATGAAATCCTTTATTCCGACTGCCTGAACCTCTACCGGCGTATGCGGGATCAGGGCGTAGATGTTGTCATGCAGACCTGGAACGAGCTTTGGCATGTGTTTCAGTGTTATCCCATCGCGGAGGCCAAGGCGGCTATTGCAGAGATTGCCCGCTTTCTCCGGCGCCAGCTGAACCTGCCCGCGCACCGTTCAAGGGCAGCGGCCCGCCCCTTCCGGGTCATGCACCGCCCATAGCACAGAAAAAACGCTTACCTGTCCATATGAGGTAAGCGTTTTTTGTGCCGCAGGGCCTACAGGACGCTGACGCCCTCCCAGTCTGCGGGCCGCCGCAGCTGCATCAGCTCGGCAATGGTGGGGGCAATATCCTTGATGCTGACGCCTTGCAGCTTTTTCCCCGCCTCAAACCGTGCGCCGTAAAAGATGATAGGGATGGTCATATCCTCGGGGCAATCGGTGCCGTGAATGCGGTCATGGCCGCCATGATCGGCGGTTATGATCAGATGATAGCCGTCCCCCGCGGCCTCCTGCACCCGGCGGATGCAGGCCGAGGCATTGGCGATAGCGTCGAGGTAGGGCTGGCTCATCCAGCCGCATTTGTGGCCGGCCTCATCGGTCACACCCAGGTACAGAAAGACGAAATCCGGCTGTTTTTCTGCCAGAAAGGCAATGCAATGGTCAGTGACGCTCCTGTCGGAGGCAAGAGGATCCTGATCGAAGCCCCGCAGCCGCTCATAATAGGACATATCCATGGTTCCAGGTGCCGAAAGATCCCTGAGCTGCTCCCAGTTATAGAACATACCGGTGACCCCGCCAGCCTGCGCAACCACGTCGGCCAGGCTGGGGATGGGACGTACCATGGGCGTCCAGGTGTTGGTGGTAATCCCGTGCCGCTGTGCATCCACGCTGAAAAAAAGCGAGCTGTGGCAGGGCAGCGTGACGGAAGGCATGATGGTCGAGGCGTCCAGGCAGCTGGACCCCTGGGCGGCAAGCTGCAGAAGGTAGCTGTCGCCCGAAGCGGCAATGCCGTCGGGCCGCATACCATCCACCGATACCAGGATAACTTTTTCGTGCATCGTGTCTCCTCCTTTGGCGGGGCGTAGCCCCGGTTTTCAACATAGCCCCATTTTTTACCCTTGTCAAGGGGGGATTTGCCTTGACAGAAGGCTGGAGGATGCGTATGGTGATAGGGACAAGAAAGGACGTGTGAAGGATGGCAATTCATATTGTATTGGTAGAGCCGGAGATTCCGCAGAACACCGGGAATATCGCCCGTACCTGCGCGGTGACCGGCTGCGTGCTGCATCTGGTGGGGCCGCTGGGCTTCTCGATCGACGACCGGCAGCTTAAGCGGGCCGGCCTCGATTACTGGCACATGCTCGATATCCGCAGCTATGAAAGCTATGACGCGTTTGTGCGCGCAAATCCCCAGGCACCGGCCTATTACCTGAGCACCAAAGCGCCCGCCCGGTATGACCAGGTGCGCTATCAGGATGGGGATTATCTCGTATTTGGCCGGGAAACACGAGGCCTGAACGAAGCCCTGCTGGAGGCTAATCTGGACCGCTGCCTGCGCATCCCCATGGCCGGCGACGCCCGCTCGCTGAACCTGTCCAATGCGGTGGCGATCGTGACCTATGAGGCGCTCAGGCAGCTCGGCTTTCCCGGGATGAAGAGCGCCGGGAAATTCGGTGAATATTAGCGCACAGGATCGTTAAAGGCCTGTCAAGAAGGCTTGCAATTATTTCTGGATTTTGGCATAATAACAGAAGGGAAAGGGGTTGCTGTCATTCCGGCGGGACGCGATACGTCCTGACAGCAGGCTCGCGTCCCATAGGAGGATGGATGGATCAGGTGATGGAGCTGCTGCAGCGGCTGGCGCCCGAGGAGGTGGCGGCCATGGAGCAGCGATACGAGATACTCAGCGCGATATCCCTGAAGGGGCCCATTGGCCGGCGGGCGCTGGCCGGCGCGATCTCCGCCCAGGAGCGTGCGGTGCGCCATCAGTGCGAGGTGCTGCGGGCCCAGGGGCTGATTGAAGCCGCCCAGGAGGGGATGCGCGCGACGCAGGCGGGGGAGCGGGTGCTGCTGTCCCTGGGGCCTATGATGCGCTCCCTCACCGGTACAGGCCGGATGGCGGCCCAGCTCTCCCGGCTGCTGCGGGTGGAGCATGTCGTTATTCAGGCCGGCGCGGTGGCAGACGATGAGCTGCGCAAGCGGGAGCTGTGCCATACGGCGGCCCAATATGTATCCCGCTGGCTGCCGGGCGCCCATACCCTGGCCATCATGGGCGGCACCACGATGGCGCAGCTGGCCCAGCAGATGCCCCAGGGGAATTATCCGGAGCTTATCGTGCTGCCGGCCCGGGGCGGCCTGGGGGAGCGGGTGGAAATGCAGGCCAACCTGGTGGCTGCCCAGATGGCGGGACGGCTGAATGCCCAGTATCGCATGCTGCACCTGCCCGACGATGTGAACGCCGGCACGATGGAGCGGCTGATGGAGCGCGCCTCCATTGCCGAAGTGGTGGCCATGATCCGGCAGCCGGATATTCTCATCTATTCCATCGGCCGGGCGGACGAACTGATGCAGCGCCGGGGGCTTGCCAAGCAGGCCCGGCGGATGCTGGAGGCCAAGGGCGCCGTGGCTGAGGCGCTGGGTATGTATTTCGACCGGGAAGGCCGCAGCCTGCTCTCGGCCAGCGCGGTCGGGCCGGATCTGACGCGCCTGGCGGCCATCCCCCGTACGGTGGCGGTAGCCGGTGGAGCCCATAAGGCGGAGGCGATCCTGGCGGCGGTACGGGCGACCCATCCGTCGGCCCTCTTTCTGGACGAATCTGCGGCCGCAGCCATGCTGGAGATCCTGCGCGCCCGCCAGCCCCTTTAGCCCGAAAGAGCATTGCGGCGCGCCTGGCGCTGTGGTAAAATAAGAAAGTCCGTTGATTACAAGCCAAGGCTTGATTAAAAGGAGTGTTTGTCATGAGCAAGAAGACCATCGAAGATATCCAGGTTGCTGGCAAGAAGGTCCTTGTCCGTGTGGACTTCAACGTCCCCATGGACAAAGAGGGCAACATCACCGATGACAACCGTATCCGTGGCGCCCTGCCCACCATCCAGTATCTGGTGGACCACAAGGCGCGCGTCATCCTTTGCTCCCACCTGGGCCGCCCCAAGGGCGAGTTCAATATGAAGTATTCGGTGAAGGCCGCCGCGGCCCGCCTTGCCGAGCTGCTGGGCCAGCCGGTGCCGGTGGCTGCCGACGTTATCGGCGACTCTGCCAAGAGCATGGCTGCCGCGCTGAAGGATGGCGAGGTCATGATGATCGAGAACGTCCGCTTCCATAAGGAGGAGGAGGCCAATGACCCCGCCTTCGCCAAGGAGCTGGCTTCCATGGCTGAGATCTATGTCAACGACGCCTTCGGCACCGCGCACCGCGCCCATGCCTCCACGGCCGGCGTTGCCGCCTATCTGCCCGCTGTTTCCGGTTACCTCATCGCCAAGGAGCTGGATGTGATGGGCAAAGCCCTGGAGAATCCGGACCGGCCCTTTGTCGCCATCCTGGGCGGCGCCAAGGTAAAGGACAAGCTGGGCGTCATCACCAACCTGCTCAACAAGGTGGACACGCTTATCATTGGCGGCGGCATGAGCTATACCTTCCAGTACGCCATGGGCGGCACCATCGGCAATTCCCTGTTTGACCCGGACCGCGTCGAGTTTTGCAAGGAAAAGATTGCCGAGGCTAAGGCCAAGGGCGTGCGGCTGCTGCTGCCCGTCGATAACGTTATTACCCAGGAATTCTCCAACGAGGCGGCCAGCCAGGTGGTGCCGGGCAACGCAATTCCCGACGGCTGGGAGGGCATGGACATCGGTCCTGAGACCCAGAAGCTCTTTGCCGAAGCCATCAAGGGCGCCAAGACCGTAGTGTGGAACGGGCCCATGGGCGTGTTTGAATTCCCGAATTTCGCCGTCGGCACCAAGGCTGTGGCGGCTGCCATGGCTGAGGCTGACGGTACGACCATCATCGGCGGCGGCGATTCCGCGGCGGCGGTAGAGCAGCTGGGCTTTGCCGATAAGATGACCCATATCTCCACCGGCGGCGGCGCTTCTCTGGAGTTCCTGGAGGGGCTGGTGCTGCCCGGCGTGGATTGCCTGGAGGACAAGTAAACAGCGGCGGGGCTTATCATTCCACAAAGCCCGAAGCAGCCTGATTCAAAAAGGCAGGGGCGGGGACTTTCTCCGCCCTTTTCAATGAGATTTTATAGGAGGTTCCATCCCATGCGTAAAGCGATTATCGCCGGCAACTGGAAAATGAACAAAACGCCCTGCGAGGCAAAGCAGCTTGTCGAGGAGCTGATCCCCCTGGTGAAGGACGCTACCTGCGACGTGGTGGTCTGCACGCCCTTCACCTGCCTTGGCACGGCCCTGGAGGCCGCCAAGGGCACCAACATCGAGGTGGGCGCGGAGAATTGCTATCCGGTGGATTCCGGCGCCTATACCGGCGAGGTGTCCGCTGCCATGCTGGAGGCCATGGGCGTCAAGTACGTCATCCTGGGCCATTCCGAGCGCCGCCAGTACTTCGGCGAGACGGACGAGTTTGTCAACGAAAAGGCGAAGGCCGCCATTGCCCATCACCTGATCCCCATCGTGTGCGTGGGTGAGACCCTGGAGCAGCGCGAGGCCGGCGTAACCGAGACGCTGGTGCGCCACCAGACGGCCGCCGCCCTTTCGGGCCTGACCGGCGAGCAGGTGGCCAACCTCGTGATCGCCTACGAGCCCGTATGGGCCATTGGTACCGGCAAGACCGCTACCAGCGAGCAGGCCAATGAGGTGATCGCCATGATCCGGGATCAGGTCGCCAAGAGCTTTGGGGCGGATGCGGCGGTCAAGGTGCGCATTCAGTACGGCGGCTCCATGAAGCCCTCCAATGCTTCCGAGCTGATGGCCATGAGCGAGATCGACGGCGGCCTGATCGGCGGCGCCAGCCTGAAGGCCGCAGATTTCTCCGCGATCGTACACTATTAAGGAGCGCTATATGAAAGATTTGACGACACTCATCATCATGGACGGATATGGGATCGGTAACGAGGGGAACGCTGCCAACGCGGTAGAAAAGGCTGCAAAGCCGAATCTTGACGCCCTGTTCGCCCAGTATCCCCATACAACCATCGCCTGCTCGGGTATGGCTGTCGGCCTGCCTAACGGCCAGATGGGCAACTCGGAGGTCGGTCACCTGAACCTGGGCGCAGGGCGCGTGGTGTACCAGCCGCTGACCCGGGTGACCAAAGCGATCGAGGATGGCGAGTTCTTCGAGATCCCCGCCATGAAGGAGGCGATGCAGCAGGCGCTGGACAAGGGCAGCGCGCTGCATGTGATGGGTTTGGTATCCGATGGCGGCGTGCATTCCCACATGGATCACCTGCTGGCGGTGGTCAAGATGGCCCGCGACGCCGGGATTTCCAAGATCTTTATTCATGCCTTCATGGATGGCCGCGATGTGCCGCCTTCCAGCGGCGAGGGCTATATCAGGGATCTGGAATCCAAGCTGGCGGAGCTCAAGGCCGGCCGTATCGCTACGGTGGCCGGACGCTTCTATGCGATGGATCGCGATAATATTTGGGATCGTGTGCAGCTGGCCTATGACGCCATGGTGCTGGGCGAGGGCGTACCTGCCGGGAGCGCCCTTCAGGCGATGGAGCAGTCCTATGCTAAGGGCGAGACCGATGAATTCGTCAAGCCCACGGTGATCATGGAGAAGGGGAAGCCGCTGGCCACCATTGGCGAGGGCGATTCGGTTGTATTCTTCAACTTCCGCCCCGACCGCGCCCGCCAGCTGGCCCGTACCTTTGTGGATCCTGACTTCACCGGTTTTACGCGGGCCAAAGGCTATTTCCCCACCTACTTTGTCACCATGACGCCCTATGACGCGACGCTGCCGAACGTGCATGTGGCTTTCGAGCCCCAGGTGTGGAAGAATACCCTGGGCGAATACCTGGCAAGCCTGGGCAAGAAGCAGCTGCGCATTGCGGAGACGCAGAAATACGCCCATGTAACCTATTTCTTTAATGGCGGCGTCGAGGCCGTCAACGAGGGCGAGGACCGCGTCCTGATTGATTCCCCCAAAATTGCCACCTTCGACATGAAGCCGGAGATGAGCGCCTATGAAGTGACCGACGAGGTGGAAAAGCGCATTGCCTCCGGCGAATATGACGTCATTATCATGAATTATGCCAACTGCGACATGGTTGGGCATACCGGCGTCATGGAAGCTGCGGTCAAGGCGGTCGAGGCGGTGGATACCTGCGTGGGCCGCGTGGTGCGGGCTGTGCAGAAGGCGGGCGGCCGCTTGATCGTGACGGCTGATCACGGCAACGCTGAGCAGATGTGGGACGACGAGGAGAATGTCCCCTATACGGCCCATACCGTCTCCAATCCCGTGCCTTTCATTGTGGTGGATGATCGCTATGTGGGTAAGCAGCTTCAGGAGGGCGGCCGTCTGTGCGATGTAGCCCCGACGCTGCTGGCTATGATGGGCATACCCCAGCCGGAGGAAATGACCGGCAAGAGCCTGCTGCCTGACGCGTAAACAAAAAAAGGAAAAGATCGCTGGGACCAGCGATCTTTTTTTGTGCCTATAAATAGCGTTCTTCCTCCGCCCGCCGTTTGCGGCGCCAGCGCATCCAAAGGAACCCAGCCGCCAAAAGACTGACAGCGAAAAGCGTGCCGGCCAGTGGGATCCAGAACGGCAAGGCGTTCTTCCCGTCCTCCTCCGGCGCAGCGGAGGGGGGAAGGACGGGTATTTTTTCTTCAATCGCTGTGGCAAGGGGAATTTGCTGGGTATAGCGAACCCCTGCGGCGTCCTCATAGCGCAAAAGCGCATACCCCTGGACCGGTCCGTAGCCCTGCTCGGGCTGCATGGCCTGCAGGGAGGCAGAGGCGGTCGCGGCTGCGCCCGGCTCCAGGTTCCCCACCAAGGTGCTGCTTCCAAATGAAAGGCCGGGCACATGGAAGCTGACAAGGGCGTGATAAACGGCGCCCTTACCCAGGTTGCGCAAATTCAGGGAAAAGGCGACCTTGTCGCCTTCCACCACCCGGGCTGGAAGCTCCGGAGGGTCATAAACCACCTCGACCGGCTGATGAATCAGGACAAAGAGCGTTTCCGTGACTGAGGCTGTAGTTTGGCGGCTGTCCTCATATTCGATGGTAAGCTCGAGCGGGTAATAGCCGGGTTTGCTTCCTGGCATGGCGTCCAGGTCCAGGGACCAGCAGAGGGATTCGCCGGGGAGCATTTCCTCCACATAAGCCGAGCCGATGGGGAGGGGCCGCAAAGCTCCGCTTTTTTCGGTCAGCCGTAGGGTAATGTTCTGCGCGCTTTGCCATAAGCTGGTGTTCTCGATTTGAATATAAAGCCTGGAGGGGTTGCCGGGACAGAGGTTTTCCGGCGTAAGCTGATAGTTTGCGACCATCAGCTTGGGAAAGGAGCGCTTTGCGCCCTTTGCAACGGGCGTTACCGTCACCAGGATCAAGCTCAGGGCAAGCGCTAGGGTGAGCTTTTGCTTCATCATGCACCTCACAGTACGCGGATGTTCTCAAGGATGGGTCTGCGAAGGATGCGGGTTAGCTGGCCCCGAACCAACAACAGGCCAATCAGGGCCAGCAAGAGCCCATATCCCAAGGATAGGACAAAAATGATGATTAGGCTTTCCGCGGAAGTGCCCATGCCTAGATTAAGCCAGGATCCGATTTTCCAGATGGCGGAAGTAAGCGTTATGGAAAGGTTCTCGGCTTTCATCAGCTTGGGCAGTTGGAAGAAGCCTGCCAGCAATGCTGCGCCTGCGGTCATGCCTCCGAGGAAAAGCAAAGCGATTTGCCGGAGGTAGATTTGCAAAACCTGGCCCGGGTTGCCGCCCACGGCGCGCATTAAGCCAATCTGGCGCACATGGGCCCGGATCTGTCCGGTCAGGGCGTTATGCAGCAATAACAGAATAAAGGTCGACAGCAGGATCCCCATCACAAGGGAAAATCCAAGGGTCCGCGCCAAGGTGTTTCGCGTGATCTGCGCCAACTCCAGCATGGAATCAATCGTGGCTTGCGGGAAACGCGCAGCAATGAATTCCAGCTGCTGGGTGAGATAGGCCAACTGCTCGTCAGAAGGGCTCCCGGAGAGGGCAATATTAAGCTGCTCATAGCCTACATCCCCGAAGCCCAGGGCGTCCAGGCCTTGCAGGCTGGTGATAACGGTCAGATGGTCGATGTAGGGCAGGTTTTCTCGCCCATAATCGACGTTGGCGATTTCAATAAGTCCGCCGATCACGGGCGATGCCTGCCGTGTAGCAGCGTCGCTGGGCAGTTCATTAATCTGCCGGTCCGATTCATTCTGTATCCAGGGGGATTGCGCGGAATAGGCCATGCTCAGAGTAAGCCGGTCGCCAACATGAAACATGTCGTTGGTAAAGACAGAGCTATCCGCCCGCTCAAAGCCATCGAAAATCCGGTAATCACCAGAGCCTATGCCCGTGCCGTCGGGCTCCGGATAGTCGATGGCGTATTTGTCCGGCGCGGATAACAATACCTGCTGGCCGGAATCCAGGGCGCTTTGGTCAATGGTCCCTTCGTAGAGATAGGGCGCCAGCCTATTCAGCTGGGCGGGCGGCAGCGCGTAGATGGATACGCACAGCGCCTGCTGCGTATAGCCCAGATGTTCCTTCTGACGAAGATAGGAAGCGTGGCTGAAAGTAGACCCGTTGGTATAGTCGGAAAGGGATTGATCGGCATACTCGGGAAAAGACAAGGTATAACGGATAAAGGCCGGAATCTGGTCGGAAAGATAGGTGAACCAGTCTGACCATCCCTCGGCTGTAGCGTACTCGGTTACATGATCGGTCAGGATATGGACGGTCAGGCGTTTATAGCCGCTGACCCGGTCGACGCCGGGCAGAGCGAGGATGGAAGCAATATCCTGCTCGTCCGGCATGGGGGAGGCATAGTTCAGATTGATGCGGAAATCCATGCTCCAGTTATCCTGCAGCACATGAGTGTTCAGAGAAAAATCCCATTGGCTGGCTCCATGGACCTGATAATTGCGCCAGGCGGTCGATATCTGAACCGCGCACAGGCCGAAAATAGGCAGGGCGATGGCCACCAGCAGCATAATGGCAGCCGCGGCAAACCGCTGCGACCGGAGGTTGCGCCGGGCCAACAGCGCAGGCGGGGAAAAACTTGACCGGCTTTTCCGCTTCATGCGGCCAATGGCACGAATCCGATCAATATCGCGGATCGCCTGCATGGGCGTGATGCGCTGCACGCGCAGCAAAGGAGCCAGCGTCGTCAGCATCACACACAGCGCGCAGGCAAGGGCTATGGCCAGCAGGGATAAAGCCTTAAAGGGGAACACAACCTGATCGCCCATCAGCCTGCAGAGGGCGCTTGAAAGAAGGAACGCCAGCCCCGTACCCAGCACGACGGCACAAAGCGCGATGATTCCCGCCTCCTGCAAAAGCAGGCTCCGGATCTGGGCTCGTGTAGCGCCAATAGCCCGGAGCATGCCGATTTGCTGTTTGCGCAGCTCCAACATCGCAAGCTGGGCATTTCCGATGGCCAGCAGCGCCGCAAAGGCCAGCAGCGCGAACAGGCCTGCCGTTTCAGCCATGGAGTGCTGGTCACCCAAGGGGGATTCAAGGGCAATCATGCTGCGGGTGGCCATGGGCGGCGCGCCGCTGAGCAAGGGAAGCGCCAGACGCTGATAGCCTTGGCTAAACCCATCGTCATCCAGGCCGCCGGCGTATTCCCCCAGCAGATTCAGGTAGGGTCGCCCGCCAGGGGTCAGCGGTTCGCTGGCGCTGACCGTGGCCAGGGGGAAAAGCCAGAAGGGGCATCGGGACTTGTACACACTATCATAGCTGGACATGGCGCTGCTATAGACACCCGTTACCGTAAAGGTTGCCTGCCTCCTTTGGTCGAGAAAGGAATCTGAACCATTGGGAATGCGTAGATCCACCGTCAGCGTATCCCCTACCGAGCAGGACAGGCGCAATATTGAAAGGGCCCGAGTTTCAAGGGCAATTTCTCCCGGATTTTCGGGCATCCGTCCTTCCAAAATGCGGCAGCGCAGCATACGGGCCCATTGGGGATCATACCGGGCCACAGAGACATTCTCCAGGTTCGCATAGGGGGAATCGACCGCTTGGGCATTGGCCATAATGTCGGCGACCGTCTCCATCTCCACCGCTGAGGATAGGAGCCCTTCCTGGCAAAGCCGCGCTCCTGTGTCCGCTGCAGCGCCAAAGAGCATCACGTCCTGAAGCCCGAAGGCGTTGTTCTGATCCTCGCGGCGGGTGGCGGCCATGGATTGGAGGATCAGCAGGCTGGAGCACAAAAACATGACAGCCAGCGTTACGCCCAGCAGAAGCAGCAGGTATTGACGCCTTCGGCTACGCATATTGCCCTGTATGAGGGATACGAGCACCTTAAATCTGAACATGGCTTTCTCCTTTCCCGAAGGGTGGCTGGAGGGATCGGTTATGGCTTTAGCATAGCATGGATATCTTGCTTTTGGGTGACGGAAATCTTACGATCCCTTAAGGCTCGCCCTTGTCTGGAGCCCCTCTGCATGGTAGGATAAAGGCGGGGAGGGAGATAGAATGGAGGATATACGCGCACAGCTCATGGCGTTGGCGGAGCCTGGATACCGGGCGTTCTCGCTTCGCTTGCTGCCTGAGGTATCGCCGCAATCCATGCTGGGGGTGCGCCTGCCTTTGCTGCGCCGGATTGCCCGCAGCATGACGGAGGGGGACCGTCTGCGCTATCTGGGGGCAGGGGATCACATGTATTTTGAAGAAGTGATGCTGGAAGCCATGACGATTGGCTATCTCAGGGAGCCCCTTGACCAAGCGATGGAGCGGATATGGCGTTTTTTGCCCAAGATCGGGAATTGGTCGGTATGCGACAGCTTCGTCAGCGGCTTAAAAATCGTCAAGGCTGATCCTGAAGCGTTTTGGCGCCTGCTGGAGCGATGCCTGGAAGATGGCCGGCCCTATCATCTGCGCTTTATCCTGGTGATGCTTCTTACCTATTATTCCAAACAATGGGAACGGGCCTTTGACCTGATGGCGCGGATCCCCTGCGACGCCTATTATGTCCGGATGGCCAAGGCTTGGGCACTATCGATCTACTTTCAGCATGCGCCGCATCAGACGCTGGACTATATAGCCGGGGAAAGGGTGGACGCCGCCACCCGCAGGGCCGCGCTTCAAAAGATGATTGAGTCCAACCGGACAAGCCCTGAGGATAAGGCGCGTATCAAGGCGCTTCGCCGGGCGGATAAGGAGTGCGTCTATGGCTGAATCCACCCCCTTTGCCCGGCGCGTCCGGGCCTTGGTGCGCAGCATCCCCAGGGGCCGGGTCGCCTCTTACGGGCAGATCGCCCGCATGGCCGGCAATCCCCGGGGCGCCCGCGGCGTCGGCTTTGTGATGATGCAGAACCGGGAGGCGGACGTGCCCTGCCACCGGGTGGTGCACCAGGATGGCTCCCTTTGCCCGGGGTTTGGGCCGGTGGGGCTTGACCTGCAAAGGAAGCTTCTGGAATCCGAGGGCGTATCCTTTTGCGGCGAGCGGGTGGATATGCAGGCCTGCCGCTGGGATGGGGAGGGCGTCAAATCCCCTCTTCCTTAAACAGGACGCCGGCAAAGCTGGGATACAGCGCGCAGGCGCCCGCGGGCGCCGGGCGCCTTTTTCGCTTTCAAGCCAATAGGAAAGATGGCTTAGCCTTGAAAAAGGCTAAGCCGTCTTTGGGTTTTGTTATCGGTGCTCCAACACTGTGCGGTTATATCCCGTCATAGCATGGCTGCTATCGGGGCCTCGGCCAAATGCAACACGGTAAGCATCGGTTTCCGAAATATGCATATAGCCGACTTTCGCTCCCGGCAGCCGTTCGTTGATACCGGCCGTCTGATCCAAGAGCGTAAAGAGGTGGGTAACCCATATACAGCGGGCCTGCAGCACCTTAAGGACCGCCAGCACCTCCTGGCTGATTAAGCAGCATTCGCTGATTGACGTCCCTGTAATAGGCTCGTTAAAGAGCACCAGGCTTTCGCCCTGAAGGCCTGCCAGGGCTTCGCGGACCGCCAGAAGCTCCTGGCCCAGCTTGCCGGAGGAAAGGCCCGTGTCTTCTTTGAGGGAGAAGGCTGCGACGATCGAATCCACCGGGCTGATCTCTGCCTGCTGGGCAGGCACCGGCAATCCAAGCTGAAAGAAGAGCTGCACAGCGCCCACTGTACGCAGGTAAGTGGTTTTTCCTCCGCCGTTGGCCCCGGTAAGCAACAAAATAGCGCCCTGGCTGGTTAGGTCGATCTTGTTATATACGAGCCTTTCAGGCTGCTGCAAGGCCAGGGCTGCAGCGGGATGGTAGGCAGCCTGGGCTGTGCAGACGCGCTCCGGGGCAGGACGTATCCGGGCAAAATGCCAAGGCAGCTTGGCTGCCTGCAGCTTTTCCATCAGTGTGACGGCGCTGATCCAGAACTGCATCCGTTGGCCCTGCACGGCCATACGCAGGAGGATCCGCCGGCCGAGCTCACGCATCATGCTCCAAACCGTCTGCGTCTGCTTGGAATAAAGCGAGGGGATCGCAGCCGTAAGCACACGGGAAAGATCCGGAAGCCGTGCATGGATCACTTCGCTTCTAAAGAGGGTACGGGCGGATCGCACAGCGGAAAAGCTTGGCA
>UQLW01000030.1 GCA_900542005.1 uncultured Eubacteriales bacterium
TGGGGTTGGTTGGCATGGGGGATTGTTTGGCTGAAAAGAGATTGCGTCCCGAAGCCGGGCTGCTATAATGAAGGGGCAGCATTTCGCATAAAGGAGGCCCTGCCATGACGGCATATGCCCATCCCCAAGGAGCCCAATGGTTCCGCCAGCGGCTGGAACAGCCCGAAACCTTCCCCTTTTGCTTTACCTACCGGGGCGTGCGCTATGAGGGCTTTCCCCGGGATACCTTCCGGCCGGTGGCGCAGCGCCGGGAAACGGCGGACGGCCGGCAGCGGGTCATCCAAACGCTAAAGGCGGACGACGGCCTGACGGTTACGCTGGAGGCCGCCTATTATCCCGATTACGGCGTATCAGAATGGACCCTATGGTTCGAGAACCGGGGGGAAGAAGACAGCGGCCGGCTGGAGGATATGGAGACGGTCCTGGAGTTTGCCGGCGCGGAGCCTGTGCTGAAGGGGATCCTGGGCGACCATGTGAACGATTACCGGCCCTATCGGGCGGATCTCATGGAAGAACCGGTGCGCTTTGTATCGGACAGCGGCCGGGCAACCCATGTCTATTTCCCCTATTTCAACCTGGAATACGGCGGGGAGGGCGCTATGCTGGCCATCGGCTGGGCGGGCACCTGGAGCGCCGAATTCGCCTGGCGGGACGGCGTGACCACCTACCGGGCCCGGTCGGTCAACGGGCTTTCAGCCCGCCTCAAGCCTGGCGAAAAGATCCGAACCGCCTTGTTTGTCCGCGCGCCCTATGGGCGTCGGGACGAGGATTATGCCACGAATTTCTGGCGAAGCTGGTTTGTCGCCTGCAACCTGCAGCCGGCGGACGCAAAGGGGACGCCGCTGGCGCCCTTTTCCACCTGTTGCCTGGCCAGCGACACGGGGCTGCCCAACAGCGACGGCAGCATATCGGAGCGCGCGTCCACCTGGCGCCCCTCCCTGGAGAAAATGCTTGCCGAGGATGTGAAGGTGGATTTTCGCTGGTTTGACGCCGGCTGGTATGTCGCGCCCGATGGCACAAGCCCCCAAAGCGACTGGTGGGGGACGGTGGGCACCTGGAAGCTGGATCCCGCCAAGTGGCCCGGCGATAGCTTCCGCCAATCCACGGATTTTGCCCGGGCCCACGGGATGAAAACGCTGATGTGGTTTGAACCGGAGCGGGTAACCGACCCGGAGTCGCTGGAGCGGTATTATGGGTACGATCCGCAATGGGCTATCCGGCGGGAAGGGTGCGGCAGCATCTCCAACAATATCGGGGATCCGGCATGCCTGCGCTGGACGCTGGAGCGCATCTGCGGCACGCTGCGGGAGAACCGGGTGGAAATGTACCGGGAGGACAACAACTCGGATCCTGCGGAGCTCTGGCGCTTCCTGGACGAGCGGGAGGGCGAGGGACGGCAGGGCATCACCGAATGCAAGTTCATCCAGGCCCACTATGCGATGTGGGATCAGATTATCGCCTGTACCATGAGCTACGGCGGCTGCGGATTTGTGGATTCCTGCGCCAGCGGCGGCGGGCGCAATGACCTGGAATCGCTGCGGCGGGGGATACCCCTGCTGCGCAGCGACGCCGACCGCACGACAACGTCGCTGCGGCTGTCGATGACCACGGCGCTGAACCGCTGGATCCCCTTCTGCGGCGCCAATACCAAGGAAAAGGCCGGCCAGCTGGATGCAACCGGGCGCAGCGACGTATATACCTGGCGGGCCTCCTATTTACCGGTGCTGAACGTGGACGCCCAGTTTGTCCAGGATCCGGACCAGGATTTTGACTGCCTGCGCTTCGGCCTGCGGGAGTGGAAACGGCTCTCTCCCTATCTTTTGAAGGATTTCTATGTGCTGACGCCATGGCACAGCCAAGAGGAGCGGGACGGCTTTACCGCCTACTGCTTCTTCGACGGGCAGGCGCGCAGGGGCGCGATGCTGCTTTTTAGGATGGAGGAGTGCCGGGAGGAAGAGTTGACCCTGCGCCTTCCCTTCCTGCGGCGGGGTGCCCGCTGCCGGCTGACGGACGAGGACACGGGCGAGATCCTGGAGCTGGATGGGGCGCGTCTGGGGCAGGAGGGGATAACCTGGCCCATAGCCCAGCCCCGCAGCGCAAGATTGATCTGGATCGAGGAGGTTTAGGGCCGGAAGTGCTGCCCTGCGGGCGAAAAAGGCGGCGGACACGCGCTGTGTCCGCCGCCTTTTCCCATGGGGGAGGGGTCAACGGGAGGATTGCTTTTTCTCCGGGGGTACGGCGGCCAGAAAAATGCCGCCGCCGATGATGAACATGATCACCACCGAGAGGATCCCCCACCGGGAGGCGGCAGCTCCATCCAGCCCCGCCTGGGAGGCCAGCTGAATGGCAAACCCGAAAAGGGCAGGCCCCATGACCGATGAAAATTTCCCGAATATATCGAAAAAGCCGAAGAACTCATTGGCATGATCCGGCGGTACGAGCTTGCCGAAGTAGCTGCGGGAGAGGGCCTGGATACCGCCCTGGGCGGTGCCGACAAGGAAGCCCAGGATCAGGAAATCCAGCAGCGAATGCAGCGTGAAGCCCACCAGACATACCACGATATAGGTGACGATCCCCACCAGGATCATGGTGCGGGTGGAGAATCGCTTGGCCAGCATCCCGTACAGATAGGCGCAGGGGAAGGCCACCAGCTGCACCACCAGCAGCACGCTCATCATGCCCAGCTGATTGATGCCCATATCGTCGCCAAAGACCGTGGCCATGTGGATGATGGTCCCCACGCCGTCGATATAGAAAAAATAGGCCAGCAGGAAGGCGAAGAGCGACTTATAGGAGCGGATGTTCCGAAAGGTTTCGCGCAGGCTGGCGAAGCTGCCGCGGATCAGGGCGCCGGCGCTGAGGCCATCCCGGGGCGCGCCGTGCAGCTGCTCCACATCCCGCAGGATGGGGCGGGAATACCAGGCCCACCACAGCGCTGTCAGCAGGCAGGAGAAGCGCATGGCCAGGTTCCCGGCGGCCTCGGCCTCCAGGGAGAAAAGCGGCGCCCAAAGCGACGCGGTAGCGTAGAGCGCCAGGGCGATCACCAGGGGAATGGTGGAGCCGCCGATATAGCCGAAGGAATACCCGGCGGTGGAGACAAGATCCATCCGCTCGGGGGTGGTGACGTCCACCAGCATGCTGTCGTAATAAATATTGGCCCCGTAGAAGCCGATGCAGGAGAGGGCAAATAGCGCCAGGATGCTGACCCATCCGGGGGCAAAGGTCAAGAGGGCTGTGGCCCCCACGCCCACCCACAGAAAGCCGGCAAACATGCGCTTGCGCAGCCCCATATAGTCGCCCAGCGTGCCCAGCACAGGCGCGGCCAGGGCCACCAGGAGGCTTGCCAGCGAGGAAGCGTAGCCCCAATAGGAGGTGGCCAGCGTCTTGTCGAGCCCGGAGGCGACGGCGATATTTTTGTAGAGGATGGGCAGCAGGATGGCGACAATGATGGACGATTGGGCGGAGTTGGCCCAGTCATACATGATCCAGGCCCGTTCGGGCTTTGAGAATTTCTTTAGCATGTTTCCTCCCGATTGTGGTAAAATGATCAAATCATAGCGAAAGAAGGAATGCGATATGCCGGCAGCCTATTTTCACGAGGCCGTGGCCCGGAAGGCCTTTGAGCGTATCGGCGGCGCGCCGCAGCCGGAGGCCGTCTGGATCCTGGGGGCGCAGGGGCCCGACCCGCTGTTCTTTTACCGGGCGCTGCATCCCAGGCACGATAAGGCGGTAAACCGCATGGGCGATACGCTCCACAGCATGCATACCGGGCGGTTGCTCTGCCAGCTGGTGCGGCTGGCAAAGACGGGAAGCGCGGCGGCGCAGAGCTATGCGCTGGGCTTTATTTCCCACTATGCCTGCGATACGGCGCTGCACCCCTTTGTTTATGCCCACAGCTTTACCCGCAAGGGGCGGTATAAGGGCATGCGGCACCTTTGCCTGGAGGCGCAGATGGACAGCTGGGCCTGGCGCGAGGCGGGGCACCGGGCCACGCCGCTGCATTACGCCCAATTCCCCGATAAACCCCAGCTGGAGGAGGCGGCTGCGCTGCTTGGCGGAGCCGTCGCCCGGGTTTTCCCGGGGCAGGCGGTGGATCGGAAGGCGATTGAACAGGCCTTCCGGGACGCCCGGGCCATATGCCGGCTGCTGTACAGCCCCCGGGGCGTGAAATTCTCCCTTTTCTGGCTTCTGGAGCGGGTTATCTGCTTCCCCTGCCTGGTCACGGGCCTGATCCCGCCGCGCTGGCTGCCCCGAAAGGACTTCTTGAACAAGGCGCGCCAGCCCTGGTCCAGCCCCTGGGAGCCGGAGCGGGCGCGGTGCGAATCGGCCCCGGAGCTGATGGAGCAGGCTGTGGCCCATGCCGCCCGCTGGATGGCGTTGGCCCGGGATTACTGGGAGGGCCGCGCAGCCCTTGCCGACCTGGCCGGAGCCCTGGGCGATATGCATTACAGCTCGGGGCTGCCTTGGCGGGCTACCGGGCCGGCCCTTTAGGGGAGGCCTGTCAAGGGGCGTCCATCATATCAATCATCCGCTGAGGGCAGGCCAGGAACTGCTTCAAAAGCGCCACCGACTCCAGCCCGTCATAATTCACCGGCGCAAGGGGCGAACGGTCGCAGTCAAGCAGCTGCGCGCCGGGGATCGCCATGAGGATGGGCGAATGGGTGGCCAGGATGAACTGGCAGCCGCCGGGCCCCGCCAGGTCGCGGATCATCTTCAAAAGCGCCAGCTGGCGCACCGGAGAGAGCGGCGCCTCCGGCTCATCCATGAGATACAGGCCGTGGGGTACCATACGGGACTGGAAAAGGCGAAGGAAGCTTTCCCCATGGCTGGCACAGGCCAGCAGGTCGTCGCCATAGCGCCCGGTCATATCTGCCAGGGAGCCGGCATAGGCCATGGCCGCCTGGCCCTGGGCAAAGGCGGAGCGGTGGGCGTTCTCCCGCTTGACCCTGGCCAGGTCCTCCTGAAGCTCCCGGGATCGCTGGAGCATGGACTGAACAAAGCCAAAGAAGTCCTCGCTGCGCAGGAAGAAGCGGGAGCGGGGCGCGCCAGCCTCCCGGATGAGCCGCAGGGTACGGGCAAAGGGGAAAAGGTCGGCCAGCGTATCGTCCCGGTGGGCGTCGGCGCGGCCGATGGCCGGCAGCCTCAGCGCGACCGCCAGCGACTCCAGCAGCGTGGACTTCCCGCTGCCGTTCTCCCCGACAAGCACCGTGATATCATGGGTGAATTCCAGCTGCTTCAGCCCCTGGAAGGGCGGCAGGGAAAAGGGCCAGTCCGCACGCTGCCCGCCTGTGAATTCAACCCGCCGTAGATACCGCATCAGGCCATGGTCTCCAGCATTTTCTCCGTCACATCCCATTTAAGAGGCGCTCCAGCCAGGAACCGTTTGAATTCGTCGACCATGTATTGGCTCATGCGCGCTTTTTCATTGCCCAGCGTTCCTGCGATGTGGGGCGTCATGTACACATTGGGCAGGGTGTAGTAGGGATGCTGCAGCGTAGGGGGCTCGTTGGGATCGATGACGTCGAGGATGGCCGTGCGGCTGGGATCCTCGCGGAAGGCGCGGATAAAGCCGCTCTCCTCGATCTGGCTGTTCCGGCCGGAGTTGATAAAGCAGCTGTTGGGCATAAGACGGGAGAAATGCTCATAGGTGAGCATCCCGCGGGTGGCGGGCAGGTTGGCAATGTGGTTGCTGACCACATGGCACGAGGCGAAAAGCTCATCCAGCGAATCCACCTTGCGGGCGCCCAGCTCCCGGGCGCGCTCCGGCGAAAGATAGGGATCGTATACCCAGCGCTCCACATCATGCCGGGCCAGCTCGCGCAGCACGCCGGAGCCGATCATGCCGGCGCCCAGCACGCCGACCCTGGCACCGTAGATATTGGCATGGCGGTCGGACAGCGCATGGCCGTCGTTCCAGCGGCCGCCTTTTACCAGGGACATGGCGGGGAAGAAGCCCTTCAGCCCCAGCAGGATGAGGCTGACGGTGTATTCGATCACGGGGATGGCGTTAGCGGCCCAGGCGGAGGACACGCCGACGCCGCTGCGCAAAAAGGGGCGGGCAAAGTACTGCACCGACCCCGCAGCATAGAACACGCGCCGGAGCCGGGGCAGGTATTGGGCGATTTCCGCCTCGGAAAGGGGCAGCATTCCCCAGGTGGAGAAGGCGGCCTCCGCCTGGGACAGCACGCCGCGGCAGGCGTCCAGATCCTTTTTTTCAACCGGCTGCTCATAAAGCTCGACAAGCCCGGCCAGTTGGGTTACAATCTGAGGGGGATACACGGCGGCGATATCGCGGGCGCTGCCGATCAAGACTGCTTTCATCGCGTGCCTCCTTCAAGTATGGATAAAAATAGCATACCACAGCTTACAGCCGCGAACAATCAAATTTTCCGGGGAAAAGTAAAACTTCACCACAGCAAAAGCGGGACCTGCGGCCGCAGGGCGGCGGGCCTGTTATGCCCAAAACGAAAGAAAAGAGGCGGAAAATATGAAGCTTGACAAGAAGATGGCGGCTATGACGGCCGCGCTGCCCCGGGGCGAATATCCCCGGCCCGAATGCGTGCGCAACGAGTGGCTCTGCCTGAACGGCGCCTGGCGCTTTGAGCGGGATCCCGGCGCCAGCGGACGGGAGCGGCATTTTGAGCGGCGGCGCGACTTTGCCGATCAGATCCAGGTGCCCTTCTGCCCGGAGAGCGCGCTCTCCGGCCTGGGATATACCGATTTCATGGCGGCGGTGTGGTATCAGAAGCGCTTTACCCTGCCGGAGAGCTGGCAGGGAAAGCGGGTGCTGGCCCACTTTGACGCGGTGGACTATGAGGCCTTTGTCTATGTGAACGATACCTTGATCGGCAGCCACCGGGGCGGCTATATCGGCTTTACCCTCGATATAACCGACGCGCTCCATCCGGGGGAGAACGTGATGACCCTCTGCGCGGAGGACGACGTACGCAGCCGCCTGCAGCCGGCGGGCAAGCAGAGCGACCGCTTCTTTTCCCACGACTGCTCCTATACCCGCACCACGGGCATCTGGCAGAGCGTGTGGCTGGAGCCGGTGGAGGCGCTGTATGTCAAAAGCATGAAGCTGACGCCCGATCTTGCGCAGGGCTGCCTGGCGGTGGAGGCTGAGGCCAGCTGCGCCCTGGGCGGCGCGCGGCTGGTGCTGAAGGCTGCGTATGAAGGCAAGCCCATGGGCGAGGCGGCCATCCCCTTCCAGGGCCCGGTGGCCAAGGGCGCCCTGCCCCTTGACGAGGTGGTGCTGTGGGAGGCGGGCGCCGGCCGCCTGTATGACCTGGAGGTATCGCTGGAAAAGGACGGCGCGGTGTGCGACCTGTTTGACAGCTATTTCGGCATGCGCTCCGTGGGCTGGGGAAAGGGCGTGATGACCCTGAACGGAAAGCCGCTCTTCCAGCGGCTGATCCTGGATCAGGGCTTCTACCCCGACGGCATCTACACGGCGCCCAACGACGGCGAGCTCAAGGCGGATATCGAGCGGTCGATGGCCATGGGCTTTAACGGCGCGCGGCTGCACCAGAAGATCTTCGAGCCCCGCTTCCTGTATTGGGCCGATAAGCTGGGGTATCTTGTATGGGGCGAGCAGGCCAGCTGGGTGCTGGACTACTGCCATCCCCAGGCGGCGCTCTCCTTCCTGCCCGAATGGCTGGAGGCCGTGCGGCGCGACATCAACCACCCGGCGCTGGTGGGCTGGTGCCCCTATAATGAGACCTGGGACCGTACGGGCACCCACGCCATGGGCGCGCGGAACCTGCTTCTGACCTACGAGCTGACCAAGGCGCTGGATCCCACCCGTCCGGTGATCGATACCTCCGGCGGCTTCCATGTCAAGACGGATATCTATGATATTCACGACTACTGCCAGGATCCGGAAACCTTCGGCGGCTACTTTGCAGCCATGGCCCAGGGCGGAGAGGCCTATGTGACCTTCCCCCAGTATCAGCCCGGCCCGGAGAGCAAGGAACAGCCCTATTTTGTCTCCGAATACGGCGGCATCCGCTGGGCGCCCAAGGAAAGCGCCGGCTGGGGCTACGGCGAAGCGCCCAAGAGCGAGGAAGAGTTCATCGCCCGCTACCGGGGCCTTACCCATGCGCTTTTGGATAATCCGGCCATCTGCGCCTTCTGCTATACCCAGCTGACCGACGTGGAGCAGGAGGTCAACGGCCTGTATACCTACGACCGCAAGCCCAAGTTCGATCCGGAAGTGATCCGCGCCATCAATGAGAAAAAGGCGGCCATCGAAGCCTAATCGGCCGCCTCTAGCCCAAATCCTCCGCGCAGAAAATATGCGCGGAGGATTTTTTGCGCCCTTATATCAAAGCGGCCTCCAGCCTTAGGCTGGAAGCCGCTTTTGCAATATCGGAAGAATAGGCTCGGTTACGCCTCGCCGTCGGTGTCGCGCTCCTCGCCCTGCCCCTTGGCCAGCATGAGGTTGGCCAGGATACCCAGGATCAGCGCGCAGGCAATGGAGGTGAGGGTGACGGCGCCGATGGTCACCTGCAGGCCGCCGATGCCGGCGATGAGGATGGTGGAAACGACGAAGAGGTTCCTGTTCTTCTCCAGGTCAACCTGCTGGATCATCTTCAGGCCGCTGACCGCGATAAAGCCGTACAGGGCCATGCAGACGCCGCCCATCACGCAGGAGGGGATGGAGTTGACAAAGGCGACGAAGGGATTGATAAAGGATACCAGGATCGCGCCCACCGCGGCGGCGATAATGGTGGCTACCGAAGCGTTGCGGGTGATGGCCACGCAGGCTACCGACTCGCCATAGGTGGTATTGGGGCAGCCGCCGAAGAAGGCGCCCACCATGGAGCCCACGCCGTCGCCCAGCAGGGTGCGGGCCAGGCCCGGATCCTCCAGAAGGTCCTTGCCAATGATGGAGGAGATATTCTTGTGGTCGGCGATATGCTCGGCGAACACCACGAAGGCCACGGGGATATAGGCGACGGCGATGGAGGCCAGGTAGCCGCCATTGAGCTCGGAGAAGCCGCCGAAGGCCGTCAGGAAGGTGAAGTCGGGCATCTTGACCAGCGAGAGGGAACCATTCTCAAAGAGAATATCGAAGGCGCTCAGGTTGATGATCTTCATGGCGTCCACGTTGGCCGCGTTGCCGATCAGGGTGAGCACAAGGGCCACGGCATAGCCGGCCAGGATGCCGATGATGAAGGGGATCAGGCGGAGGGATTTGCCGCCGTAGGTGGAGCAGAGCATGGTGACGGCCAGCGTAACCAGGCCGCAGAAGATAGCCTGCAGGGGAGAGGCGACCGCGACATCGTTGATCACCACGCTGCCGCGGGTCAGGTCGCCGATGGCGTTACCGGCCAGCGAAAGGCCGATGATAGCCACCGTCGGGCCGATGACCACGGCGGGCATGATCTTGTTAATCCAGCCGACGCCCACCAGCTTGACGATGGCGGCGATGACGACATACACCAGGCCGGCGAAAAATGCGCCGATGATGAGCCCCAGGTAGCCCAGCTGCATGGAGACGCCGCCGGCGAAGGCGGCCGCCATGGACCCCAGGAAGGCGAAGGAAGAACCGAGGAACACCGGGCTGCGGCCCTTGGTAAAGAGCGCATACACCAGCGTGCCCATGCCGGCGCCAAAGAGCGCGGCGGCGGAGCTCATGCCATGGCCGGTGATGACGGGAACCACCAGGGTGGCGGCCATGATGGCCAGCAGCTGCTGGATGGCGTAGACCACCAGCGGCCCGAATTTGGGCCTGTCTTTTACGTCGTAGATGAGTTTCAAGCGAATACCTCCCCCTTGTTTTCCAATTCCTTCAGTCCGGTCGCGCCCGCGGGCAAAAAAAAGCCTTGCCCTATCGGCAAGACAAAATATCCGCTTCTTCCACCGAGACAGCGCGGAAACAGCTATACTCCACTTGCCGGCGTCACAGCACCGAATTAAAGTTTCTTACACCTCTTCCATTATATTTTAATTCCCCTGTTTGTCAATCGCTTTCTGCGCCGGATCGACAAATTTCTTTGCCGGAGGCAGACGAAAAAGGGCGGCGGCCCTCGAGCCGCCGCCCTTACAGGCGTATGCTATTCACGGTTGCGGATGTAGTTATGCTTGACGTTGGATATGCCGGTATCCCTGGATTCAAACTCGAAGGCGCCCAGCGACTGCACCAGGGGCGTAAGCTTGGTAAAGCCGTAGTTGCGGGAGTCAAAATCCGGCTGCCGGCGGCTGAGCAGCGTGCCCACGTTGGCCAGATAGGCCCAGCCGTCCTCGTCGCTGGTTTCGGTGACGATGGTGCGGATGGCGTCGATGAGCTCGGCGCGGGCCTTGGCCGTAACCTGGGGCGCGGGGGCCTTGTCCTGGGCGGCCTGGATCACCGGCTCCACCGGAGCGCCCATCAGCGTTTCCAGGTATTTGAACTTCTCGCAGGCGACCACAAAGGGGCGGGGCGTCTTTTTCTCGCCCATGCCCAGCACATACTGCCCCGATTCCCGCAGGCGGGCGGCCAGGCGGGTAAAGTCGCTGTCGCTGGAGACGATGCAGAAGCCCTCCACATTCCCCGAATAGAGAATATCCATGGCGTCGATAATCAGGCAGGAATCGGTGGCGTTCTTGCCGGTGGTGTAGCTGTATTGCTGGATCGGCGTAACCGAATACTCCAATAGCACCTTTTTCCATTCGGTCATCTGCGGCTTGGTCCAGTCGCCATAGATGCGCTTATAGGTGGGCGTGCCGTGGGCCGCTATTTCGTCAAGGATATGGCGGATATACTTGGGCGACACGTTGTCGGCGTCAATCAGCACGGCGATCCGTCGGTTTTCCTGCATGGGTTCCTCCTTGCGCAGTCGTTTGTCCTGCCTTGTCATCATACAGCGCCGGGCGGGGCGCGTCAACGCAGGCCGCTCAGCCCTCCCGCAGCAGCTTCACGGTATGGCGGATGGAGGCGGCGAATTCCTCGTCGGAGGAGTTTTTGAAGATGACAAGCTCGGAGATGCCGGTGGGCGGGTTAAAATTGCGCCCGGCGATATATTCGTCCCAATGGGCCAGCTTCCAGGTATCGCGGGAGGAGCCGCGCTCCTGCATGCGGCGGTGGCATACCTCGATATCGGTATCCACCCAGATGACCTTCAGCTCGGCCCCCTTGGCGGCCAGGCGGCGGCGCAGCCCGTTCATGTAGGCCATGTCCCGGATTTCCCGGGTAAAGGGCGCGTTAATCAGCACGAGATCGTCATAGTCCAGCGCCTCCAGGGCCAGGTCGACGATGACGTCGTATTCATAGTTGCGGATATGCTCCTCGAAAAAATCCGAGCTGCGGTTATATTCCTGTCCCGCTACCTTGAAGATCTGCTTGGAGAGGGGAATGAGGGTATCCTTATCCAGATAGACCACATGGCCCAGCGCCTTGGAGAGCTCCTTGGATACATAGGTCTTTCCGCAGGCCGGCGGGGAGGTTACGAGAATGAGCTTTTTCATGACGATCACCTTTTATGAATAAACTTCTATCTACCGGAAAACCGGCAGGGTTCAAGACAATCCGCAAGGCGCTCGACAGGGGCTGATGAAATTCGACATGCACGGATAGAAAAAAAGCGCATCCTGCCTCTCTTCCCTAAAGAAAAGCAATGCGTCTTCAGCAGCCCTGCCCCGGCTGCAAGCCGTAGGCCGGCCGCGCGCTGCGGCTGATGGAAAAACGGGTTCCACCTATTTCTATTGTACTGCTGGGTTATAGCATTGTCAATGGTGTAACGAAGCCGGCAGGCAAAAGAAAAAACGGCCCCGCCGGAGAGGCTCCATAAGCAAGCGGCTTCTCTCTTCGGTTTTGGGATGGCTAGCGTTTGGGGATTATAGGGGCGATGATTCTCGCCGTTAATCCTTGCCGTCTTCTAAAATTCTTCTGGCTTTGGCGTACTTCTCACGCCATTTGATGAGCTGTTCTGCTGGTATCTCATCACACCCGGCAAACCGGGTTTCGTCGGAATTGTGGGCAAGGTCGGCCAGCTTGACTTTCACCGCCACGGGGTTCCCCTTGATGGCCCGCACATAGTCAAAATAGTCCGTCCCCTTTTCGTGGGTCAGCAGGCGCAGGACCCCCGTAACCTCCTTGGGGAACTCCTGTTCCAATTCCTCTATGGTAACAGCGGTGTCCTCCACCACATCGTGGAGCAGGGCCGCACAGGTGCTTATCTCGTCTGTCATCTGCTCCGCCAGATGATAGGGATGGAAGATATACGGCTGACCGCTCTTGTCCGTCTGCCCGTGGTGGGCGGCATAGGCCAGCCGCAGGGCTTTGTTGGTCAGGGGCGTGTAGATCATGGCTTATCCTCCCGATACATTTTATTATACAGCCTGCCCAGCGAAGGCGCAAAGGGCAGCGCGCACCCCCGTAGAGCTCGCTGGAATTTTGCAGCTATAGGGCTGAAAGTATCATAATGGGTTATGCGCGATGAAAAAGGCTGGCATACGCTCAACCTGAAAACAAGCGCAAAGCGACATAGCCGGTATGCCCAGCCCAGTTCACAGAATGATGATTCCGTTTTGATCCAACAGCCCAATTGGCGTACCTTCTTTGCGGAGGGTACCCCAAATGAGATGTTTTTTCTTATGCCTGCCAGGCCCTTGGGGGGCGGCGCGGGCCTAGTCCTCCGTGCTCCGGCGGGCGGCCAGGGCGGCGCAGGCCACCTCGCCGAAGGGGCGGTCGTGGGCGCGGGCGGCGCGGGCCACGTCCTCATACTCGGGCTTGAGCCGCGTCTGGCCGCCGCAGCGGGCGCATTTGAGCCGGATGGGCCCAAACTCGGTTTGTACGGTCTCAAAGCCGCGCTCCAGGGTATAACGGGCCAGCTCCCGCTGGCGTACGCCCAGGGTGGTGGTGTGCCGCAGCATGAGCTCCGCCAGCGCCTTGGCCTGCTCCGGGCGGGCCAGGCAGGTGAGCATGACGCCCGGCCGTCCCTTCTTCATCCCGATGGCGGTGGTGTAGATATCCAGGGCCCCGGCCTCCCACAGCCGCTCCTGGGCATAGCCCAGCGCCTCCCCGGTCATATCGTCCAGGTTGCAGGCCAGCTCGCATACCTGCGCTGCCTGGGCCTGGGTTTCGCCCAGGCAGGCCCGCAGGCAGTTGGCCGCCTCGAAATCCTTGGACCCCATGCCATAGCCCACCGCCTGAAGCGTCATGGCCGGCATGGGGCCAAAGCTGGAGGCAAAGTGCTTGATGAGCGCCGCGCCGGTGGGCGTGCATAGCTCCCCCCGCACCGTGCCGCCATAGATGGGCACGCCCTGCAGGATGTGGGCGGTCGCCGGGGCGGGGACGGGCAGGATCCCGTGGGCGCAGCGCACCTGGCCGCTGCCCACATGCACCGGGGAGGCCACCACAGTATCGGGGGCGATGGCTTCCATCAAAAGGCATACGCCCACCACATCGGCCACCGCGTCCAGGGCGCCCACCTCATGGAAGTGCACCTGGGATACCGGGCGGCCATGGGCCTTGGATTCAGCTTCGGCAATGAGCCGGTATACCGCCAGCGCATGGTCCTTTACATGGCTGGATACGTCCAGATGCCCGATGATGTGGGCGATCTCCTCCATCCCCGCATGGTGATGATGGCCGTGGCCGTGGTCATGCTCGTGATGGTGGTCATGATCTTGGTTGTGGTCATGCTCATGATGGTGGCCGTGGCCGTGATCATGCTCATGATGGTGGTCATGGTCGTGGCCGTGCTCGTGGGTATGACCCGTATCTGCATCCAGGCTCTGCTCGTGATGGCCATGCACCGATACCTCGACATGGGTTCCCAGGATCCCGCACTTTTCCGAAGGCGCGCGCCTCACGGCCACCCCCGGCAGGCCCAGGGCGTTCATACGGCGGATAAAGCCCTCCGCATCGCCGATTAGCTCCAAAAGGGCGCCCATGAGCATGTCGCCCGAAGCGCCCATGGCGCATTCCAAATACAGCGTTTTCATTCTATCCTCCTAGGTGGTTAATCATGCTGGCCAGGTAGCCCGCGCCAAAGCCATTGTCAATGTTGACGACGCTGACGCCGCTGGCGCAGGAATTCAGCATGGAGAGCAGGGCGCTCAGCCCCTGAAAGTTGGCGCCGTAGCCCACGCTGGTGGGTACGGCGATGACCGGGCAATCCACCAGGCCGCCGACCACGCTGGCCAGCGCGCCCTCCATCCCGGCGACGGCCACGACCACCCGGGCCTGCATCAGCACATCCAGCCGGGACAGGAGCCGGTGCAGCCCGGCCACGCCCACGTCGTAAAGCCGCTCAACCCGGTTGCCCAGCGTCTCGGCGGTCAGCGCGGCTTCCTCCGCCACCGGCATGTCGCTGGTGCCGCCGGTGGCCACGGCGATGATCCCCGCGCCGGTGGGCGCGGCCTTTTCGCCCACAATGCCCACCCGGGAGAGCGGGTCATAGCGCAGCGGGGCCCGGGGCTCCAGGTAGGCGGCCGCTTCAGCGGACATGCGGGTGATGAGGATGGCGGATTCCCCCCGGCGGAGCATGGCCTCCACGATGCCGGCGATCTGCTCCGGCGTTTTCCCGGCGCCGTAGATCACCTCGGCCGCGCCCTGGCGCAGCCCGCGGTGATGATCCACCTTGGCATAGCCCAGATCCTCAAAGGGGGCCAGCTTCAGCGCCAGCAGGGCGTCCTCGGGGGTGGTGCGCCCGGCGCGCACGGCTTCCAGCAGCTCCAGGGCCTTTTGCTTGTCCATGGCAGTCTCCTTTCTATGGGCGGCTCCGCAGGTCCACCAGCACAGCGTCAAAGTCGGGACGGAGGGCCTCCTCCACCTGAACCCGCGCCTGGGGCAGGCGGGCGAAGTCCGCCGCGGTCAGCTGGATGCGGGCCGCGCCGTGATACAGGCGGATGCGGAAATCCGAGAAGCCCAGGGCAAAGAGCGCCTTTTCGCCCCGCTCGACCCGCTTCAGGTCGCCGCCGGCGATGGGCGTCCCCGTGGGGATCCGGGTAGCCAGGCAGGCATAGGCGGGCTTGTCCCAGGTAAAGAGCCCGGCCTCCCGGGAGCGGCGGCGGATCTCGTCCTTGGTCAGCCCGCACAGGCGCAGGGGGGAGCGCACCTCCAGCTCCCGCAGGGCCTGCATGCCGGGCCGGTCGGCCGCGTCGTCGGAGGCGTTGGTGCCGTCCAGCAGCACGGGGTAGCCGTCCTGCCGGGCCTGCTGTGCCAGCCGCCCAAAGAGGGCCCGCTTGCAGTAATAGCAGCGGCGGGGGCCGTTTTCCGCGACTTCGTCAAGGGCCAGCACGTCGAACTCCAGCACCTGAAGCCGGACGCCCAACCCGACGGCCAGGCGATGGGCATCCTCCAGCTCGAATTGGGGCTGGAAGGGTGTCTTGATGAAATAGGCCCCCACCTGGCAGCCGCATTGCCGGGCGGCATAGAGCAGATAGGCGGAATCGACCCCGCCGGAGAAGCCCAGCGCCGCCCGGGGATGCTGGGCAAAGAATTCTTCCAATGTCATGCGCATATTTTCTCCTTGGGTTCAGGGTGGGCGGCAGGCGGCTATCCTACAAACAGGGGGCTGCCGGCCTGCCGCAGGTGGTTCTGGTAATCCCGGGTGCCGTACAGCGCGTCGCGGAAATTCATGAGCTCCGCGCCCGTCTTCCGGATCCAGGCCTTCAGCTCGGGCGAGCAAAGGGCGTGCGCGTCGATGATCCGGCCCAGGGTGAAGTACTTGGCCATGGGGCCGTAATCGCCCTGGCGATAGTTGAAATAATCGAGATACCCGGGATGCCAGAACTGCACGGCGATCACATCGTCCGGCAGCGAAAGCAGGCCGCCCTGATCCTCGGTATAGTACCGCACCGGGTCGTATTGCTCCAGGGCGTTGAGATCATCGCTGATCATGGCCTGGTAGGCGTCGGAAAAGTTGACCACGCAGATTTTCCGGCCGGCCCAGCGGGGAGCGGGCTCGATGACCCGGTCGCCCATGACCCAACGCATATAGCCGGTGGGCATGCCGTATTGCCGGCAGGTCTCCGCCAGCGCCCGGCCAAAGGGCGTATCCCCGCCGCTGGCGCCCACGTCGGGCACGCGGCCCAGCGCCTCCAGGCACAGCCCCATCTGGGCGCGGCACTCGGCCATCAGCTCGTCCATGCTGACGTCCTGCGCCTCATGCAGGTCCTGCCGGAAGCGCCCGTTGGGCTGCACCAGGCTGGGTACCTCTGCGGCAGGCAGCACCGGCGAGCACCAAAAGTGCGGATGCCAGCCCACGGAGATCCAGGGCATCTGCCGCAGCCGCTCCAGTGCCTGGGGCGCGTGGGGCGCGTCCAGCATAACGTCGGCGGCCGTGGCCACCCCCTGCTCCAGTGCCTCAAAGGCTCCGATATCGTTCACCGCGCTATAGCCTACATCGTCGGCCCGAATGACCAGCTTCATGGATGATCCCTCCTCTTTTGTTGTCCCTCCTCCCTATCCTACCGCGAAGAGGGGCGCTTCGTCAATGAAGGAGCCCGGAAGGCAGAGGCGCGGGGGGAAAAGAAAAAGCCCTGCCGGGCGCAGAGCGGGGACAAAGCGGTGGGGCGGAAGCTGGAAAAGGGCCTATCCCTTGGCGTCGGGCGGCGCCTTTTTTGCGCCGGCCTGCCTCTTCTTGATGGACTCCATACCCAGCCGGATCAGCTCCAGCGTGGCGGCGGAGCGGCTGGGGAAGCGGTTCTCAAAGCGGAAATCGTCGATTTCCTTCAGAAGCGCTTCGTCGACTGTGACGGTATACCTGGGCTTTTCTGTCGGCATATCGAACACCTCCTTTGGTTCATATTATACACAGGTTCACCACCGATGTCCAGATTATCAGGATGCCATTACTTGACAGGTGAATCACCGGTGAACTATAATGACTGTGAGGTTCATCACTGATGCACTAAGGAGGGCGTTATGTCGAGCGAACACAGACGGATCAGCTTTATGGTTACGCCGGAAATGGAGGCCCTCCTGGACGAAGCAAAGCAAATCTTCTATAACCGGACGCAATCGGAGATGATCCGCACCTTGGTGACGGAGGGGCTGAAAGCTGTGAAGGCGCAGGGGGAAGGGGACGGCGGCACACCGCGCCCCGGGGGCTAGAGGAATATCGGCAGGCCCCGGCCGCAGGGGGCGGATTCATGCCCAATACCCCAAAGCGTTCCAGCCGCCGCCGGTATGCTGGGCTATCATTGCAGGCTGGAACATGGCGCTTTAGCCAAAGGCAAAATCGATGCAGGGAGGCCAGGATGATGCAGGAAAATGAGTATAAAAAAGCCTATCGCTTTCTGCAGGGGGAAATTGAGGAAATCATCTCCATGCTCCGGGCGGTACAGAACCAGGCTGAGCAGATAATCCAGGGGCAAACGCCGCCAAAGAAATATGAGTACCGCGTCGATTGATTTTACCGGTATTTCATTTGACAGCGGGGGCCCTGGCGGCGTATGATGGGCCATAGAAAATTCCGGTATTCGGGAGGACGCCTATGCTGCTTTATATCATCCGCCATGGAGACCCCATCTACGAGCCTGACTCGCTGACCGAGAAGGGCAAGCTGCAGGCCCAGGCCCTGGCCCGGCGGCTGGCTGTGCACGGGCTGGACCGTATCTATGCATCGCCCCTGATCCGGGCACAGCAAACGGCCCGGCCCACCTGCGAGCTCCTGCATAAGGAGCCGGTGATCCTGCCCTGGACCAGCGAGCAGGCGGCCTGGGACGACCTGGCCTTCACCGACGAATCCGGCCGGACAGACTGGAGCTTCCATGTGCAGAGCACCCGCTACAAGACGGCGGAGCTGCTGGCGCTGGGCGAACGCTGGTATGAGGCGGAGCCCTTCTCCCTGGCGCCCAACGCCAAGGGGGGCTATGAGCGCATCCAGAAGGCCTCCGACGCCTTCACCGAGTCGCTGGGCTACCGGCGCGAGGGGATGGTTTACCGCGCCGTGGCCCCCAGCGAGGAGCGGGTGGCCGTCTTCTGCCACCAGGGCTTCGGCACCACCTGGCTTTCCCATCTGCTGGCCATCCCGCCGGTGCTGTTCTGGTCCAGCTTTGACCTGAACCATTCCTCGGTGACGATCCTGCATTTTCAGAACCATCCCGACGGCCTGACCGCGCCCATCTGCCTGTGCGTATCCGATATCTCCCATATCTATGCCGACCGCCTGCCCCTGCAGTTCTGCAACCGGCTGGACCTATAACGGTACGGCCGCCTGACCCGGTTTCTTCCGGCCCGCCGCTTAGGCGGGCTTTTTTGCGCTGCCCGGCGGATAACAGGGCCTTTTCCGCCTGAATCTGCTATAATGGCAGAAAAGGGAAGACAACGCTGAACACGGGAGGTACACGTCGATGAAACGCGCCCTATCCCTTGGGGCGGCCGCGCTTTGGCTGCTGGCTGCCTGCGCCGCGCCGTCGCCCGCCGCAGAGGCGCCGGAGCAGCGCCAAGAGGCATGGCAGCTGCATACCGAGCCGGTGACGCTGACCATGACCAGCCAGATTACCGAGGACAAACAGGAGGGCTATCACCCGCCGGCCTGGGGAGAGGACGCCGTATCCCGGCAGATCATGGACCTGACTGGGGTGAAGCTGGATATCCGCCACCAGGGCTATGGCACGGCGGTGGATGTGGAGGCGCTGATCGCCGCCGGGGAGATCACCGACCTGATCTGCACCTTCAGCGCCCGGACGGCCGCCTTCCTGGAGGATGAAAGCCTCTGCCGCCCCCTGGACGAGCTGGCGGAGGCCTATTGCCCCGAATTCTTCGATGGTGTGGACGAGCTGCAGCGGCTGAACAACCAGGCCCCGGACGGCCATATCTATACCCTGCGCAACGGCAGCTATACCCAGGCGGTCTACGCTGACCCCCGCATCCCCGTCGCGCCGCCCTGGACGCTGAACCTGAACCGCCTTATCCTGGGCGGTCAGGCGCTGCCCGCCTCGGTGGAGGAGCTGGAGGCGCTGCTCTACAGGGCTGGACAGCAGGAGGGCGTCGTGCCCCTGGTGCTGCTGGACGCGGCGGAAAGCCCGATCCCCGGCTGGATGGGCGTACACCGCGACCTGTACTGGGACCCGGAGCGCCGGACGGTGCGTACCCCCTTTACCGACGAGGGATGGCTGGACTATGCCAAGCTGCTCAACCGATGGTACCGCCAGGGGCTGGTGGCCATGCCGGGCGAGGAGGAGCTGGCCCTGGATCCCTACGGCGGGCCGGAAACCTGGCTGGAGCAGACGCTGCCCCAAACCCTGGCCTTCGCCGCGCCGCAGCGGTATGCTTACCAGGGGAGCCTCTACCGGGGCACGGCGCGGGAGGATGATCCCTGGCCCTGGGCCATCCTGACCCAGCCGCTGACGCACCAGGGGCAGGTGCGGCTGATCGCCGCCGATAACCGGGCCGGATGGGGCTACGATCCGGTGGGCTTTACCGCCGGCGCCCGGGGCATGGCCTATACCAGCAGCGCCCTGTTTATCACCCAGGCCTGCGCCCATCCGGACCGGGCCCTATACCTGATGGAGTTCCTCAAGGACGGGCAGGGCGCGCAGCTGACCCATTGGGGCGTCGAGGGCCTCCACTATACCCGGGATGAGGAGGGGCTGATCGCCTATTTAGACCCCTACCGCACCGATCCGGGCTATGATTTCGACGCGGGGCTCATCTTCAACACGGTGGACGATAACGACGGCCTGCAGTACTGGCGCTTTGTGGGGAATGACTGGGCCGGCGGGCTCCTCGACGGCTCGCCGGAAGGCTATGTGGCCAATCCCACCCTGCTGGCGATGCGGCCGCAGCAGATCGAGGCGGGGTTAGCCTATAAAAAGGCCATGGAAAGCCATAAATGCGCAGCCCTGCATTTTGCCCATCCCACCTGGGACACCGGCGACTATCAGGCGCTGGAGGCGATTGCCGAGGGATGGCGGGAGGGCTTCCGGTCGCTGGTGGTGGAAAGCCGCGACGAGGGCGAGGTGGAGGCCGGGTGGCGGGCGCTTCAGCAGCACCTGGCCGGGCTGGGCCTGCCCGCTGTGGAGCAGGGCATGACGGCGCGCCTGGCCGACGCGCTGCCCCGATACCATGCAGCGGGGTATTATCAGGAGATTCAGCCATAAGGGCGGGGCCGCCGGTGGGGGCGGCCTTTTCTATGCCCTTCTATGATGCCGAAAGTCAAAATCCTCTAGCTTGTGCAGGGGTAAGGGCGGTGCTATGATGAAGTTGCCAGATAGGGCAAGTTCAGATAACGGGAGGAAACGCTCCATGCAGCCGGAAAATGTAAACCTGAATTTTAACACCTGCTCCAGCCCCTCGCAGCTAAAGATCACCGACATGCGCATCGCCGACGTGGTGGGCGCGCCCATGCGCTGCCCCATCATCAAGATCAGCACCAACCAGGGGATCGAGGGCTACGGCGAGGTGCGCGATGCGGCCGACCCGGTTTACGCGCTGATGCTCAAGCGGCTGCTGCTGGGCGAGAACCCCTGCAACGTGGATAAGCTCTTCCGCCGGATGAAGCAGTTCGGCTTCCACGCGCGCCAGGGCGGCGGCGTCTGCGGCATCGAGGTAGCGCTGATGGATCTGGCCGGCAAGGCCTACGGCGTGCCGGCCTATATGCTGCTGGGCGGCAAATTCCGGGATAAGATCCGCATGTACTGCGACACCGACGTGGACGGCAAGGATACCGGGGCGGCCATGGGCCAGGCCCTCAGGCGCCGGGCCGAGCAGGGCTATACCTTCCTCAAGATGGATCTGGGCATCAACCAGATCCGCCACATCCCCGGCGCGCTGTCGGCCCCGCTGGGCTTTCTGGAGGAGGGCGGGGCGCTCCATCACAAGCTGGCCGAGGCCCGGGCGGCCGGCGACCAGGAGGCTGTGCGCTTCTACACCAACCGCGTCTATGATTACGAGAACATCCCCCACCCCCAGACGGGTATCCACATCACCGAGGTGGGCTTTGAGGCGCTGGAGGAGTATGTGCGCCAGGTGCGCGAGGCGCTGGGCTATGAGATGCCGCTGGCGGTGGATCACTTCGGCCATATCGGCGTGGAGGACTGCATCAAGCTGGCCCGCCGGGTGGAGAAGTATAACCTGGCCTGGCTGGAGGACATGGTGCCCTGGCAGTATACCGAGCAGATGGTCCGCCTCTCCCAGGCGTCCACCACGCCCATCGCCACCGGCGAGGATATTTACCTCAAGGAGGATTTCCAGCGGCTGATCGACGCCCAGGCGGTGTCGGTCATCCACCCGGACCTGCTGACGGCCGGCGGTATGCTGGAGAGCAAGAAGATTGCCGACTACGCCGGAGAGCATGGGGTGGGCGTGGCCATGCACATGGCCGAAAGCCCGGTAGCCTGCATGGCGGCGGCCCATACCTGCGCGGCCATGGAGCACTTTATCGCCCTGGAGTTCCATTCCAACGACGTGCCCTGGTGGCAGGATATGGTGGAATACCGCCATGGGCGGATGGTGGATCACGGCTGGCTCACCGTGCCCGACGCGCCGGGCCTGGGCATCGACGGGCTTCACGATGAGGTGCTGCGCGAGCATCTCAATCCCAAGGCGCCGGGGCTGTGGATGTCCACCGAAGAGTGGAACGACTGGGTCAGCCACGACCGGCTCTGGAGCTGATCCATGGGGCGCTTTTCAGGCCGGCGGGCCTGGATTACCGGGGCGGATACGCCCCTGGGCGCGGCCCTTGCCCAGGCGCTGTATGGGGAGGGAGCGGCCCTTGCCCTCTCCGGGGTCCGGCGGCCGCCGGAGGGCGTGGAGGCCCGCTGCTACCCGGTGAACCCGGTGGACGATGAACACGCGGCCCGGGCGCTGGAGGGCTTCGGCCCCCTGGACTATCTGGTGCACGCGGCGGGCCATGTGCGGCGGGCCGCCATTGCCGACTGCCCGGTGGAGATATGGGAGGAGGAGCTGGCGGCCAACCTTACAACCGGTTGGTGCGCCTTCCGGGCGGCGGCCCGGGCCATCGGGCCGGAGCGCGGCGGCGCCATGCTCATCATGGGCAGCATCCACGATGAAAAGCCCACCGGCTGCGCCTTTACCTACTCGGTAGCCCAGGGGGCGCTGGCCATGATGATGCGGGAGGCCTCGCTGGACTATGGGCGGCTGGGGATCCGGGTCAATATGGTGGAGGCCGGCCCCCTGCCGGAAGATGCGGAGCGCTTCCACAGCGAGATTTCCGGCATCTATGATACCCTGGAGACCAAGATCCCCCGGGGACGGGCGGCCTCTTTCAGGGAGCTGACGGAGCCGGCGCTCTTTCTGCTCTCCGACGCGGCCGCCTATATCAACGGCGCGGCCCTGCGGGTGGACGGGGGATTTATCGGGTATTATGGCGACGGCGACTCCAAAAGGCGGTGGGAAAATGGGTATGCTTGACCAAAAGGTGGCGCTCATAACCGGCGGAGGTAAGGGGATCGGCAAGGGGATCGCCCTGGCTATGGCCCGCGAGGGCGCCCGGCTCATCATCGGCTGCCACAGCTCCCGGGGCATGGCCGAGGATACGCTCCGGGAGCTGCAGGCCCTGACGCCCACGATTCTGGTGCAGTCGGACGTGGGCACGCCGGAGGGCTGCCAGGCCCTGGTGGACGCGGCCCGGAACGGATATGGGCAGCTGGATATCCTGGTGAACAACGCGGCGATCCAAACCCAGCATCCGATGCTGGAGGGGCAGTATGAGGATTTCCTCCGGATCATCCGGATCAACCTGCGGGCCGCCTACCTCATGATGCAGAAATCCCTGCCCCTTTTGAAGGCTTCGGGCCAGGGGCGGGTCATCCTGATCTCTTCGGTACACGGCAAGCGGCCCACCGACTTTGACGCGGCCTATGCCGTCAGTAAGGGCGGGCTCAAGATGCTCTGCCGGGAGGCGGCCATCGAGTTTGCACCCTATGGGATCACGGTCAATATCATTGCGCCCGGGGGCGTAGCCATCGAAGGCAAGACCGGCAACCCTGCCTGGCCCGCCTTCCGGAAGGTCGAGCGGGCGCGCCATATCAGCGCCTATCCGCTGGGGCGCGTTGGCCTGCCCAGCGACAGCGGGGAGCTGGCCTGCTACATTGCCTCGGAGAAAAGCGAACATCTCTCGGGCGCTTCCATCCGCCTGGACGGCTGCGCCATGCTGCTGTAGGCAGGGCGGCGGGCCAGCCGAGCGCGCCTAAAAAAAGGAGGATATGACATGCAGTTTTTTCATCCGGATGAGGTAAAATTCCTGACGCCCCTGTGGACGGGCGAGCGCATGGAGGATGGGCGGCCCAAGGTGCCCGCCGGCGTGCTGGAGCGCCTGCGCCGGCTCACCCTGGAGGAGGCCTGGGGCCCCATTTACCAGAAGGGGTATAAATATCAGTTCGAGGGAAATCTCAAGCGCACCAATCCCGACCCGGACTACCGGCTGGTGGGCAGGGCGGTGACCGCGGTGCTGATGCCCACGCGGCCGGATCTGGAGGAGCTGCTCAAGCGCCAGGGGCTGGAGCGGGAGGGCCGCCGGGGCACCTTCAACCAGTGGGTCATCGACTCGCTGGTGGAGGACGATGTGGTGGTGGTCGATTTTTATGACAAGGTGCGCGACGGTACCTTTGTGGGCGGCAACCTTTCCACGGCCATCCGCACCCGCACGGTGCGGGGCGGCGCGGTTTTCTGGGGCGGGATCCGGGATATGGAGCAGATCGTCCACATCGACGGGCTGCAGATCTACCACCGGGGCGAGGATCCCACCGCCATCGCGGAATACGTCATGACCGGTATGAATACCCCCTGCCGCATTGGCCAGGCCGTCTGCCTGCCGGGCGACGTGGTGTTCGGCACCCAGTCGGGCGTGCTCTTTATCCCTGCCCACCTGGCCGAGGAGGTGGTGGTGCAGGCGGAGAAGAGCCATGTGCGCGATATCTTCGGCTTTACCCGGCTCAAGCAGCGCATCTACACCAGCGCGCAGATCGACACCGCCTGGACGCTGCCCATGCTGGAGGATTTCGTGGATTGGATCGGCCGGGATCCGGCGGGCGAGGGCTACCGCCACCTGACCTGGGAAGAAGAGCTGGAGCAGGCGCGCAGGAAGGCGGAGGAAAAGTAAAGGCCATGGGCTGTTCCATGCCCGGGTAACGCATTGAATATTTCCACCGGCCGGGCAGCAGGGGCTTTCCGGCCGGGAAAGGGGGAAAAGGATGAAGATACTGGTAACCATGGGCGAGGGCCCGCTGAGGGATAGCTTTATCCCGCCCCGGCAGGCGGCCGCGCTGGAGGCGATGGGCGAGGTGGAGTGGAATCCGCTGCCCCGCCCCTACACGGGCGAGGAGCTGGCCCCGCGCCTCAAGGGCGTGGATGTGCTGGTCACAGGCTGGGGCTCGCCCCAGATGAACGAGGCGGTTCTCCGGGAGGCGGACCGGCTCAGGGTGATCGCCCATACCGGCGGTTCGGTGGCCGCCATGGTCTCTCCGGCGCTCTATGAGCGGGGCGTCCGCGTGCTCAGCGGCAATGAGCTCTACGCCGAATCCGTGGCGGAGGCAGTCATTGCCTACGCGCTGACCGCCCTGCGGGATATTCCCGGCTACCTGCAGACCCGGGAGCAGGGCTGGCCCGCGCCCAACAGCTATAACGAGGGGCTGCTGGACCAGCCGGTGGGCCTTCTGGGCTTCGGAGCCATTGCCCGCCATGTGGTCCGGCTGTTGCGGCCCTTCCGCTGCCCGGTCAAGGTGTGGGCCGACCATCTTTCGCCCCAGGAGGCGGAGCAATGGGGCGTTGTGAAGGCGGGGCCCGAGGAGATTTTCTCCACCTGCAAGCTGGTGTCTGTACACCTGGCCCAGCGGCCGGAAACCTACCGCTTAGTCCATAAAGGGCTGCTGGAGCGGCTGATGCCGGGAGCCGTGTTCATCAATACGGCCCGGGGCAGCATCGTGGACGAGGAGGCCCTGGCCCTGCTGCTGGCCCAGGGCCGGTTCAAGGCGGTGCTGGACGTGTACCAGCAGGAGCCGCTGCCCATGGACAGCCCGCTGCGGGGGCTGCCCGGCGTGTATCTGATGCCCCATATGGGCGGCCCCACGGTGGACCGCAGGCCCCATGTCACCCAGCGGCTGCTGGAGGAGCTGCCCCGCGCCCTGGCTGGGGAGCCCACCTTCCTGGATATTTCCAAGGAGGCCGCCGCCCGGATGACGCTGGAATAGGTTGGAGGATGCTCCGATCGCACCACAATCCTGCTTAAAGATAAAGAGCCGCCTTGCTTTTTCCCGGCTGCGGCGATACCGTGAGAGGGTATATCACTAGCTTTAGAAGGAAGGCGGTTTTTTCGTGGGTCGTTCAGCCTTTAGCCTGGCCCGCGCGGGCTCCCGGGCGGACCGGTTCTTCACACGGATCTGGGGCAGCGAGCTGTTCACCTACCGTCAGGTGTTCGGCATGCTGATCCCGCTGATCCTGGATCAGCTTTCCATCAATCTAATCAGCGTGCTGGCCACCTCCATGATCAGCGCCTCCAGCCAGGAGTCGGTGTCGGCGGTCAGCCTGGTGAATCCGGCCATCATGCTCATTACCGCCCTCTATGGGGCTATCGCCTCCGGCGGTGCGGTTATCGTAGCGCAGTACAAGGGCCGGGGCGATGAGGAGCGGGTGCGCCTTAGCGCCGGCCAGTCGATGCTGGCCATCTTCTCGGCGGCCCTGCTGTGCAGCGTGCTGCTGATTGCCGGCGCGCGGCCGCTGCTGGGGCTGCTGTACCGGGGGCTAGACCCGGCGGTGATGGAGAAGGCGGTGGGGTATATGCGGGGCTTTTCCTGCTCGCTGGCGCCCTATTCCATCTATGCCGCCGCCTTTGCCGCCTTCCGCGGCGCCGGGGCGACCAAGGTCTGTATGGGCATGTCCATCACCATGAATGCCATATACCTGCTGGCCAGCATCCTGTTTCTCAATGTGCTGAAGCTGGACATCGCCGGGACGGCCCTGGCCTACAATGTGGCCCGGATCATCGGCGCCGCCATGTCCCTGGTGCTCATTACCCGGCCCGGCGGCGCCATCTGCATTGGCCTGCGCCATGTGCTGACGGTCAGCCGGCCCATCCTGCGCTCGATTGCGCGGCTGGCCGTCCCCTTTGCGGTGGAGCAGATCTTCTTCAACGGCGGCACGCTGCTGGCCCAGACCTATATGGTTCAGCTAGGGGCGCTGGCTGTCGCGGCCAACGCGGTGGGCAATTCCGCCTTTCTCATGCTTTATTGTACCGGTACTGCGGTGGCCAATCTCACCATTACCCTGGTGGGGCAGTGCGTCGGAAGGGGAGACCGGCAGCTGGCGCGGCAATATGCCCGGGGGATGCTGCTGCTGGGTACGCTGGCCTCGCTGGCCTCCATCGCCCTGTTCCTGCCGCTGATGAATGGGATCCTGTCCCTCTATGCGCCGCCGGAGGAAACGCTGTCGCTGGTGCGGCGGCTCTTATACATCGCCATGGCAGGCCTGCCGTTGTTCTGGGCGCTGTCCAACGTGCTGCCCAACGCCCTGCGGGCGGCAGGGGACGCCGGCTTTACCACGGCGGTGTCGCTGGTCTCCCTGTGGGCTGTGCGGGTGGGCCTGGGCTATGTGCTGGCGCTTCCGCTGGGCCTGGGCGTGTCGGGCGTATGGGTGGCCATGGTGCTGGAATGGGCGGCAAGGGGCTTGGTGTTCCTCTTGCGGTACCGGGGGGATGCGTGGCTTAGCAAGAAGACGCTGGAGGAGTGAGGCTAAGGCCCGCATTCCCTGATAGGGGTATATAGAAAAAAGAACCGCTTCGTTCCCAGAACGAAGCGGTTTGCTGTTATCGGGAAAAGGCGGAGCTAACCGAAGATGCAATATGTCTCCATATAGCGCTCCATCGCCGCCAGCACACTGCCATAGGTCCCCTGCTCCTTGAGGTATTCATAGATATCCTGCACGGTTACCAGGGCGTGCACGCGGATGCCGAACTCCTCGCCCACCTCCATGACGGCAGTTTTGCCGGGGGTCGATCCCACCTCGCAGCGGTTGACGGAGATAAACATATCGGTCACCTTTACGTCGGCGCAGCCCGTCAGGACGGGCATGGTCTCCCGCACGGCGGTGCCGGCGGTGATGACGTCCTCGATGATGATGATCCGGTCGCCGTCCTTGGGCTTATAGCCTACGATGGAACCGCCCTCGCCATGGTCCTTGGCCTCCTTGCGGTTGAAGAAGAAGGGCTTGTCCAGCCCGTAATTCCGGGCCAGGGCGCCGGCGGCGGAGGTGGCCAGGGGGATGCCCTTATAGGCGGGGCCGAACATGGCGTCGAAATCGCCTCCGACGGCGTCATGGACGGCGGCGGCGTAGAATTCTCCCAGCCGGGAGCTCTGCAGGCCGGTTTTATAGTTGCCGGTGTTGACAAAGTAGGGCGTATTGCGTCCGCTCTTGGTGACAAAGTCGCCAAAACGCAGCACATCCGCGCTCATCATGAATTCTATAAATTCCTTCTTGGCTTGCGTCAGCATGTCCATCCATCCTTTGGGTTTTTGTTTAGTATACCATATCCCTGCCGCCATGGCCAGGCCATTGAGGCCAAAGCGTCGCTGCGGCCGGCATTTTTTGGATGGGATGCGGCCTCCATGTCAGGGGTCACGGGTCAGCAGGCGGCGGTAGCTGCGGTCGATACCCAGCGCGCCCAGGGGCGCTGTGATCAGAATCCCAAGCACAGCCACAGAGAGTACGAGGCGGCCGCAGGGCAGGCCCATGGCCAGCGGGGCGGAACCAATAGCAGCCTGCACCGTGGCCTTGGGCAGGTAAGCGATGAGGCAAAAAAGCCGCTCTTTGCGGGACAGCCCAGTCCGCACCAGGCAGAGGGCCACGCCGGCGGAGCGAAAGAGGAGGGCGGTCAGGATCATGGCGCCTGCCGCCAGCCCCGCCTGGAGGGTATAGCGGATATCGACCGCCGCGCCGACCAACACGAACAGGACGATTTCAGCGGCCAGCCACAGCTTGCCCAGTTTATCGGAGAGCCGGCGCACAGCGGCGGGGGTATAGCGCGTTTTCAGGGCCGCCGCCATGCTGATCACAGCCAGCAGGCCGCTGACCGGTATCGTCCCTTTCAGCCACTGCTCCGCCGCTACCAGCAGAAAGGCGATGCTCAGGATCACGAGCGTCCCGGCGCTGCTGCCCACGGAGCGGCCGCGGCGGGCCAGCCTCCTCAGGGCCAGCCCCAGGCAGGCCCCGACTGCTGCGCCCAGCGCTATGCCCAGAAGGATGGATACCGGGATTTCCATGAGGTCAGTGAAGCGAGCGGAGCCTCCCTGGACCATAGAGGTAAAGGAGGTGAACAAGACCAGCACGAACACATCGTCGCAGGAGGCTCCCGCCATGACCATCTGCGGAATGCCATGGCGGGTCCCGTACTGCTGCTCGATCAGCTGAACCATCCGCGGGACAACCACGGCAGGGGAAACGGCCGCCAGCACCGCGCCCATAAGGGCCCCCTCCATGGGGGTAATCCCCAGTATATACGGCCCCAGCAGTACATAGCCGAGGATCTCAAAGCTGGCAGGGACAAAGCTCATCAGCAGGGCAGGGCGTCCCACCTGCTTGAGTTCGGCCAGGTTCAGGGAAAGGCCGGCCTTAAGCAGGATCACGACCAGGGCGGCCTGGCGCAAGCTGGCCGAGATGGAAAGGACGCTGGCGTCCAGCGCATGGAGGGCATAGGGCCCCAGCAGAATCCCGGCAGCCAGCATCCCCATGATGCGGGGCAAGCCGGTACGCTGGCAGAGCCAGGCCGCGGCCAATCCGGCCAGGAAGATCAGGGCAAACGAAGTCAGCATGGAAAAACCTCCTTGAACGCGCAAAAAAGCTGATGCCTTTCTGCGACGGAAAATCACAGAAGCCATCAGCTTTTGCAAGCGGTTTAGGTTGCCCAAGGGAGCGCTTCATTCCCTTAAAACGGTATCATCATACCACAAAGAAGCCCTTTGTCAAGGCCTGCGGCTATTGGGCGGGCTCCAGCACCGCACGGATGCGGCGCACACCAGCCGAGGAAGCCTGCTCCTTCTGAATGGTGAAGTGGCCCAGCTCGCCGGTGCGGGCGGCATGGGGGCCGCCGCAGATCTCGCAGGAATATTCGCCCATGGTGTAGACCTTGACCACATCGCCATATTTGCTGGAGAACACACCCATGGCGTTACGGGCGCGGGCCTCCTCCAGCGGCATTTCCTCGCAGACAACCGGTACGTCAGCCTCGATGGCCTGGTTGACCCAGTCCTCCACAGCCTTTAGCTCGGCGGGCTCCAGCTTGCGGGGGAAGTTGAAGTCAAAGCGCAGGCGCTCGGCGGTAATGTTGGAGCCGCGCTGGGTAATGCCGCTGTCCAGCAGCGTGCGCAGGGCGGCGTTAAGCAGATGGGTCGCCGTATGCAGCCGCGCGGTGGCCTCGCCGGTGTCGGCCAGGCCGCCCTTAAAGCGCTGCTCCGAGCCGGCCTGGGATTTTTTCTGATGCTCAGCAAAGGCGGCGGCATAGCCGGCCTCGTCCACGGTAAAGCCCTGCTCCTTGGCCATCTCAATGGTCATCTCCAGCGGGTAGCCAAAGGTATCGTACAGGCGGAAGGCGGTCTTGCCGTTAATCACCTTTTCCGCGCCGGTTTTGGTCATCCAGCCCACCAGCTTGTCGAATTCCTTCAGGCCCTGGGCGATGGTCTTGGCAAAGCGGCTCTCCTCCTGCAGCAGCTCGCTGAGGATGCGGTCATGGTTGGCAGCAAGCTCAGGATAGACCTCGCCATACTGCTCAATGACCACCTGGGCGATCTGGGCGGTAAAGCCGTCGGGCAGGGAAAGCTTGCGGCCAAAGCGCACAGCGCGGCGGATCAGGCGGCGCAGCACATAGCCCTGGTCCAGGTTGGAGGGGGTGACGCCCCGCTCGTCGCCCAGGATAAAGGTGGCGGTCCGCAGGTGATCGGCCACAATGCGGAAGGCGCGGGTGGATTCCTCGTCCTGACCATACCGAAGCCCGGAGAGGGATTCGATTTTCCCGATAATGGGGGCGAATATATCGGTTTCGTATACGGACGCCTTGCCCTGCAGCACCGCGATGGTGCGGTCCAGGCCCATGCCGGTATCCACATTCTTCTTGGCCAGGGGCTCCAGCTCGCCGGCTTCGGTGCGGTTGAACTGCATGAACACGTCGTTCCAGATTTCAAGATAGCGGCCGCAGTCGCAGGCAGGGGAGCAGTCGGGCCCGCAGGGGGGCTGGTCGCGGATGATGAACATCTCCGTATCGGGCCCGCAGGGGCCGACGCCGGAGCCCAGGCCCCACCAGTTATTCTCCTTGGGCAGGAAGAAAATTCGATCCTTGGGCAGGCCGCAGGCCTCCCAGATGGCGGCGGACTCCTCATCGCGGGGGCAGTCCTCGTTGCCGGCAAAGACGGAAACCGCCAAGCGGGACGGATCCAGTCCCAACCACTGGGGCGAGGTCAGAAACTCCCAGCTCCAGGCGATGGCCTCCTTTTTGAAGTAATCGCCCAGCGACCAGTTGCCCAGCATTTCAAAGAAGGTCAGGTGGCTGGCGTCGCCGACCTCGTCGATGTCGCCGGTACGGATGCATTTTTGCACGTCAGTCAGCCGGCTTCCTGCAGGATGATGGGCGCCCAAAAGGTAGGGCACCAGCGGGTGCATACCCGCGGTGGTGAAGAGCACTGTGGGGTCGTTCTCGGGGATCAGCGAGGCCGAGGGGATGACGGCATGCCCCTTCGACTCGAAAAACTTCAGGTACATGGCCCGAAGCTCCTTGCTTGTCCAGTTTGCCATGATGATTCCTCCTTCTTTGCTGCCGAAAAATAAAAGGCCCCCGTCCATTGGGACGAAGGCTCGTGGTACCACCCAAATTGCCGCGCGCAGGGCACGGCCGCTCTTAGCTTCCGTATCGGGGAGACCGCCGGCTTTCACCGGGAGCTCATGGGGCGGCTTTGCAACCTCGCCTTCGCCGGCTTGCACCAAACGCCGGTTCTCTGAGGAAGGGATGGCTGTCATAACCCCAGTCGCAGCTCACACAATTATAGATAATAAAACTATAGAACAACGAGGGGGAAATGTCAAGCAGTTTTGAGGCATGAAGGACGACGGATCGGAAAATATTTTGTATTTTCCGGAAATGCCCCTTGATTTGTTTATGAAAGTGTGATACTTTGTGTATCGGGGGAGATTGCGAAACTTTTATCAACAGATAAAGGTTTTGCAAGTGCCCCGGAGCCCGCTCTGCAATGCGGCGCGGCTCTGCCAGTTGTTTATAATACCATTACTTTTATGGAGGTATCCAAACATGAACACCTATGGTCTGGAAAAGCTGGGTATCATCAATCCTTCCGCGGTGTACCGCAACCTGCCCGTGGCGACGCTGGTGGAGCGCGCCGTCGCCCGCGGCGAGGGCAAGATTTCCGAGACCGGCGCCCTGTGCGTCGAGACCGGCAAGTACACCGGCCGCTCCCCGAACGATAAGTTCATCGTGAAGGACGAGGTAACCGCCGGCGAGATCGACTGGGGCAAGGTCAACATGCCCATCACCCGCGAGCATTTCTGGAAGATCTATGATCGCGCCGTCGCCTATCTGCAGGGCCGCGAGATCTTCATCTTCGACGGCTTTGCCGGCGCCGATCCCGCCTACCGCAAGAGCTTCCGCATCGTAAACGAGCTGGCCAGCGAGAACCTCTTCATCCATCAGCTGCTGATCCGCCCCACGGCCGAGGAGCTGGAGGGCTTCTCTGAGGACTTCACCCTGATCGCCGCCCCCGGCTTCAAGTGCATCCCCGAGCGCGACGGCACCAACTCTGAGGCGGCCATCCTGGTGAACTACACTGAGAAGCTCGTCCTGATCGTGGGCAGCCAGTATGCCGGCGAAATCAAGAAGAGCGTGTTCTCCGTGATGAATTATGTGCTGCCCAAGGAGGGCGTGTTCCCCATGCACTGCTCCGCCAACACCGACATGAACGGCGAGAATACCGCCCTGTTCTTCGGCCTGTCCGGCACCGGCAAGACCACCCTGTCCACCGACCCCAAGCGTCTGCTCATCGGCGACGACGAGCACGGCTGGGACGACAACGGCATCTTCAACTTCGAGGGCGGCTGCTATGCCAAGTGCATCAACCTCTCCCAGGAGCATGAGCCCGAGATCTACGGTGCCATCCGCTTCGGCGCCCTGGTCGAGAACGTGGTGATGGATCCCGAGACCCGCCAGTTCGACTTCGACGACGGCTCGCTGACCGAGAACACCCGCGTGGGCTATCCCATCGATTACATCCCCAACGCCCAGATCCCCGGCGTCGGCTCCAATCCCAACGCCGTAATCTTCCTGACGGCCGACGCCTTCGGCGTGATGCCTCCTGTGGCGAAGCTCTCCCCGGAGCAGGCCCAGTATATGTTCGTTACCGGCTATACCGCGAAGCTGGCCGGCACCGAGCGCGGCGTAACCGAGCCCCAGGCGACCTTCTCCACCTGCTTTGGCGCGCCCTTCCTGCCCTTCCCGGCCAAGGTGTATGCCAAGCTGCTGGAGGATCGCGTAAAGGCGACGGGCGCTAGCGTGTACCTGGTCAACACCGGCTGGGCCGGCGGCCCTGCGGGCAAGGGCGGCGAGCGCATGAAGCTCAAGTACACCCGCGCCATGGTGACCGCCATCCTCAACGGCGAGCTGGATAAGGCTGAGTTTGAGCTGGATCCCATCTTCAACGTGATGGTTCCCACCACCTGCCCCAATGTGCCCTCCGAGATCCTCTCGCCCAAGGCCATGTGGGCCGACAAGGACGCCTACACCGAGCAGGCCAAGAAGCTGGCCGCCATGTTCCAGAAGAACTTCGAGAAGTACGATATGCCCGCCGAAGTGGTCAACGCTGGCCCCAAGGCGTAAGCAGCTTATCGGTTTCCCGACAGCGTCATAGGGTAAGGACGCCGGTTTATCCGGCGTCCTTTTGCTGTATCAGGGCGGCGGACGGTGCGCCAAAATCCGAACGATTTCCCTTTTCTCAATAAGGGATTGGCTAAACGCCTTGCCTAGGGGCGGTGTGGCTTGGTATAATGCCGGTAACAAGGAGAAGGAGGAAGAAAGAAGTGGAATTTTTGGGAAACCTTGGACCCTTTGTCCTGGCGGTTGTCGCGGTGATCATTAACGGCGTGCCGCAGCTGCTCTACGCGCAGGCCCGCGGCTTTGCGCTCAAGCCTGCCGGCTTTGCCTACCTGGTCGGCGCCTTTGGCAACATGCTGACCGGGTCGGTCACGCCCATTTCCGGGCAGGCGGAGACCATCACCGTCGCCAGCGTCAAGAAGAACCTGCGCAACAACGTCAGCTCCATCCTGCTGGCGGCCCTGTTGATGATTATCCTGGGCCTGTTCGGCGGCATTACCAAAATTGCTGATTTTGCCGGCACGGCGGTGGTCAGCGGCATGATGAGCGGCGTCGGCCTGATCCTGGCGGGCGTGGCCTGGGATATGTTCGGCCAGGAGAAGCGCGTGGCGCTGGTCTCGATGATTTCGGCCATCATCGCCTATGCCGTGTTCCTGAACAGCCCCAACAAGCTGGTATGGACGATCTTTATCTCGGTGGTCGTGTCCACGGCGGATTTCCTGTTCCTGCAGAAGCGCCGGGTGGACCTGTCCACCCTGGTGGAGGAAGGGCGCGACGCCATGGAGATGAGCTCCGAATGGCGCTTCTGGAAGAAGGGCTACTGGTCCGACTTCAAGCTCATCAAGCCAACGATGAATTTCAGCGTCATCCTCGGCGCGCTGAGCCTGATGATGCTCAACATCGGCGCCAATATTTCCTTTGGCGGCATTACTGCCGGCATTGCCAATACTTCGCAGAATTTCGACCATCTTTCCATCATCAATTCCCTGGCCGATATCCCCAGCGCCCTTTTCGGCGGCCCGCCGATTGAGGCCATCATCTCCGGCACGGCCGGCGCGCCCTGGCCGGTGGCCTGCGGCGTGGTCTTTATGCTGGTGACCGGTATCCTGGTGTTGCTGGGCCTGGTCGGCCGCTTGGGCAAGTACCTGCCTGCCCAGAGCATCTCCGGCTTTTTGCTCATCATCGGCCTTGTGATCACCTTTGTGCCCAACCTCTCCACGGTAGCTGCCTCCGACGGCTCGGTCAGCGGCTTTGTGGCCCTGGGCGTTACCGCCTGGTCGAAGAACCCCTTCCTGGGCATGGTGGCCGGCGTCCTGGTGCGCTATTTTGGTATGTATTTCGGTTTGGTATAATAAGGAGAAGAGTATGCAACAACAGTGGCCTGAAACCCATCGGATCTCTCTTGCGCCCGATTTCAGCGTGGATCTGCCGCTTCTGGATATCGGCGATGGGTTCTGTATTTATTCCTTTGATATGACCGGCGAATCCCAGTGGAACCGGGTGGCGGCGGATCAGCTCAAGCAGAAGCTGGCCGGCTATGAGTATGAGGGCTTTGTGACCGTGCAGACCAAGTCCTGCGGCCTGGCGCAGGCCATCAGCTCTGATTTTCCCCGGTACCTGGAGCTGCGGAAGAGCCGCAAAAGCTTCATGATCGAGCCCAAGGGGATCAAGGTGAAATCCATCACCACCCATGGCGAGCAGGAGCTCTGGATCGGCAAAGAAAAATATGCCGCCTTCCAGGGGAAAAAGCTCTGCTTCCTGGATGATGTCGTCTCCACGGGCGGCACCATTGAGGCGGTGCTGGCGCTGGCAAAGGAGATCGGGATTGAGATTTCCGTCATCGCCTGCGCGCTGACTGAGGGCGAGGCGCGCACCTGCTACAAGGGGATTCCGCTGGTCTGCCTGGACCATATCCCGCTTCCCGGGAAGATCCGCTAGCGATAGGCTGAGGGCCTGCGTAAAACGCAGGCCCTTTTTCTGTGCCCTTTGGGAGCGGGATGCAGCGCAGCGGAAAATATGGTACAATAATAACCATCCAATGATTGGCAGGGAGGCACCTATGACGGACATTCAGGCAGTTTTCAGCGACCTTGACGGTACGCTTCTTAATTCATCCCACAGCATTACGCCATCTACCGCTGCGGCGATCCGGCGGCTGGGAGAGCGGGGGGTGCCCTTTGTGCCGGTATCGGGCCGCGGCCCCCAGGGGATTGACCTGGTCCTGGAGGAGCGGGGGCTGCGCTGCCCGATTATCGCCTATAGCGGCGCGCTGATCATGGACGAGCAGCGGCGTGTGATCTTTGAACGGGGCATGGGGGAGGATGAGGCCCGGGCGCTGGTGGAGCATATCCAGCGGCGGGACTTCGACCTGGTCTGGTGCGCCTTCAGCGCCCAAAAATGGCGGGTCCCGTCGCGGGAGGATCCCCGCATCCGCACGGAGGAGGCGATCCTCCAGACGCGCGCAACGGAGGGCGGCTTGGATGCGCTGCTGCCGGGCGAGACGGTCGATAAGATCATGTGCATCTGCGAGCCCGGGCAGATAGCCGCCGTGGAGACGGATATCAAGGCGGCCTTCCCCGGCCATACGGTGGTGCGCTCCAACCATCACCTGCTGGAGGTCATGGCCGGCGGCGTCAACAAGGCCCAGGCGATGGCGTGGCTTTGCCGGCTGTGGAAGCTGGATATCCGCCGTGTGGCGGCCTTTGGCGATCAGTATAACGACCTGGAGATGCTGAAGCTGGCCGGATACGGCGTCGCAATGGGCAACGCGCCGGAAGCGATCCGCCGGGCTGTGGGCCGGGTCACGGCAGACCATGACCACGACGGGGTCGAACAGGCCCTGAAAGCGCTGGGACTGTAGAAACCAAGGGGGAGGGCATATGGCTGCGGGAAAGAAGCAGGTTTTGATAGCGGTCTATGAGATCCTGCGTCAATACAGCGACGCGGGGCATCCGCTCTCCATCGGCCAGATGGGCGATATGCTGGCCGGGTTTTATGGAATTCACGCCGAGCGCAAATCCATATCCCGCAATATCCGGCTGCTGAAGGAGCTGGGCTATGACCTGCACCTGCATGGAGAGGCGGGCAGGGAGGGCTATTATTTGCAAAGCCGCCCCTTCAGCGACGGACAGCTTCGGGTATTGATCGAGGCCGTATGGTCGTCGCCCTATATTGCCCAGCGACAGGCGCAGGAGCTGACGGGACGCCTGGCGGGCCTGTCCACCGTGCATTTTTCCAGCCGGTTCCGGCAGGTGACGCGGCTGGGGCAGGGGCGCCGCGCAGGAGAAGGCCTGCTGTTCGATAACCTGGAGCGCATCGGAGAGGCCATCGAGCGCCGGCGCAAGCTGCGCTTTTGCTGCCAGGGCTATGGGTTGGACGGCACGCTGCATCCTGCGGAGGACAAAGCGTATCAGGTCAGCCCCTTTGAGCTTATCTGCGCTGGCGGAGATTATTACCTGCTGGCGGCGGAGGACGGGGCGGATTGCGTGCGCCGCTACCGGGTAGACCGCATGGCCCGGGTAGCGCTGATGGAGGATACGGCGCTGGAGCGCAGCGCGCTGCCCGGCGGCGGGGTGGAGGCGCCTTCGTGCAGGCGGGCGGTGCTGCAGGCCGGCCGGTCACGGATCGACGATGTGGTGGATGCCTTTGGCCCAGAGACGCCCATGCGGCCCATCGGCAGCCGGCGCTTTGAATTCACCGTGGACGCGCCGCTGCAGCAGATCGTAGGCTGGGTACTGCGCTATGCGGCAGAGGTGACGGTTGTGGAGCCGCCGGAGCTAAAAGCGCTGCTGGCCCAACAGGCCAAGCTGATTTTTGACCGGTTCGCCGCCGAGCCCTAGGTTTTTTTCACTTAAATAAAAAAAGTCCGCCCTCGGGCGGATTTTTTTGTTCACGGGCAGCCGCTTCGGCCGGTCAGCGGGCCAGCGTGATCTGCCCGAATACGGCGTTAACCTTCAGGCGGATGGGTTCCCCCTCGCCGGGGTAGCTTAGCTCGCGTTCGCCAAAGCTGACTGAATCCATACCGGACCCGGAGACGGAGCCAAAGGCAGCCGAGGCCGTGAGGGTTACGGGATGCCCGGAGGGCAGCTTCACATCGCACTGGCCAAATACGCAGTTGACCTCCATCGAGCTGCCGGGCGGAAGCTGTGTGAGATCCACTGTGCTCTGGCCGAAGATGCAGTTGTGCTCGCCGCCGGCGGTATAGGATACGCCGCCCCGGCCGAAGAGCGTCGTATCGCCGCCGCCCGATCCCCTGGGGGCGGAGGGCGTGATCAGCAGGGATACGCCCAGCAGCAGGATAAACAGCCCGACGATAACCTTGAAGGGCTGAAAGGTCAGCGGCGTGAACTGCCGGATCAGCAGCACGATCCCCGACAGTACGCATAATACGGCCCAAAAGATCAAGCTAAACGGTCGCATCGTTATCCTCCTTCATTTCCTGGATCTATTGTACCCTACAGGCATTCCCGCCGCAAGATACCCTCCTTACTTTTTGCGGTAAAGCACGGGCGCGAAGCATAGCAGCAGGGGATAGATTTCCAAGCGGCCCAGCAGCATGACGAGGGACAGCACCAGCTTGCTGAAGCCGGAGAAACCGCCGAAGTTCCCCATGGGCCCGACAAGCCCCGTGCCAGGGCCGATGTTGCTCATGCAGGAGAGCACGCTGGTAAAGGTGGTTTCAAAGTCAAAGCCATCCAGCGATACAACCAGGCAGGCGGCCACGATAATGAGAAGATAGGTGATCACAAAGGTGAAAATGCCGTTCACCTGCTCGCTTTCCAGGGCCTTGCCCTCCAGGCGGATGACCCGCACCGTGCGGGGATGCACCATCTTGATGAGTTCCCGCTTGACCCGCTTGAGCATCACGATCACGCGGGATACCTTGAGCCCGCCGCCGGTGGAGCCGCCGCAGGCGCCGATGAACATCAGGACGATCAGGATCATCTTGGAATAGAGGGGCCATAGGTTGAAATCGGCGGTGGCATAGCCGGTGGTGGTGATGACGGAGGCCACCTGGAAGCTGGCCAGGCGGAAGGCGTGGGTCAGCGAGCGCTCCTGGGGCAGGATATTCAGCGTGATAAGGCCGATGGACGCCAGCACGATGATAAGATACCAGCGCAGCTCCTCGCTGCGCAGCGCCTGGCGGAAGTTACGGGTTAAGAGAAGGAAATACAGGTTGAAATTGATGCCGAAAAGCAGCATAAAGACCGTGACCACGCCGTCGATATAGGCGCTGTCAAAGTAGCCGATGCTGCTGTTCTTGTTGCTGAAGCCGCCGGTGCCGGCCGAGCCGAAGGCGGTGATCAGGCTGTCGAAGAGGTTCATCCCGCCAAAGAGCAGGAAGACGACGTGGGCCACGGTCATCAGAAAATAGATCGCGTACAATAGGGTCGCCGTAGAGCGAAGCTTGGGCACCAGCTTGCCGACCGAGGGGCCGGGCACCTCGGCGCGCATCACATGCATGGCCCGCTCGTTGCTGGCGGGCAGGATGGCCATCACGAACACAAGAATCCCCATGCCGCCGATCCAGTGGGTGAAGCTGCGCCAGAAAAGCAGGCTGTCGGGCAGCGCTTCCACGTCGCTCAGGATGCTGGCGCCGGTGGTGGTAAAGCCGGATACCGTTTCAAAGAGCGCGTCGATATAGCTGGGGACATGCCCGCTGGCATAAAAGGGCAGGGCGCCGAAAAGCGAAAGCAGCACCCAGGACAGCGAGACAATGAGGAAGCCCTCGCGGGCATACATGGACTGGGACTTGGGCCGAATGGGGATCAGCGCTGCGCCGGCTGCGGCCAGCAGCAGGATGGTCAGCACAAAGGCGCCGGCGGTATCCTCGCCCTTGGCCAGGGCGATACCCAGCGGCAGCAGCATCAGCGCCGCCTCGATGGCCAGGACAACGCCCAGCATCTTAAAGATAAGCTTACTATTCATAACCGCAGCCCTACGCCAGAATATCGTTGAGCTCTTCCAGCCCGGCGATGGTCGTCACGACGATGACCGAATCGCCGGCGTGAATCGCATCGTTGCCGTGGGGATAGATCAGACGGCCGTTGCGGATGATGCTGGCGATCAGCAGGTTCTTTTTCAGCTGCACGTCCCGCAGGGGGATGTTCAGGCCGCGGAAGGTATCGCGCACCCGGAACTCCAGCGCTTCCACCTGCCCGTTTACCATTCGGGTCAGCGATTCCACATGGCTGCCCAGGGAATTCTGCATAGCCCGCACATAGCGCACAATCTGGTGGGTGGAGATCAGGTGCGGCGTAATCACGCAGTCGATCCCGGTTTTTTCCAGCACCTCGGAAAAGCCGATGTGGTTGACCTTGGTGATGACCTTGCCCACCTTGCGCATCAGCGCATACATGGAGATGACCACGTTTTCCTCGTCCAGGCCGGTCAGCGCGGCGAAGGCGTCGGTGTCGTCGATGTTCTCCTCGTGGAGGGTTTCACGGTCGGAG
>UQLW01000031.1 GCA_900542005.1 uncultured Eubacteriales bacterium
CGATGATTTCGGGGTTGCCGTAGTTCTCCTTCAGCCAGGGGATGATGATGGATGTGTCCAGACCACCGGAATAGGCCAGGACAATTTTCCGTTTTGCCATGGTAATAACCTCCTATGCAATCGCGCAAAGCGTATTGAACTTTGATAATCATACACCTAAATGCATAAAAATGCAATATGCAATTTCTGTTTTTTTCACTTCAATTGACAAAGGTTCCTAGATATTTTACTATAATAGCAGCGAAAACTCAAGGAGGCGGCCCTTTGATTATTTTAGGGATCGACCCGGGGCTGGCGACGGTGGGCTTTGGAATTCTCAATTCCGACGGACAGCGAATGTCGCCGGTGAACTATGGCATTATTTCCACGCCGGCCGGCGTGCCGCTGCCCCGCCGGCTGACCATGATTTACGCGGATGTGCAGGAGCTGATCCGCACATACAGGCCCGACGCCATTGCGCTGGAGGAGCTGTTTTTTTATCGCAACGTGACGACGGCCATCGACGTGGCCCAGGCGCGGGGGGTAGCGCTGATTGCCGCGGCCAACGCGGTCAGCGACAGCCAGATTTTTGAATACACGCCCATGCAGATCAAGCTGGCCGTCTGCGGCTATGGCCATGCCGATAAGGGGCAGGTGCAGCGGATGGTAACCCGGCTGCTGGGGCTGGCCAGCATTCCGCGGCCGGACGACGCGGCCGACGCCTTAGCGGTAGCGCTGTGCCATAGCCAGTCGGCGCGGATGGGGCAGGAATTTATGATCCGGTAGGAAAGACCGGTTCGGTATGGAGGAAGCGATGATTGCCAGTATACAGGGCGTTTTGTTGGAACAGGGACGGGAGTCCGTCGTGGTGGAGGCCCAGGGCGTGGGCTTTGAGATTCTGGTATCGACCCGCACGCTGGCACGGCTGCCGGAGACAGGGGCCAAGGTGCGGCTGTTGACCCACCTTGTGGTGCGTGAGGATTCCCTGACCCTTTTCGGCTTTGAAAACGCCGAAGAAAAGGCCATGTTCCTGAAGCTGATCGCCGTGTCCGGCGTGGGGCCCAAGGTGGCGCTGAACGTGCTTTCCGGTATGTCCACCAGCGAGCTGGCCATTGCGCTTGTGTCGGAAGACGCGCGGGCCATCGCCCGCATACCGGGCATCGGCAAGAAGACGGCGGAGCGGCTGATCCTGGAGCTGAAGGAGAAGGTGGACAGCCGGGCCCTGAGCCAGGCCGCGCCGCAGCTGCCGGAGCAGGGCCAGGGCCTGACGCAGGAGGCGGTCCGCGCGCTGATGGCGCTGGGCTATTCCTCGACCGAAGCCAGCCGGGCCGTAGGCGCGGCCGGAGGGGCTGGCAGCGTGGAAGAGATCATCGTGGCGGCCCTGCGGGGCCTGGATACCGGCCGGTAAGGAGGCAGTATGATCGAAGAGAAATTTGACGGCGCGCCGGACAACCGGCTGGTAACGCCCGAAACGCTGGATATGGAGGACGTGGAGAGCGAATTTTCCCTGCGCCCGACTACCATGAACGAATATATCGGCCAGGAAAAGGTAAAAAACCAGCTATCCATCTATATCCAGGCCGCCCGGCAGCGGGAGGAAGCCCTGGACCATGTGCTTTTTTACGGCCCTCCAGGCCTGGGCAAGACCACGCTGGCCAATATCATCGCCCATGAGATGGGCGTACAGATCCGCACAACCTCGGGCCCTGCCATCGAGCGGACCGGCGACCTGGCGGCCATCCTCACCAATATGCAGCCGGGACAGGTGCTGTTCATCGACGAGATCCACCGGCTTAACAACGCCGTGGCGGAGGTCCTTTATCCGGCGATGGAGGACTTCAAGCTGGATATCATCATCGGCAAGGGCCCCAGCGCCCGGTCGATCCGGCTGGATCTGCCGCGCTTTACGCTCGTCGGCGCCACCACCCGGGCGGGTATGCTGAATTCGCCCCTGCTGGACCGGTTCGGCGTAATCTGCCGGCTGGAACTGTATTCGCCCCAGGAGCTCAGCCAGGTGGTGCTGCGTTCGGCGGGCATCCTGGGCACGGCTATTGAGCCGGACGGCGCGCTGGAAATTGCCCGGCGCAGCCGGGGTACGCCCCGGATTGCCAACCGGATGCTGCGGCGGGTGAGGGACTATGCCCAGATCCGGGCGGACGGCGTCATTACCGCCGCGGTGGCCGACGAGGGGCTTAACATGATGGAGGTGGACAAGCTGGGGCTGGATCTGGTGGACCGGCGGCTGCTGACCACCATGATTGAGCACTACCAGGGCGGCCCGGTGGGCCTTGAAACGCTGGCCGCCGCCACCGACGAGGATGCCGGGACCATTGAGGATGTATACGAGCCCTACCTGATGCAGCTGGGCTTTATTAACCGCACGCCCCGGGGACGGATTGTGATGCCCAAAGCCTATGCGCACCTGGGGTATCCGCCGCCGGAGGGCGCGGCGGGGCAGAGCGTCCAGACCAAGCTTTTTTAGAAAGATGAGGCATTGCTTTGAAGACCAGTGATTTCGACTATAGGCTTCCGGAGGAGCTGATTGCGCAGACGCCCCTGGAAAAACGCGATGAATCCCGGCTGATGGTGCTGCATCGCTGCGACGGCAGCCGGGAGCACCGCAGCTTTAAGGACGTGACCGGCTACCTTAACCCGGAGGATACGCTGGTGGTGAACGATACGCGGGTGCTGCCGGCACGGCTGATCGGCAAAAAGGCCGGCAGCGGCGGCCGGATCGAGTTCCTGCTGCTCAAGCGTCTGGCTGGCGATACCTGGGAGGTGATGGTAAAGCCTGGCCGCAAGGCGCTGGAGGGCGTGGAGGTGGTCTTTGGCGAGGGCCGGATCCGGGCGCGCATCCTGAAGCATCTGGACGAGGGCGTAAGGCATGTGGCGTTTTCCTATGAGGGCGTCTTTGAGGAGGCGCTGGACGAGGTGGGCGTCATGCCGCTGCCGCCCTACATCCACGCCAGCCTCCAGGACAGGGAACGCTATCAGACGGTATACGCCCGGCAGGCGGGCTCTGCCGCCGCGCCTACCGCAGGGCTGCATTTTACCCCCCAGCTGCTCGCGGCCATCCGCGCCAAGGGCGTAGCCATCGTGCCGGTGCTGCTGCATGTGGGCCTGGGCACCTTCCGCCCGGTCAAGGTGGAGGATGTGGCAAGCCATGTGATGCACTCCGAATACTATGAGGTAAGCCCTGAGGCGGCCCGGACCCTCAATGAACGCCGGCTGGCCGGCGGCCGGATCGTATGCGTGGGCACTACCTCAGCCCGCACCCTGGAGACCGTCACCACCGCCAGCGGCGTTGTGATGCCCGGCAGCGGACAGACCAGCATCTTCATTTACCCCGGCTACCGGTTCAAGGCCGTCGATGCGCTCATTACCAATTTCCACCTGCCGCAGTCGACGCTGCTGATGATGATCTCCGCCCTGGCTGGCCGCGACCGGGTGCTGGCGGCCTACCGCGAAGCCGTGGAGGAGCGCTATCGCTTCTTTAGCTTTGGTGACGCTATGCTGATTGAGTAGCGCAAGCTGGCCGCAGGAAAGAAACCTGCTGGAAAGGACAATGGAAGGAAGGCTGGACAATGGCCAATAAACTGGAACTGACCTGGTACGGAAAGGACGAGCCAATCCGCGTGGAGCCTCGCCTGCTGATTGAGCATACCGCCCTTTCCAACACGGCCGCTGACCCGGACACCGAAAATATGCTGATTCACGGCGATAACCTGTTGGCGCTGAAAGCGCTGGAGAAGAAGTATGCCGGGAAGGTGAAGTGCATCTATATCGATCCGCCATTTAATACCGGACAGGCTTTTGAAAATTACGACGATAATCTTGAAATGTCAATATGGCTTGATTTGATGAGAAGCCGCTTACAGATTTTGCACACTCTTTTGAAAGATGATGGCACATTATTCGTTCACATAGACGATCAAAACCTTCCATATATTACAATCCTGCTTGATGAGATATTTGGAAAGCAGAATCGTCTGTATTTGATTACTTTCAAGCAGGGTGCCGCCACTGGTCACAAAGCAATCAACCCTGGATGTGTTACTACGACCAATTTTATATTAATATATTCCAAGAAAAAGGCATCGTGGAATCCGCATCGTGTTTATACCAAGCGTGGTCGAGATGATAGATATACAAAATTTATCACCAATATCAGTGATAATTACCGCAGTTGGAATATCGTTACATTGATTGAGGCTTTTGCACAAGCGAATGAGATTGATGTTCCCACGGCTCGCAAGCGTGTAAAGGATAATCCTATTTTGTTGGAACAGTTTGTTATCAACAATGCTATTTCTGTAATTCGTACTGCTCGACCTGATATGAAGAGTGTTGGTAAGGAAATACAAGAAATGGTGCTGGCATCCAAAGATAGGCCCTCTGAAATACTGCACTTACACCGTGAAGGTAACCCCGATATGTATTTTATCAACGGGGAACGGATTTTGTTCTACAAAGACAAGCTCAAAAATATTGACGGAGAATTGGTGTCTGCAGAACCTCTCACCACATTGTGGGATGATATTCTTTCTAATAATCTTCATAAGGAAGGCAATGTCTCCTTCCCAAAAGGAAAAAAGCCGGAATATTTGATTAAGCGTGTTCTGGAAATTGCAACAGATGAAGGAGACCTTGTAATGGACTCTTTCTTGGGATCTGGTACTACTATTGCAGTTGCTCATAAAATGAAACGCCGATGGGTAGGTATAGAAATGGGAGAGCAGGCATACACCCATTGCAAACCTCGTCTTGATGCTGCTATTGAGGACAATGACAAATCTGGTATCACGAAAGCAGTTGATTGGCAGGGCGGCGGCGGATACCGCTTCTATGAGGTCGCGCCGACGCTTATCAACAAAGACCCCTTCGATGAGTACGTCATCAATGAAGCCTATGACGCGGATATGCTGGCGGCCGCCGTCGCACTGCACGAGGGTTTCCGCTATCAGCCGGACGGCAGCCTGTTCTGGAAGCAGTCCGTGGGCAATGAGAACAGCTATCTTTTTGTAACCACACGGCATCTTACAAGCGCGTACTTGGATTCCATCAAGGGTACGATGGAAGACGGCGAATATCTTATCATCGCCTGCCGTTCCTTTGATAGCGGTCTGGAAAAGGCATATCCCAACATTACCATTAAGAAAATCCCGCAGATGCTTCTTAGCCGCTGTGAATTCGGTAAGACCGATTACAACCTGAATATTGTGCATCCACCGGCCTATGACGACGAGTGGGAGGAGGATTGCGATGAATGATAATTATCCTCAATATACCACAGACTATATTAGCGGCGTCATGTCCCTTCGCAAACCGCAGACGCAATCGCTGAAAATCCTGGAGGAGATCACAAATGCCGTGCAGCTCCGCAAGGACATGAATTTGAAAGCGGCCCTCGGCGCTGTTCACGCCATGTACCCGATTTGTTCTGATTTTGAGCGGGATTTCATGTCGCTGACCTTCGCCCTTGCCACCGGTGTTGGCAAGACGAGGCTGATGGGCGCGTTTATCGCCTATCTGTACACCCAGCACGGTGTAAAGAACTTTTTTGTCGTTGCGCCCAATACCACCATCTATGATAAGCTGAAAAGGGACTTGAGCGACTATAGCGGCGCCAAATATGTGTTCAAGGGCCTCGGCTGCTTCAGCGCGCCTCCGCAAATCATCACCGACGACGATTACCGGAACAAGACGATTTCCATGTTTGAATCCGATATTCGCATTTTTGTATACAATATCGACAAATTCAACAAAGAAGGCGCGAATATGAAAAAGGTGAACGAGATCATCGGCGACTCGTTCTATCAGTACCTTTCCAACCTGCCGGATCTGGTGCTTATTATGGATGAATCGCACCACTATCGTGCAGAGAAAGGCGCACAGGCGCTGAATGAACTGAATCCATTGCTCGGCTTGGAACTGACCGCCACGCCCCTTGTGACCAAGGGCGCCAAGCAGGTGCCCTTCAAGAATGTGGTATTTGAATATCCGCTGTCCAAGGCTATCGAAGACGGCTATACCCGTACCCCCTTCGCGGTTACCCGATCCGATATTGATTTCTATAATTTCGGAGACGAGCAGCTTGATAAAATGATGCTGCTGGATGGCATTGCTTGCCACGAAAGCGCCAAGCGCAAGCTGGAGGTTTATGCCGCCAATCATGGCAGGCCTGCCGTAAAGCCCTTTATGCTTGTTGTATGTAAGGATACCGGCCACGCAGCCTGGGTGGAAAGCTTCATAAAATCCGATAAATTCCGCGACGGTGCCTACCGCAATAAGACCATTACCGTCCACTCCAAGCAAAAAGGCGCCGAGACCGAAGCGAATACCCGGCTGCTCCTTAACGTAGAAAAGCCGGATAACCCGGTGGAAATCGTCATCCATGTCAATATGCTGAAAGAGGGATGGGATGTCAATAACCTCTATACCATCGTGCCGCTGCGCACTGCCGCGTCCAAAATTCTGCGCGAGCAGATGATCGGCAGAGGTCTGCGCTTGCCATATGGCGAGCGTACCGGGGATCGGGACGTGGATGCGGTCATGCTGACTGCTCACGATAAATTTCATGATATTCTGGAAGAAGCGCAGAAGGGCGATTCGATCTTCAAGGCTGGCAATGTAATCAAGGTTGAGGAAATTGTGCCGGAGGAAACCACCTATACGCAGCTGGCTATGGAGCCCGTCGTGGATACCGCCCTTGACAAAGCTTATGATCATATGCAGCTACCGAGAACCGACGCTACGGACGCTCTGCTGAAAAAGGCGGTGGAAATGATCCGCACGGAGGTTTCACAGCACATTCAGCACAGACCAGGCCACACCGTTACCTCGGTACAGGCGCAGCAGATCGTGGAGACGGTCAAGAAAAGGGTTTCCGAAGATAGGGATTTGGGCGAGGTGTTCAAGGAGAATGAAATGCCTTTGGCTGCGTGGCTGCTGCACCAGACAGAAGAAACCCACCGCGCCGCCGTCAGCAAGTTTATCCCGATCCCCCGTATCAAGGTTACCGATGCCGGCGTTGAAGAGTATGTGTTCTTGGACTTTGACCTTGATATGGCCGAATTTACCCATGCGCCGATCAAGAACGAACTGCTTGTGCAGAACCTGGAGGATATGCAGGACAGGCAGCGTATCAAGGGCGGGGCTATCGATTTTGAAGGCTATCACCCGAAGAAGGTCATTTTGGAGCAGCTTCGCAAAAAGCCGGAAATTGATTACGAGAAATGCTCCAAGCTACTGTTTAAGCTGATTACACAGGTCTGCGACCATTATACAGACCGCTATGGCGTCAATGGTATGCAGAATATCATGATGATGTACAAGCGCGATATCAGCGACAAAATCTACAAGCAGATGCTTCAACATTTCTACTGCGAGAATGGATTCCTGCGGGAAGAAGTGATTGACGCTAGAAGCTACAATTTGGAACAGCACTATAACTATGTGGAGCGTGTCGGCCTTTTTTCCGCCTATAAGGAAAATATTCAGTCTGTCCTCTTTGATGGCATTAAAAAGGGCGTATTTGACAAAGCGAAGTTTGATAGCCACCCGGAGCTGCTCCTCGCACGGGTATTGGAAACGGATCCTGATGTATTGAATTGGCTTCGTCCGGCACCGCAGGAATTCAATATTACTTATAACCATGGGCATAACTATGAGCCCGATTTCGTTGTGGAAACCGAAAGCGTTATCTATCTCGTTGAAGTAAAAGGCGAAGATAAACTCAGCGAACCGGATGTCATAGCCAAGAAAAAGCGTGGTATCCAGTATTGCGAGGTTGCGACCCGTTGGGGGGAGGCAAACGGCTATAAAGCGTGGCGGTATCTTTTCATTCCGTCCAAGCAGGTCATGCCGAACTCCTCCTTTATGCGGCTGGCGCAGAGGTTTGAGGAATTCTGATTTACCCTATTTGGACAAAATCGCGGTATGCTAGAGAAAAACCAAGGAGGAAACGGATATGCCAGAGGGAATCACCCGGGAGGCGGCTTGGGCGCTGCTGACGGAATATAACCAGGAGCCCTTCCATCTTACCCATGCCAGGACGGTGGAGGGCGTGATGCGCTACTTTGCCAACGCGCTGGGCTATAGCGAGGAAGCGGATTTCTGGGCTATTGTGGGCCTGCTGCACGATTTGGACTTTGAACGCTTTCCCCAGGAGCACTGTGTGAAAAGCCAGGAGATCATGGCGGAGCGGGGGCTTGACCCGCGGCTGATCCGGGCGACGGCCAGCCACGGATGGGGGCTGACCGTGGATATCCGGCCGGAGCACACCATGGAGAAGGTGCTGTATGCGGTGGACGAGCTGACCGGGCTGATCGGAGCGGTGGCGCTGATGCGTCCGTCCAAATCGGTCATGGATCTGGAGCTGAAATCCGTTAAAAAGAAATTCAAGCAGCCCAGCTTTGCCGCCGGCTGCTCCCGCGAGGTGATCCAGCAGGGCGCAGCGCTGCTGGGCTGGGACCTGGATCAGCTGATCAGCGAAACCATCCTGGCTATGCGGACGGTGGAGGCACAGCAGCAGTAAAAGTATGAGGGGATACAGGATACGGCGCTTTGAAGCCGTATCCTTTTTTATGGCATATCTGTAAAATGTGAGGCCTGTATGCGTTTTATATGGTAAGCCGTGGCGAGACGGAAGGAAAGCCGGAGGTTCTTATGCAAGGGCGGTGCTGAAAGGCCCGATTCCCGGATATAATGTAAGGCAACTGGGAAGGAGGAAAGCCCATGCAGAACGAGGGAAAGCGCAGCTTTGCCGCCGGAGCGGCTACACTGGCGGCTGCCGGTGTGGTGGTGAAGGTCATTGGGGCCTGCTACCGTATCCCGATGACCAATATCATCGGGGATCAGGGAATCGCCTTATATCAATATGCCTATCCTATTTATGGCACGCTGCTGGCCCTTTCAACGGCAGGGATCCCCGCCGCTGTGTCGAAGCTGGTCAGCGAGCATATCAGCCGTGGGGAAACCGCCCAGGCGCAGCGGGTCTTTCACGTTTCGTTGGCGCTGCTGGCGCTGGTGGGGCTGGTCAGCGCAGCGGCGCTTTTCTGCTTTGCGCCGCAGGTGGCGGCCTGGGTGGGCGATCCGCTGGCCTGCCTGCCGATCCGGGCGATTGCGCCCGCCCTGTTCTTCGTGGCGGTGCTTTCCGCCTATCGGGGCTATTACCAGGGGCAGCAGCGCATGACGCCCACCGCAGCGACCCAGATCGTCGAGCAGGCGGGTAAGCTGGTCATGGGCCTGTGGCTGGCCTACATGATGCGGGACAGGGGGGTAGAATATGCGGCCGCCGGCGCGATCCTTGGCGTGACGCTGGCTGAAGCGGTGGCGATGGTGCTGGTGCTTGGCATGGGCGCGGCCTCCCGCAGGCAGGGCGCCGCCCGCGGGAATAAGGAGCCAGCCCGGGCGGTCATCGGGCGCTTGCTGCCGGTGGCGCTCCCCATGATGATCGGCGCGGTCATGATGCCGCTGGTGGGCATGATCGACAGCTTCGTGGTGAACCACCGCCTGTTGGATACGGGGATCGCGGCCGAGGAGGCGCGCTCCCTCTATGGCCTGCTGACCGGGCCGGTCAATACGCTGGTCAATATGCCCTCGGTGATCCCGCTGGCATTGGCTATGGCCCTGGTGCCGGCGATCGCCCAGGCCTGCGCCCGGGGCGCCCAGGGCGAGGTGCGCAACAAAACCCGCCTGGCGCTGAAAATCACGCTGACCATCAGCCTGCCGGCGGCTGTGGCGCTGGCGGTGATGGCCGAGCCCCTGATGGCCTTGCTGTACGGGGGGCTGACGGCGGAAAAGCATCTGCAGGCCGCCCGGCTCCTGCAGATATCCACGCCGTCCGTGGTAGCGCTGGCGATTGTGCAGACCCTGAGCGGCACCCTGCAGGGGATGGGCAAGGTCAAGGCCCCGGTGGCGGCGCTGGCGGCCGGCGCAGCGGCTAAAATTGTGGTTACCCATGTCCTGACCGGCATTCCAGCGCTCAATATCACTGGCGCATGCATCGGAACCGTGGTATGCTATAGCATAGCGGCAGCCATTGACCTGTATTGGGCCAGCCGCGCGCTGGGCCATGCCTTGGACGGCATGCGCCTGCTGACGCGGCCCGCCGCCGCCAGCTGCGCTATGGGCGCGGTGCTGGCAGCCTATTTGCACCATGCCCAAGGGCTGATGCGGCCGTGGGCCATGGCGCTGTGCGGCGTGGGGCTGGGCCTCATTGTGTATTTTGCCGTGCTATGGGCTGTGGGCGGCATATCCATGGGCGAGGCGCGGCGGATGCTGGGGCGTTGGGAGGCAGCCGGCTAAATTATGGGTAGAATGGAGAAAAAATGGACAGAATAACGATTGTGGGCCTGGGTGTGTCAGACGAGCGCCAGCTGACGGCGGAAGCCGCCGCAGCGTTGCTCCATGCGCCGCACCTGGTGCTGCGCACGGCCCGCCACGGCGTAGCGGCCTACCTTGCAGCCCAGGGCGTGGCCTATGAAAGCCTGGATGGGCTCTACGAAGGCGCCGATGATTTTGAGACTCTGGCCGAGACGGCGGCCGACCGCCTGGAGGAAATGCTGGCGCAGGGGCCGGTTACCTATGGCGTGCCGGGCCAGGGCCTGATGGAGGACGATACGGTGGGCTGCCTGGTGCGGCGGGGCCTGGTAAGCCGTGTCCTGCCGGGCCTGTCTGCGCTGGATAGCGGCGTGGCGCTGGCAGCCGGACAGCTTCCGGCGCTGGCGGCCGGGAGCCTGCGCATCCTGCCGGCTGCCAGGCTTGAGGGCGCGGTATTCGACGCCCATCAGCCGCTGGCGGTCACCAGCCTGGACGACCCGATCCAGGCCGGGCAGGTGAAGCTGGCCCTTTCGCCCGTCTTTGGTGACGAAGCGCCCTGCGTGCTGGTCACAGGGGGACAAGCCCTCCCCATGAAGCTGTATGAGCTGGACCGGGGCCACGCCCTGGATGAGAACAGCCTGCTGGTGGTGACCGGCCGGTCGGCGGACGCGCCCATGGACTATGACGACCTGCTGGAAATTGTCCGGCGGCTGCGGGCGCCGGGCGGCTGCCCCTGGGACCGGGAGCAGACCCATGCCTCGCTGCGGGGCTCGCTGATCGAGGAATGCTACGAGGCCGCGGAAACCATCGACCATGAGGACTGGGACGCGCTGGCCAACGAGCTGGGCGACGTGCTGCTGCAGGTGGCGATGCATGGCGAAATTGCCAGCCAGATGGATGAGTTCAGCCACCTGACGGTGACGGACGAGATCTGCCGCAAGATGATTTTCCGCCATCCCCATGTTTTCGGAGGGGAAAGCGTAGCCGACAGCGGGCAGGTGCTGGAGAACTGGGACAAGCTTAAGCAGAAGGAAAGGGGGCAGGATTCCGGAGCAGAGGCGATCCAGGATGTGGCAAAGGCGCTCCCGGCCCTGCTTCGCAGCCAGAAGGTGCTGAAGAAGGCTCATAAATATGGGGTTAACCAGCCGCTTGAGCTTGAAAAGCAGCTGGAGCGGCTGAAGGATGCACCAGGGGAGACGCCGGCAGGGGCGCTGCTGCTGGCCCTGGTGGAGCGGCTTAGCGGCGCATGCGCCGACCTGGAGGAGGCCCTGCAGCAGGAAACCGACCGGTATATCCAGCGCTGCGCGAGCCAGGGAGCGCCGCAGGATTCGCGGGAAACAGCCGGTAAAGATGAATGATTTGCCTACATCCATCAGGATGTGCAAAAATAGTTACAGTTTTCTTACAGGAAACCGTTGCAAGACGGCCGCAAACGTTGTAAAATAAGCCATGTTGCGCAATGTCGGCGCCCAGAGAAGCTATCATTCCACAGGAGGGAATATAATGAACAAGAACGATATGATTTCTGCCATTGCTGAAAAGACCGGTTTGACCAAGAAAGACGCCGAGAAGGCTCTGCTGGCCTTTGAAGAAACCGTGGTAGAGACCCTGAAGGCCGAGGGCAAGGTAGCCCTGGTGGGCTTTGGCACCTTTGAGGTGCGCGCCCGCAAGGAGCGCGAGGCTAAGGTCCCCCAGACCGGCGAGTCCATCATGGTTCCCGCCTGCAAGGCGCCTGCCTTTAAGCCCAGCAAATCCTTTAAGGATGCCGTGAAGTAAAGCCCGGCAGCTAGCCAAAATGAAAACCGCCATGTACAAACGGCGGTTTTTTTGTATAATAAGAAGAAACAGGCCGAGGGCCTGTGATAAAGGAGCATGAGATGAGACTCGACAAATACCTGAAGATCAGCCGGATCATTAAGCGCCGCACCGTGGCGGCGGAAGCGGCCGAGGCCGGACGGATTATGGTGAACGGTAAGGTAGCCAAGCCCTCTACGGCGGTGGAGCCCGGCTGCATCCTGGAAATTGCCTTTGGCACCCATACTGCCCGCTATGAGGTGCTGGCCTGCCCGGAGAGCGCCGGCAAGGCCGACGCGGCGGCCATGTATCGGGAGCTGGATCCGCGATGAAGGGGATATGGGCCGTGGTGGTGGCGGCCGGCAGCGGCGTCCGCCTGGGCGGCGAAACGCCCAAGGTGCTGTATCCGCTGGCCGGCCGGCCGCTGCTGGCGTGGACGCTGGCGCCCTTTGCTGCCTCCCGCCGGGTGGAGGGGATCTGCGTGGTGAAGGCGCCGGCGATTACCGAAGCGGTGAAAAGCCTGCTGGAAAGCACCGGTAAGCCATGGATTGCGGTGGATGGCGGGCCGGACCGCGGCGGCTCCGTGCTGCGGGGGCTTCGGGCCCTGCCAGAGGGCTGCCGGTGGGTGATGGTGCACGACGGCGCCCGCCCCTGCCTGACGGCAGAGGATGTGGAGGGGCTGATCGACTCGCTGCTGGAGCGCGGGACGGCGGTGGCCGGATATCCGGCCCGGGATACGCTGCACCGGGTAGACGCGGCAGGCGCGGTCCTTGAGACGCCGGATCGGGCCCAGCTATGGACGGTGCAGACGCCGCAGTGCTTCGGCCGGGCAGCGCTGGCGGAGGCCTATGAACATGCCCAGGCACAGGGGCTTAGCTTTACCGACGACGCGGCGGTTTACCGCTGGAACGGGGGCAAGGTATGGCTCACGCAGACTAGGCCGGATAACCTAAAGCTGACAACCAAGGAGGACCTCCCGCTTTTGGAGGCGATCCTGTGCAAAAGGGGAGGGCGAGGCATGCGTATTGGAACGGGGTACGACGTACACCGGCTGGTACCCGGGCGCCGCCTGGTGATCGGGGGCGTAGAGATCCCCCATGAACGGGGGCTGGAGGGCCATTCGGACGCAGACGTGCTGGCCCACGCGGTGATGGACGCGCTGCTGGGGGCAGCCGGCCTGGGCGATATCGGGCGGCTGTTCCCCCCGGATGATCCGGCTTATCTCGATGCGGACAGCCTTGTGCTGCTGGCCGAGGTTGCCCGGCAGGTGCGGCAGGCGGGATGGACGATCGGCAACGTGGACGCCGTGGTCATCGCCCAGCGGCCCAAGCTCATGCCCTACCGGGCGGCGATGATCGAGGGGCTCGCCGGGGCGATGGGCCTTTCGCCCGGTTGCGTCAGCGTCAAGGCGACAACCACCGAAGGCTTGGGCTTTGAAGGCAGGCAGGAGGGCATCTCCGCCCAGGCGACCGCCCTTTTGCTCCAGGCCGGGGTGTAGCCAAACGCTGTGGCATATGGTAAACTAGACAATAGCTTTTTAGGTAAGGAGATACACATGAAAAAGATCCGTACTATGCTGATGATGCTGCTGTGCGCGGCGATGCTGGCCGCGGCGGCGGGCTGCGCCAACCAGCCTGCGACCCAGGCGACCATTCCGACCGCCCCGGCGGTTTCAATCCCAGAGGATAAGGCGGTGCTGGACGGCAGCGTGATATGGTGCCGCGGCTCCAAGGCTTACGATGACGCCATTGGCTACGGCGGCGAATGGTCGCTGCGGGTGGAGGACGAAGCGCAGTGGAACGAGCTGGCCGGCGAATACGGCCTGGAGCTGGAGGGGGAAGCCAAGCCCGACTTTAGCAAATATGTGATTTTGGTGCTGTTCTATGCCGACTATCAGGGCTCTGAATATGAGCTGACCGAGCTTGCCCTTAAGGACGGCATGGCGACGATCGGGATCCATGAAAAGACCCAGGGGCAGACCCAGGCGCAGGAGCTGGTGGGCTGCCTGGTGCAGCTGGACGAGGAGCCCTTGGAGATCAATTCCTATCGGGATGAGGAAGCGGTCGGCTAAACAAAGATGCGGAGGGAGAAAACCATGAGAAGAGAGGATCGGACCCGCCGCCGTCAGGGAAAGCGCAAGAAGCTCCAGCAGATTTCCCGGGTGAAGCATATCCTGATTTTCTCACTGGGCGGGCTTCTGGTGGCCGTGGCTGCGCTGCTTGTAGCCCTTAAGCTTACCGCGCCACCCGATGAGGGGACAACCTCTGTAGCCATGGAGGACAACGGGACGGCTCAAACCGCGGCGGCGGACAGCGGCCAGCCCTCCCTGACGCCCAATCCTGACGTGATGCGCAACCTTGCCCATGAAGCGCAGGACGTGCGCTTCGACAAGGAGGGACAGATCAACCAGCCGGGGATATGGGGAACGGAGCTGTTTTTTTCCGCCGGTTCCGGAAGCCTGGACGATCCGGTGCTGACGCGGCTGTATCTCTACAGCCTGACCACCAACAAGGCGCAGAAGATCAAAGAGACCGAGATCTACAAAGGCGAATACTACGAAACCCTGATCAACGATAAATGGCTCATTTACCTGGAAACCGATCACGGCACCAATAACTACATATATGCCATGAGCCGGGCGGATTCCAAGGTGACGCTCATCAAGAACTGCAAAAACGGCAAGCCCAAGCTGCGGCTTTATGGCGATACCCTCATCTGGATGGAGCAGGACCAGCAGGAGGATAAGCTCTACATGGTCGATCTTGTGAGCCAGGAGAACCTGCCCCTTTTCACCTTCAGCGATGTGGCGACCTATGGCACGTCGGCGCCCAGCATCTATGGCGCATGGATCGTGTGGTCGGGCCCGGACCCGGAGCCGGTGAGCGAGGATACGGTGACCAGCGCCATCTATTATATCAATTTGGACGAGGACATCGGCGAGAACGGTATCGAGCCCCGGGTGTACCGGCCCGATACCTATGTGCATGAGCCGCTCTTCAACGGCCAGTATTTTGCCTGGATCGATACCAACAAATCCTTTAACGCCACGCTGTATGTGGCGCAGCCCAATACCACGCCGGTGACGGTAGCCTCAGGCATATCGGCCTATGGCCTGGGCGACGGTTTTGTGGTCTATGGGAAGGATAACGGCATCTATCTCTATATCATCGCCACGGGGGAAACCTGCCGCCTGACCGATACCACGGAAAACGGCATCCTGCCGCAGGTATACGGGCGCACGGTAATCTGGCAGAACAAGTCCATCGGCGGCGGACGGGATGTGCTGCGCTATAAGATCCTGACCGACGAGGAGCTCTATCCGGGCGGGCTGCCGGAGGGCGTGGAGCCCTATACCGCGGAAACCACAACCGCCGCGACGACAACCGCCGCGACGACGGCCGCGGAAACCACAACCCTGACGCCGGCTGAAACCACGGCTACCATGGAAACTACACCGGCAGAGACGGCGGCAACGGCGGCGGCGACCACCGCTGCGGAGGGGGGATAAGCATGGCGGCAGGCATGAAAACCTTGTTCGTCTGCAGCCAGTGCGGCTATGAAAGCAAAAAGTGGCTGGGCAAGTGCCCAAGCTGCAACGAATGGAACAGCTTTGCCGAGGAGACGGTGAGGGAGAAAAAAGCTGCGCCCACGGCGCCGGCAGCCTATGAAGGGCAGCAGGCCGTTATGCTGGACGAGGTTGCCCGTGAGGATTTCCCGCGGACCAGCACGCAGATGGCGGAGCTGGACCGTGTGCTGGGCGGCGGCGTGGTAGCCGGGTCGCTCATCTTGATCGGCGGCGATCCGGGCATCGGAAAATCGACGCTGCTGCTGCAGGCGGCCTATCACCTGGCCCGGCAGGGGGGCCGCGTGCTCTATGTGTCCGGCGAGGAATCGGTACGGCAGGTCGCCATGCGGGCTACCCGCCTGTCGGTGCGTTCCGACCGCCTCTATCTGCAGGCGCAGACCAATCTGGACCATGTGCTGGAGCAGATCAAACGGCTGAAACCTGATTTTGTGGTGGTGGATTCGATCCAGACCATGTATCGGGACGATGTGGGCTCGGCGCCGGGGAGCGTTACGCAGGTGCGGGAATGCACGGCGCTGCTGATGCAGACGGCCAAATCCACCGGCTGCTCCATCTTCCTGGTGGGCCATGTGACCAAGGCGGGAGCCATTGCCGGCCCGCGGGTGCTGGAGCACATGGTGGATACGGTGCTGTATTTTGAAGGCGATCAGGAGCATGTTTACCGGGTCCTGCGGGCGGTAAAGAACCGCTTTGGCTCGACCCAGGAGATCGGCCTGTTCGAGATGCGGGAGGAGGGAATGGTGGAGGTCGCCAACCCTTCGGAGATGTTCCTGTCGGCAGGCCGGCGGGAGGAGCCGGGCAGCATTGTCACCTGCTCCATGGAGGGCAGCCGGCCCATGGTGGTGGAGATCCAGGGGCTGGTGGCCCACAGCGCCTTCGGCAACCCCCGCAGGCAGACGGCCGGCATGGACTATAACCGCCTGGTGCTGATGCTGGCGGTGCTGGAAAAGCGGACAGGCCTGCGGCTTTTCGATCAGGATGTGTATGTGAGCGTGGCGGGCGGGCTGCGGCTGGTGGAGCCGGCGGCCGATTTGGGCGGCGCGCTGGCGGTGGCTTCCTCCTTCCGGGGCCGCGTGCTGCCGGGCAAGACGGCGGTATTCGGGGAGGTCGGGCTGACTGGGGAAGTGCGCCCGGTGCGCTTTGCCGAGGCGCGGCTGGCGGAGCTTGTCCGCAATGGCTTTACCCGGGTTATCCTGCCCAGGCGCAACCTGAAGGGGCTGGCGGTGCCGCCGGGCCTCGAGGCGGTGGGCGTTTCGACGCTGGCTGAGGCGCTGGTGCAGCTGAAGGATGTAGAAAGCGTGGAATAGGTGGGCATATGAAACTCAAAAAGCTCTTTGGTATGCTCTGGGTGCTGATCGGCCTGTCCTTGGGCGGCGCGCTGGCGGCCCTGATTCTCAACGGGCTGATACGGATCTATGTGATTCAGGGGGGTAGCATACCGGCAGGCGTAGTGGCTTCCTGTGTCCTTATCGGTATCGCGTTGGGCGGCGCAGCGGGCTATTTCACGCTGAACCGGGCATATGAACGGCTGGAAAGCGCAATGCGGTGGCTTCAGAGCCGTCCGCTGGTGGACCTGACCGCAGGCGGCGCAGGCCTTATTGCCGGGCTTGTCGTCGCCTTCCTGCTGACCCAGCTGGTAGCGATGATCCGGTATGAGTGGCTGGCCCTTTTGATTTCGGTGCTGGTCTATATCGTATTGGGGTATATGGGCGTTACGCTGGGGCTCAACCACCGCGAGGGCTGGCGCGCCATCATCCCCACCCATTTCCGCGCCAGGCAGCAGGCCGATGAGACAGAGGAGCCGGAGGACAACCGGCCGGCCGCGGCCAAGGTGCTGGATACCTCGGTGCTGATCGACGGACGGGTGGAGCGGATCCTGGATACGGGCTTCCTTGAAGGCCCGCTGGTGATTCCATCCTTTGTGCTGACGGAGCTGCAGCATCTGGCGGACTCGGCCGACGAGCTGAAACGGGGCAGAGGACGGCGGGGGCTGGAGGTAGCCCGTCAGCTACAGGGCCAGCTGGGTAGCCGGGTTACCGTATCCGAGCTGGATAATGAGCGCATTGGCGAGGTGGATGGTAAGCTGCTCTGGCTTACCCGGCAATACCACGGCAAGCTTGTGACCAACGACTATAACCTGAACAAGGTGGCGGCGGTGCAGAATGTGCCGGTGCTCAACATCAACGAGCTGGCCAACGCGGTGAAGTCGGCGGCCGTGCCGGGCGACCGCCTGGTGGTCCGGCTGATGAAGGAGGGCAAGGAGGCGGACCAGGGCGTGGGCTATCTGGCCGACGGCACCATGGTGGTCGTGGACCATGGGCAGAGCCGGATTGGCCAGCAGGTGGAGGCGGTGGTGACCTCCTCGCTGCAGACCTCGGCTGGGCGTATGATCTTTGCACGGGCGGAGGAATAGAGGGAAGGGCCTGGAGGCGATGCCGGGCCCTTCCCTTTTCGGATGCGAGGAGGGGACATGCTGGAATATAAGGCGGCGGAGCTGTTCGGATCCCATGAGCAGTTCCGCATCACCCGGGAGCGGACGGATCGGGAGGAAGGGCCCCATACCCATGATTTTATCGAGCTCGTCTACATTTTTTCCGGATCGAGCCGTCAATGGGTAGACGGGCAGCAGTTCCCGGCCAAGCGGGGCGATATGATGTTCCTGGGATACCATCAGGTGCATGCCTTTACGGTGGACAGCCCTATGGACTACGTCAATATCCTGCTGCACCCGGGCTTTGTCTCGCGGCAGCTGGTGCATGACGGCAATATCTATGAATGGCTGACCATGGCGGTTTCAGAGAACCTGGAAGCCGGGCTGGGCGGCGCGTCGCCCCGGGTTACGCTTCCGGTTGAGGATATGCTGGAGGCTGAAGGGATCATTGGCCATATGCTGGAGGAGTATCAGGTCAGGGCGCTGGGATGGCAGGCGGCGCTGCGCGGATATCTGGAGGTGCTGCTGGCCAAGCTGCTGCGGGCCATGAGCCGGACCGAGGGGAAGCGGCTTTCCCTGTCGCTGATGCCGGAGGTGCTGGGATACATCGACGCGCACCTGGAGGAAAAAATCACCTTGAGCGCGCTGGCGGAGCGCTGCTTTTATCACCCTGCCTATTTCAGCCGCCTTTTCCGGGAGAAATGCGGCATGACGCTGACCGAGTATGTGACCAGGCGGCGCATGGAGGAAGCGGCCCGGCTGCTGGAGCAGACGGCGCTGACCGTGGACCAGGTGGCAGCCCAGGTGGGCTATGGCGAGCGAAAGGCCTTTTATACCGCCTTCCGCCAGTGGGCGGGCATGCCGCCGGGCGCCTGGCGCAGCAGCCGGGGAAAGAGGTAAAAATTCTCCACATTGTAGTGAAGCGCCGCACTATGCCAGCCGGGCCGGCCGGCGTATACTGAGAAAAAAAGCAGGAGGGATTTCCCATGATCATGGACTTTGCTACCTATAAGGACAAGGTGATGGGCTGCTGGGCCGGCAAGAATATCGGCGGCGTGGTGGGCGCGCCCTTTGAGGGGAAGCGCCAGGAGAACCATATCGAATTCTATGTACAGCCGGACCTGAAGGACAACCCGCCCCCTAACGACGACCTGGATCTGCAGCTCGTCTGGCTCAACGCGGTAGAGAAATACGGGCGCGCGGTCAACGCGTCCATCCTCGGCGATTATTGGCTCAGCTACATCATTCCGGACTGGGTGGAGTACGGCGCAGGGAAGAATAATTTGCGTATGGGAATCCAGCCGCCCATGTCCGGCGCGCTGGGCAATCCCTACCGCAACAGCTGCGGCTGCTTTATCCGCTCGGAGCTGTGGGCCTGCCTGGCGCCGGGACAGCCGGAGCTGGCCGCCCGCTATGCCTATGAGGATGCGGTGGTGGACCATGCCCAGGAGGGATTATACGGCGAAATCTTTACGGCGGCCATGGAAAGCGCGGCCTTTGTGGAATCGGACCGGGATACGCTGGTCGAGATCGGGCTGAGCTATATCCCGGAGGATTCCGCCGTGGCCCGGGCGGTGCGTACGGCCATGGACTGTTATAAAAAGGGTATGGACTGGCGCGAGGCCCGCGTGGCGGTGCTCAGCTCGGCGCCCGGCACCTTCGGCGTGCAGAACACCCCCCTTGCGGAGGTGGATACCGGCAGGATCCCCCTGGGCGAGGTGGGCTTCGACGCGCCAGGCAACATTGGCATAACGATCCTGGGCTGGTATTACGGCGAGGGCGATTTCGGAAAGAGCCTCTGCACGGCGGTGAACTGCGGCGAGGATACCGACTGCACCGCCGCCACGCTGGGCGCCTTGATGGGCATCATCCAGGGCGCGTCGGCGCTGCCGGAGGCGTGGCTGGAACCGATAAACGACCGCATTACCACCTGCTGCATCAACCGGCTGAACGGGTCCATTGATATCCCCAACACGGTAACGGAGCTGACCGACCGCATCCTGCGGGCAACGCCTGGTTTTGTCGGCCGGGGATGGTGCGATATCCTGGCCCCGGGCGGCTATACGCTGAAGCTGCTGGAGGGCAGCGCGCTTTATTGCCATAACGAGCCCCTCTACCAGGTTGGGACCAACGGCGGAGGCAAGCCCAAGCTGCCGTCCATCGAAGCGCTGCTGGAGCAGAGCCCCCATGCGGTGTTCTATACCTTCCCCGCCTTTCATGCGACGCTGGATTATCTGGATACGCCCTGCTTCAAGGCGGGCGAGCCCAAGCGCTTTACGCTGACCATCACCGATAGCGGCGAATTCGGCCACCTGCAGCAGTGGGCTACGCTGCGCTGGTATCTGCCCGAGGGCGTGACCCTGATGCCGTCGCCCACCGCCAGCTGCTTTATCGACTGGTACTACAAGGGGAAGAATGAATTTACCTTTGAGTTTATGGTGGAGAGCTGGGCTGAGCCCAAGCTGGAGATGATTTGCGACATATCATTGAACGGACGGCATACCCATGGCCTTGTGAAGGCCAGCTTTATCCAGAAGTGAGCGTAAGGGGATTTACAGACGAAAGAAAGGAAAGGCCGCGCAGTGCGCGGCCTTTTGTTGTATGTTTTGGGCCGTTCCATGCACAATAACCCTGAAAGACGATGAGGAGGCCCAAAAATGAAAAAGATATGCACCGGGCTGCTGCTGGCGCTGCTGCTGGCAGGCTGCGCGCCCCAGCAGCCGCCCGTAACCAGCACAGCGCCCCAAAGCACGGCCCAAACTATGCCCAGCGCGACGGCGACATCCTCTGCAGCAACGACAGCGCCGGAGACGCCGGAGCTGCCCTCCGCCCTCGCCCAGCAGCCGGAGGCGGGGGAGCACCCCATCAAGGTCTATGTGGTGGAGGAAAAGAAGATCGTGGAAATGCCGGTGGAGGAGTACCTCTATGGTGTGGTAGCCGGTGAAATGCGAAGCGATTGGCCCCAGGAGGCGCTGCGGGCTCAGGCGGTCGTGGCCCGCACCTTCCTGCTGTATTTCCTGGAGCACCACGATGGATCCATGTATGAAGGGGCGGATATCTCCACCGATGTGGCCGAATGCCAGGCCTACAACGCGGAGGGCGTTAACGACGCGATCCGCCGGGCGGTAAACGATACGCGCGGTATGGCCCTGAGCTATGAGGGGCAATACATCAACGCCTGGTTCCATTCCTGCGCCGGGGGGAAGACCGCCACCGCCCCGGAGGGGCTCAACTACAAGGAGGAAAATCCGCCCTATATCCAGGTGGTCGACAGCCCGGAGGAGGAAGCGCCGGCCGAATTTGCCGAATGGGAAGGCGCCTTCGAGGCGGATAAGGTGGAGGAGGCGCTGGAAGAGATGGGCGTAAACGCGGAGCTGACCAGCGTATCCATCGCCAAGCGGGGGCCCTCGGGCCGCTGCACGCAGCTGGAGATCGGCGGCCGGCTGGTGAACTGTGTAGAGCTGCGAACCGCGCTGGACCCCAAGGTGTTCCGCTCCACGCAGCTGACCAGCGTATCGCTGGAGGATGGCTCGCTGATCGTTTCAGGCAAGGGCTTTGGGCACGGCGTGGGCATGTCCCAGTGGGGGGCCTATACCATGGCCCAGCAGGGGGAGGACTACCGGGCGATCCTGGCCCATTACTATGTGGGCGCCGAGCTTGTCAACGCATGGGAGTAGGCAGGGTATGGGCGGAGGCCCATCATACAGGGCTGGCAGGCGCTGCGCCCTATGTTCCTGTTTCTGACTTCAATTGAGAACAGGCTGGATACAGCCGGATAGCAGGCAGCCCACACCGGTTCAGTGTGGGCTGCCTTTTGATAAGCTGAAAGTTGCGAAACTCGCTTCAAATGGAGAGAAATACCGGCATAACCGGTATAGCTTTACGAAGTATAATGCTATAATTGAGTGTAGCGCCTGCATAGATCCGGGCCTGTGGAGCGCCGTATGCCCTGCTGTGCGCTTACTCATTATGGCGTATTGAGGTGAGTCGTAATATGACAAAGGTTTTTATCAGTTTTGACACTGAAGATTATGTCAATCCCCACGGGGTTGACGGGATCATCAAAACTGCCGCCATCCTTGAAAAGCATGGGGTGGTCGGCTGCTACAATGTGGTGGCGCGCCTTGCGCAGGCGTTGGTAAGGTGGGGAAGGCAGGATGCCATTGAAGCATTGAAAGGGCACGAAATCGAACATCACTCCTTGGCCCATTCCCTTCATCCAACCATCAACGAATACACGGACATAGAGGATTTTGAAGAGGCAAAAAGGGCGTTTCTCAAAAATGAGATAGAGGGCCGGGAGATTATCCGGGCCGTATTCGGGGTGCAAGATTTGTATGCCGCCTGCCCGCCTGGGGATTCTGTTTCGTATGTGGCCCACTATGGGTATGCGGATATGGGGATCGGGATTTACGATGGAGATTGGTATTGTGATATCAAACGCAACCGCCCGGTATATGCCTGTAACATCGCTTGCCTCCGCTATAGCCACTGTTTGGATGACTATCTTGCAATAAGCGATAGAGATAAGATAGATGCAGACCTTGATAAAATCGCGGAAGAAAAGGACTTTTATATCTTTTATCATCATCCGCAAATGGGAATCATCGATCAGTTTTGCGATGAGGTCAATCGGATGACGCCTGAAAATGAGGGCCAATGGAAGCTTTCTGGGTATAGACCGAAGGAGGAAAGGGACAAATTTTACGAGAATTTCGACTATCTTATCGGCAGGCTGAAGGACGATCCGCGCTTTGAGATCATGACATACAAGCAGCTTGCAAAAGAATTGGAATCGGGCTCAAGGGTCGTCCGCCGGGAGGATATTCCCGAAATAAAGCATGCGCTGGACGCGTATTTCTTCCCGGTAACAACGCCGGATTCATACTGCATCACCGATATCCTTTATGCCTGCCGTGATTTGCTTTTGGGTAAGGCGTGTCACAGGTGCGGGTATGTGTATGGCTTTTTGTATACGCCCTATGCAATCGGTGAAGCGGTGACCGTCGGTGCAAGCGAAATCTATGAGTCGGCAAAACAGATCAAGGATGATTTTTTGCCCACGAGCATCAGGGTAGGCGGTAAGGAGCTGGGCCCCCGTGATTGGCTGAACGGGGCCCTGTGCGCGCTGTGTGGGCAGGATGTGATTACGCTTAAGCCCTCGGATTGGCAGATTGATTTGGCGCAATTCCCCACCGTGCGGGATATGGACCTTAGGGGGACCTGGATACACGACGATTCCTTTGAGGATGCCTACCTGTCTGAGCGTTTCAGGCTGCAAAGCTGGACATACCGATTGCCTAAAAACACCCCCAGAAAGATATTTTACGATTGAGCATAACCCATGGGGAGGGGCCTTGCCGGCCTGGCGCCGCGCAGGGTCGTACAGTAGAGTAGGTTATTCCCATATACGCATAGAGGCTGCCGGATACCCGGCAGCCTCTATGCATTTTACCAGACAAGAAGAGCTATTCGTCTTCCTCCGGCATATCCGCGTTGTGGAAGACATATTGAACGTCGTCGTTTTCATCCATCATATCCAGCATCTTGTTGAGCTTGGCGGCATCCTCCGCGGTAATGGAGACGGTGTTCTGGGGGATGCGCTCCACCTCGGAATTGGCCAGGGTGTAGCCGGCCTGCTGGAGCGCGTCGCTGACCTCGTTGAGCGCGTTGGGATCGGTCAGCACCTCAAAATAGTCGCCCTCGTCGGAAAAGTCATCGGCGCCGGCGTCCAGCGCCATCATCATGACCTCATCCTCGTCCATATCGTCGGTCTTTTCAATATCGATGACGCCCTTGCGGTCGAACATCCAGCCCACGCAGCCGCTGGCGCCCAGGGAACCGCCATTTTTGTCGAAATAGTGACGCATATCGGCGGCCGTGCGGTTGCGGTTATCGGTGGTGCATTCCACGATAACGGCCACGCCGCCGGGCGCATAGCCTTCGTAGATCACTTCTTCATAGGCGGCGGAGTCAGAGTCAGAGGATTTTTTGATGATACGGGTAATGTTGTCGTTGGGGATATTGTTGGCCTTAGCCTTGGCAATCACGTCGCGCAGCTTGGCGTTAGAGTTGGGATCGGGGCCGCCCATGCGCACGGCGACAGCCAGCTCACGGCCGATGCGGGTAAAAATCTTTCCCCTGGCGGCGTCGATCTTTTCCTTTTTGCGGTGCATGGTTGCCCATTTGGAATGGCCTGACATCACGATTCTCCTTTACAGCTTGGTTTCATATTCTTCCGGGAATTTCCGGATATTGCTATTTCACGAACCTAAAAATTATAGCAGCATCATAGGGAAAATGCAATCATTTTTTCTCGTCGGCGGCTTGCAGCTTATCCCAGGCGGCAGCGGCCAAGGCCTTGTCCTGGCTGTAGGTGATGAGCTCCAGCGCCCGTTCCAGGGGGAAGAAGCCTCCTCCTGTGAAGCCTAAGGCCGCGTTAAAGGCGCTATGCTCCCCCGAAGCCCGCATGGCATACCAGGTAATATGATTGCAGACCGGGCATTTGCGCGTGGTGGAGTAGAATTCGTACCGCGTTTCACCGGCCGGGCAAACGACCTCCACCGGGGAAACGCCTGCCTCCGCCGCGACGCGGTCCACCGCCACCTGGTAGGACAGGGCGCCGGCGGGAACCAGCCCCTTGGGCAGGACCCATTCGTTCTTGTCATTGCGCAGCAAAAGCAGCTTTTCGCCCGAGAAAACGACGCCTCCGGCACATTTTCTTTGCAGCATGTTATAGCCTCCCGTCCTTTTTCTTTATGGTACTCTATTTTTTTCGTGGTTTCAATGGCCGAAACTTCTTTGTAAGAATTACGTCAAATTTGCGGAAGCCTTTTCCTTTGGCGAGAAATGGTCTATACTAAGGGGAAGCTTCAAAGGAGGTATTGGATGAAGCAACGCATTCGCGAATGGTGCTCCGCCATTCATGATTTTTTTACGCCCATCCCTAACCCAGCGACCGGCGAGATGGGCCCCAGCGCCTTCATGAATATGATGGGCCGCTGGGGCGGGCGTATTGCCGACGGCTGGCGCAGCCTGACCGGGGGCAGAAGGGCCCCGGCACAGCCGGAGGAGTACGGCCAGAAGGAGAAGCCCGGTGTCCCTGAAGATTCGGAGAGGATGCGCCCGGCGCAGGAGGAAATATACCGCGAGCCGGATACGCCGGCGGCCTATGCCCGCAAAATGGCGGAGCAGGGCCAAAAGGCGGAAGGCAGAAACGAGCCGCGCCGCCAGGCGCGCCCGGGTGCAGAGGACCCGGGCACAGGGGCTCCGCGCCGGGCCGGCCGCGATGGGCAGCTCCCCCGCCGCTTCCCGGAGGCTGGAGAGGGCGGGCCCGCCCGGCAGCGGCAGCCCGCGCAGCCAGCAGGCAAGCCCTCCCGCAGCGCTGAGGGCCATGAGCCGGAGCGCCGCGCCAGGCGGCGGACGCTGGAGGAGCCCCAGGTCAGCCCCCTCTTTGTTTTCCGCAGCAAACCCAAGCCCCGGAACTTTGTCCTGTCCGTCATTGTCACCACGCTGAAGCTTTTTGCCGTCCTTATCTTGGTGGGGGGCATATCGGGTCTGGGCTTCGGCCTGGGGATCGCCCAGGCCTATGTGGCCACGACGCCGGATCTGGATATCACCCAGATCGAGGATCAAAGCGAGACCTCCTTTATCTATGATATGGATGGCAACCTAATCACCATGTACACTGGCGTGGAAAACCGTATCTGGGCCACCCGGGAGGAGATGCCCCAGATGCTGCTGGACGCCATCGTATCCATTGAGGACGAACGCTTCTACAGCCACTCGGGCGTGGATATCAAGCGCATCATCGGCGCGCTTTTCAGCAATATGCGTTCCTCCACCACGCAGGGCGGCTCCACCATTACCCAGCAGCTCATCAAAATGCGCGTGCTCTCCTCAGAGCAGACCTACAAGCGCAAGCTGCAGGAGGCCTATCTGGCCATCCAGCTGGAGAAGGAGTATAGCAAGGACGAGATCCTTGTAGCCTATCTTAATACCATCAACCTGGCCCAATCCAACTATGGCGTGAAGGCGGCTGCCGAGGATTACTTTGGTAAGGAGCTTAGCGAGCTTTCGCTGCGGGAGTGCGCGATGCTGGCCGGCTGCGCCCAGGCGCCCTATACCTACGATCCCCGGAGCAATTTCTACACCCGCGACCGGGCGGAGGTGACCAATAAGCGCACCGACCTGGTGCTGGCGGCCATGTATAAGAACAACAAGATCACCAAGGAGCAATATGAGCAGGCGCTGAACGATACCCTGGTGATCCTGGAAAAATCGCCCCGCACGCAGAAATACGATTACCCCTATTTCGTGGAATACGCCGTGCAGGACGTGATCACGCACCTGCTGCGGGACCGGGGGCTGCCGGACAACGATACCAACCGGAGCCAAATCGAATCGGAGATCCGCACCAGCGGCTATCATATCTATACCACCATGGACGCCAGCATGCAGGATACGCTGCAGGAAACGCTGTATAACTGGGAAAACTACCCGGACATGAAGAACGCGGCCGACGCCACCTCCACAACCACCAACGCCGACGGCAGCCGGCTGACGCTGTCGCAGCCCCAGGTCGCCGCCAACATCGTGGATTATCACACCGGCTACGTTAAGGCGGTGGTTGGCGGACGGCAGGAGCCCTCCACCAAGAAGGGCCTCAGCCGCGCCACCAGCTCTCAGCCGCCGGGCTCGTCGATCAAGCCCATTTCCGTCTATGCGCCGGCGATTGACCAGGGGATCGGAGCGGGGACTATCATTGCCGACATGCCCGCTGAGATCAAGGGCTGGGGCGGACGGGGGTATCCCAACAACTCGGGCAATACCTTCCATGGCCCGGTATCGCTGCGCCAGGGCATTGTCAATTCCTACAACGTGGTCGCCGCGCGGGTGCTGGCTGATTATGTAGGCTATGACGTTTCAGCGGCCTATCTGCGGGAGCTGGGCGTTACCAGCGCGCTGAATGTGGACGGCCCCGGCCTGGCCCTGGGCACCTCGGGCCTGACGGTCATGGAGCTGGCCGGCGCCTATACGGCCCTGGGCAACGGCGGCGTCTATGTGGAGCCGGTCACCTTTACCAAGATTGTAGACAGCAAGGGCGATACGGTGCTGGAATCGTCGAAAACCCAGATCCGCCGCCAGGTATTCAAGGAAAGCACGGCCTGGCTTATGACGGATATCCTGGAGGACGCGGTCGATCACGGCACCGGTACCCGCGCGAAAATCAGCGGCATGACCACGGCCGGCAAGACGGGCACCAACTCCGACAACTGCGGCGTCTCCTTCGTAGGGTATACGCCCTATTATGTATCGGCCATCTGGGTGGGCCATGATAACTATAAGCCCATGCGGTCCACCTCCGGCGGAAAGGGCGCGGCTCCTATATTCAAGGCCTATATGACCATCGTACATGAAGGGCTGGAGGATAAGCCCATCTACACCCAATCCGCCGAGGAGGTGGGGCTTAAGCGGGTGACGGTCTGCGGCGTATCGGGTATGCTGGCAACGGACGCCTGCTCCGCCGATGCGGCGGGGCACGGCACGGTGACCGATTACTTTACCGATGAATCGGCCCCCACCCGCCGGTGCACCATGCATCAGCAGCTGACCTATTGCTCGGAGTCTGGCAAGCTGGCGTCCCCCTACTGCCCGCAGGAGCTGTGCTCCACGCAATCGGCCTTTATCGTGCCGGCCGATTCGCCCTACCGCAATATGGACCGGGATAAGCTGCTTTCCTATTTCCCCAACGCAATCCTGGACTATCCTGAGAACGGCGCACTATCCTACGACAACGAGAAGCATAAACAGTATTACTGCGATATCCATACTCAGCAATGGGCCGAGCAGCAGGCGGTGCTGACCCCGCTGATCCAGCAATCGCAGGCCCTCATCAACGAGGTGCAGAGCCTGATGGAGCAGGTTGCGCTGGATTCGGGCGCGCGTGACCAGCTTACGGCGGCCATCTCCGCCCTGACGGAGGCTTGCAACGTGACCCAGGAGGCTACGGCCATCCAAAATGCCTACGATAGCCTGAACGCGCTGAAGCTCCAATACCTGCAAGGCGGCGGGGCTACGCCCACCGAACCGGCAGACCCCACGGAGCCGGCCGATCCTACCGATCCTACCGATCCTCCGGAAACGACAGGCGGCGCGTAAAGGCGCTGAATCCATCAAAAGGGAGCTCCCAGAGCGAAAGCTCGGGAAGCTCCCTTTTCTGCGCGGCTGTTCATTTTTGAACAATGCACCCGCTGCGGCTATCAGGGTATACAGGAGAGAAAAAAGTGTGATATAATAAAAAACACCCTTCGGGGGACGGCGGCGGCCGTCCTCCTTGCTGAAGGTTTATTTATTATGTGTATGTGCAGGTGATCATTGATGCGTACCCGTTCTGTTGCGCTGCTGCTGCTGTTGCTGATCGTCGGATCGGTGCTGGGCAGCGCGCTGTGGCAGCTGCTGGAGCCCATCCTTCCGGCCGCGCTGAGCCGTTCCTTCTCCATTGGGACCACGGGCGGCCCGCTGCAGGTGGATTTGAATTTTGTGACGCTCACCTTGGGCTTTGTGCTTAAGGTGAATATCGGCGCAGCGCTGGGCATGGCTGCGGCGCTCTTCTTTTATTTCAGGCGATGAGAGGCCGGCTGATTTTGGCGTCCCAGTCGCCGCGGCGGCGCGAGCTGCTGGGCAGGCTGGGCATCCCCTTTACCTGCGTGCCCGCCGGCAATGACGAGCGCTGCGACCTGTCGCTCCCGCCGCAGCTTGCGGCGGGGCAGGTAGCTCTAAGCAAGGCGGAGGACGTCCGCCGGCGCTGCGGCCAGGGCTGCTGGGTTCTGGGGGCCGATACAATGGTGGTCTGCGGCGGGAGCATACTGGGCAAGCCCAGGAGCGCGGAACATGCCCGGCAGATGCTGCGGGCGCTTTCCGGTCGGTGGCACGAGGTGATGACGGCCTTGGCGCTGTTTGCGCCGTCGGGACGCCTGCTGCAGGCGGTGGAGATCACGCGGGTGCATGTTTCGGCCATGGATGATGAAGCGGTTGAGGCCTATATGGCGACAGGCGAGCCCATGGACGGCGCCGGCCTCCCGGCGGACACAAAGGAGCTGATCAAGCAAGGCTGGATGGATACGTCCGGGCAATGGAAAACCCGCAACGGCCACCGTCCCGAATGCATGGACAAAGCGGGCGCCTATGGGATACAGGGCGGCGCGGCGGCCTATATCGACCGGATCGAGGGCAGCTACGATAATGTGGTGGGGCTGCCGCTGGCACGGCTGCGGGCTATGCTGGCAGAGGCTGGCTATAAGGAGGCTAATCAAGTTGATGAATCCGCTACGCAGTGACGTGGTATTGGATCTGGGGACGGAAAAAACCCGTATTGCGCTGCGGGGCCGGGGCATCCTGATGGAAGAGCCCTCGGCGGTGGCCTTTCGCCCCGGAGGACAGGCGATCGCGGCCGGCGAGGAAGCTGTAACCCTGGCAGGAAAAAACCCTGCCGGCGTCCAGCTGGCGCGGCCCATCCGCGGCGGCGCGGTGTCGGATGCGGCGGCGGCTGGGGAAATGGTACGCCTGATGATGCGCAAGGCCCGGGCCGGGTGGCCGCGGCTTTGGCGGTCGGCGCTGATTTTGACGTCAGCCTGTCTAAGCGAGGTGGAAAAGCGGGCGGCGGAGCAGGCGGTGAAGCTGGCGGGAGCGGCAGAGGTCTGGCTGGAGGATGCCGGCTGGGCGGCTGCCCTGGGCTGCGGCCTGCCGCTGGATGCGCCGCAGGGCAGCATGGTGGTGGACATTGGAGCGGGCACGACGACTGCGGCGGTCTATTCCCTGCAGGGCCAGGTGGCCTGCCAGTGCAGCGTCGCGGGGGCGGACGGCTGGGACCAGGCCATAATCGCCTACATCCGCCGGGAGCACCAGGTAGTGGTGAACGAAGAAACTGCCCGGGAAATAAAATGCCTGCTGGCCGACGTCTATGAGCCGCGCTATGAGGACACCCATCCGGTGCGGGGCCGGGATATATCAAGCGGGCTGCCGGTGACGCTGGATATCGGCGCGACGGAGGTATGCCAGGCGCTGGAGGGCTGTATGGAAGCGTTGGTTGAAACGATCAGCGCAGCGCTGGCGCAGACGCCGCCGGAGCTGGCGGCCGACGTGCTGAAAAACGGATTGACCCTGTGCGGCGGCGGAAGCCTGCTGAAGGGGCTGCCGGAGCGCATGGAGCAGGCGCTGCATATCCCGGCTTCACGGGCGCAGCGGCCCTGCCAGGCGGCGGTTGTGGGCGGTGAAATGCTCCTGGAGCGGGGCATTGCATATCTACAGAAAAGAGCCGGCATTCAGCCGGGAAGGCGGATCTATCATGCGTAAGTTACGAAAACTGATCCCGTGGCTGCTGCTGGCGGTGGCGGTAGCGCTGTCGGTGGTGCTTTTGGTGCAGACCTACGGGCGCCAGCGGCAGAGCCAGCTGATTCCCGAGAGGGTAGCGGCGCAGCTGGGGCAGGGCGCGACGGAGGGCTTTGCCGGCGCTGCCTCCGGGGTGAAGGATTTTTTCATCTGGCTTGTGAACTGGCGGGAGATGGCCCGGGAAAACCAGGCCAATGCCCAGCAGATCGCCCAGCTGACGGCTGAGCGGGACCTGCTGGCCCAGCAGCTGGCTGAAAGCGGCGCGGCGGCGGCGCTGACAGATTACCAGAAAACCCTGAATGTGGACAGCCTTTATGCCAAGGTAATCGCCAAGGAACCGGGGAGCTGGATCGAGCAGTTCACGGTGAACTGCGGCAGCCGCGATGGCGTGGCTGTCGATATGATCGTGGTCAATGAAGAGGGGCTGGTAGGCCGCGTGATGGAGGTGGGGGAGAGCTATGCCAAGGTGATTACGATCGTGGATCCGCGCAGCTCCATCAGCATCATGCTGGAACGTTCAAGGGACGAGGGCATCCTGAAGGGCGCGCAGGACGCCGGGGCCAGCAGCCCCCAGTGCTCCCTGGAATATCTCCCCTTCAATGCCGACATGGTGCCGGGCGACCGGGTCGTAACCTCTGACCTGGGCGGCGTGTTCCCCAAGGGGCTGACGGTGGGGACGGTCGTGGAGGCGGCCAGCGCGAAGAACAGCGGCCAGTATGCGGTCGTGGAACCGGCAGTGGATTTCGGGCATATCAGCCATGTGCTGATCCTTACGGGCCTACAGGCCCAGGGTGAGTAGAATGCGGTGGCTTCAGAGGGGGAAACCCTTCCTATGGGTGCTTTTGCTGGCGGTGGTATGCTTTGGCCTGCAGCTGGGCGCCTTTCAGGCGCTGAGTATCCACAGCGTCGGGCCCGACCTTATCCTGGCGCTGATCGTATCGGTATCGTTGTGCCAGGGGCCTGTATGGGGCACCCTGCTGGCGCTGGCGCTGGGGCTGATGGCCGACAGCCTGATAGGCTGGGGCTTGGGGCTCCATATGCTCTGCTATGTGCTCACCGCCGGATTGTGCGGGCTGTACGAGCTGCGGCTGCATGCGGATGCGCCCTGGCTCTCCCCGGCGCTGTCCGCGGGGGCGGTGCTGCTGTCCAAGCTAGTTACCTTTGCCGTGCTGTATATCAGCCGTGTGGCGGTGCCGGTGACGGGCGCGCTTTTTTACCGGCTGGCCGTTACGGTCCTTCTGACCGGGGCGGCGTCGCTGGCGATCCATCTTATCCTCTACCGGCGCCTGCAGCCGGCCGTGGAGGATACCTTTGCAAGAAACTTCAGAACATACCGCTAAAAAGGAGTTGGGACGTTGATCAAACGATTCAAAAGCCGCACCTGGATCGTCTCGCTGTGCTTTTTGTTGATCTTTGTGCTGCTGGTGGGCCGCCTTTTTGATATGCAGTGGCGGCAGGGAGCGTCCTATTACGAGGAGTCGGTTTCCAGCTCCCGGCGGACGATCCGCGAGACCGGCACCCGGGGCGCGATCCTGGACGCCAACGGCATTCCGCTGGCCTATGACCAGAAGGCCTATGACGTGCAGTTTGTGAAGGATCCGACCCGCAACCGCACGAAATACACCGATGGCACGCCGGGGGGCGATGTGCTGGACTATACCCGATCCATCCAGCGGACCATCGAGATCCTGGAGGCCAATGACGCCGCGCTGAGCGTGGATTGCTCGATCCACCTGGAGCAGGATGGCAGCTTTGCCTTTTACTGGGGTAACGGCGTGAGCGAAAGCGTTGCCCAGACCCGGGAAAAGAACTGGCGGGATACGATGGGCATAAAAAAGGGCGAAGACAGCCAGGGGAATAAATACGACCTGGATGCCGAAGGCTGCTACCGCCAGCTGCGGGAGCGGTATTTTATCGACGAGGCAGTTCCCGATGAGATGGCGCTGAAGATTCTCGCCGTATGGCAGAATGTGCGGATGACGAGCTATACCAGCTATATCCCCATCACCATCGCGGAGAATGTATCCATGCAGACCGTCGCCCAGCTGGAAACGGAATCGCTGTCGCTGGACGGGGTGCAGATTGATGAGTCCACCGTGCGAATCTATCCCAAGGATGAGATGGCCGCCCAGCTCATGGGGTATATGGGCCGGATGAGCAGCGAGGAAACCATCCTGGAGATGGAGGCCCAGGGCTACAGCCGTGATGACCTGATCGGCGTGGCGGGCGTGGAAAAGACGATGGAGGCGGAGCTTTCCGGCTGCATCGGCACCCGCACCGGCGAGACCGTCGTAGAGGTCAATTCCAAGAGCAAGGTAATCCGCACCTTCCCGGAGGAAAGCACGCCGGCCCAGTCGGGCAACGATGTGATGCTGACCATCGACAGCCGCCTGCAAAAGGTGGTGGAGGATGCGCTGGCTGATAATATCGAGCTGATCCGGACGGAGCAGCAGCGGCTCTATGACGAGAACAAGGCGGAGTATGACCAGAAGGTGGCAGACCGGGGCGGCGGGGAGATCTCCATGGCCTCTACCGGCGCGGCGGTGGTCATGAACGTGCATACCGGCGCGGTGCTGGCCATGGCCAACCTGCCCTCCTATGACGCTAACCTGTTCACAGGAGGGATATCCACCGAGGACTATGCCGCCATCGCCAACGATCCGGATACGCCGCTGATGAACAAGGCGATTGCCAGCCGGGCGGCGCCGGGCTCCATCTTCAAGATGGCTACCGGGCTGGCGGGGCTGATGGAGGGCGCCATTACACCGGAGACCCTGATCTCCGACCAGGGTGAATTCCGCGATCACATCAGCTCGGATTCGCCGGACATCAAAGGCCCCTCCTGCTGGAAAAAGAACTGGCAGGCCCATGCCAACCAGAACCTGGTTCGGGCGCTGAAGAACTCCTGCAACTATTTTTTCTTCTCCGTAGCCTATGAGCTGGGCATCGACAAGCTCAACAAATGGGCCTCCCTGCTGGGGCTGGACAGCAAGACAAACGTGGAGCTGCCCGGCGAGCTTTCCGGCCAGCTGGCCAGCCAGGAAACCCTCTACGATCCGGAGAAGGAGCCCACCGGCACCTCGGCTATCGTATACAATCAGATCCGTAAGCTGCTGGTGGACACCTGCACGGAACTGGGGTATGATTATGAGGACGAAAAATATGACCAGGCGACCCGCGACATCATGAAGGTGGTGGAGTACGCCGGCGAGCAGGAATACGGGGCGGATATTCGCGCCGTGCTTCGGACGGATCTAAAGATCGACACGCAAACCATCTCACAGAAGGCCATGACCAGCCAGATTTCCGGATGGCTCAACGACATCATATGGAATTCCAACCAGACCATTGTAGCGGGCATCGGGCAGAGCGTAACGCTGCTTACCCCCATTGGCGTAGCGCGCTATCTTTCGGCCCTGGTGAACGGCGGCAAGGTGTACGATGCCACCATCATCGACTCGGTTATTTCGCCGGAGGGCAAGGTGGTCAGCAGCAAAACGCCCCAGCTGGTGCGGACCCTGGACGTGCCGGAAAGCTATCTGGAGCTGATCAAGGAGGGTATGCGCGAGGTGGTCAGCGAGGAGGACGGCGGTACGGCCTCTGACTTCTTTAAGGGCTTTAAGTACAACGGGCAGTTCGGCGGCAAGACTGGTACGGCCCAGGTGTCGAAGATCGACCTGGAGAATAACTCCTGGTTTGTCGCCTTTGCGCCCTTCGACGACCCGGAGATCGCCATTGTGGTCTATATCCCCCACGGTTATGCCGGCGGCTGGAGCTATGCGACCGTCAAGGCGGTCATCGAATACTACATGGAGAGCAAGGAAACGGCCAGCGGCCTGGGGACCATCCCCACGGACAACGCGCTGGTGCCCTAGAAGGGAGATCTGGGGCGGAGAATGACGCGCCGTAATCTACAGGATGCGGAGGCGTAAAATGGGTAGGATCACTGTGATTACCTCGGGCAAGGGCGGCGTTGGGAAAACCACGGCCACGGCGAATCTGGGCGTAGCCCTGTCCAAGCTGAACCAAAAGGTAGCCCTGGTGGACATGGATATGGGGCTAAGGAACCTGGATGTGATCCTGGGGCTGGAAAACCGGATCGTATACGATCTGGTGGACGTGGCGGAGGGCATATGCCCGCTGTCGCGGGCGCTGATCCGGGATCACCAGCACCCGGGGCTGACGCTGCTGCCAGCCTCCAGGGCCCGCGGCCAGGAGGCGGTGAATGTGCGGCAGATGCGGGAGTTGACCGAGCAGCTGGCGCGTATCCACGACCATGTGCTGGTGGATTGCCCGGCAGGCATTGAGATCGGCTTTAACAATGCGCTGGCCGGCGCCCACGGGGCGGTAATCGTTACGGTGCCGGAGGTATCGGCCGTACGGGACGCCCAGCGGGTGGCCGGGCTGCTGCGGGACCAGCAGATCGACGCGAAGCTTTTGATTAACCGGGTGCGCCCGGCCATGGTACGGCGGGGCGATATGATGGACATTGACGAAGTGGTGGATATCCTGAAGCTGCCGATTTTAGGGATTGTCCCTGAGGATAACCGGGTGGTCCGCCACAATAATTTCGGTATCCCGATTGCCGACGGCAAGGGGAAGGCGGCCGAAAGCTACTGCCGTATTGCCCGGCGGCTCAAGGGGGAGGCGATTCCGATCGTTAACCCAACGCAAAGCCATGGACTGGCGCTTTTCTGGAGCGCGCTGGGCGGATAAAAGGAGGCCCTATGAACACACCGGTCTTTCTTCAGATGAAGAAGGCGCATATCACCAAAAGGCGGAGCAAGAAAGCCAGGGAGGACCGCCTGAACTGGCGGTACTTTGACTTTCTGCTGGCGATAACGGTGGCGGCGCTGGTATGCTTTGGCCTGGTCACCATTGCCAACGCGACCGGCGGCGTCTTTATCGAAGAGGGAAGCGGGATCTTTTCCGTGCTGGACGATATCGATTGGACCTATACCCGCCTGCAGGCCATTTGGTTTGGGGTGGGCTGCGTGATATGCGCTATCACAGTTTGGCTGGATTATAAGCTTTTCATGAAGCTTTCTGAGCTCATCTATTGGGGCTCGGTGGCGCTGCTGGCCATGGTGCTGGTCTTGGGCAAGGTGGCCGGCGGCACCCAGGGGTGGTATAAGATCACGGAAAGCCGCAGCTTTCAGCCCTCGGAAATCGCCAAGCTGGCGTTAATCATAACCCTGGCCAAGCAGCTGGCCCGGTATCCCAAAGGGATCACCCGATGGTTTGACCTGCTGAAGGTGCTGATCCGGGTAGGGATCCCGCTGGTACTGATCCTGCTTCAGCCCGATTTGGGCACCGCCCTCGTCTATGTGTTTATTACGGTAATCATGCTTTTTGTTTCGGGCATTCGCCCTCTTTTGATGGGCACCCTGGTGGCGGGCGGAATCGGCGCGGTGATTCCCGTTTGGAAATATGTGCTGACCAGCAAGCAGAAGGAACGGCTTTTAGTCTTTCTCGATGAAACCAATATTGACCCGCTGGGCGCCGGCTACAATGTGCGAAAGTCCAAGATGGCGGTGGGCTCCGGCCAGATGACGGGCAAGGGCCTCTTTTCTCCGGGCGCGATGAGCCAGCTGGAGTATATCCCGGCCCAGCATACGGATTTTATCTTCGCTGTGGCGGCAGAGACCTTCGGCTTTGTGGGCGCGACGGCGATCATCGCCCTGTTTGCCCTGATGATTTTCCGCATGATCCACCTGGCCCGCTGCACCAAGGACCGCTTTGGCAGCCTGATGGTCATCGGCGTGATGGCGATGATGATGTTCCATATCGTGGAGAATATCGGCATGTGCATGGGCGTTATGCCGGTTACCGGCATCCCGCTGCCCTTTATGAGCTATGGCGGCAGCGCCATGCTGACCAACATGATCGCCATTGGCCTGTGCCTGAACGTGGGGCTGCGGCGCAAGGTGGATGAGGGTATCTTTGTGGAGGAAGATGAGGAGGATGAGGAGTGAGTAAATTGCGCATCGCCGTAATCGACGGCAAGGGCGGCGGGTTGGGCCGGGCCGTGGTGGAGGCCGTGCTGACGCTTCCCGGGGAGCGGTTTGCCCTCTATGCGCTGGGCACCAACGCGCAGGCCACCCGGGTGATGATGGCGGCCGGCGCGCCCGATGGCGCTACAGGCGAGCATGCGGTCTGCTATATGGCTGGACGGATGGATATTATTATCGGCCCGATGGCGCTTTTGATCGGCAATGCGATGATGGGTGAAATCACGCCGGCTATGGCGGCGGCGATCTCCGCCTCGCCGGCACAGAAGCTGCTGCTGCCGCTGGCGCGCTGCGGCGTCAGGGTAGTGGGGATGGACGACGTGCCGCTCCGGGAGCTGATCGGCCGCCTTCCTCAGGAGCTGGCGGCAATGATGGACCGCATGGAGGCCGGTGAGGCAGAGAGCCTGTAGGCGAGCCGCCGCAGGCCAAGGCAAGCGCCAGGAGGGAGAGCATAAGCGCCCTTACGGTGGCAAATGATATTCCAATATGGATCGTGCAGAGGGCGCGGCAGGCGGCTGCCGTCCTTTTTTTATTGATGCCGTCGCCCCGCAGCCCTCGGGCGGAGCATCGTCCCTGCTGCCAAGCGGGCCGCGCAAAAGCAGCGGCTGGCTGCCAAAACTGGCATAATCCGGATACTTTCCTGCCATACTAGCAAAAAAGCAGGAGGGATAAGCGGATGAAAGCGGTTATATTAGCCGGTGGGGAGGGCGTAAGGCTGCGCCCTTTGACCTGCGAACGCCCCAAGCCCATGCTGGAGCTGCTGGGGCGGCCGGTGCTGGAATATACCCTGGCGCACCTGAGCGGCCATGGAGTGGATGAAGCGTATTTGACGCTGCAATACTTGCCACAGAAGGTGATGGAATACTTCGGACGCGAGCAGGCGGGGATCCGGCTGCACTACGCCCTGGAGGAGACACCCCTGGGCACCGCGGGCTGCGTCAAGCAGCTGGAGGACCGGCTGCAGGAAACCTTTGTGGTCATCAGCGGCGACGCGCTGACCGATGTGGACCTGACCGATGCCGTACGTTGGCACAAGGAACATGGCGCCGCGGCAACGCTGGTGCTGTCCAGGGTAGACGCGCCGGTGGAATATGGGATTGTCACCCTCTCCCAGGACGGTATGGTGGAACGCTTCCAGGAAAAGCCGAGCTGGAGCGAGGTTTTCAGCAACCTGGCCAATACCGGTATCTATATTCTGGAGCCGTCGGTGCTGGAGCTGATTCCGCCCCAGGGATTTTTCGATTTCTCCAAGGACCTCTTCCCACGGCTGATGGAACAGGGAGGCCGGATCTCCGGCTATGTATCCCAGGGCTATTGGTGTGATATCGGCAGCCATGAGGATTACCTCTCCGCACAGTTTGACCTGCTGGAGGGCCGCTGCGGACTTCCCATCCCTGGGTACCAGAAGCGGCCGGGGGTGGTGATTGCCTCCAGCGCGGCAATCGAAGGCGACGCGCAGATCAAGGGGCCCTGCTTCATTGGGGAGCATTGCCGGGTGATGCCCGGGGCTGTTGTGGGGCCCCGGGCCGTGCTGGGCGATCACAGCTATGTGGACCGGGGAGCCAGCCTCAAGAACACCCTGGCAGGGCGCAACTGCCACCTGGGCAGGCAAAGCCAGCTGCGGGGCGCGATTCTGGGCGACCGGTGCCGGGTGAAGGCCGGCGCGGAAGTCTATGAAGGATCGGTTGCCGCGGAGGATACGGTTATCGGGGCCTTTTCCCGGCTGTCGCCGGGCGCGCGGGTATGGCCGGGCAAGCGGGTGGAGGATTTCAGCCATATCCAAGGCGCAGTCCGCTGGGGCAGCATGACGCTGATCCATCCGCTGGTGGAGGGCAGCCTGGGCGCGGAAGGCTGGGATGAGCTGCCGCCGGAGCGTATCTTTGCCTGGGGCGGGGCGTTGGCGGCTGCGGCGGGCGCGCGCCCTCTGGCGCTGTCGGATTTCGGCGGGGAAAGGGCGCAGGCGGCCAGGGC
>UQLW01000032.1 GCA_900542005.1 uncultured Eubacteriales bacterium
GGCAAGAAAAAGAAGCGCTGGCTGAAGATCCTGATCATTTTGGTGGTGGTGATTGCCATTGTCATTACGGCGCTGATCGCGCTGGTGATCTATGGCAATTCGATCCGGCCCGAGGGACGCAGGAAGGATAGCTATCATGCGGGCCAAACCAAGGGACGGGGCAGCGCGCAAGGCGGACGGCCCTCGTCGGGGGGGCGCGCCGGTTCATCCGGCAGGCGCCGCCGGTAAAGTTGGATACGCGAGCCCGCATGGTTCCATGCGGGATTCGCTTTGCGCCGGCATACAAAGGAGAGGCGAACCATGCATACGCGATTTGCCGGGTTTTATCCCGAGACGCTGCAATTTTTTCAGGACATCAAATTTCACAATGACAAGGCCTGGTTTGAGGCGCACCGGGATGACTTTGAAGCCTATGTCAAGTCGCCGCTGGAGGCGCTTTGCCTGGATCTGGAGCCGTTGATGGCCAGGCTGGACCCCTCGCTGGATACGCGGGCGCGCCGGGTGATCAGCCGGATCTATCGTGACGCCCGCTATGCCCATGGCATCCCCTATCGGGACCATATGTGGCTGAGCTACAAGCCCATGGGCAAGAGCAATTCGGAAGCGTTCACCTACTATTTCTATATCCAGGAGGACGCGTGGGGCGCGGGCGTGGGCTTTTATGACCGGGTGCCCCAGATGCAGGAGCGCTTCCGGCAGCGGCTCTTTACCGAGGGCGGCCTGTGGCTTTCGCTGCTGGGCGCGCCGGCGATGGCTCCCTTTGAGCTGGAGGCCCAGGGGCCCAAGCGGATGAAGCCGGTGGATCTGGCGGATGAGCTGAAGCCCTGGTACTATTATCGGAAATTCTCCTTTGACGCCTCGGGCCCCATCGACAGCCGGGTCTTCTCGGCAGAGCTTAAGGACGTGGTGGAGGAGCGCTTCCTGGCGCTGGAGCCGGTATACCGCTTTGTCCAGGGTTGGGATGTAGATGAAAGCCGGTGACCCATCCATACGGAAAGGATTTGACATGCAAACAAAGGACTATATGCATTTGCTCAGCGGCTCTGATGTGCGCGGCGTAGCGGTGGAGGGCTTTCACGACCAGCCCGTTACGCTTACAGCCCAGGATGCCGCGCAGATCGCCCAGGCGTTCGTCGCCTGGATGCGCAAGCAGAAGCCCTATGCCGCCAGGCCCCTGACCCTGTCGGTGGGCGCCGACAGCCGGATTTCGTCGCCGGCTTTAGCCGGCGGGGTCATCGGCGCGTTGGCTGGCTGCGGCTGCCGTGTGCTGGACGTGGGGATGGCCTCCACGCCGGCTATGTTCATGACGACGCTCCCCGAGATGCTGGACTGCGACGGGGCGGTTATGGTTACAGCCAGCCATCTGCCATACAACCGCAATGGGCTGAAGTTCTTCACCCGCCAGGGCGGCCTGGAGCACGGGGACGTGGCCCAGATCCTGGAGATGGCTGGCTGCGGGCTGCCAGAGGGCGGCGGCAGCGTGGAGAAGGTGGATTTCATGCCCCGCTATGCGGCCCACCTGGCCGATAAGATCCGCCGGGATACCGGCTTGGCGCGCCCCTTTGAGGGGCTGCGGATCATTGTCGACGCGGGCAACGGCGTAGGCGGCTTCTTTGTGGAGCAGGTGCTCAAGCCGCTGGGCGCGGATACCCGCGGCAGTCAATACCTGGAGCCCGACGGGATGTTCCCGCACCATATTCCGAACCCCGAGGATGCAGCGGCCATGGCTGCAATCCGCGACGCCGTGCTGCAGAACCAGGCGGATCTGGGCATTATCTTTGATACCGACTGCGACCGCGCGGCCGTGGTGGACGCCTCCGGCAGCGAGATCAACCGCAACCGCCTGGTGGCGCTCATGGCGGCCATTGTGCTGCGGACCCGTCCAGGGGCCACGGTCGTCACCGATTCTGTGACAAGCGCAGGGCTGAAGGACTTCATAACGGGCCTGGGCGGCGTCCATTACCGCTACCGCCGGGGATACCGCAACGTGATTGACGAGGCAATCCGCCTGCGGACGGAGGGGATCGATGCGCCGCTGGCCATGGAGACCTCCGGGCACTGCGCCCTTGAGGAAAACTACGATCTGGATGACGGGGCCTATCTCGTCACGCTGGTGCTCATTGAGATGGCCCGGCTCAGGCGTGAGGGGAAGAGCCTCTCCAGCCTGCTGCAGGGGCTGCGGGAGCCGGTAGAGGCGGCGGAAGCGCGTCTGACCATCCATGCCCGCGACTTTGCCGCCTATGGGCAGCGGGCGCTGGACAAGGTCCTGGCTGAATGCCAGCGAAACGGGCAGTGGCACCTGGCGCCGGATAACCGGGAAGGCGTGCGGGTAAGCTTTGACGCGGCGGAGGGCGACGGATGGTTCCTGCTGCGCATGAGCCTGCACGATCCTGTCCTGCCGCTGAACATTGAATCCGACGCCGAGGGCGGCGTGGCCGCCATAGCGGCGCATATTTACCCGGTGCTCCTGGATATGAAGGAGCTGGACCTGACCCAACTGGAAGCCATTCTTTAGATGACGGAGGATATCATGAGTAGTATTGATCAGCTTGCGGTGAACGCGATCCGCGCCCTGAGTATCGACATGGTGCAGAAGGCGAATTCCGGCCATCCGGGTATCGCCCTGGGCGCCGCGCCCCTGGCCTACGCGATCTGGGCCAAGTCCATGAAGCATAATCCCGCCGATCCCGGCTGGGAAAACCGCGACCGCTTTGTGCTGTCAGCAGGCCATGGCTCGTCGATGCTGTACGCGATGCTCCATTTGTTTGGATATGGGCTTACCCTTGAGGATCTGAAGAATTTCCGGCAGCTGGGCAGCCTGACGCCGGGCCACCCGGAATACGGGCATACGGTAGGCGTGGAGACGACGACCGGCCCCCTGGGCCAGGGCGTGGCCAACGCGGTGGGCTTTGCCATGGCGGAGGCCCATCTGGCCGCCTTGTATAACCGGCCCGGCTACCCTGTGGTGGATCATTACACCTATGCCCTCTGCGGCGACGGCTGCATGATGGAGGGCATCTCCGGAGAGGCCAGCTCCCTGGCCGGCACGCTGAAGCTGGGCAAGCTGATCCTGGTCTATGACAGCAACCGCATCACCATCGAGGGCGATACGGATGGCGCCTTCACCGAAGATGTGGCGGCCCGCTACCGCGGCTATGGCTGGCAGGTGCTGGAGGTGGCCGAGGGCAATTGCGTTGAGGCGATTTCCGCAGCCCTGGAGCAGGCCCGGGCCAATACCCAGCAGCCCTCCCTGGTGATCGTCAAAACCCACATCGGACATGGCTCTCCCAAGGCGGACAGCGCCTCCAGCCACGGCGAGGCCCTGGGCGCTGAAAACGTGAAGCTCACCAAGCAGGCCATGGATTGGCCCCTGGAGCCGGATTTCTCCGTGCCGGATGCGGTCTATAAGGCCATGGAGAGCTTCCGCGCTGCGGCGGAAACCGGCGAAGCAAGCTGGAAGGCGCTCTTTGCGCAGTACCGTACCGCCTATCCGGAGCTGGCGGAGGCTTATGAGGCCGCCATGCGGGGCGAGATGCCCGACTTTGGCGCAGATCCGGCCTTCTGGCAGTTCAAGGGCCCGGACGCCACCCGCGGCGCTTCCGGCGCGGCGCTCAACCGTATGGCGGAGCGCGCCCCCTCGCTGTTCTTTGGCGGATCGGCCGACCTTGGGCCCTCCAACAAGAGCGAGATGAAAAATGCCGGCTATTTCAGCGCAGAGCATCATGAAGGGAACAACATCCATTTCGGCGTGCGGGAGCATGCGATGGCGGCGATCTGCAACGCGATAGCCCTGCACGGCGGCCTGCATGCCTATGCGGCGACCTTCCTGGTTTTCAGCGATTATATGAAGCATAGCATGCGCCTGGCGGCCATGATGAAGCTGCCCGTCACCTATATCCTGACCCATGACTCCATCGGCGTGGGCGAGGACGGCCCGACCCATGAGCCCATCGAGCAGCTGGCCATGCTGCGGTCCATCCCCAATATGACGGTGTACCGCCCGGCCGACTCGGTTGAAACGGCGGCGGCCTGGCTCTATTCCCTGAAGAACGACGGCCCCACGGCGCTGATCCTCTCCCGGCAGAACCTGCCCCTTTATGCCGGCGAGGCGGGGCGCGGGGCGGCGCAGGGTGCCTATATCCTCTCGGAAGCCGAAGGCGGCGCGCCGGAGGTGCTGCTGCTGGCTACCGGATCCGAGGTGGAGCTGGCCATGAAGGCCCAGGAGGCCCTAAAGCAGCAGGGGGTGCGTGCGCGCGTCGTGTCCATGCCCAGCTGGGAGGTCTTTGAGAAGCAGAGCGAGGACTATAAGCAGTCGGTGCTGCCGGATACGGTTCGTGCGCGGTTGGCCATTGAGGCGGCCGGGCGCTTCGGCTGGGACCGGTACATTGGCCTGGATGGCGATATCGTGTGCATGCCTGGCTACGGCGCCTCCGGCCCGGCGGCCAAGGTGTTCGAGCATTTCGGCTTTACCGTGGAGAATGTGGTGGAGCACGCGCTGAGCCTGCTGCGCGCCGGGAAATAGGCTTGCCCCCTGTGACGGCTGAATGATATAATCAAGAGAAGCAGGGCGATCTGCTTCTCTTTTTTGATACAGGAGGTATAAGATGGACCTGGATACGTTGCTGGACAAGCTGTTGGATCACATGGACGTGGATTCGGAGCTGGCACGGCGCAGAGCCTTCCTGTCGATCGTGGAATACGCGGATCTGAACCTGACGCTGCCGGACTACGCGCTTTTTCTAACCAAGGCGGCCGTGCGGCTGGGGCAGCAGCGGCTGCTGGCCGAAATGGTAACGCCCAGGCTGCGGACCAATGGAAAGGAAAAGGTGCATATCCGCTATGATGAGGAGGAGGGCTGCCAGATTATTGCCAACCCGGAAGGCTGCCTGTATCTGGCCCGGGCCTTCCGCGCCCTGGCTCTGGCGCCGTCGCCCGGCGCCCATTTAAGCCTGGATTATGACCTGCCGCCCATGGTGGGCGAGACCTATCCGGCCATGCTTTACATGGAGGACAACGAGTATTTCGCCCGGGAGCTGGAGAATATGCCGGCTGAATCGGGTCTTTGGCAGGTGCGGGATATCCGGCCGGAGGATATTGCGGCGTTCTTCATTACAGAGGACTATCCCAGCTATCTTGGGTGCACGCGCAACCGCGTCTATCCGGTGCTGGATTGGGCGTGGCTGCAGCAGCAGCGTTCGGTCTACCGCAAGCAGATACGGGACGACGAGGGGCGGATGGTGGTCTTTACCTTCCGGCGGGACGACGGCCAGCAGATTGAGATGGCTTTGGATCTGGACGATGAGGAAGTGGGCTTCATAACCCGGCAGGATATAGCGGCGATGATGAAAAAGGAGTAGCGAATGAATATTTGGCATGACATCAGCCCCAAAAGGATCAGCCCGGCCGATTTTGTCGCGGTGATCGAGATTGAAAAGGGCAGCAAGAAAAAGTATGAGCTGGACAAGGAGACGGGCCTGATTATGCTGGACCGCATCCTGTATACCTCGACCCATTACCCGGCTAACTATGGCTTCATTCCCCGGACCTATGGCGATGACCTGGATCCCCTGGATGTACTCGTGCTATGTTCAGAGACCATTGAGCCGTTGACCCTGGTGCGCTGCTACCCCATCGGCGTGATCTCGATGGTGGATAACGGCCGGCAGGACGAGAAGATCATTGCTGTGCCCTTCCAGGATCCCAACTACAACAGCTATCGGGATATCGACGACCTGCCGGAGCATATTTTCAGCGAAATGCGCCACTTTTTCACCGTATACAAGGCGCTGGAAAACAAGCAGACGGCCGTGAAGGAGATCGCTGGGCATGAGGAAGCGGAGCGCATCATCCAGACGGCCATCGATAGCTATGTCGAGCACTTCTGCCGGTAAAAGGGACCCCTGCGCGCCCTGCCGCCCTCAGGCGGCGGGGCGTTTTGGCATCCTGGGCCGCCGCGTCATACTCTGATAGGGGAGGTATGAGCCCTCCCTGAAAGGAGCCTATGATGAAACAACAACACAATGCGCGCCGGCGGCGGGCGCTCCGCTTCCATAGGGGAGCCCTGGCGGCCCTCGCGCTTATGCTCTGCCTGCTTTTTCCGCTCACTGCGCTGGCCTTCCCGCCGGCTGAAACACCGCTTATGGCGGGAATCGACGTAAGCGTTTGGCAGGGAGAGGTGGACTTTGAACGTGTACGGGCCTCCGGTGTGGAGGTTGTCTATATCCGTGCCGGCGAGGGGGATAACCACAGGGACCCCTGGCTGGAACGTCACTATGAGGCTGCCGAAAAGGCAGGCATGAAAATCGGCTTTTATCACTTTGTCAACGCCAGGAGCACGGAGGATGCGCAAAAGCAGGCGAGGTTCTTTCTGTCGTTGATCGGTGGAAAGCAGGCCCAGCTGCGCCCGGTGATCGACATGGGCGACATGGCGGGCCTCACGGACAGCGAAATTACGGCAATCGCCCAGGCCTTTCTGAGCGAGGTGGAGGCCCTGAGCGGACAAAGGGGTGGAATCTATATTGACGCTTCAGGGGCGCGGGATATCCTGGGCGCTTCGCTGGCGCAATATCCGCTGTGGGTCGCCAATTATGGCGTAGACGAGCCGGAGGACAATGGGAAATGGGCCGGATGGGCTGGATGGCAGTATACGAACCAAGGGCGCGTGCCCGGCGTAAAGGGATATGTGGACCGGGATTATTTCAACCAGGCCATGTTTCTGGAGGACAGCACGGCTGCCCCGCCGGTTGATCCGCCGGCGCAGGACGATAACCAAATTACCGTGACGGTCCGGCGCGGCGATACCCTGAGGGCGCTGGCGGCCCGCTATGATACGACGGCTGGTTCGATTGCCCGCATCAACGACCTGCCTGATCCCAACCTGATTCTTCCGGGGCAGCGGCTGGTGATCCGCCGGGGCTGGCAGCCAACGTCCCGCTATAGGGTCTACACGGTTCAGGCGGGCGATACGCTCAGCGCGCTGGCCGCCCGCTTTGGCACAACGGTGGAGTCCATTGTCAGCCTGAACGATATCGCTGACCCCAACCGCATCACCACGGGCCAGCAGCTGCGCATCGCGGTAAACAGCCAGGACGCGGTCTATGTGGTGCAGCGCGGCGATACGCTGGGCCGGATTGCCCGCTGGAGCGGATTGTCCCTTGGGGAGCTGGCGCGCGCTAACGGGATACAAAACAAGAACCTGATCTATCCGGGCGAGCGGATCCTGCTGCGCCCCTAAACACCGGCTGCGGCAGGACGTTTGACGCCGCCGCAAAACGGATACAAACCCCGCCAGGGCGCGCCTTGGCGGGGTTTTGTTTAAGCCACCTGACGAGGGAAAGGGCAGGAGAAATCCAGGCCTCTGCAGCATTGGCCCAAGGCACGCAGGCCGCGGGGGATTGGACAGCCGCTTGATTTGGGTGTTTTGTTGACGCCGGCGCCTGTGTTATACTGACTATGGACAGAAAAAGGAGGACAGGATGGATTGTAAGCGTTATCCTCTCGGCAGCTGCAAAGGCTACCGGTATGTGGTGATTCTTTCCTATTACCAGGGCGAGCTTCTGCTGAGCCGCCACCGGGAGAGAACCACCTGGGAGACTCAGGGCGGGCATATCGAACCCGGGGAAACGCCGTCCGAGGCGGCAGCCCGGGAGCTGTATGAGGAATCAGGCGCGCTGGAATATACCTTGGAGCCCCTCTTTGATTATGAGGCCGGCGTACCGGATGATTCCGCCTGCGGACAGGTTTTCCGGGCCAAGATCCAGCGCCTGGGCCCGCTGCCCCCCAGCGAGATGGCCGAGGTGCGCCGGTTCAGGAGGCTTCCCTCCAACGTAACCTATCCAGGCATCACCCCGCAGCTTTTCGCCTGGGCGGAAGCAGAATAAAAGGCAGCCCACGGGGCTGCCGGAGATCAGAGCTCGTTATCCTGGTAGATGGCTCCCAGGTCCTCCAGCTCTTCGCTCATCAGGATATTGGAGATGCGCGTTAGGTCCTCGGTGGATAGGATTTCCTGGGCGTATTCCTCCATGTGGCTGCGAACGCAGGGATGAAGGGATGCATAGTATTCCATGGCTTCAGCGTTTTGCTCCAGCAAGCGGGCTAAATGGGTAGGCCGGGTTGATTCAGACATGGTATCACCTCCGGCTTTAGCATAGCCCGCGCCCATCAAACTATACGCAGGCCCGATAGAACGGCACATATGCAGGCGAGGCTGCCGGAAAGGCCCTTATGCCGGCGGCTGTGGAAGCGCGGCTGGAGCCATGCAAACGTAGGGCCGCTGCAATTGACCAACGGCTGTGTGGAGGAGGAACCTTCAACACAGCCGTTGCTTTTCTTTTTCTTTAGGCGCCTTACCGGAGGCTTAGCGCTTTTTATACCCGCACTTCGGGCAGACGCCGTTTTCATTGAGCGCGATGCCGCACAACGGACACCGGTCAATATCGTGCCGGGCCTCATATGTCTCGCTTGCCGCATTCACCCCACTAGTGAAGGTAATCTTTGCGATATTCAGCTTATCCTTCAGCAAATCATAGACGATTTTGATCATTCCCTCCACCGTCATCGTCTCTTTTGTGACGACCAAGCGGCACTCAGGATAGGCGGTCGCCAGCGCAGTCTGGAAAGCGGGCCCCTTCATGTTGTTGGTCGGCGCGCCGTTGCGGATCCCCTGCGCCTCATAGACGCTAAGAATTGCGGGGAGCAAGGGATCATCCTCCCGGAGGATAAGGGCATGGTCAAAGTTTTTCAAAACTTCCCATGCGGTTTTCTGAATCTCATTGCAGGGGAAGACCATATTAACGCCGGATTCAATGGAATCCTCGACTTCGATGGTCAAGGTGCCCGTGTGTCCATGAAGATATTGCGCTTCCCCCTTGAAGCCATAGAACCGATGTGCATACTGTAGCTCTAACGTCGTGATACTCCTCATAAGCATTCTCCTTTTTGCCGTTATATTTACGGATCGCATGATTCATGTAGAGATCCGAACCGTGGTTTTTGTGGATTGCATGTTGGGCATATCCCGCTGAAAACAATACTGTGGCCAGTGAAGGTAAAGCCATGCCGATCGTGGATGGATTTTTCCAGCTCCTCCAGATAATCCATGTCTACGTCGAAAACACGGCCGCATTTGATGCACCGGACGTGGTAATGGCGGCGGCATATGTGATCGTACCGATCGGCTCCGCCTGGAATCTCCACCTTCTGGATTTTTCCCGCCTCGGATAGCCGTTGCAGGTTCCGGTATACGGTCGCCCTGCTGACTGTGGGATGGGCCTGGTTGATTGTTTCGTAAATTTCATCTGCAGTAGCGTGGCATTGAAGCTGATTAACGGCTTCTAATACCAATGCGTACTGAATCGTATTTCGTTTTTTCATGGCATAATCCAAATTTGAAAATTAATCTTAATTGAGATTATATATCATTAAATATTGCATGTCAATATGGAAGTGTATGGAATACGATAAAAACCTAAGAATACGCCTGGGGTAGCGCTTTGGCCTGAGGCGTTCATGAAAAAGGCGATGCAGGAGAGTTGATCCATCTGATATAATGGAAAAGGCGAACGCATACCGGGGCAGCGGCGCAGGATAGAGGAAATTTGACCTGAAAGCGGCCTGGCAACGGCCTGGCGGAACGCATCAGGGCCCAGCGGGGAGGCAGAATATGAACATCCAGATCTTTGGCAAGAACAAATGCTTTGATACGAAGAAGGCGGAGCGGTACTTTAAGGAGCGCAGGATCAAGTATCAGTACATTGACCTGCTGCGCTACGGGATGAGCAACGGGGAATATCAATCGGTCAAGCGGGCGGTGGGCGGTATGCGGCAGCTGATTGATGAGAAGTCCAGGGACTATGAGGATTCGTATATCGCTTATCTGGGCAGCGAGCAGGATATTGAGCGAAAGCTGCTGGAGAACCCGAATTTATTGCGTACGCCCATTGTGCGCAACGGCAAGCAGGCGACGGTGGGCTATTGTCCGGATATCTGGGGCAGCTGGGAATGAGAATCCTGATTGACGGCGACGGATGCCCGGTAATCGGCCTGACGCTGGAGCTGGCAGGCCCCGTGCCCGTATGGGTTTTTTCCGATGTAAACCATCGCCCCGGCGACATAAGGGCCCGGTGGGTGACCGTGGATGCGGGAGGGGACAGCGCCGACCTGGCGCTGGCTAACCGGGCGCAGCCGGGGGATATTGTGGTGACGCAGGATTACGCCTTGGCGGCGCTGGCCCTGGCCCGGGGCGCAGCCTGCCTGCATCAGGATGGATGGCGCTACGATGAGGCGCACATCGACGGGCTGCTGGCCAGCCGGCATGAGGCCCAGCGTATCCGCCGGGCCGGCGGCCGGACGAAAGGGCCGCATCGCAGAGGCAAGCGCCAGGACGAACAGTATGCCCGCGAGCTGACCGCCTTGCTGGCGGAGATGAGGAAAAACGAGGAAAAGGCCAATGGAAATGCATGATAGGCTGGCGCAGGAATTTTCCCTGCGGCCGCAGGCCGTGAAAAACATCATAGCCCTGATTGACGAGGGCAATACGATCCCCTTCATTGCGCGGTACCGCAAGGAGCAGACGGGAAGCTGCGACGATCAGACGCTGCGCAGGCTGTCGGAACGGCTGGACTACCTGCGGGAGCTGGAGGCGCGGCGCGCCTTTGTGCGGCAGACGGTTACCGGCCAGGGGAAGGCTGCGCCCGCATGGCTGGAGCAGCTGGAAAAGGCCCAGACCATGGCGCAGGTGGAGGATCTGTATCTGCCTTTCCGACCCAAGCGGCGCACACGGGGCGCCATAGCCCGGGAAAAGGGGCTGGAGCCGCTGGCCCAGGCGCTGCTGGACCAGCCGGCGAAGGGCCCGCAGCCGGAGGCGCTGGCCGCAGGCTATGTGAACCCGCAGGCTGGCATCGATACGGCGCAGGCGGCGCTGGCGGGGGCCATGGATATTGCAGCGGAAGAAATCGCGGACCGGGCTGACCTGCGCGGTACGCTGCGGGAAAAGATGATGGAGCAGGGCCGCCTGGTCAGCCGCAGCAAGGGCGAACCCGATCCGGTATACCAGCTCTATGCCAGCTTCAGCGCGCCGGTGAAGCGGCTGCAGGGCTACCAGATCCTGGCTGTAAACCGTGGCGAGAAGGAGGGAAAGCTGGCGGTATCGGTGGAGCTGGCGCCCTTTATCGCCATGGGAGCGGTGGAACGGCTGGTTATCTCCGGACGGGGGCCCTATACGGCATGGGTTCGGTCTGCGGCCGAGGACGCCTATACCCGGCTGCTTCAGCCTTCGCTGGAGCGGGAGGTGCGCGGCGCGCTGACCGAAGGGGCCAACCGCCAGGCGATCGGCGTTTTCGCGGCGAACCTGAAGCCGCTTTTGCTGCAGCCGCCCCTCCGGGGAAAGGCTGTACTGGGCTTTGATCCCGGCTACCGGACCGGATGCAAGGTTGCTGTGGTGGACGCCACCGGCAAGGTTATGGAGACGACGGCCGTTTATCCCACGCCGCCCCATAACCGCCGGCAGCAGGCCGAAGAGGTGATCCTTGAGCTTATGGAGCGCTACCAGGTGGAGGCGGTTGCCATCGGTAACGGCACTGCCTCGCGGGAGGCGGAAGCCTTTATCGCGGGATTGCTCCATAAGCTGGATCGTCCGGCGGCCTACATGGTGGTCAGCGAGGCGGGCGCGTCGGTCTATTCAGCGTCAAAGCTGGGCGCGGAGGAGTTCCCGGAGCTGGATGTTTCAGTCCGCAGCGCCGTATCCATCGCCCGGCGGCTGCAGGACGCCCTGGCGGAGCTGGTCAAGATCGATCCCAAGGCGCTGGGCGTGGGGCAGTATCAGCATGATATGCCGCCCAAAGAGCTGAAGCTGGCGCTGGAGGCGGTGGTGGAGGATTGTGTGAACGCTGTAGGCGTGGATGCAAACCGGGCCTCCGCGGCGCTGTTGGGGTATGTGTCGGGGCTGAACAAAACGACGGCGGCCAACCTTGTGGCGTACCGGGAGGCAAACGGGCCCTTTGCCAGCCGCAGCGAGCTTAAAAAGGTGCCGCGGCTGGGCGAGAAGGCATATGAGCAGTGCGCGGGATTCTTGCGCATCCCCGACGCGCAGGATGTACTGGACCGCACGGGAATACACCCAGAAAGCTATGCCAAGGCCCGGAGGATGATGCAGGCGCTGAAGCTGCCAAGGCTGGAACCGGAGCTGGTTCGCGCCCGGGCGGAGGGTTACGGCCTGGAGGCGCTGGCGGAGGCCTGTGGGCTGGGGCTGCCCACGCTGCAGGATATGCTGGAGGAGCTGTCTAAGCCGGGACGGGACCCCAGGGACGAGCTGCCGCCGCCCATGCTGCGCACCGACGTGGTGCGTATGGAGGACCTGACGCCGGGCATGGAGCTGAAGGGGACGGTGCGGAACGTGACCGATTTTGGCGCCTTTGTCGATGTGGGCGTCCATCAGGACGGCCTTGTGCACCGATCACGCCTGGCAGGACGGCGGCTTGCCGTGGGTGAAATCGTCACCGTGTACGTGCTGCAGGTCGATGTGGAACGCAAGCGTATCGCCCTTTCGTTGAATCGGGAATGAGAGGGGATCATACCGCCGGAACACAAGATATTGCGTAGGCCGATGGAAGAAAGCTGTAAATAAAGCGTAAGCTTTACAAAAAGTTACAATTTTAGGTTGACAGCGTAACAAAATTGTAATATTATGGTCGCATAAGTTTCATATATATGAGGTGATCGAATGGCTTCTGTCCATCAAACATGGCTGAAAAAAACCCTCGGGACGACGCTGGCTGCGGCCTGTGCGCTGACCATGCTGCCGGCCTTTGCCGGAGCGGCCGGTGAGGATGGCATCACTACGGCCAATGTGAACCTGCGCAAAGGGGCGACGACCTCGTCGGCCAGCCAGGGCATTATCGCCAAGGGCAGCATGATTGATATTATCGGCCATGAGGGCAAATGGTATGAGGTAAAGGTTAACGGGAAAACCGGATATATCCGTTCCGACTATGTATCCAAGCTGGAGACGGGCCGCGTGCTCAAGTCGGGCATGAAAGGCGACGACGTAACCCACCTGCAGCAGGCGCTGAAGGAGCTGGGATATTTCAAGGCGGACGTTACCGGCTACTTTGGCGACCAGACGGCGGCCGCTGTAAAGGCCTTCCAGAAGGCCAAGGGGCTGACCGTGGACGGCAAGGCAGGCGCCAAGACCCTGGCGAAGCTGCAGGCCGTGGCGGGCAGTGTGAACAGCGCCTCCTCCTACAGCAGCCTGCGGGAGGGCAGCACGGGCGACGCGGTACGCGAGCTGCAGCGGCTGTTGAAATCGGCAGGTTTCCTTTCTGGGTCGGTGGACGGAAAGTTCGGCGCCCAGACAGAAAAGGCGGTCAAGAAGCTGCAGGATCAATATGGCCTGACCGTAGATGGTATAGCGGGTCCGGTGACGATGAATAAGCTCTCGGAGCTTTCCAAGGCACAGGCCGCCTCCAGCAGCGTGCTGAAGGTGGGCTCCAGCGGGGCTGCGGTTAAGAAGCTGCAGCAGGCGCTGAAGGATAAGGGCTTCTATAAGAAGGCCTGCGATGGTGAGTTTGGCCAGGGAACTCTGGCAGCGGTCAAAGCTTTCCAGATCAAGAACGGCCTGAAGGCCGACGGAATTGCCGGATCGGCTACGCTGGGTAAGCTTTATGCCTCCAGCAGCGACAGCAGCTCCTCCAGCAGCGCGCAGACCGACGCCAAGCCCGCGGCTAACGGCGTTCAGCTGCTGGAGTGGTCCAAGGTCAAGAAGATGATTTCCAGCCGGGAGATCATCACGGTGTATGACGTCAATTCCGGCAAAAGCTACAAGGTACGCCAGCTGGCCAGCGGAAACCACTGCGACGTGGAACCCCTGACGGCGGAGGATACGGCGACCATCAAGGCCATTAACGGCGGCAAGTTCACCTGGACGCCCCGGCCGGTTTGGATCAGCTTCGACGGTAATACGATTGCGGCTTCTATCCACAGCATGCCCCATGACGTATCCAATATTAAGGACAACAACTTCGACGGGCATGTGTGCATGCACTTCCTGGGCAGCAAGACCCACAACGGCAATGCCGCCTATACGCAGGACCACCAGGATGCGGTACAGAAGGCCTGGGCTGCAGCGAAGAAATAATCCCATCAATTTGAAAGGCTCTCCATGCTGGAGAGCCTTTTTCTGTGCGTCCTATCCTCAAACCCCATATCCGATCCCTTCAAAAACTGATTTTGTCCTTATGCCCCATCATCAGATGGAGCGTCAGCAGGCTGATGACCGTTTTGTTCTGGGGCTTGGGCCGGTTTGGGTTGCCGGAAGCGATATGCCAGGATTCAATCAGATACCGGATATTGTGCTCAACGCATTCCGGCGTTGTGCCTACCGCCTTGGCAACTGCCGCATAGATCGCCATGACAGAATGAATCTGATCGGGATTTTCCAGGGTGTATTGCAGCGTTTGATTGAGATTGCGAAAGCCTTCATATTGGGGTGAGAAGCCTTGGGTCAAAAGGAAAGCCGAAATTTCCTCCTGCAACATTATTCCACCGCCTTACCTCTTTTTCTTGATCCTATCATACACAAAAAGCGGTAAATAATGGAAAAATGCAAGATTATTAGACATAATTCGATAATATTCGAGGCAAGGCGAGCAACGGCCCTATTTTACGATGAAGGCAAGGAGGGAAGGGTCATGAATTTTGTAGTAAAATCTGCCGCGGGAAGAGGACGGCTGTAATAATAGCCCTGTCCATAATCACAGCCCATCGCCTGGACAAGCGCTTCATCGGCCTGTGTTTCGACGCCCTCCACGACGGTATCCATCCCCAGGCGCCGGGCAAGCTCTACGACCTGGGACATCACCAGCTGCGTGCGTCCGCCGGGCTTTCCGGCAATCTCCAGGAGAAAACCGCGATCCAGCTTGACCTCGTTGATGCTCAGCCGCCCCAGCGTATTCAGCGAAGAATAGCCGCTGCCGAAATCATCCATGGATACGCGGAAGCCCGAGGCCTGGAGCCGTTCGATCTTGGCGTTCAGCTCCTCCACGTTTTCCAGTGCCAGGCCCTCCAGAATCTCCAGGGTAATCAGCTTGGCCGGGATGGCGTACTGATCCACGAGCCGGGTCAGGTTTTCGATATAATCGCTTTCATAAAACAGCAGCTTCGATTGATTGACCGAAACCCCGACGGGCTTTAGTCCCATATCGATCCACTGCCGCAGCTGCCGGCAAACGCAATCCACCATGTACAGATCCAGCCGGGCGCAGAAGCCATTGTGCTCAAAGAGCGGAATAAACTGGTCAGGATAGATGACGCGCCCATCATCGGCGGCCCACCGGACCAAGGCCTCCGCGCCGCCTAGCGATTGGGTTTTCAGGTCGAACTTAGGCTGCAGGTAGAGCTTAAAGCCGCCCTTCTCCAGCGCCTGCTGCATATGACTTTCTATATAATTCTCGAGCTTTTCCTGCTCATGCAGCTGGGCATCGTAAAACCACAGGCTATTATGATAGGACCCTCGGGCGCTGGCCAGCGCAAAAAGCGCATGGGCCATCAGGTCGGTTATCTGCTGCGTCACGCTGCCTTTCCCCGGCTGATCTGCTATGACGATCCCGCAGTATAGGCGCAGGCGATAGTCGCTATGGCTTCTTTCGGTGATCTGGACAATCTCCTCCATAAGCGACTCCAGCCTTGCGCGGAGCTCGTCGCGGTTGGTCTGCTTCAGGCAAAGATAAAACAGGTCCGCCGAATCCCTGCAGAAAAACTCAGCCGGGTTCATATGCTGTTCCAGACTGGCCTTGATGTAGCATAGCAGCCGGTCGGCATATTCCTTGCCGAAGATTTCGTTCAGAAACTTGAAATTCCGCACATTGAGCGCTACAAGGCTGAAGGCCTGACGCTGCTGCAGGCACGCCGTGATACGCTGCGCAAAGCGGGCGCGGTTATCGGCGCCGGTCAGCCGGTCGTGGTAGGCCAGATAGATGAGCTCGCGGTTGTTTCTTCGTATGGCGTAATAACCATATACCAGAAGAAAAACGATGAGCGACAGGATCCCGGCAAAGGCGATGCCCATAACGCGCATAATTTGATAGGCGGCGCGGATGCTGTTTTGCATGGTGTTGACGCATATCAAATACCAGCCATTGATCCCCACCGGCTCCAGCAGGCATTGGTATGTATGCCCCTGATACTGGAAGAAGGAAAAAACGCTTTCCTGGCGGGACATAGCCGCCTGAATATCCTGTACCTCCTCAGGCGAAAAAAAGGGCCCGTCGAAGATCGTCTCCATGGGCTCCTGCACCACGGAACGGCTGGAGCGTATCAGATATCTGCCCTCGGTACCCAGCATATGGATATATCCGCTGCCGCCCATAACGGCATTGCCGGTCAGGATATCGGAGAAGATCTCCACCTGATCGATAGCAGCCAGCGCCCCTGTCACAGATCCGCCGCTATAGACGGGAACGCTGTAAAGAAAGACCCGTTCATCGCTGTATTCGCTTTCATACAGCCTGGAAACCGAGGCTTCGCCCGATAGCGCCCGTTGGATCGTTTCCTGTGCATCGATGTGGAGGCTTTGCAGGGGAACGTCCGTCCTTAGCGCCTGTCCTATGGTCGAAGCGATACCGTCTCCACCGGCAGGAAAATAGAGCATGGATACAAAGTCATTGCGGCCGTTGGCCTCATCCAGGGTTTTGCCGAAGGCTTCAGAGGTGTAGCTGCTGTGCTGGCCGATAAAGATGGCCAGCGTCTCAAGAATTTGAAAATCCGCATCGATTTGTTTGTTGATACGGCTGATGTATTCTTCGGTTTCGGCCTGCATCTGCTGATCCGCCGCCTGGCGGATGGTATTGCGCAGATAGACGGCCAATATACCGCAGACAAGCAGCAGGCCAATCCCTATGGCGACGACAAAGACAATGGCCAGCTTCAGCCTCCGGCGGATCATTCTTTCATCCATGGTACCGACCACCCTCATGAATCTGTCGGGCCCTGCATTCCGGCGTACCGGAATGCAGGCCCTAGTATGATGATACGTGCGGCGGGCCGATCTTGCAATAGCCCGCTGCAGAAAAAATTCCTGACGCGGAGCGTGCCGCGTCAGGAATTCCCTTTCAGGAGAAGCTGACCTGCCTCCCCAGGCAAGGGGGCGTTACCCCTCCTGCGGGCAGGGGCGGATGGGCAGATAGTAATCCATCTGATGATACCCCAGCACAGCATAGGCCGCGGGCGGCGTAATCACGTTGCCCAGTTCAGGCCGGCCGGGATCATATTCAAAGCCATGGCTGCGGATAAAAGCATCAGCAGCGGCGCGGCCGTCATCGTTCCCCTCGCCGTCGACTCCGGTAATCAGCGCATACAGCCCGCCATGAAAGTCGACCACCTGAAAGCCTTCGGGAACCTCCATGCCCTCCTCATACCGGTAAAGCCAATGAAAACCGCCGGATTTTCCCCATTCCCCGTCCCAGAAGAGGTAATCGCTGGGGAATACCGTGGGCGGCTGGGCGGACATCCAGGCATTAAAGCGGTCAAAGTTGGCGTCGCCGAACATTCCGACGCCGGAGGATACCATCTTCCCATCGGGAATCTCGATAATCCGAACGTACTCCATTCCATTTCCCTCCCCGTGTTTTTTTAAGCATACATCAGGAAATTGTACCGCGTCATGTCATATTTGAGATGGGATTTTCGCCCAATGGCCGCGCGGCCAGCCGGTCCTTGGCGATCAAAAGGCTGATTGCGTCAACTGCGCAGGCAATGGCGCGGTCGCTGCTTTGGCAAAGCTGATCCGGCAGCCCGGCCTTGGAGCGTTCCACATTCCACAGGGCGGTCAGCACAGCGCCCGCCCGGACCCCACGGCAGAGGGCCACGCTGAAAATGGCCGCGGCCTCCATCTCCGAGGCCAGGCAGCCGCAGGCCAGGTAGGCCGCCCAGGCCTGCTCAAGACGGGATGCGACGGGCATGGTTTCAGGGTTCGTTTCGCCGTAAAAGGAATCCTTGCTCTGCACGACGCCCACATGGAAGCCCAGGCCGGGCTGCGGGGAGGAGAGCGGCTGCGCCGCCTGCGCCAGGGCTGTTACTACGTCGAAGGAAGCGGCGGCCGGATACCCATCGGGCAGATATTCCCGGCTGGTCCCTTCTGCCCGGACAGCAGCCTGGGCGATGACCAGGTCGCCGCCGGTGACGCGGGTATCCATGCCCCCGCAGGTGCCCACGCGAATGAAGGTATGGGCGCCGCAGCGCACCAGCTCCTCCACAGCGATAGCCGCCGAGGGGCCGCCAATGCCGGTAGAAACCACGGATACCTTCTCGCCGGCGAGCATGCCGGTATAGGTGGTATATTCCCGGTTGGCGGCGATGGGCTGAGGGTTCTCCAACCGCCGCGCGATCAGGGGAACCCGGCCGGGGTCGCCGGGCAGGATAACATAGCGGCCGATTTCCTCAGCGGATACCTGAAGGTGAAATTGCTTTGCCCCATCCAAAATAGATGCCATGATGGCGCCTCCTTTTTTCTTTATTATACCATATGGAGAGCTGGCCATGCGAGGGAGACGGCGCAAAAAAGCCGGCCCTGGGGCCGGCTGGAGGGATTCAAAGGCTACGCCGGAAGAAGGCGCAGGGTGACGACCGAAAAGGGCGGGACGCAGAGCGCGACGCCATCCTTCTCCAGGGGGAGTGGCTGGTCATGCCGCTCGGTGAAATCGGTCGTCCAGGCCGAGGCGATGGGCCTTGAGAAGGTGATGCGGCCCTGGAATTCCGTGGCCTTGGGGTTGTAGAGCCGCAGTACCATGCCGCTTTCCTCTGCGGGCTTGAGGGCGGCCAGGCGAAGCTCCCGGGGCATTTGGCAGAGGCTGCCGGCGGGCGGCAGCATACCGGAATGCAAGCCGGTGGAGGCAAAATAGAGCGGATGCTGGAAGCTGTCGGCCAGCGCGCCAAGGGCCTCTGGGGAAGCGTCAGGACAAAGCGCCAGCCCCAGCCGCAGGTGATGTACGCCGTCCTCGGGATAGGGATCCGGGTCATAGCTGCCCCGCATGAGATTGACATATAGCCCGCGGGAGGTCCCGCGGAAGCCATATTTGCAATCAGCCAGCAGCGCCAGCGCGGGCTTTTCGGGAGACAGCGCGCAGGCCAGGCCCAGGGCGGGCACATCCTGCTCCAGCGCGGGACGGTCGAGATAGCCAAAGGGTACGGCATACCGGAAAAGGCCGGAGGACGCAGCAGCCGGCACAGCGAAGCCAAGCTGCGGGATGCCGGCCGCTGCGCTGCCATGCTCATGCCAATCCACCTCTACGGCATATTCCAGCCGGTCGCTGTCCTGATCCAGGCAGACCGAGGCTTTCAGCGTGCTCTGGCCAAAGGCGAGGGTATACTGCACCCGCTGGCGCAGCGGGCCATATTCCGGCGGCTGGATCCGTACCTCTGCGGTCTCGTTGAGATTGGTCACCTGGCTGTAGGGCCCGACGCGCCAGGCTGTCATGCCATAGAAAGGATTCTCCTTTATCAGCTGGAAAACCCCGGCAGGCGAGGCGGGATCCAGAAGCTCGGCGCCGCTGGCGCAGTCGGAGAGCGAAAGCAGGGCCATGGTTTGGGAATCCAATACAGCCCGTATGCGCCCGTTATCCAGAATAATGGGGCCGTCGCCTATCCGGTCGCAGCGGGGGTTGCCGTCTACCGCGCGCATGATATGGGGGATGGAGGCCTGACGCACGGCATAGGTTGCATACCCCAGGGCAGGAACCTGCACCTGGACGGCCAGGCGCAGGTAGCGGTGGCCCCAATAGTGGGCGCCTTCGCCCAGCAGCTGATGGGCGACAGGCCTGCCGTCCATATCCTCCACGCACAGGCGCTCCGGATCGCCCTGCCAATCCCAAAGGGTCAGCTCGGCCGTCTCGCAGCGGGCATACTGGGTGGTGTTGAAGAAGGTATAAGCCCGGACAAGACCCTCGCCGCGTTCGCTTTGAGGCAGACCAAAACCGGCAGCCCCATCCAGGCCGAAGCCCACGCCGGCGCCCAACGAAAGCCCGTCGCCGCCGGCCGCCTTCAGTCCGGAGGTATCGATGGCGGAGCAGAGACTGCCCATGGCATGGTTGGCGTTGATCTGACCGGCGGCCAGCAGCTTCTGGAATTCGCCCAGGGCGTATTCCCGTGTCTCGGGCACGCCGGAGCCGGGCAGAATGTCGTGGAACTGGTTAAAGAGCAGCCTGCGCCAGGCCGGCTCCAGGGGACCCATGGCAGCAAAATCCGGCAGCATTGCGGCGGCGGAGGCCTCCAGCGCCTCTGCATCGTAGAGGCGGTCCTCGGCCACGCGGTTGGCCTGCTTGATCCTGGATTGGGCGGTATAGCAGCCGGTAAAGACATAGTTAAGCTCGCCCTTTACCAGCGGGAACCGGCCGGCATGAGGCTCCAGCGCCTGGAAGAAGCCCTTCAGTGAGCCGAAGGTAAGGGTGGGCATCAGCGGCCAGGACTGCATGTCGAGCAGACGGTCAAGGTCCCGGCGGGTGGGGCCGCCGCCGTGATCGCCCACGCCATAGACCTTCAGGCCTACCTTGATCCCATACCGATGGCAGAGCGAGGGAAGATTGGTCAGCATATAGGGCTCGATGGCGCCGTTATACCATTCCGGCTCGCGGTATACGAGGACCGACGCGCCGGAGGGCGCCTGCCAGCGGTACAGGTTTTCCCCGTCATAGCCCCGGCAGTGATAGTAATACCGGACGCCACCGTTGACCAGCGCTTCAGGCAGAAAGGCCGGGTGGCCAAAGGTATCGGGCTCAAAGTCCAGCGTGAGCGAGCCGGCGTCGATCTCCAGCAGGCGGGCCAGGTATCGTTTGGTATAGAGAAGATGCCGGGCCATCGCCTCGCCGGAGGCCATGTTCTTGTCGTTTTCCACCCAGGTGGAGGCGGTAACCTCCCAACGCCCTTCCCGGATACGCGCGCGGATGGGCTCCAAGAGGGCCGGTGCGAATTGCTCGATGATGGCATAGACCGAGGCCTGAGACTGGGAGAAGGTAAAATCCGGATATTCCTCCATCAACTTTAGGATGGTCCGGAAGGTATCCACCGTAACCGAGGCCGTTTCCTGGAAGCCCCACATCCAATTCATATCGATATGGGCGTGGGCAACGCAGATGACCCGATAGGCCTTGGCAGCGGGCGCAAGCCCGGCCAGCCGCTGTTCCGTATCCAGGGCCATCGCCCGGGTAATCGTGCCCTCTGCCCGGGCATTTGCGTCCAGGCCGGCTATGGCCTCGGCAATGCTGCCGTCATACCGGCCGCCCTCCGCCCGGGACAGCTCCGCAGCAAACCCCAGCTCCGCCAGAATGCGCTCGGCCCAGGGACCGGCGCCCAGATCGCGCCGAAGGGCCTCGTATTGATCCGCCCAAGTGATTTGTCGCTCCATGGGAATCCTCCTTTTTACCCTAGGGTATTCCATCCCGGCAGCTATTCCGGGAAAAAACGTTGATAATCCAGGCCGCCCTCCAGCAGCCGCCGCAGCGGGATCATGCCCGCGCCATAGAGGGGGGCCAGGGAGCCGAAGCTGGAACGGCGCAGCATAATGGGCGGACTGCGCCGGCCCAGGACGCTGCGGTTGACCATCCCGGCTATTTCCTCCAGCAGCCCCTCCGGCAGGCCGGCGCCTTCGTGGCCCAGGATCAATAGCTCCGGATCCATGATGTTGCAGAGGCTGGCAAGCCCCAGCGCCAGCGCCTGGCAGGCCTCCCGGAGGATGCGATACCCTTCTGGATGGTTGGCGCTGAAATCCACCGCCTGGCGCAGGCTTGAAAAGGGCTGGCTGAAGCGCCGTTCAAACTGCGCCAGGATGGCGGGAACGCTGCATAGGGTTTCCAGGCAGCCGCGGTTGCCGCAGTGGCAGCGCATGCCCTGCCGGTCGATCACCACATGGCCGATTTCCCCGGCAAAGCCGCCTGTCCCCTCATAGAGGCCATGGTTCACGACCAGCCCGGCGCCAATGCCGTTGGTAAGTCCGACATAGGCGAAATGCGCGGCGTCCATGCCCAGGCCAAAATATTTTTCCGCCAGCGCCGAGGCGTTCATATCGTTTTGCAGGAAGACAGGGAGCCCCAGACGGCTGGCCAGCTCCGGCCCCAGCGGGACGTGCCCGAGGCCGAAGAAATTAGGCGGGTCGAGCAGAAGCCCGCGCTCTGCGTCCAGGGGCCCGATGGCGGAGACGCCCAGGGCGATCACCGGGCGGGGAGAGGCGGCGAGCAGATCCCTGCCCAGCCCGGTAAGCCGCCCGATCAGGCCCGAGGGCGTCTCGGCGGGGCCCAGCGGAATCCGTTCATCGGCCAGCAGGGAGAGATTCATGTCCAGCAGCGCCCCGTGGCAAAAGTCGCGGGATAGCCAGAATCCCATGAAAAGCGGCGTCTGGTCGGTCAGGAAAAGGCCCATGGGGGGCCGGCCGGAGCGCCGGTCATGGGGCTGCGCCTGCTCCCGTGCCAGACCCCGCTCCAGCAGCTCGCCCACGATATTGGTGACCGTCATCTTGTTGAGGCCGACGCGGCGGGTGATTTCAGCGCGGGAGATGCCCGCATGGGTACACAGCTGGCGCAGCACCACCAGCCGGTTGGTCTGCTTAACCTTTTCCGGGTTGATCCCCTTGTGCTTCATAGGCTCCCTCCTGTCTGGATGCCTTGAGTATAGCACAGAAAAAAAGATTAGTATATCTGATTTACAAAAAATGATTTTGCGGTATACTAAAGCATAGCGGCGGTCTTCAAAACATAGCTGCCGATGGGGCGGCGAAAGGAGCGGAACATGAAAAGCATTCTATGCGCCGGATGCGTGACCACCGACGTAATCGTCTCCCCGGTGGACGCGCTGCCGGAGCCGGGCCAGCTTGCCGCGGTCGGAAGCACACAGGTGCATGTGGGCGGCTGCGCTGCCAACGCAGCCATCGACCTGGCCAAGCTGGGCATGCCCGCCACGCTGTGCGCCGTGGTGGGAGACGACAGCTTCGGGCGCTTTGTGGAGGATACGGCCCGGGCCGCAGGCGTGGACGTCTCCGGCCTGGTGATGAAGAAGGGGGTGGAGACCACCAGCTCCGTTGTCTGTGTGGATTCCCAGGGCGAGCGGCGTTTCCTCTATAACCCCGGATCAACCTCCGCCATGACCGCGGAGGACGTGGGCAGCGCGCAGCTGGAACGGGCGGATATCGTGTTCATTGCGGGGGCCATGCTGCTGACGGCCTTTGACGGCGGGCCCTGCGCCGGCCTGCTGCGGGCGGCCCGTGCGGCGGGTAAATATACGGTTATGGATACGGCTTGGGATTTCGAGGGAATCTGGCTGCCGAAAGTTGCGCCGTCGCTGCCTTATCTGGATGTATTCATGCCCAGCTACGGCGAGGCCAGCCGGCTTTCCGGCCTGGAGGATCCCGCTGAGATGGCGGAATTCTTTATCGGGCTGGGGGCGAAAAGCGTCGTCATCAAGCTGGGGGAGAAGGGCGCCTTTTTCCGGGAGGCCGGTGGGCGCAGCTACCGGATAGCGGCCTATAATCGGGTGAAGGCGGTGGATACGACCGGCGCGGGGGACGCCTTCTGCGCCGGATACCTCTGCGGCCTGGCTCAGGGCTGGGGTATGGAAGAATGCGGGGCCTTTGCCAACGCCGTGGCGGCCCACTGTGTGACGCGGATCGGCGCATCGGCCGGGATCCGGCCGGTGGAGGAGATCCGCAGGTTTATGGAACAAGCGCCTGCGGGCGGAGGGGAGCTGGAAGGATGAAGCGGGAGACCTATGAGGCGGCCCGGGCGCGGGCCCTGGCATATTATGCAGGAGCGGGGATCGTGTTGACGGAGGCCGAAAAGGCCTCTGTGGAGGTGGCCGATTTCGGCCTGGATGATCTGGAGCGGGTTGGGCTGGAGCTTGTGACCTATGTGAATACAAAGCGCTGCTGCGCCAAGGAGATGGTGCTTTTTCCCGGGCAGACCTGCCCGGAGCACCGGCATGCGCCGATGCCGGAGCGGAGATATGCGGGCAAGGAGGAGACCTTCCGCTGCCGCTGGGGAAAGGTCTACCTTTATGTGGAGGGCGAGCCTGCCGCAGCCCCGGCCTGCCAGCCTCCCGCCGGCAGCGAGGCCTATGTCACCGTGTGGCATGAGGTCATCCTGGAGCCGGGCCAGCAGTATACCATACAGCCGGATACCCGCCACTGGTTCCAGGGCGGGGAGGAAGGCGCGGTGGTATCGGAATTCAGCACCACGAGCTATGATGAATACGACATTTTCACCGACCCGCGCATCGAGCGGATGCCGGTAGTCGAAGGATAGGGGGAGGATTGCGATGCTGGTTACGCTAAGAGAGCTGCTGCCCCAGGCGCGGCGGGCGCAATATGCCGTCGGCCTGTTCAATACGGTCAATCTGGAGATGGCCATGGGCGTGCTGGCCGCGGCCGAGGAAGCGCGGGCCCCGGTCATCATTGGAACGGCTGAGATCCTGCTGCCCTATGCGCCGCTGGAGGTGCTGGCCGGTCTTCTGCTGCCCATGGCGCGGCGCGCCACGGTGCCGGTAGCCGTCCATTTTGATCACGGGCTTACCGTGGAAAACACGATAAAAGCCATGGAGCTGGGCTTTTCCTCGGTCATGTTTGACGCATCCACGCTGCCGGTGGAGGAGAATATCCAGGCCGTGCGGGCGATGACGGAGCGGGCCCATGGCCAGGGGGTTTCAGTGGAGGCTGAGCTGGGCCATGTGGGCGACGCGCAGCTGCAGGATGCCGGGGAGGACTGCTTCACCCAGCCGGAGGAGGCGGCACGCTTTGCCGAAGCGACCGGCGTGGACGCGCTGGCCGTGGCCTTTGGCACCGCCCATGGAGCCTATAAGCGCCAGCCGCGGCTGGATTTTGACCGTCTGGCGCAGATTGCCCGCATCACGCCCACGCCGTTGGTCATGCATGGCGGCTCGGGCCTGAGCGAGCCCGATTTCAAGCGGGCGGTGGCAGAGGGCGTGACGAAGATCAACATCTTTACCGATATCAACTGCGCCTGCGAGAAGGCGGCGGCTGAGGGCTACCGGCCGGGTATGGGCATGACGGACAGGATGCAGGCGATGGTGGAGGCCGTGCGCCTGGCTACGCTGGAAAAGATGCGGATCTTTGGCTGCCTGGGCCGGGCCTAAAGGCCGTTCCCAGCGGGAACGCTTTCTGGTATAATGGAGGCCGAAAGGGGGAGCGACCCATGTATTTTGGTATGATAGAGGCGATGGCGGCCCGGCTGGATGAAACGGATCAGGCGCTGCTGAAGGAATTCTGGGCGCCCAGGGAGGTAGCAGTGCCGCCAATGGATACCTGGAGCAACCTATGCGTGACGCCGGACGGCGAGATCCGCAGCTATGGACGCGAGCGCTATGCAGGCGGCTGGCGCCGGGTCTATCTGGCTTCGCAGGACGCGGGCCTAAGCTGGAAGAAGCATTGGATCCGCGAGGGTAGCCCGCTGGGGCGGGCCGTCCGCAGCCCCTGGTCCGGGCGGTATCTGAACGTTGCCGTGATCCATCCCGATATGCCGGAAGCGCAGGGCAGGCAAGGCGTCTATGCGCAGATCGCCGATCATCCCGACAGCGAGGCGGTTTCCTGGTATCGGGTGACCGGCGAGCCGGTGATGAGCATCCGTCAAAGCGTGCCGCTCAGGCATCGCCGCCGCTGGATAGTGACCGGGCAGGTCTATGAGGCCGGGGGCCATGAGCAGCCGATCGTCATGTATTCGGACGACGATGGGGAAAGCTGGCGCAGCGTACGGGTGAAGCCTGCGCCCCGGCACCGGATATCCGGGCCCCATAAGGGATTGCGCTGGCAGAACGATTCCTGCGAACCCACCGTGGCGGAGCTTTCTGACGGCCGGCTGATGATGCTGGCCCGCACCTCGCAGGACTACCATTATCAATACTTTTCCGAGGACGGCGGGGAAACCTGGTCGGATCCGGCGCCCTCGCCCTTCCATGGCACGCTGACCATGCCGACGCTGGAACGGCTTTCCGACGGCCGGCTGATGCTTTTCTGGTGCAATACCCAGCCGCTGCCGGAGCTTGACCATCGAACCCAATGGCCGCCCTTGGACGAGGGGGAGATCCAAGGCCTGTGGGAGGATGTCTTTACCAACCGGGACGCCAATCACGCCGCCATATCCGAGGACGACGGGAAAACCTGGATCGGGCTGCGGGAGGTGGCCCTGAACGGGCTGCGCAATGAATCGGACTTCCGCACGCGGGGCGCCAATGACGACACCCGGGATAAAAGCGTACACCAATTTGAAGCGGTGGAACTGCCCTTCGGGAAGGTGCTGCTGTCCTATGGGCAGCATCCTGCCTGCCGCAGGATGGTCATCCTGGATCCGGGATGGCTCTATGAGACCGCGCGCAGCGAGGACTTCCGAACCGGGCTGGGCAATCTGAGCACCCAGACCTATGTCAAAAGCGTATCGGGGAATTTCCGGGGCTTTTCTGGCCACTGCGCCTGGAACCGCACCCACGGCGCCCTGATGGTTCCCGATCCGGACGGCAATTTTGAGGAGGCGCTGCTCATCAGCCGGATTGACGATCCGCGGCTGTTCAGCCCCCTGCAGGGCGCGGTTTGGAATTTCCCGGCCTCCCGCCGCGGTCTGGTGTCGGTGCGGCTGAGGATCGAGGGCGAGGGGCTGCGCCTTTCGCTGGCCGACCGCTGGCTGAACCCCATCGACGGGCAGATTGCCTGCGATGCGCCCTTTACCTGTGTCTTGACGGCGGATAGCCTGCCCGATGGCCAGTGGAGCGACGTAGATGTGGGTTGGGACCTTGACAGCCAAAGGGCCTGGGTATCGGTCAACGGCGGGCCGGAGGAGAGCCATCCCCTGGCCTGCGACGCGCCCCTGGGGATCAGCTATCTGCATATGCAATCGGCTGCACAAGGGCGGGACGACCGGGGCGCCCTGATTAAAAGCATGAAAAAAACAGCTTTATAGGATGATGGACGCGATGCACCAATATGCCATACTCTACCACCCGGGCCATAACCGGGTGTATTACGAAGAATCCAAGCGGTTTTGCCTGTATGAGCTGGCCGCCCTTTGCCAGCGGGCGGGCCTGACGCTGGAAGAGGCGCAGCTTGCCCGCATAGGCGGCGTGGATTATATCACCTTTGCCTGCCCGGAGCCGCTGGAGGGGCGGGCGATCCAGGACCTTTTTCATCTGTCCTTTTTGTATGCGCTTTTTGAGCGGACAGGCGACGGGCTTCTTCGGCCAATGGCAGCGCCGGATTTCCGGGCGCTGGACGCAGGCATCAGCAGCATGCTGAAGTATACCGGTAAGACAAACGAGCTGTTCACCCGCACCATGGTGAACCTGGCGGTATCTGCGGCAGACCTGCCGCGAAATGAGCGGATCCGCTTGCTGGATCCGGTGGCGGGCAAAGGCACCACCCTGTTCGAGGCGGCCAGCTGCGGCTATGACGCCTACGGCGTGGAGATCGGGGATAGCGTGGTGGCGGAGGCTTACCACTTCTTTAAGCAGTATCTGGAGCGGGCCAGAATGAAGCATACCTTCCATAAGGAACGGGTCAGCGGCCCCCATAAATCCTTCACCGCTACGCGGTACAGCTTCCGCTATGCCGCGGATAAGGAGGCCTTTAAGGGGGACTCGGCCCTGACCCTGGAGCTGGTGGCGGGGGATTCGGCCCATGCAGATACCTATTTCCGCAGGGAAAGCTTCCATGTGCTGGTGGGGGATCTGCCCTATGGCGTTCAGCATGGCAACGTAACCGGGCAGAAGCAGAACGCCCTGACCCGTAACCCGAAGGAGCTGGTATCGCGCTGCCTTCCGGGCTGGCGGGCAGTGCTTAAGACCGGGGGCGCCTTGGTTCTGTCCTGGAACTGCCAGGTGCTGTCCCGCCAGGCGCTGGCGCAAATCATGCGCGAGGCGGGGTTCACCGTGCTGGAGGACGAGGCCTACAGCCACTTCTCCCACCGGGTGGATCAGTCCATCCAGCGCGATGTGATCGTGGCCCGGAAGAATCCATAGCCGCTGCCGGCGGTAGGAGGGAGCGGGGAAACCGTGAATATGACTGAAATCCTGTTCAGCGATGGCGCGGCGGGGGGATTGGCAGCGGCCAAAGCGGCTGGGCAGGATTCGGCGCTGGGAGAGGCCGCGGTGTTTCATCTGGCGCTCAGCTTTGGGGATATCAGGGGAGAAGGCGCGGATGAAAGGCGCCTTGCAGCGCTTAAGCTCTTGTTCAGCCCCTATCCTGAGGACGTAGCCGGTGAAGCGGCCCGTCAGCTTTATGCCAGCGCCTCTGAAGCGCACAAAAGGCTTCGAGAACGGCTGCATGCAGGCGGGCTGGCGCGCGTTTGGTTTAGCGGGCAGCCCGATGAAATGTGTGGCTTTTATTGGCTGATGGAGCAGCTCCGGGCGTGGGGCGTGTTCTCGGGCGTTCTTGCCCTATGGCTGCCGGACGGGATGGGCGGAGGATGGAGCGGAGCGCCGGCCGAAGCATGGCGGACGGCAGGGCCATGGACTGAACTTACGCGGGAGCAGATTTCCGCCGGAGCAGCTAAATGGCGAGCGCTTCAGTTGGAGAATGCGCCACTGCGGGCGAACGTCCGCGGGAAGTTGCAAAGCGTATCGGAGGACTTTTACGATGGCTGGCTGGAGCGGGCGATCGACGCACAGGAGGAGTGCTTCCAGGAGGCGCGGCTCATCGGCACAATCCTTGGTCAGTACCGGCTGGGGATCAGCGATGGGTGGCTGGCACTGCGCCTGGAGCGGTGGATCCGCGAGGGACGGCTTGAGGCGGTAACCGCCGCACCTGAGGGCTACCCCCAGTATCACCGTATCCTAAAGAAGGTGGGATAACGCCGCTCTTGCGAAGATCATGGAGCGAGGAGCAGAAAGAAGGGAACCGATAGAAAAGCGCTATAAGGAAGCGCTGCCGGCCTATTGCTTCCATAAGCTCTATGCAGACCGTCCCTTTGGGCCGGGCTTGAAGGTGAAGGTAGCCGCCCAATATACACCATTCGGATGCAGGAGGGGGCATGACCGGATTACCCTGAAATGCTCGCGGCAATAGGGCGGATTTCCCGCCGGTAGTTTCCGGGCCGGGTAACCCAAGGCTGCCGCTGCCCGCCGGTGCAGCGGCCCTGCTGGAATCCCCTCCGGCCGGAGGCCGTTCCCCGGGATGAGATGAATATATAATACGGAGGGCCGGAGATGAAGCCATTGGTTTTATACCGTTCAAAAACGGGATATACGGAAAAATACGCGCGGCAGCTGGCCCGGGAGCTGGGCTGTGAGGCGCGGGAATTCCGGAAGGACGAAGGAAGCTGGCGGGAATATGATAGGGTGATCTATGGCGGCGGGCTGTACGCCGGAGGGATCAACGGGCTCAAAAGCTTCAGAAAGCGTATGCAGGCCGAGGCTGGGAAGCGGTACTTTCTGTTCGCCGTGGGCGCTACGCCGGGGCGGCCTGAAGAGATCGACGCCATCCGGAGCCACAACCTGACGGCGCAGGAGGCGAAAACGGTTCCCTTTTTTTACCTGCGCGGCGGCTTTGATTATGAAAAGCTTAGCGGCGCCGACCGGCTGATGATGGCCCTGATGCGTAAGGCCCTGGCGGCCAAAAAGACGCCCGGGCCCGACGATCAAGCGCTGCTGGCGGCCTTCGGCGATCCGGTGGATTTTACGGACTATGAGGGGCTGAATCCGATTATACGGGCGGTCCGGGAAGGGAAAAACATGCAACAGGATACGGTTCAGTACCCGTAAGGCGAGAAACAGAAACCTGCGCGGATAAAAACCCTGCCGCGCAGGTTCTTTTATATGATTAAATAATCATAATTCTGCGATTATATGATTATATATGATGAATTTTTGTTATTTCTTATCGGTTTCCCTTGACGAACCAGGGTTAGAGCGATAAAGTGAGGGTAGAGATTTTTGCGCAGTACCAACCCAAAACCCGATCTATGGGGACCGGTTGGCGCGATCCGAAAGGAAGCCGAGATGAGAACGTATCATTTTGAGCCTATTGAGAAATCCCCCCGTATCGGAAAGCTCATCGACGATCTGTACGCCAAGATGCCCGAGGTGGAGGCGGACCGCGCGGCGCTGATTACCGAATCCTATCAGAAAACACAGGGAATGCCGGTAGTCGCGCGGCGGGCCCAGGCCTTCTGCCATATCCTGGCGCATATTCCCATCACCATCCGGCCCGGCGAGCTGATCGTGGGCAGCGCGACGCGCGCACCCCGGGGCTGCCAGGTGTTCCCGGAGTTCTCCTACGAGTGGCTGCTGGGCGAGCTGGATACCATTGAAACGCGCACAGCCGACCCCTTCTATGTGTCGGAGGAGACAAAGCGGATTCTGCGGGATACGCTGCCCTGGTGGCAGGGGCAGACTACCAGCGAGCTGGCCTCGGCCTACATGGCGCCGGAGGCCAAGCGCGCCATTGACCATAACATGTTCACTCCGGGCAATTACTTTTATAACGGGGTAGGGCATGTGACGGTCGACTATGGCAAGGTGCTGTCGGTGGGCTTTGAGGGCATCTATGAGGAGGCAAAGCGGGTCCGCGAGGCGGTGCTTCCCGGCGACGCCGACTATGCCCGGCGCGCCCATTTCCTCCAGGCGGTGATGGATTCCTGCCAGGCCGTCTGCGGCTATGCCCAGCGCTACAGCCGCCTGGCCGAAGAGGAGGCTGCCCGCTGCGGCGATCCGGTCCGCAAGGGCGAGCTTATCGCCATCGCGGAAAACTGCCGCCGGGTGCCGGCCAAGGGCGCCCGCAGCTTCTATGAAGCCTGCCAGAGCTTCTGGTTTGTGCAGATGCTGCTGCAGATGGAATCCAGCGGCCATTCCATTTCTCCCGGACGGTTTGACCAATATATGTATCCTTATTATGAGGCGGACAGGAAGGCGGGCAGGATAACCCGCGAGTTCGCCCAGGAGCTGATGGACTGCATCTGGGTGAAGCTGAACGACCTGAACAAGGCGCGGGACGCCGCTTCAGCCGAGGGCTTTGCCGGTTATAGCCTTTTTCAGAACCTCATCGCCGGCGGCCAGCATGCCGACGGCACCGACGCGACCAACGAGCTTTCCTATATGTGCATCGAGGCGACGCGCCATGTGATGCTGCCCCAGCCCTCCCTTTCGGTGCGGGTGTGGAACGGCACGCCCCATGAGTTCATGCTTAAGGCGGCGGAGCTGACGCGCACCGGCGTGGGCCTGCCGGCCTATTATAACGACGAGGTCATCATTCCTTCGCTGATGAGCCGGGGGCTTTCCCTGGCCGATGCCCGGGAGTATAACATCATCGGCTGCGTAGAGCCCCAAAAGGCCGGCAAGACCGAGGGCTGGCACGACGCCGCCTTCTTTAACATGTGCCGCCCCCTGGAGCTTGTCTTTTCCGATGGGATGGACGCGGGGGAGCAGGTGGGCCTGCATACCGGCGACGTGACGAAGATGGCCACCTTTGAGGCTTTCTATGGCGCCTATAAGGCCCAGATGAACTATATGATCAGCCTGCTGGTCAACGCGGATAACGCCATCGACGTCGCCCACGCCGAGCGTTGCCCCCTGCCCTTTGAATCCGCCATGGTGGAGGACTGCATCGGCCGGGGCAAGAGCCTGCAGGAGGGCGGGGCTGTTTACAATTTCACCGGCCCTCAGGGCTTTGGCGTGGCCAATATGGCCGACGCGCTGTATGCGGTTAAGACGCTGGTGTATGACGAAAAGAAGGTGACCATGGCCGAGCTGCGCGACGCGCTGGCCGCTAACTTTGGCGAGCCCATGGCCGACAGCGACGCCGCGGCCATCACCGCGGCCGTCGCCCATCAGCTGGCCCAGCGGGAGGGGACGGTCACCCAGGAGCAGGTGACCGAGATCCTGCGCCTGGTAAAGAGCGGCGGCGTAGACGCCGGCCGCCAGGCCCGCTATCATGAGATCCGCGAGCTCATCGACCAGGTTCCCAAGTTTGGCAACGACATCCCCGAGGTGGACGCCTTTGCCCGGGACGTGGCCTATACCTATACCCGTCCGCTGGAGCGGTACCATAACCCGCGGGGCGGCCAGTTCCAGGCCGGGCTGTACCCGGTCAGCGCCAACGTGCCTCTGGGCGCGCAGACCGGCGCCACGCCCGACGGGAGGCTGGCCCATACGCCGGTGGCCGACGGCGTCTCGCCTTCGGCGGGCAAGGATACCCATGGACCAACCGCCGCGGCCAACTCGGTGGCGCGGCTGGATCACGGCATCGCCTCCAACGGTACGCTGTTCAATATGAAATTCCATCCGTCGGCCTTGGCCGGGCGCTCGGGGCTGGAGAGCTTTGTCAGCCTGATCCGCGGCTATTTCGACCAGAAAGGCAGCCATATGCAGTTCAACGTGGTCAGCCGCGAGACGCTGCTGGACGCCCAGGCCCACCCGGAGAAGTACAAATCCCTGGTGGTGCGCGTGGCTGGCTACAGCGCGCTCTTTACGACCCTGTCCCGTTCGCTGCAGGACGATATTATCCGCCGCACCGAGCAGGGCAAGCTATAGGCGGCCGCAGGCATGGAGCAGGATGTGCGCCTTGTCAAGGGCCGGATATTTGACATACAGAAGTTTTCCATTCACGACGGGCCGGGTATCCGGACCATCGTGTTTCTGAAGGGCTGCCCGCTGCGCTGCCGCTGGTGCTGCAACCCGGAGGGGCAGAATTACGCAATTGAAACCATGCGCATGGCCGGACGGGTAAAAACCGTGGGCGAGGATATTTCGGTGGGAGCGGTCATGGACATTGTCCTGCAGGACAGGCCCTACTACCGGCGCTCCGGGGGTGGGTTGACCCTCTCCGGCGGGGAGGCCTTTGCTCAGCCGGAGTTTGCCCGGGCGCTGCTGGAGGCGGGGAAGCAGGAGGGGATCCATACGGCGGTGGAGACCACCGCGTCCGTACCCTGGGAGCATCTGGAGGCCGCGCTGCCCTGGCTGGATCTGGTGCTGATGGATATCAAGCACATGGACGGCGCCAAGCACCAGCGCTTTACCGGCCGGGATAACGGGCTGATCCTGGAGAACGCCCGCCGGCTGGCCGGGGCGGCCCGGGAGCTCATCATCCGCGTGCCGGTGGTGCCGGGTTTCAACGATACGCCCGAAGAGATTGAGGCGATCGCCGCCTATGCCGCCGGGCTGCCCGGCGTGAAACAGCTGCACCTGCTGCCCTATCACCGGCTGGGGCAGGATAAGTATGAGGGCCTGGGGCGCGAATACAGCCTAAAGCAGATTATGCCGCCGCCGGACGGTGAGATGGAGCGGCTGCTGGCGGTAGCGGCAAAAACCGGCCTGTCCGTGCAGATTGGGGGATAAATGAGCTTTCTTGACCAACTCTCCACCCAGGAGAAAATGCGGATTATCCAGGAGATCGTACCGGGCAAGCAGATCACCCTGGCCCATATCATCGCCAATCCCGACCCGGTGCTCTATCAGAAGCTGGGCCTGGACCCGGCGGTGGATTATGGACGCTCGGCCATCGGGATCGTCACCATGAGCCCGGCGGAAACGGCGATTATTGCCGGGGATATCGCCATGAAGACTGCCCAGGTGGAGCTGGGCTTCGTAGACCGCTTCAGCGGCACGCTCATCGTGACCGGCTCCATCTCTGCCGTAGAGTCGGCGCTGAAGGCCCTGGTCGGCTATGCCAGGGAGACGCTGGGCTTTACCGTGTGCCCCATTACCCGCACCTAGCCATGAAGAAGCTGATCCTCATGGGACGCACCGGCTGCGGCAAGACGACCCTGACCCAGGCCCTGAAGGGCGAGAAGATCTGCTACCATAAAACCCAGTATGTGAACCATTTTGACGTGGTGATCGATACGCCGGGAGAATACATCGAGACAAAGCACCTGGGCGGCGCGCTGGCCGTATACAGCTACGAGGCTGACGTGGTAGGGCTGCTGCTTGCGGCCAACGAGCCCTTTTCCCTTTATCCGCCCAATATTATCGGTATGGTAAACCGCGAGGTGATCGGGATCGTTACCCAAATCGAGCGGCCCGACGCCAGGCCCGACCGGGCAGAGCGCTGGCTGCGGCTTTGCGGCTGCAAGGATATCTTTTTCGTGGATTCTGTGACGGGCGAGGGGATTGGCCCGCTGCTGGAGCACCTGGCGGAGCCGGGGGATCGTATGCCCTGGGAAATAAAGGAATAAGCAAAAGCG